>CAZKAZ010000005.1:0-27177 GCA_964550765.1 uncultured bacterium | reverse complement strand
GGTAGCCTCCGCAACCATAACCCGTCAGTGTTTGCCCGTTTTGGTGTAGATAAAGGTGCAGACATGCCCATCATCACCGAGTGGACGCGCAATTTGCAGTCGCTGTTAGAAGCCTTTGGTAATGACGCCAACTACCGCTTGATATTGTTCACGCTTGATGAAACAACCTATGCAAGGGAACTTGCTCCCCTAGCGGGTCATTATCCTGCTGTGCGCCTCGGGCCGCCATGGTGGTTTCACGACAGCGTCAACGGCATGGCGCGGTTTTTTGACCAAGTGCTCGAAACCGCCGGCATCTACAACACTGCAGGGTTTAACGACGACACCCGGGCGTTTCCATCGATTGCTGCCCGGCATGATGTGTGGCGGCGGGCAGCGTGTCGCCATTTGGCAGGGCAGGTGCTAGAAGGCATCATCGACCAAGAAGACGCTGAAGTGATGGCTAAAGCATTGGCGTATGACCTAGCTAAAGATGCTTACAACCTGTGACCGTGTGAGCGTCCGAGTGTCGTGCATGGACATGTTGGGTAGACATCTCATGTGGAGGTAGGGGTTTGGAGGTGTAGGGCAGTAGACACGACACTCGATGTATTGATTGGCGTGTGAACGCGTCTGGGGCATGAAAATCTAGTCTAGGTGTGCACATTGAGCCGACGTTGGCTCTATGTGGTTGTTTGGTATTGTAGCTGTTTTGCCTCTATATGAGGTTTTGACCACTGTGTATGAGGTTTTAACCACTAGGCAGTTGCATAGATACAGCTGCATAGATACAGCTGCATAGACGGGGATGATGTGCATGCCATCAGCGAAGCTCGAGCTATTCCTAGTAATTTACTAAGGATTCTCAGCCGCGTCTTGTGCGTATAATGACTAGTGATGCTTACGTTTACAGACAATGCCATTACCAGGGTGCAACATTACCTGAAATTGCAAGCCCAACAGGGCGTGACGGCGGTGCGGGTAGCGGGAACGGTTGCTGAGCCAAAATTATGGCTCGCTAAACCCAATGACCTCGAGGCTACCGATCACGTGTTTCGTGTCGATGATTTTGACGTTTTCATGGATCCCATGAGTGCCGAGCAGTTAAACGGCGCAACGGTAGATTTTATTGAAGACGTCATGTCGAGTGGTTTCCGGGTGTACTTTCCTAGCCCTACTTGGGATGATCCTGTCACGCAGCGCATTCAAGACGTGCTAGACAAGCAGGTTAATCCCGGCGTTGCCAGTCATGGGGGGCGGGTGTCGATTGACCGCCGCGAAGGGGATACCTTGTTTATCATCCTCGAGGGCGGCTGTCAGGGGTGCGGTATGTCGCAAGTGACCCTCAAAGAGGGCATCGAAGGCATGGTCACAGAAGCCGTGCCGGAAATCAAGCACATTGTGGACGCAACCGACCACGCTAGTGGTGAAAACCCCTATTATGCCCCAGAAGACGTGGGCGATTCACCCTTAGCTGATAGTTCTGGGTCGTAAGTCTGCCAAGCTAACGCTTTACGCCTACCACGTGGTGGGCGTTTTTTTATTGCTGTGCTGGGGTAGATGGGTAGCTCGAGCACAATGCCAAGCTACCCCCCCCTATGTATTGATATGTATTGATATGTATCGATATAGCCATCGTCACGTGAACCCATACACCTTGATGCCCATCCTTGATGCCTACTCAAGGTAGAAACGACTATCTCCTAGATGTCCTGATTGAGTTGGCGACTGCTATATGTATTGACGTTATCGACTACTTGCGCTTGCGGCGTTTGTTGCTGCTGCGCTTTTTCTTTTTGCTGCGTTCGGTGGGTGCTGCTAGCTGACTATCCGCTTCGGCTTGCAGACTACTTGCAGCACTTTGATACGTCTTGGGCTGGTTTTTACCCGTAGAGCCCGCCATGAGCAAACCGAGTTTTTCAGGGGTGGCGTCTTTTTGTGCTAATTCGCCCATCACTTGTCCTTCGTACAAGACAATAATGCGGTCTGAGAGGCTCATGACTTCGTTGAGGTCAGCAGAAATCAACAGCACTGCCAGACCTCTATCCCTGGCGTTAACAATCTGGTTGTGAATAAACTCAATCGCGCCAATATCGACCCCGCGCGTCGGCTGGCTGGCGATTAAAATGCTGGGATTGCGTTCGATTTCTCGAGCCACAATCAGTTTTTGGGCGTTGCCGCCCGAGTAGCGTTCGGACTGAATATCAATGGAACGCGGGCGCACGTCGTAGGCTTCGACCAGCTCGCGGGCGTGTTCTTTGATGACGCCTTCCTTGAGAAAGCCAAATTTGCTGCTGTAAGGGCTGTGGTGAGCGTCCCCCAAAACGCTGTTCATGGCGGTGGTGTAGCTGCTGACAATACCGCGTTCGTTGCGGTCTTCGGGGATGTGGCTGATGCCACCTTCGCGCCGCTCGCGGGTGCTGAGGCTGCTGATGTCTTGGCCATCTACCGAAATCACGCCGTTGTCGATGTGCCGTAGCCCGACAATACTTTCTACCAGTTCACTTTGGCCGTTGCCTTCAATGCCAGCAATACCCAAAATTTCGCCGCTACGAAGTTCAAAAGAGACATCGTTAACCACAGGTTTGACTTTTTCGGGTAGCTGCACGGTGACGTGCTCGAGCGCCAACTTCACCTCTTTAGGGCGTGCAGGTTGCTTGTCTACCCGCAAAATTACCTCGCGCCCCACCATCATGTTGGCAAGGTCGGTTGTTGAGGTGTTTTCGCGTTTAACGGTGCCAATCATCTTGCCGTCGCGCATCACGCTCATGCGGTCACAGATTTCCATGACTTCATCGAGCTTGTGGGAGATAAACACCACCGCGTTGCCCGCTTCAGCAAAACTACGCAAAAAGCGAAACAGCCCCCGGGTTTCTTGGGGGGTAAGCACCGCCGTCGGTTCATCCATAATGAGGATTTTGGCGTCGCGGTAGAGGGTTTTGAGGATTTCTACCTGTTGCTGCAAGCCCAAAGGTAATTGCTCGATTTTGCTGTCAGGGTCAATATCAAACCCAAATTCATCAATTAAGGTTTTGGTTTTGGCCCTAGCACTGCGATAGTCAAGCGACAGCCCTTGGGTGGGTTCGGAACCGAGTACCAAGTTTTCTGCTACCGTAAGAGGTTCAACCAACATAAAGTGTTGATGCACCATGCCGATATTTTTGGCGATGGCGTCTTTGGCCGATTCAAAGTGAACAGGTTCACCGTTAACGAGAATCTCCCCAGAGGTAGGGGGTTGCATGCCATAGAGAATTTTCATCAAGGTGGACTTGCCCGCGCCATTTTCGCCAATCAGCGCGTGCACTTCGCCCCAAGCCACGTCAAACGAGACATGGTCGTTGGCGAGCACCAGAGGAAACCGTTTGACGATGTCTTTCATGGCAATAGCAATATCACTAGGGGGGCTATCGCTGTGGGCAACACCCGCGTTTACACTGTTGTGGTTAGTGCTGTAGTCAGTGTTGTGGTCACTGCTGTTAGTAGTGCTTGTGATCGTGCTATCTACATCGTCGCGTTCGGGATGGGATGCAGCGTCAGGCGCGGTAGTCATAAGGCATTATAGCGCGAAATGGCAGGTTCGGGCGGCAGAGCCATGAAAAAGCAAACGTATATGTCAACTAAATTGTTAACATATTTGACAATCATAGGCTTGTTGCAAACAGGGCTTCATGATAGAATACTCATATTATTCTCACGTCATCTTGCTTGAGGCGAACGCCTGCGTTGTTAACAGAATAGGTGTTGTTTTAGTCAACAGTGAACTGATTTGTTGACTTGAAAGCACTTAGTATAATTTTGATGACTGCTATAAATGTTAGTAATCAATAAATTAACAGGTTAACCATTTAATAAAGTACATGATGGTCAGGCTCATAGTGAGGTGAGTGCTTGTGACGAAGCCATTGGCAACAGGACGTATGCAGCTCGAGCCACTGTCGGCAAGTGGTACGAACGGTATTTTCAAAGTCTTTAGCGACAGTCGCCATACCTATGCCCTGCCGCAGCTTTCCCATGAACAATTAGCGGCCACGCAAGAAACACTGCAGCAAGGGGTAGACCATCCAGATGGTTATTGCTGGGCAATCGTCGCCAAAGACGCTGACGAAGTTGTCGGTTATGTCAGTCTGCTGCGAAACGTGCATACGCCCCGTTTGATGTTTTTAATCCATCCTGATTTTTGGGGGCGGGGTTATGCTCCAGAAGCCTGTCGGGCGGTGTTGCACTATGCGTTTGACACGTTGGCTTACGAGCGAGTAGAAATGTGGATTGAAGCGTCTAATACGGCGTCAATGCGCGTAGCACAAAAACTCGACTTTTGTCCCTTAGGACAAGTGAAAATTAGAGATGAAAACAGTCACCACTATCAGCCGACGATGATTTATGGCCTCGAGGCGAGTGCGTGGCGTGGTGAACCACAAGCTGTCAGTACGTTGGGGTTTGTCAGCATTGAACCCGTTTTGCAGGTTGCAGACCTTGAAGCTAGTGTGGCGTTTTATGGCGATAAGTTAGGGTTTCGCGCTGACGGCGACCCGTCAATATATCGCGTGCGGGTCACTCGAGGAGACTGGAGTCATCAACAAAGTGGTATGTGGCTCGAGCGTGCTAACCAGCCGCCGCCAGTCAGTTGTGTGCGTATCAACGTCGTCGGGGCACTAGCGACGTTATATGACGAGTTTCAAGCAGTGGGCGTGACGGTGGTGCAGACGCTACAGCGCGAAGCTGACACGCTTTTCTTTGGCATTGCTGACCCAGACGGGCATACGTTGTTATTTACTACCCACGGGTGACGCAAGCTGTTTCGCCCTGTGGGTGGCTCGAGCGTGCTAACATAATGAACAATAAGGAAGGATGGTCTATGGACGCAGTTATCAATGATACCAACAACATGACGCCCCTCGGCATGACCGTCACCGACGCCGCTGCCGCGAAAGCCAACGAACTACTCAGCGCCAACGGCAAAGGTGACGCTGCCATTCGGGTGTTTGTTAAGTCCGGTGGTTGCAGTGGTTATACCTACGGCATGTCCATCGACGACCGCGAGTTAGAAGGCGACACGATCTTTCAAGATAAGGGCGTGCGCTTGGTTGTCGATAAAATGAGTTTGCAGCTTTTGGACGGCTCCGAAGTTGATTACGTCGAAAACATGATGGGCGGTGGCTTTAGCGTCAATAATCCCAACGCTACTAGTGCCTGCGGTTGCGGTCACAGTTTCCGCACCGACGGCAACTCCGCGCCTGATGGCGAATCAGCTAGCTGTCATTAGGTTTCAATAACCAACCAGAGAAGCTCGAGCGCGAGGGACACCCCCCGCGCTTTTTTATAGCTACTATTTCGTTACTTATGGTGCGATGTCTGCCAAAAAGTTACGCCAAGCTTGCTTGACGCTGGCATCGGGCAAGTCGCTAACGAGGGTGTTGTGGTCGCCTGATAGGGGCACGAAGGTTTTGGGTTCATTGGCAGCGTCATAGAGTTGTTTGCCTTGAGCAAAAGGAATGACCCGGTCACCGGGGGCGTGCATGACCATGAGGGGGGCGTTGATGTCGTCAATGCGCTCGAGCGACTCAAAACGGTTGCGCATCAAAAACGTGGGCGTCAGTGGCCCATAAGCTGCCCGTGCTGCAGCAGGTAGCGAGGTAAACGGCGCTTCGAGCATCACCCCAGCGACGTCTACCTGACTGGCTAAGTAGGTAGCAACCCCCGTTCCCAACGAAAACCCATACAAAACGATTTGCTCAGGTGAGACACCTCGAGCGAGTAGGGCGTCATACGCAGTCTTAGCGTCTTGGTAGAGGCCTGATTCGCTAGGGCGGCCACTGCTTTCACCGTATCCGCGATACTCGAGCATCAACACGTTCGCCCCAAGGGCATAAAGTTCAGCGCAGAGTGCCAAGTAGCCTTCTAAGTTGCTGCCGTTGCCGTGAAAGTACATGACATAAGGACGGGTTTCGGCATCCTCGTGAATAAGTAACCAACTGACGATGTCAGTGCCGTCGGGAGTGGTCAGCTCGAGGCGTTCGTACGGGATACCTACGTCTGTGGGGGTCATGGTGTAGCTTGCGCCTGCTAGGGGTGTGGGGATATAGACAAGGCGTGGCTCGAGCCAAAACAGCCCCGCCAACATAAGCAGGGCTGCACTGGTTAACGAAAAAAACATTTTCACACGTTCTGCAAACGCATCAAAGCGTACTTATGAAGCATCATCGTAACGGAGCACGGGCTTGCGAGCAGCCGTCACCTCGTCGAGCCTGCGCACGGGCGTGTCATAGGGGGCGTCGTGCAAAAAGTCGGGGTTGTCTTGAGCACGCTTCAAGATGTCAGCGAGCACGGCAGCATAAGCGTCAAGAGTTTCAAGGGATTCTGTTTCGGTGGGTTCCACCATCATGGCTTCTTTGACGACCAGCGGGAAATACACCGTCATGGGGTGCACGCCGTAGTCAAGCATGGCTTTGGCGATGTCGATGGTCTTAAGGTCACCTGGGGGTTGGGCGACAAACTCGTGCATGTTGATGCGGTCAAAGGGCACCGTGTAACCGGCTTCTTTGAGTTTCATGCGCAAGTAATTGGCGTTGAGGACTGCCATTCCCGAAACGTCTTTGAGACCTTCGCGGCCAAGCGCCCGAATGTAGGTGTACGCCCGCACCAAGTTGCCAAAGTTGCCATAATACGAACGCATCCGCCCGATGCTGTGGGGAATGTCTTCATCGAAGTCAAAACGAACCCCATTGGCAGTGTTTTCTTTTTTGATGCGCGGTTTGGGCAAAAAGTCGGCTAGGTGGGCTTTCACACCGACAGGACCAGTACCGGGGCCGCCGCCACCGTGCGGGGTGGTAAACGTCTTGTGTAGATTCAAGTGCACCACGTCGAAGCCCATGTCACCCGGGCGGGCGCGACCGACGATGGCATTGGTGTTGGCACCGTCGTAATACAGTTGGGCACCTACTTCGTGCGCTAAGCGGCTAATTTCTAAGATGTTGGTTTCAAAGATACCCAGCGTGTTGGGGTTGGTGAGCATAATGGCGGCAACGCTCTCGTCGAGCACTTCTTTGAGGGCGTCCAAGTTCACTTCGCCGTTATCAGCAGTGGGCACTTCCACCACTTTGTAACCCACCATGGTGGCGGTTGCCGGGTTGGTACCGTGTGCACCATCAGGCACGATTACTTTGCGGCGGGTTTTGCCTTCGCCATTGGCTTCGTGATAGGCGCGAATGAGTAAGATGCCTGTCAGTTCGCCGTGGGCACCGGCTGCTGGTTGCAAGGTAACGGCGTCCATGCCGGTGATTTGCTCTAAGTCATATTGCAAGTTGTAGAGTAACTCGAGCGCCCCTTGCACGCTATCTGGGTCTTGGTAGGGGTGAATATCAGCAAACAGTTTGGCGGCTTCTTCGTTGACTTTGGGGTTGTATTTCATGGTGCACGACCCCAAAAAGTAAGCATTAGCGTCGATGCTGACTTGACGGTGCGCGAGTTGGGTGTAGTGACGCACCAAGTCCAGTTCAGATACTTCGGGTAGTTTAGGCGCTACCTGACGTAAGTTTTCGGCACCAAGCAAGTCAGCTAAGCTGGTGTCATCTTCACGCACGGGCGGATGGGCTGCTCGCCTGCCTGCTTTGGAGCGTTCAAAGATGAGCGGAAAGTCCGCTTCTTGGTAGTAAGTATTGGGCACACTTGGGGTTGGGTCTTTAATCATGGGCGGCCTCCAGCAGGGTGAGTTGCGCAAGGGCGTCAGTGAGGGCGCGAATGTCTTCGTCGCGAGTTAACTCGGTGGCTGCCAAGATAATGGCGTGACCGAGGCCATAGTGTTCAGGCACAGGCACGCCCGCGTGAATGCCGCGCTCAGCAAGTGCGTGGCGTACGTCTTTGCCAGCTTGGGCAGTGCGGATGGTGAACTCGTTGAAGAACCTACCCGGCATCACATCTAAACCAGCCGTAGTTAGGGCGTCGGCTAGTTGATGGGCAGCTTTGACGCTGCTAGTCGCCAATTCTGTTAAGCCTTGAGGGCCAAGGGCGGCTAAGTTGACAGTAGCCATGACGGCAGCCAGTTGATGGTTGGAGCAAATATTCGACTTGGCTTTGCTGCGGCGGATGTGTTGTTCTCGAGCTTGTAACGTCAATACAAATGCCCGCTTGCCGTCAACATCTGTCGTTTCACCGACAATGCGCCCGGGCAACTGCCGCAAGAGTTTTTCTTGCACCGTCATAAATCCAAAACTAGGGCCGCCAAAGTTGCTGGGGTTGCCGAGTACCTGTCCGTCGCCGACGGCAATGTCTGCGCCGTATTCGCCGGGGCTAGCTAGCACGGCTAGCGACAAGGGATCAACGACTGCCACAAAAAGCGCACCAGCGTTGTGAGCGGCTTTGGCCAGGTGAGGCATGGCTTCTAAATAACCCAAGAAGTTGGGGTTTTGGGCAATTACGCAAGCAACGTCATCACCGAGTTGGGCATCAACGGCGCTGTTCGGGGTGACGAGTGACTCGAGCGCCACTTCAGAGATGGCTATCTCGAGGGGTTTTAGATACGTCGCCAAGACTTCGCGGGCTTCAGGGTGCACGCCCGTACTGACCACCACGCGCTGACGTTTGGTTTGCCGCACTGCCAGTAGGGCTGCTTCGGCAACGCTACTGGCACCGTCGTACATTGAGGCATTAGAAACGGGTAACCCGGTAAGTTCGGTCATCATAGTCTGATATTCAAACGTCGCTTGCAGCAAACCTTGGGCGACTTCGGGTTGGTAAGGCGTATAGGCGGTCACAAACTCGCTTTGCATCGCCAAATGCGGGGTGACACTAGGGATAAAGTGCTGACGGGTACCGCCACCTAAAAAGCTGCGGGTTGGAATAGCGTTTTTGTCAGCAAGCTCGCGCAAGTGCGCTAGCAAACTCACTTCGTCCATGCCTGCAGGCACGTCAATATCGGGGTTATGCAACGCTTGGGGCATGTCGGCAAAAAGCTCATCGACGCTATTTACGCCGATGGTCTTAAGCATGTGGGCGATGTCTTCGGGCGTTTGCGGTAGATAATGCACTATTCAGCCTCCGCAACTTCGTCGTATTTGTCAGCGTCTAGCATATCGTCAAGTTGGCTGGCATCGCTGAGGCGAATTTTGAACATCCAGCCGTCTTGATAGGGCGACGCGTTAACTTTTTCCGGGTTATCTTCTAAGTCGCTGTTAACTTCGATAATTTCACCAGCGGCTGGTGCATAAATATCCGAAGCGGTTTTTACTGACTCCACGACGGCAATCGACTCGCCTTTGTCGACGTTATCGCCGACGTCGGGAAGTTCTACGAACACGACATCACCTAAGGCATCTTGGGCAAAGTCCGTAATGCCTACAGTGATGACGTCCTCTTCGACGAGTGACCATTCGTGAGTATCGCGATATTTGAGATGTGAAGGGGTTTCCATTAAACACTCCTTTGGAAATGACTAGTGACAGTCTAAGACGTTTGTGCTCAATAAAATGGTGGTTTCACAACGCTTGCAGTGATGTCTTTACCGCGTACCCGCACGGATACCAGCTGACCGGGTTCTTTATAACTCGCCTCGATACGGGCGAGGGCAATGCCTTTTTTGGTGAGTGGCGAAAGCGTTCCCGAGGTGAGGTGGCCGATGACACTACCGTCTGCAACGACTTCATAGCCTTCTCGAGGGACCCCTTTACCTTGCAGTTCAAGGCCGACGAGATACGTCTGGCAAGAAACGTCCCACAGGTTGTCGCGCCCAAAAAAGGGTTTGTCTTTAATGACCCAGCCGTAGTTAGAACAGCGCGGGTTGGTGGTGTGGGTAAAGTCGTGACCAAACAGTGGAAAACCTGCTTCTAAGCGCAAAGTATCTCTAGCACCTAAGCCGCAAGGCACAGCTCCGGCTTGCTCGAGCGCCCGCCACAGCGCAGCTGTATGCTCAGCAGCAACCAAAATTTCAAAGCCGTCTTCTCCGGTATAACCCGTGCGGGCAACCTGCATGTCAACTTGCGTTTTTGTAAGCTTGGTTGCTATAATACGGTTCTTCTTAAGTTCACCGAGGTCAGTTTTGACCAGTGGTTGCAAGGTGTTTTCAGCATGTGGCCCTTGCAACGCAACAAGTCCCCACGCGGCAGATTCGCGCTCGAGGCTGACGTCATAATCTTGCGCCAGTGTTTGCAAGTGTTCGTTAACTAAGTCATCGCCTGCGGCGTTGCAGATGAGCAAAAATTCCTGCTCAGCCAGTTGGTAGAGGTAAGCATCGTCAACGAGGCCACCTTGGTCGTTGGAAATCATGGTGTATTGCCCGCGCCCAGCAGAAAGTTTGGCGGGGTCATTGAGGGTCGCAAAGCGTAAAAACTCGAGCGCCCCGGCACCTGAAATACGCAGTTCGCCCATGTGGCTAACGTCAAACATGCCCACGCTATCTCGCACCGCAAGGTGTTCTTGGTTGATACCCGTCGGGTACTGAATGGGCATTGACCAACCAGCAAAATCCACCATCTTGGCAGCCAAGCGTTGATGTTCTTCATGTAAGGGGGTTGTCTTAAGCGTTGCGCTTGTCATAAGCCGCCATCATAGCACAACATTCACATAATCTTCACTCCTTGTGACATGTGGCACAAATAGGAATGTCAATCCTAGACGTGTCAAGTAAAGATTCCTAGCTTGAATGGCTACCTGCGGAACTTATAAACTTGCACGTGCCCGTATGAACATCACTAGTCAAACCATGTGAAATCGGTTATAATGCCCATTAGCTATTCCACTTCACGAAAGGACGCTTATGCTATCGACAGCGGTTTATACCATCGTTCGGTCTGCAACACTCGACGACGCTGAGCTGGTACATCAGCTCTATGTGCGTTCACCCAAGTACTTCGAGCGCCTTTCTGCGCCCACTCCTACGTTAAGTGAGGTCAGCAGAGAGCTCGAGATTGCCCTTGCAGACCCCTGTCGCCAGGTTGAGCTAATTTTGAGTGAAGACGAAGGCCTTGTTGACACGGCAAGGGTTGACACGGCAAGGGTTGACACGGCAGCATCGCGTTCAGTGCCAGCAAGCACGTTTGCCTCTCAGCCACCCCGTTACGTCGTTGGCTACTTGGATTACAAACTCAATTTCCCAGAAAAAGGCGACACGACGGTTAACTTACTACTCGTTGGTGAACCGTGGCAGCGCAACGGATATGGCGCCCGTGCCATGCGTGACCTCGAGACCCGTTTGCAAGGTAAAGTGCGCCGCGTGCTCGCGAGTGTCTACGGCCAAAACCTACGCGCCAAGCGCTTTTGGGCATCACTAGGTTACAGTTTTGCCATTGATGCCAAGCCAGTGCTCGACTGGTATGCCAAGTACCTAGAAACCGCCGCTGCAGCTTGACGTTTTCACAAACGTATTTTGCGCAGTCACACGGTTGGCTGCGTTTTTTGTGGTGTTTGGGTCGTGTTGTTGCTGCTGGATTACAGTAGCAGGTGACGCTATAACGGTTGTGTGGTGATACTGCTGGGCCAAGCGAGATATTGAACAAAAGCGTTGTGTGATTGATACTGCTAGACCATTGATACTGCTAGACCAAGGCGGACATCGAACAAAGGTGTTGAGTACTCGAGTCGATGATGTGGGCGTCGATGATGTGGCCTAAAACACCAGACGCAATGAGTTGGCGATTCAGCTTGGTGATGCAACACGGATTCCCACTAAACACTGCAAAAAGGCCTACAGACGTTCCAGCCTGCATCTGTAGCTTGTCTCACAACTGCGCGAATTGATGCGCGGAATCAATTGGAATGGTTATGGGTCGATGATATTGGCTTGAACACAACACGCAATCGATTGGCGAATCAGTCTGGTGATGCAGTATGAATGGCTCGAGCTATACCCAAACGCTCTGTTTGATGAAAAAGGGGCAAACATTGTTTTTGCAACGCACGTTGATGGCTCGTGTGTGTCTACAGTGTATGTCTACGTGTATGTCTACGGTGGTGCAGTTACTCACGAGACCCCTTGCGTTTTGTATAGCGGTGTGTTTAACTTGAATGACCTGCGCATATAACGTGTTGGCTCGAGCTATCTGCTTGGGTATCTTGATGCGCAGAACTTATCGAGAGCGGCAGAGGGAACTGGCCCGTTGACGCCGCAGCAACCAGTCTTCATCTAGGCGGGTGCTCCTTCCAGCCAAGAGCAATAACCACGATGGTGCGCTTTTGGACAGATAAGGAGGTCTTTATGCTGCAAATGCGCTGTAAACGAACCCTATTTTCCTCTTACAAACGAATGCGTTGAGAGCGCTCTAACGCGCTTACGCCAGCTTGTGCTGTACCTGCTTCTTGGGGTGCATGGCTTGTCTTGTGCTCATGTGGCGCTAGCAAAGTGGCTCGGGAGTGTGGGTATGTGAACACCTTGGCGTATACGGCAGTAGTGACATTATAACGACACTAAAACGATACTAAAAAAATGTCACCGATAAAGACGCTAAAGCATCAACGCTTACGTCATGTACATCAACTTGTAAGAAAGGAAGCATCATGCCAATATCATTAGAAGCACGCCTTGCCGATGGTGGGGTGATTTGTGCTGGGGGGTATCTGTTTGAAGTGGAACGGCGCGGTTATATTCGGGCGGGTGAATTTGTGCCAACTGTGGCGCTCGAGCACCCCGAAGTCCTCGCCCAAGTGACCCGCGACTTTTTGCGAGCAGGTTCAGATGTGGCACTCGCGTTTACGTACAATGGTCACCGCGAAAAACTACGTATTATTGGTCAAGAAGACCTGCTCGAGAAACTCAACCGGGCAGCTTTGCGCATTGCCAACCAAGTTGCCGATGAAGAAGCTGCGAATAGCGCTCAGCGGGCGCTGGTAGCAGGTAATATCTCCAACACCAACATCTTTGACCCCGACGATCCAGCATCGCATGTGACGGTGCGGGACATGTACCGCGAGATGGTGTCTTGGGCAGCCGAAGAAGGCGTCGATTACATTCAAGCAGAAACCATTTATTACCTTGAAGAAGCCAAAATCGCCTTAGAAGAAATTCAGCGGGCAGGCCTGCCGAGTGTGATGATGGTGGCTGCTTTTGCCGATGGCAACTTGCGCGATAGCACCCCAGAAGATGCTTGCGAGACGCTTAATAAACTCGGGGCAACAGTGGTAGGCGTGAATTGTTTTCGTGGACCGAAGACCATGTTGCCACTGCTCGAGCGCGTCCGCGACCGCGTCACAGGGGGTTACTTGGGCACACTGCCCGTGGCTTACCGCACCACGCCAGACCATCCCACCATGTTCAACTTGCCCGATCCCAATAACACAGCGCATATTCCCAACGGGCGCACCTTTCCGGCGGCACTTGAAGCTCAGCAATGCAACCGCTACGAACTAGGCGAATTTACCAAGACCGTCTGGGACATGGGGTTTCGCTTTGTGGGGGTGTGTTGTGGTGGTTCGGTCATTCATCACCGCGCTGTCGCTGAAGCTTTGGGGCGTGAACCTTACGCGTCAAAATACTCACCGGACATGTCCAAGCACTTTATGTACGGTACAGACGCGTCTTTAAAAGCGCACATTCAAGCGCATGGGGAAAAAGCCTAGTAAGGTTCGGAGGTGAGTCCGCTAAGTTCAGACGTGGGGAGGGGGGCAGCAAACGCGGCTTGCTCGAGCTGCCGTTGCATGACCATCATCGCGTGCCGTTGGCGATAACTGTCAATCACCATGAACACGCTGCCGACAATAAACAACCATACCCCTGTCATCTCCCAAGAGTCTTCCAAAAACGCCACGCTGCCCAATAAAAAAAGCATGTTACCGAGTATCGTCAGCATCACGACGCCCCTTTCGCGTGCTCATTAGATGAGCCGCAGAGAATATTAGCAAGGAGAAACCATGCCCTATAAATTTGAAACGTTACAAGTGCACGCCGGCCAAGAAAACGTTGAAGCTACGACGAAGTCGCGTGCTGTTCCAATCTACCAGACCACTGCCTACAATTTTGACGATGCAGATCACGCGTCTCGGTTGTTTGCCTTACAAGAGTTTGGCAACATCTACAGCCGCATCATGAACCCGACTAATGATGTCTTGGAACAGCGCATTGCCGCGTTAGAAGGTGGCGTTGCCGCACTAGCCGTCGCCTCAGGTCACGCGGCGGAATTTTTGGCCATTACCAACGTCGCCAACGCGGGCGACAACATCGTCTCCTCGCCGAATTTGTACGGTGGCTCGCTCAATATGTTCAAAAACACCCTGCCGCGTTTGGGTATCGACGTGCGTTTTACCTCTTCAAAAGACGACCCTGAAGAATTTGCCGCGCTCATTGACGACAACACCAAAGCCGTCTACTGCGAGTCTATTCCTAACCCGTCACTGGCACTGCCTGACCTTGATGGCATCGCTGCTGCTGCTCACGCCAAAGGTGTGGCGGTGTTTGTTGATAGCACCTCGGCGATGGGAGGTTACTTGTACCGTCCGATTGAACATGGTGCCGATGTCGTCATTCACTCGGCCACTAAGTGGATTAACGGGCATGGTACAGGCATCGGCGGCTTGATTGTTGATGCGGGTACGTTCGACTGGAACACCCCCCGCTACCCAGGATTCAGCCAACCCAACCCCAGTTATCACGGTATGGTGATTGGTGACACTTTTGGTAAAGACGGCCCTTTTGGCAACATCGCGTTCATCATTCGGGCGCGGGTCGAAGGTTTGCGTGACCTGGGCGCGGCGCTTGCCCCCCAAAACGCGTTTTTGTTTTTGCAAGGGCTAGAAACCTTATCGCTACGCGGCGAACGGCACATGTACAACACCGAAACACTAGCTGCTTACTTGAACGAACACCCCAAAGTGACCGCGGTGCACCACCCCTCACTGCCGTCGAGTCCGTACCATGACCGTGCCAAGCAGCACTACCCCAACGGCGCAGGTGGCATCATCACCTTTGAAATTGCGGGTGGACGCGAAGCGGGTAAAACCTTTTTGAATAACGTCAAATTATCATCGCACTTGGTGAACTTGGGTGACGCCAAAACGTCTGTTACCCACCCAGCGAGCACGACGCACTCGCAACTTGACGAAGCAGGCCTCAAAGCCGCCGGTATCGGTGCGGGTACGGTGCGGGCGTCGGTTGGTATTGAACACATCGACGACATTATTGAAGACTTTGGTCAAGCGCTCGAGCACGTCCCCGAACTCGCCCACGCTTAAACCATCACGCCTGTGCTGCGGTGCAGGCGTTTTATTTTATATATTTATTAATTTGAAAGGATGGCGTTTTGAGTAGTCCTGATGAAACTGTGACCCACGTACCTCCCGACCACGTATCCTCCGACTCAGCCGACACGTCAATCACCGAATCAGTAGCCGCTGAACCGTTAGCGTTTGAGACATTACAACTGCATGCTGGCCAAGACGTTGACGCAGCAACCAAAGCTCGAGCTGTCCCCATCTACGCTACTAGCTCCTACACGTTCGACAGTGCCGATCATGCCGAAGCCTTGTTTGCAGGTGAGGTCTCCGGCAATCAATACGGACGGATGCACAACCCCACAGTAGACGCGTTTGTGAGAAGGTTGGTGGCGCTCGAGCAAGGCGTAGCTGGCGTCGGCCTCAGTTCCGGTCAAGCAGCCACCACGGTCACGTTAATGTCGCTTGTGTCGCCGGGGTCGCACGTGGTTTTATCTAACCAGCTTTTTGGTGGCACTTACAGCGTCATTAACAAAATCCTTGCCCCGTGGGGCGTGGAAGTGAGTACGGTTCCGCCTATGGCTGCTGCTGTCGCTGACGCCATTCAAGACAACACCGTGGCCGTGTGGTGCGAAACCATCGCCAACCCCAGTTGTGGCGTACCTGATATCGCTGCCCTTGCTGACGTGTGTGCGGGCAACGTTCCCTTGGTGGTCGATAACACGTGGGGTTGTGGGGGTTATTTGTGTCAGCCGCTCACCTTAGGAGCGAACATCGTGGTGCACTCGGCGACCAAGTGGATTGGCGGTCATGGGGCGTTTATTGGTGGTGCTGTGGTTGACGGGGGTAATTTTGACTGGACATCCGGCAAGTTTCCGGCGTTTACCACAGCGACGCGCAAAGGCTGGAGTTACGCCAGCAAAGCGGGTGCGGCAGCTTTTAGTTTACGCGCCTATGACTTGGGGCTTTTTACGATGGGGATGACGTTATCACCCTATGCGGCGTCACTGGGGTTGCAAGGTTTAGAAACACTTTCTCTGCGGGTGCAGCGGGCGTGTGATTCGGCACTTGAATTGGCGCAGTGGCTCGAGCAACACCCCAAAATTAAACGCGTCGACTATCCTGGTTTAACCTCTAGCCCATGTCACGATGTGGCTACTCGCACACTCAAAAACGGTTTCGGGGCAGTGCTGAGTTTTGAAGCAGTCGATACGAGAACAGCTAGGGCGTTTCTCGATTCGGTCAAACTGGCGTCGCACCTTGCCAATATCGGCGACGCCAAAACCGTCGTCATCAATCCTTGGACAACCACGCACGCAAGTCTTTCCGAAGCTGCCAAAGCCGAAGCGGGCGTCAGTGAAGCCTTGGTACGGGTAAGCGTCGGCCTAGAAGCCGTGCCAGACTTGCAGCGTGACTTTGACCAAGCCTTGCACGCGTTGGGTTAGCGAAATCCTTTTCGGCAAGTTTGGTTAGTTAATCACATGGTATGCAACATGATAAGCAAGGTGTTGAAGGGGTTATGGCAGACAGCAGTGACATTATAAACAAGACAATCACAGCAGAGGTGACTTCGTGAGTCGGGTATTGGTACACGAAACCTGGGGCGATCACGCGGCGTTGCTGGCGCGCAGTCAGGTAGGGGCTAGAGGTAGCGTTGGGGTGATAGCGCCGCAGCAGCTAGAACTGGCGACACCGGAAAATCCGCTAGTGCTCGAGTACGGCGCAACCCTTAAACATCTCACCATGATGTATGAAACCTACGGCGAACTTAACGCCAAAGGTACGAACGCCATCATCATCTGTCATGCGCTGACTGGTTCTGCCCACGCTGCTGGCGTACACGACCGCGATAGCGCTGATAAGTCTGCGGGCAGAGAAGTGCCCGGGTGGTGGGATCCGTTAATTGGCCCAGGCAAACCCATTGACACCGAGCGGTTTTTTGTGATTTGTAGTAACGTCTTGGGCGGTTGTTACGGCACGACAGGGCCTAGTAGCACAAATCCAGACACGGGCGAACCTTACCGCCTCAGTTTTCCGCGTTACAGCATCCGCGACATGGTGGACGCCCAAAAACGCCTCGCGGATGCCCTGGGTGTAAAACGTTTTGCAGCGGTCATTGGTGGGTCGATGGGGGGGATGCAGGTGCTCGAGTGGGCCGTTCGCTACCCCGACATGGTCAGTAGCATCGTCCCCATTGCTATCGGGGCGCGGCATTCTGCTTGGGCAATTGGCCTCAACGAAGTCGCCAGAAAAGCCATCACCAGCGACCCTGCTTGGAACGGTGGCAACTACACACCTGGTCAGCAGCCAGAAAGTGGTTTAGGACTCGCCAGGGCTATTGCCATGCTCAGTTACCGTTCGCTGGATTCGCTTGATGCCAAGTTTGGCCGCGAACGGGTCAGTGCCTCGAGAGACCTTTTGGGAATGACGTTTGAGATTGAGTCGTACTTGAACTATCAAGGCGTGAAGTTAGTGAGCCGCTTTGATGCCAATACGTATCTCTACATCACCAAAGCGATGGACGATTTTGATGTGGCAGAAGGGCGTGGCAAGTTGTCTAAAGTGCTCGCCCAAATCACCATGCCCGCGCTTGTTATGGGTATTCAAAGTGATGTGCTGTATCCGGAACGTGAACAGCTCGAGCTCGCTGAAGGCCTCCCTAATTCACATTACGTACGCATCAACAGCCCCCACGGTCACGACGCTTTTTTGATTGAGTTTCCGCAACTGGCTGCCCGCTTGCGTGATTTTTTGGCGGATAAGTGACGTAAACTGCCTGCATGGACGTTACTAACCTGTCAATGGCCGATGTGCAGTTTTTGCTCGAGCGCAAATTTGATTACGACCACGATGAACGTAAGACGCCGGATGCGGCTCGAGCCACCCGCTTTACTACAGGCTGGCGCGATGCGGTGGCGTCTCTAGCAGGTGAACGGGAACTTTATCGTGACCTTCGCACCCTCACCTGGCAAAACCTCGGTTACCGCTTGGGTAGGGTGTTTGGTGACGTGCCAGACGAAGTAAGACAAACCGTCTTCAAGCAATTTTGCGAACAGTATGAGGGTAATGCTTAAACTGAGTAGATGGTGACTAGGCGTCAAAGATACCGCATCACCGTACGGCAGGAGCAGTGTGCTGGTCAGCCTTGCGTGCGTGGTTTGCGTATTTGGGTGAAAGATATTTTGGATTTGTTGGCAGCAGGCGCAAGCCATGAAGAGATTTTGCAGGACTATCCTTATTTAGAAGCTGAGGATATTGTGGTGGTGCTCGAGTTTGCTACCTGCGATGCCTTTGGTGATTTTGGCGATGAACGTTAACGTGTGGCGATCTTTCTGTGCGCCTCGATAATCCAGCAACAAACAACATTTTCATGATTGACGTCTATACAGTTGAACGCGATTGAGGTCGACGTGACGTTGGTAAAAACCAACAACCGTAGTAACAGCACGTGTGTTTAGCAAACATGACTGGCCAATGTTTAGCAAAAAAGACAGAGGGCGCAAACCCCCTGTCTCGTGTGTTACTTCGTTACGCTGACGTGCTTAGTGTTGATGTGCTTAGTGTTGATGTGCTCAGTGTTAGGCGTGTACCAGTTTGTCTTTTTTGGTGGGTGCTTGGGGGTCGTTGAGGGCAGCATGAGCAGCGGCCAAGCGGGCAACAGGCACGCGGAACGGGGAGCAGCTAACGTAGTTGATGCCTAACTTGTGGCAAAAAGCAATGGTAGCGGGGTCGCCGCCGTGTTCGCCGCAGATGCCGACTTCTAGGTTAGGGCGCACGGCGCGGCCTGCCTCGAGGGCGATTTCCATCAACTTGCCAACGCCACCTTGGTCAAGGGTAGCAAAGGGGTTTTCTTCTAAGATGCCGCGTTGCAAGTAGCTCACCAAGAAGCCTGCTTCGGCGTCATCTCGAGACACCCCAAAGGTGGTTTGTGTTAGGTCGTTAGTACCGAACGAGAAGAACTCAGCGACGCCTGCGAGTTCGCCAGCGGTAAGGGCAGCTCGAGGGATTTCAATCATGGTGCCAAACTTGTAGTTGACGCTCATGTTGGCTTCGTGCATCACTTTTTCGGCGACGGCTTCTAGGGTGCTTTGTTGGGCAGTGAGTTCGTTGACGTGTGAGGTTAGTGGAATCATCACTTCGGGTTGCACGTCGATGCCGCGCCGTTTGCAATTGATGGCGGCTTCGAAAATAGCCCGCACTTGCATTTGGGTAAGCTCAGGAATTTGCAAGCCCAAACGCACGCCCCTAGTACCAAGCATAGGGTTTACTTCGCGCAGTGCTAACACGCGGTCAAGGTAGCTTTGTTTGACGCGGATTTCTTCAAGTGCGCCGTCAACTTCGGCCAAGCTGGGCATGTGTTGCAAGCGAATTTTTAGATCAGCCAAGTCTTGCACCAAGTCTTCATAAGAAGGCAAGAACTCGTGCAAAGGTGGGTCAATCAAGCGAATAATCACCGGACGCCCGTTCATGGCTGTAAAGAGTCCCTCAAAATCTCCGCGTTGTAAGGGCAATAGGGCAGCCAAAGCGTCGTTGCGCTCGGTAGAAGATTTGGCCATAATCATCTGTTGCACCACGGGCAAGCGGTCAGTTTCGAAGAACATGTGCTCGGTGCGCACCAAACCTAAGCCTTCTGCACCATATTCGCGGGCGCGTTTGGCGTCTTCTGGGTAGTCAGCATTGGCCCACACTTGCAGCGTGCGCAGTTCGTCTGCCCAGGAAAGAATTTTGAGCAAGTACGGGTTGTTGATATCCGGCACGACAGTTGCCACTTTACCTAGGTAAATTTCACCCAAGTGACCATCAATAGAAATCATGTCGCCTTCGCGGATTTCGATGTCGCCTGCGGTCATTTTGCGGTTCTCGAGGTCAATCGTTAGTGCTTCAACGCCCACCACGGCGGGTTTCCCAAATTGACGGGCAACTAATGCCGCGTGACTGGTGCGGCCACCGCGTGAGGTGACGATACCTTCAGCCGCGAGCATCCCGTGCACGTCGTCGGGTTTGGTTTCTGGGCGCACCATGATGACCTGTTTGCCGTCTTGTTTGACCCAGCGTTCTGCTGTATCGGCGTCAAATGCTACGGCACCGACGGCAGCCCCAGGGGAGACGTTCAGACCTTTGGCGAGTAGGGTGGCTTTTTCGCGGGCACTGCGCTCGAGTTGCGGGTGCAAGAAGATGTCAACTTGTTCGGGTTTTACTCGAGAAACCGCTTCGCGTTTATCAATCAAACCTTCTTCCACCATGTCAGCGGCGATGCGCACTTCGGCTTGGGCGGTGCGTTTGCCGTCGCGGGTTTGCAAAATCCATAACTTGCCGTGTTCGATAGTGAATTCCATGTCTTGCATGTTGCGGTAGTGTTGCTCTAATTTGTGAGCAATGGTTTCAAACTCACTGTAAATAGCTGGCATGGCGTCTTGTAAGTCGCTCAGGGGTTGGGTGATGCGAATGCCTGCTACCACATCTTCGCCTTGGGCGTTGGTGAGGTAGTCGCCCTCGAGCATGTTTTCGCCGCTTGAGGCGTTACGCGACATGGCCACACCCGTCCCGCAGTCATCACCCATGTTGCCAAACACCATGGTGACAATATTGACCGCCGTACCAAGGTCGTGGGGAATGTGCGACGCGTTGCGGTAGTCAAACGCCCGTTTGCCGTTCCAAGACTTAAAGACGGCTTCGGTTGCCAGTTTGAGTTGAGCAAGTGGTTCTGCTGGGAACGCGTGTCCGGTGTAACTGCGCACGATGTTTTTGAACTGGTCAGTCACGTCTTGCCAGTCTTCAGCAGTCAGGTTGACATCATTGGTTACGCCGCGTTCGTTGCGCTTAGCTGTAATGACGGCTTCGAAAACCTCATCTGGTACGCCCATGACCACGCTACCGAACATTTGCACCAAACGGCGATATGAGTCATAAACAAAACGTGCGTCTGTTGTCAGCGAAACTAAGCCTTCAGCGACTTCGTTGTTTAGACCGATGTTAAGAATCGTGTCCATCATGCCGGGCATAGAAAACTTTGCCCCTGAGCGACACGACACAAGTAGCGGTCGTTTTGGGTCGCCAAAGGTTTTTCCTGTTTTGGCTTCGACATCTTTGAGGGCAGCAACCACTTGATCCCACATGCCTTCCGGGAAGGCTTTGGCATCTGAGTAAGCATTGCAGGCTTCGGTAGTGACCGTAAACCCGGGCGGCACGGGCACGCCAATGCGGGTCATGTCAGCTAGGTTGGCACCCTTACCACCAAGTAATGTGCGTACTTTTTCCCAATCGCCACTGACATAGCTTTCGGCTTGTTCGACTTCATTGAATAAATAGACCCATTTTTTCATTACTTGACTCCTTTGGAATTGGTGAGCAGTGCGTGAGTATGTCAGATGGCGTTTAGGCCACTTCAGAAGTAGCGCTAAATTGTTTGACGGCTTCTAAGGCTTCAAGGCCGTAAATCATCGAAGGCCCACCACCCATGAGGATAGATACGCCGATGGTTTCAGTGATTTCTTGGCGGGTTGCGCCAGCATTTAGCGCGGCTGACACGTGAAAAGCAATGCAGCCATTGCAGCGCACGCTGATAGCGATACCGAGGGCGATGAGTTCTTTTTGTTTGGTGTCTAAACTACCTTCGAGCAAACTACCTTGGTGCAAGCTCTTAAAGCCGTTCATGGTGTCAGGGATATCGGCACCAAGTTCGCCCATCAAGGTTTTGAGTTGTTCGTAATAACTAGGAAAGTCTGTCATGTGTGTGCTCCTCGAGCTACGGTTGCGCTGTGTGCGCTTGGTAGTTGTACCGTGTTGCAACCCAAGCGAAACCCTACGTGTGGTTGTCAATAGCGATACGTCACCCACAACGGTCATCATCATCACGTTGAGGTTGGTGTGCTGAACCACAAAGTTTGTATGTCGATTGTCAGTATAGGCTCACTGCCACGCCGCCGCAGGTACGAATGTCCTAATAATCTTCATCCAAAGCGTGATTAACCCACAACTTTTCCTTGACAAGCTGATTTTCCCTAGAGGCTCAAGGTTTGGCGATACCCATGACTGACGTCGATAACAATTGATTGAGCTGAACACGCGAATAATGTCAACGAACGTCATCTGTCATAATGGTAATTTTAGCAGCGATTGATGAAGCTGTTGATTAGATGTAAATTTAATTTAAATTTACTGGAAATACTATTTGGCGGTTACTGGTCGTGGTGATGTGGAATTGCTGATTTTTGTATCTGGTGTTGAGCTTAGCCGTCACGTTGCGATTTGTCAACGCGCACTTGGATTGTTGCTTGCGCGTGCAGTGACAATAAACGACGACGATAGTGTAATGAATAGACCTCTTGCATAAGTCAGTTTATCGACGATGAACAAGGGCTATTTAACGGCTTAGTTTCTACTTTCACAAAACGTCTAATTAAGCTGGCAAACGTCTGGTCAATTTTTGCGTGCGCGTTGTTTTGTCATGTGCTGGCTATTGTGCTGGCCAATGACGGACGTAGTTGAATCATAAAAATAGGTAAGCCAACTCATAATACCAACGAGCTTTGCACCATCTTCGAGCAAAAAGAAGTCCACACCCCGCGGTGTGATGACATCTAGCCCCATAGACAAACCAAAAAACAAAAAGCTCATAAAAAATAAAATGTATTTAGTTTTAAGTATATTTTTCCGAAAGATGACAAGATATACAAGTGTGAGGCCGATGTAGCTAGCGTAAACGATGTTTTCGGAAACGCCTAAGTAAGGAAACACCACTTCGTGGAGCAAAAAAGCATCGTCAAGTCCAAGCATGAGGGTTAACGCTGCCGAAGCAAAGAAAAAGCGTGGGAAGGTGGGATTATCAGGAAGGCTCGAGGTAACTTTGGCGCTGAGTAAACAGATAGCTGTAGCACTTGCCCACAGCAAAATGCTTACTTGTGAAAGAAAACCCGTGTAAATAGGTGCACCAGTAGCCGTAGTTGGATCGCGTGTTAATGTGCTGTAAGGAACGTCTCGCCATATATTGAGCAGCACAACAACACCTATCGGTAAAGCTGACAATAAGAAGACGAGTAAGATTAATTTCCAGCCTGAGCGCAGTTGTGCAATCACCGAAGAAAAAACTGAAGACAAACGTTCCATAAGAACCTTCAGTATAAACGCCAAATATGCTTGCGTTCATTTTGTAACGCGTTTGTAACTTAAGTCATAATCCACGTATTTCAACCCCGATGCCTCAAGTTTGGGGTTTTGAATGTGATATCTTGGTCTCTGTTTAAACCTAAAACCTTATGCAAAGGTTGAACGCTTTGTTTGTTAGAAGTTTTTCCCAGCGTCGTTAAAAAAGTGTATTGGCTCGAGACTATTTTTTTCTTCGCCCGTGTTGTATCAATTCGTTTACCAAACGCGTGTGCTACTGATTTGAAGCAAGCAGTACAACTGAGTGAGTTATACTGACGTTGTGACCAAGGTGCAATTAGGTGACGCCATCAACGACCGCTATGAAGTCGTTGAACCCTTGGGCTATGGCGGCATGGCGCAGGTGTATCGTGCTAAAGACAAGCACCTCGGGCGTGAAGTGGCGGTAAAAATTTTGCGTCCTTCGCTGACAGATTCTGACCAAGCCCGCTTTTTGCGCGAGATTCGCATCTTGGCTAGCCTCAGCCATCCCAGTGTGGTGCGTATCTATGACCTTGGTACGGATCGAGGTGCAGAAGACCTAGTCTATTTCGTCATGGAGCTCGTAGACGGTGGCATGGTGACCGAGTTGGGGCCATTTGAAACTGACCTAGAACCGGCGCTAGCCCTCCTTGATGCCGCCATCAACATGGCTAAGGCACTAGCCTATGTGCACCGTCAAGGCATCATCCACCGCGATTTGACCCCGCACAACATCTTGCTAACCGCAAGGGGCGAAGTGAAAATCATGGATTTTGGCTTGATTCACTTGGCTGCTGCGAGCCGTCTCACCCGCACTGGACGCACGCTCGGCACACCGCAGTACATGGCACCCGAACAAGCCAAAGGGGAAGTCTTGGACGCTCGAGCTGACCTCTATGCCCTTGGTGCGGTGCTGTTTCACATGCTCACCGGGGGGCCACCCTTTGCGGCTGATAGCGACCAAGCGGTGCTATTTCAACATGTCTACGAAACCCTCAATATGCCCCACGACATCAACCCGCACGTGCCGCAAGCCTTGTCGCAGATTGTCGCGCAACTACTTGATAAACGCCCCGAACGGCGGCCTCACTCAGGCGATGCCGTTGCGGCGTCACTCGAGCTCGTGCGCACGCAGATGCTGCAACAAAGCCAGCAACAACGCCTCGGCGGGGGCGGGCAACGCGGTTTTATTGCCGGTGGGGTGGTGCGTCCGGATTTGCTCGAGCCCCGTTGGCACGTCCAGCTCGAGGGCGGCATGCAGTGGCCTTCGGCACTGACAGCGGCTGAAGGGTTTGTGTTGGCGGGTTTGCGCGATGAATGCGTGGCGGTTATTCATCCTGATAATGGGCGGGTGCTCGCCAGGTTTGATGCTGCTGACGAGATCAACAGCCCCATCAGTTACCAGCGTGGCTTGTTGAGTTATTGCAGTCGCAGTGGTGGTTTGTACGCCGTGCACTATCCGGCGGGTACGACCGCTTGGCAAGACGAACACGCCCAAGCGGTGGGCAGTGTGGCACTCGGGCGTTATTTGTTAGTTTCTGGACGGTACAACGTGCGCTTGCTCGAGCACGAAACGG
This sequence comes from uncultured bacterium, assembly GCA_964550765.1. GTDB lineage: Bacteria > Deinococcota > Deinococci > Deinococcales > Trueperaceae > JBCCBI01. The sequence goes on along the minus strand of CAZKAZ010000005.1, from coordinate 2,368 downwards.
GTGCAGAACATTGGCGTTGGCATTTGGCCGATGAAACTGGACAAGCTGGCGACGCTATCATCACCCCGCCAACCTTACACGGTCAACAGCTTTTTGTGATGACCCACAGTGGTTGGTTGTTGGGGTTGCACTTGCTCACGGGCAGTCTTCTGTTCAAAGCCCACGTTGGTGTATGCCGCGCCCAACCGAGTGCAGGCGAGCGGTTGCTGCTTATTCCTGAGCATGTGGGTGCGGTGCACGGGCTTGACCTAGATACCTTTGAGGTGCTGTGGAGTTACGACCTCGAGGGGCAATTATGGGCGACGCCGTTAATCTGGCAGCAGCAGGCGTATGTGGTGTCGTGGTCGGGGGTCGTGCGCTGTTTGCAGCTGCGCACTGGTGATGATATATGGGCGTGTGATATCGGCGTACCGTTTACGGCTGCCCCTGTTCTAGCAGCAGGTTATTTATACGCAGTCACAGAAACGGGCGAACTTGTCGTGTTGGACGCATATAGTGGCAAGTGCTGCTACCGTGAACAAGTAAGTAGTAGCCCCTGTCAAGTGAGTCCTGTGGTGCTCGAGGGCAAAGTTATCGTAGTTGCCTCTGATGGCACGCTGACCGCGCTGACGACACCACACCGTTAGTGTTTAAGGTGTGACGATGTGGAGGAAGGTGCTGTCGCTTGCTCGAGCGACGCAGGTAGCCGACGCTGTTGCAGCAGCGCACGCACGCCCAAGTATGTCAGTAAGCCCACAGGTCCCAACATCAACGTCAAAAATAGGGTCGGTGCTACCAGCCAAGCAGGAAGCTGCCAACGGCGGCTGTCAAGGTACACCCAGCGCCCGACGAACAAATCAAACGCCAAAAAGTGTACCCAGGCAATCGTTGCCCCGGCGGGTGTCGCCAGTAACGCTTGAATGCTAGCAAGCTCAGGATTGCTCACCGTCGTCCACACGTTTGCTACATCAGGAATAACCAATACCGCATACAGCAAGCACGCTGGCATGACAATCCACGGTAGCGCGGTGTCGATAATGCGCTTGGTGACGCGCCAGGTCGGAGCAAACACCATAAGCGCCCAAAAGGGCATGACCAGTAAACTGCTAGCGTCAAAAATCGCGTTCATAAATTTCCTCGAGCGTGAAGCGAGTAAAAATCGTGGATGTATTCATGACGCATTTCCTTGATCAGCAGTGTGGGGTTCGGCAGTGTGGAGTTCAGCAGTGTAGGCGTAAGGGCGTTTAGTATGTAAGCGTAATGTCCACAAAAACGCCGCCAGCGTCAGCACGATGATGCCAGCAAACACCGTCAGCGTCAGGCTATCGGGGGCAATGAGCGGTTGGGCGCGCAACGCTTGCCAAGTAACCAGCAGGGTGATGGCTAAGTAGCTAGCAGCAGCAATGAAGATGCGTTCGACGAAGATGCGTTCGACGTAAGCTCGAGCCACCCCAGCCCGTCGCTCCGCCCTATTTTGCGACTTGCGGCGACGTTCCAAAAACCAACCCAACAGCGGCAACACCTGCAGGGCGTGCATCCCCACAAAGTGACCGACGCGCAAGTCACCGCCTTCGCTGCTCCAATTCACAAACGGCAATCCTTCGCCACCATCGGCTACGCCCACGCTGTGCGCCCCAATAATGTTGATGTCGCCACCTGCTTGCCAGTTAGCCATTTGTTGGGCGCTCGGGCTGGTCATCAGATACCCTAATCCCATGCCAACAATGCAGATGATGAGCCCCAAACGTATACTCCACGCAATGACCGGACTGTCAAAACGTTCAAACCAGAGCACCCCCGCTAACGCAAAATTGGTGAGCCACAACACCATAATGGCTAACGCCATCACCGTCCACCAAAAGGTATCAAACGGCGTGCTGACGTTGTAGTGACTGGTCGTACCGCGAAAAGCTTGCAAACCGATGGCGAGGATTTCTAGGGCAAGTGTGGTGGTAATGAACCATGTTGTGATGGTCACAAAGCGGCGTTTCCAGATTTTGTCGGTGCGTACGAACGTCAGTAGCCACGCGATGGTCAGGGTGTAGATGGCAATGGAAATGGCAAACTTAAGCGGTTTGAGCCACGCCGGTACGCCCGTGATCATTCGTGAGTCCACCACAATGCCAAGGGCAAAAAAGACCCCTAACAACGCCATGATGGCACTAAAAACGAGCAGCGGACGAGGGCTGTTCCACAAGGATGCAAAGACACGTAAAAGACGGTTTTGAGTGGGCATGGGGGCTGGGGGTTGATTCATTGACTTACCTCCTAAAATAAACTTGACAGTGTTAACTTAAAGACAAAAAAAGCGAGCAGTGCAGTCGCAGCACTCACCATGAGTAATACCCATTCCAATTGATTCCTGAAGGAATCAATTCGCGCAGAGCGC
>CAZKAZ010000004.1:71295-123506 GCA_964550765.1 uncultured bacterium | reverse complement strand
TTTCTACCTCGTTTGATCGCTAGTTGTCATCGTTCGCGCCGCTCGTGAGCAGCAAGAAGTAAGTGTAATAGCAAAACCCCACGCTGTCAACCCCCTAGCGGCGAAACAAAGCCTTTTATCTTTATCAAAGTAGCTTTAGAGCCGTTTAGAACGCATTTTTTTATTAAGACGCACGTTTCACAAGGTACATTTCGAGCCTCGAGCCACCCCATTGCAACCCCCACATCGCCACAGCCACAGCCAATAACCCCAAACCACTCCCTGCTTGCACACTTCCTAACATCAAAGCGCCCAAACCTTGCCCCACAAGCACCCCAAGTAACACACTGCGCACCACTGTCGGCTGCATATCAGTATCAAGCACTGCTACCAATGCCAGTAACCAAATAACTGCCACGGGTTGCCACGCCAGCCACCACGACACCACAAAACCCACTACCATCAACACCCGCAGCACGCGAACCACCTGCACTATTGAGCGACGAAACCCACGCCGCGCCCCTAGTAAGCACTGTTGCAAAAGCCACCCTAACGTCCGCGCTACGAGCGCCACTGCGCCTGTTTGTAATGTTGCCACCAACCACGTTTGCAGCAAATAAGGCGGCACAATACGCAACCACGAGCGCCAATTTGACAGGCGGATAACGCTTTGCTCACGGACGTCTCCAGAAAGCATCGAGGCAGCATTTTCTGCGTTCAAGGTCACATCGAACGTGACGACATAGCGCAACGCAAGCACAAATATCAATACGAACAACGCCAAGGATGTTCCCTCGAGCCACACATCTCCTTTCATCCTGCCGCGTCGCGCTGACACCTTAACCAGAGCCTTCGTCTTAACTAAAGCCTTCATCGTGGTTGTTTGTCGTCTCAACGTCGTACCAGCCACCGCCACGCTCAACAGCAACGCCGCCACTGCCACGAGCAACCAACCGCCATACGCCAGTTGTTTTGCGGTCATTGTTTGTGCTGTTGAAGATGCCGCCGGCTCGAGCCAAGTGTAATACCCCGCTAGTCCAGGCATCTGCACGGCTGCCCCGGGCGACGTTAACCCCAACCACAACCAACTTGCCGCTAGCAGTGCCCAGGTAAAAAAGACCGTCCCCCGCTGCTCAGCGCGGCGCGAAAGCCGCCAAATGACCAGCACACTCAAGCCGATGAGCCACCCCACCGCACCTTGATTGATAGTGACAGCAGTAAACGTAAGCGGCGTACGCCACCACCCCCACCCCACTGCCAACACCGTCACGCTTGCCAAAAATGTCGTCAGGGACAATACCCGCACGTCTCCCTGACGGCTTAGTAGCGCCCCGACAAAACACAAAAGCCCTGCTAGCACCACAAGCCACAACGGCGGATACACCTCCGTGAGCGCCAAAAACGGCACATTCACTGCATAGAGGGCATCTTCTACACCAGTAGTAGGCACACTCGGCAGCACCGCAAAACCAACCACAAGCAACACGCCACAAAACACACTCATTGTGCGAAGGTGCGTCAGGGGTCGTGTCAGGGCGTCTAGCGAGGTGCGCCAGCGCCGCCACAACAAGCCTGAAACAAGCCACACAGTTGAGACAGTCAACAAAATTCCTTGGAGAGATGTCACCTTGCTAGCCTATCGCGCTTAACTGGTATCTGATGCGGTTTGGAATGAATGGGGTTTTAGCCCACACGTGTATATTGTCAACAGATGACAGTTTGAGATGGGGTGGCTCGAGGTTTGTTAACATCACCTGACATCAAGTGAAGGAGATGACTTATGAGTAAAGCACGCGGGGTGTATCCCATTTTGCCCACCCCTTTTGACGATAATGGTGCGGTAGACGAAAAAAGCGTCCGCAGTTTAATTGACTTTGAGATGGCTATGGGCGTGCACGGTGTGGCCATTTTGGGCTTTTTGGGTGAAGCGCACAAACTCACCAGCGAAGAAAAAAAGCTCGTCGTGCGCAGTGTCGTGGATCAAACTGGCGGCAAGATTCCTACCTGGGTAGGGGTGCGGGCGTTTGGTACGGCGGATGCTATTGAACAAGGTTTAGCCGCCAAAGACTTGGGCGCGAGTGCCATTTTTGTGGCGCCTATTGGCGTGCAAAACGATGCCGTGCTTTATGACTTTTATGCGGCTGTGGCCGAAAAAGTGGGTTTGCCCATCATCATTCACGACTATCCGGCGTCGTTTGGTATTAAGCTATCAGCCCCATTAATTGCCCGCATGTGCGCAGAAATCGAGGGCGTGTCACTTGTCAAGTTAGAAGAACCGCCTGTGTTGCACAAACTGTCGCAGATTTTGGACGCCAACCCCGATGTAGCCATTTTTGGTGGTTTGGGGGGCGAATATTGCTTAGAAGAATTAGGGCGCGGCGCTGCTGGCATCATGACCGGGTTTGCTTTTCCAGAAATCTTGGTCAAAATCTACACCCAGATGGCCGAAGGCGATAAAGTGGGCGCGGCGGCTACGTTTGATAAATATTGCCCGCTGATTCGCTACGAATTTCAACCCAATATTGGGCTAGCGTTTCGCAAACACATTTACAAAGCTCGCGGGGCGATTGCTGGTGATAGCATCCGCGCACCGGGCATGGGCTTAGACGAACGCACCAAACGTGAACTTGAAGGCATCATTGCACGGGTCGGCTTGAAGCTCGAGCCATCCCCCCAAGTTTAACTATCAAGTCTAATTATTGAGCCTGATTACAGGTTGAGGAGACCATCATGGATTTAGGACTAACTGATAAACGCGCCTTAGTGACCGCCTCGAGCAGCGGACTGGGTTTTGCTTGTGCCCAAGCCTTAGCAGGCGAAGGGGCACGCGTGGCTGTCTCGAGCCGCGACCCCGAACGAGCGCAAACGGCTGCGGATACTATCGGCTCAACCCATGCTTACGACGTGGACGTGAGCGATAAGACGTCGCTCGAGACCCTTTTTGCCAACGCCACGAGCGACCTCGGCGGGTTAGACATTTTGGTGTGCAACGCAGGCGGCCCCCCGCCGGGTGGATTTTTGGCGCTTGAAGAAGAAAAGTGGGACTTTGCCTATCAACTGACCTTACAAAGCGTGGTGCGGAGCGTCAGGTTAGCCATACCGCACTTTGAAAAAGCAGGCGGCGGGGTGGTGGTGGTGATTGCTAGCTCGAGCGTCAAATCACCCATTCCCAACTTATTACTCTCCAACGTGTTCCGCCCTGCCATTCAAGGGTTGTGCAAGTCACTGGCGCTTGAACTGGCTGCCAAAAACATCCGCGTGTTGTGCTTATCACCCGGGCGCATCGAAACCGATCGCGTCAACCAACTCGACCAGGTCAAAGCCGAACGCGAAGGCAAAGACTTCGACAGCGTGCGCCAAGCCTCCTTAGCCAATATCCCCATGGGACGCTTGGGTGAACCTGCCGAGTTTGGGCGGGTAGCCGCTTTCTTGTGCTCCGAAGCCGCTAGCTACATGACGGGCAGTACGCTGTTTGTGGATGGTGGGTCGGTGAAGTGCTTATAGCCTAAACGCATAAATATCATCATGCGAACGCCGTGACCCTGCTTGCGGCGTTTTTTTTGCAATGTTTTTTTTGCAACGTTGGGGTGATGCTTGCTGAAATCTTGCCAAACAGGGAAACGACGTTTTTGGGGTGGCTCGAGCATCTCGACCTAATCCCCCTCCCCGTAACACCCGTCAGTGATACCATCAACCTCACACATCTCATCTGCCCATGCGACGACACAACATCCGACGGCAGTACCTGAATCAGCAGGAGGTAGCCATGACCAAAACTCTCGTCCAAGGCGGCTGGATAGTTGGCTTTGACGGACACCAGCACCGCCTCATCCCCGACGGGGTGGTCGTTTATGAAGACGACACCATCATCTTTGTGGGGCAGCAGTACCAGGAGGCGCTCGACGTTGAACACATCATCGACGCCCAAGGGTGCATCGTGTGCCCAGGATTTATCAACATGCACTTGCACGCAGGTCACGCCGCCAAAAACCGCGTGGTGAGCGACGTGGGTAAGCCAGAACTGTTTGGCGCAGGCTACCTCAACTACAGTGCCCCTGCTAGACGCGAAGGCGAAGCCCCCCCTAGCTACAGCGACCCCGAGTTGGCCGCACAAATGACTCTGTTTGAACTGGCACGTTTTGGCACCACCACATTTGTAGAAGTAGGCGCAGATGTTGACACCCACGCAGCTATTATTGACTTTACCGAGACGATTCCGCTGCGGGGTTATTTGGGCGTGGGCTACCGCGACGCTGAACCGTACAGCGACAATCGGGGGGTGTTGCGTTACGACTGGGACGAAAATCGTGGGCAGGCGCTGTTTGAGCGGGCGATTCAGTTCGTAGAAAACCATCAATGCGAACAGGGTGGCTTGTTGCATAGTTTTTTAGCACCCTTGCAAGTAGATACCTGTAGCGACGGGCTACTGCGCAAAACCGCTGAAGCCAGCGATGAACTCGGCGTGATGCGGCACGTGCACACCGCTCAAAATCTCGTCGAATATCACACCTGCTTGCGGCGCTATGGGCTTACCCCCATTCAACTGCTGGGGGCGTGTGGTTTTTTGGGTGAAAAGGCTTTGCTAGGTCACACCATGTTGAGTGATGCCCATCCGTGGGCGCACTACGCGGGCAATGATCTTAAGTTGGTGGCAGACAGTGGCTCGAGCACCACCCACAGCCCCCTCGCCATGATGCGCAGAGGCATGAGTCTACGTTCGCTCTCGCGCTATCTCGCCCGTGGCGTCAACGTCTGCCTTGGCACAGACACGTATCCGAGGGATATTTTGAGCGAAATGCGCTACGCGTCGCTGCTGTGCAAAGTGGTTGAAGGCGCACCCACGGTTGGCACTGCCAGAGAGGTCTTCAATGCGGTGACAGTAAACGCCGCCAAAGCCCTCGGGCGCGACGACCTTGGCAAACTCGCCAATGGTGCCAAAGCCGATATGACCATCATCAGTATGGACGCCCTTAGGTGGGGCGTGATCTATGACCCCATCAAAAGCATGATTGATTGCGCCGTGGGAGACGACGTGCACACCGTTATCGTGAACGGACGCCTCGTCTTAGAAGAAGGCAAATTTCCTGATTTGGACGAACGCGAGCAAGCCCGCATCATGCGCGGTTGTCAACACGAAGCCAACGCTTGGTACGAAGCCTATGCTGAACAGGACTACAAAGGTCGGCATGTAGAAGACGCGTTTCCACTCGCGTTTGACGTCGTTGATTTTGACGCCGACATCAACGAGGAGGGCGGCATTGTCAGCTAAAAAAGTGTCAGCTAAAAAAGTGTCAGTTAAACAAGCATCAGCACACACCATCACCATCAACCAAGACCGCATCAGCGAACGGTTGGATCATCTTGCTAGCCTCACCGACCCAGCTGTGCCGTATACGCGGCGGGCGTTTACGGAACGTTATAAGGAAGCGCGGGGGTGGCTCGAGCACCAATTCCAACAAGCCAACCTCACCCCGCGCTACGACGCCGCTGCCAACCTCATCGGACGGCGCGAAGGCAGTCAAGCATTACCCACCATCGCCCTTGGGTCGCACATCGACACGGTGACAGGAGGGGGGCGTTTTGACGGCACAGCAGGGGTCATCGTCGGTTTAGAAATCGCCCAAGCCTTAGCTGAAGCAGGCGTGACGCTCGAGCATCCCCTCGAGATCATTGATTTCATCTCCGAAGAAGTCAGCGACTACGCCGCAGCCTCGTGTGTGGGCAGTCGGGCACTATCAAATACCCTCAGCGATGCCATGCTCGCAGGCGAAAATCCTGATGGAGAGACACTTGCTGACGCCATTAACCGCATGGGCGGACGTGCTAGCAACATCACCCAAACCAAGCAATTTGATTACGCGGGGTATATGGAACTGCACATTGAACAGGGGTTGGTGCTCGAGTCCCAAGCCATTCCCCTTGGTGTGGTCACAGGTATCGTCACCATCCGCCGTTTTGAACTGCGCGTATTAGGGCAACCTGACCACGCCGGCACCACCCCGATGGCGCTCAGGCGTGATGCGCTCGTGGGGGCAGCGTGGTTGATTCGCCGCGTGCGAGACCTAGCCGCTGCCAGAGATGACGTGGTGGCCACGGTGGGCAGAATGTTCAACCATCCCAACGGTGCCAACGTCATTCCGGGTGAGGTGGTATTGAACCTAGAAATTCGGGCGTTGGAAGAAAGCTTGATTGACCAGTTGTATGAACAACTTTTGGCCGATGCTGCGCCTGTTTTGGAAGAAGATGGGTTGACGCTCGAGCACCGCCAATTGAGCAATGCCCCCGGCATCCGCTGCGCTGAACCCATTCAAGACGCCCTCGAGCAAGCCGCCCACACGCGGGGCTATGCCAGCCTCAAGCTACCTAGCGGCGCAGGTCACGACGCCATGCACATGGCTAGCATCTGCCCGGTGGGGATGGTGTTTATTCGCAGTATCGGCGGACGCAGCCACACCCCAGACGAACAAAGCCGCCCAGAAGATTTACGGGCTGCAGCTGAGGTGATACTAGGGGCGCTCCTCACACTCGACAAACAAACACAACAAACATAGACGAGCGTGAATGAACAAACGTAGACAACCAAACGCCAGCAGGTCAAACACCAAAAACGGGCAAAAGCGCATCAGTACCCTGTGTTGTGGCTATCTTTTGTGCACAATAGCAACATGAACACCATTTTAGTCACAGGTGCAACCGGCTACATCGGGGGGCGCTTAGTGCCAAGGTTACTGGCGCAAGATAGACCCGTGCGCTGCATGGTGCGCGATAGCACCCGCCTCACAGCCCGCCCTTGGGCAGGTGATGTGGAGGTAGTAGAAGCAGACGCGCTCGAGCCAGATAGTTTAGATAAAGCGCTCGAGGGCATCGACACCGCTTACTACCTCATTCACTCGATGGGCAAGTCCGCCAAAGGCTTTGAAAACCGTGACCGCATTGCCGCTGAAAACTTTGCTAAAGCCGCCGAACGCGCTGGCGTCAAACACATCGTCTATTTGGGTGGTTTGGGTGATGCTGATAAGGGCATGTCGCCGCATTTAGCCTCGAGGCAAGAAACTGGCCGTTATTTGGCCAAAACGAGCGTGCCAGTGAGCGAATTTCGGGCAGCGATTATCGTTGGTTCTGGCAGTATTTCGTTTGAGATGCTGCGCTATTTGACCGAACGGTTGCCGATTATGGTGACGCCTTCGTGGGTGACGACCCGCGTGCAACCCATCGCCGTGCGGGATGTGCTGAGCTACTTAGCGCGCGCCCCTGAGTTAGTTCCTGACGAAGGTAAACACAACATCATCGAAATCGGTGGCCCTGATGTGATGACCTACCGCGAAATGATGCTCAATTATGCCGACATTCGCGGCCTCAAGCGCATCATGATTCCCACAGCAGTACTCAGCCCTAAGTTATCGTCGTACTGGGTTAACCTCATTACCCCTATTCCAGCGTCTATTGCCCGTCCCCTGGTTGACGGACTCACCAGCGAAGTGATTGTCGATAATTCTGAACCCGCCAAAGCCTATGGCGTGCGCCCCATCAGCTACGAAACCGCCGTCAAACTCGCCCTCGACCGCACCAGCCAAGGGGCAGTCGAAACCCTCTGGAGTGGCGCACTAGCAGCCGTCCCCCGTGGGACGCCCCCAGCAGAACGTCTGCAAGATACCGAAGGCATGCTCTTTGACAGGCGGGTGCGGCACTTTCCTACTAACCGTCAAAGCGTGTTTGATGCCATCGTGCGCATCGGCGGCGAAGAAGGCTGGTATACGTTCAATTGGCTCTGGCAACTGCGCGGTTTGCTCGACAGGTTGCTAGGTGGCGTGGGGATGCGGCGCGGCAGACGTGACCCCGAAACGTTGATGCCCGGTGACACGTTGGATTTTTGGCGGGTGGAAAGCGTGGAAAACGGCGACCATTTACAACTGCGTGCCGAAATGAAAGTACCCGGTAGAGCTTGGTTACGTTTTGACGTGCGCGACAGCGACACACCAGAACATACCGAAGTCATCCAAACAGCGTACTTTGAACCCAAAGGCTTATGGGGCTTTTTGTACTGGTGGAGTATTTTCCCGCTGCACGCGTTCATCTTCCCGTCAATGATTAGTGCCATTGGCAAGCGGGCTGAGCAATACGCCAAGCAAACGCCAGCGGAACAAGCTGCTGCCTAGCCGCGTGTTTTGACAGCCTGAAAAATGCTGTTTTCACGATTTTTGGCTAAAAGATGCGTGACGCCCGTCGTTGTGCGTCTACTTCACCTTGAATACGTTCGTATTCTTCTTGCGTCCAACGGCCAAACAAATCATCCAAATCGTGATAACGAGGTTGTGGTGAGGCCAGTTGTGCCTCGAGCACCATGGCGACCATCTGTGATACATCTTTATTTTGAGCGTGGGCGGTTTGCTCGAGCACTGCCAACAAATCATCATCTATCTGAATCGTAATACTTGCCATATCTCCCCTTTCTATGTGCATACCTCAGTGTATTAACGTGCCCGTGCCAGTTCCCGCTTCGGCAGTGACATCAGCACCTCTTTGGCTTCACTTTCAGGAAATCCTGTGAGGTGCGTTAGCGCCGTTTCCGCTTCTTCCACAATCTTGGCTTTAGTCTGCACATCCGCGCCGTGCACCACCACCAACTCCCGCATGCGAGCAACATCATCTTCTTCTTTGGCGTGCCGCCGCAAGATGGTTCTGGCTTCGTCGGTTTGCTCTAAAAGTAGTAACACCGGATACGTGGCTTTACCCTCATGCAAGTCGCCACCGACGGGCTTACCGAGGGTTTTTTCGTCGCCCATGAGGTCTAAATAATCATCTTGCATCTGAAACGCCCGCCCGTAAGCCAGCCCAAACGCCCGCATATCCTCACGCACGTCCTCTGGGGCATTGTGCAGGAGTGCCACGCCCTCGAGCGCTGCCGCAATTAACACAGCGGTTTTGCCTTCGATGATGGTGGTGTAATCACTAAACGAATACGTTTCTAATGCCGCCATCTGAAACTGCAACACTTCCGCTTCGCAGATGCGGGCTGCCGTGTCCGACATAAGCTGGGTAAACGCGGCGTCATTGGCAGTTGCCAGCAAGCTCAGCACTTTGGCCAGCATAAAATCGCCCGACATCACGCTCACCACGTTGCCATAGCGCCTAAACGCGGCTTCGCGTCCGCGTCTGGTGTCGGCGTCGTCAATTAAATCATCGTGCAGCAGTGACGCCGAGTGCAGCAGTTCGACGGCTAGTGCCACGTTCAGCGCGGTTTCGGTGGTGGCGTTTAGCAAGCGGCCTGCGAGCAGTGCCAGGCTAGGGCGAAGGCGTTTACCACCCGCGCTCACCAGTTCTTCGCCAATGGCATCAATAAACGCCACCGACGACTGCAATTCACCTGCGAGCCGCGTTTCAAAGGTTTTGAGGTCTTTAGCAATAAGTTCAAACACAACACCGCAGTATACGCCCCCATAAAAAAGAAAAAGCCTCCCGAAGGAGGCTCACTGAAGTCGAGAACGTTAAGGTGTCGCTGGGTCGGTTGGATCGGTCGGGTCTGTCGGGTCGGTTGGGTCGGTTGGATCGGTCGGGTCTGTCGGGTCTGTTGGATCGGTTGATGGTGCAACGATCTCAACCGTAACTGAAATATCAGCAGCATCAGAACCATCGGTAACTCTTACTTCAAATGAAGCGATACCAGATACATCTAGTGGAGCATCGTAAGACAAAAAGTTGGCATTGAGCTGCAGTACTGCACCTGTGTCAGGTTGACTGATAACTGCATTTGGCACGAATTGCAATTGACCTCCATTTTCGGGATCTATGGCGACATCAGTGACAGCAATTGGCGTGACCTCACCCGCCGTTACCTCAATTAACTCTGTCCGAGCGCGCGGAGGCTGATTAGCGTCTGTTGCTGAAGCAACAATACGAACCGTGATTGGAATGATTGAAGTATCAGTGCCATCAGTGACACTTACCTCAAAAGTAGCAGTACCAAATACATCTTCAGGTGCAGTAAAGGCAACTAGACCGCTACTTATCAGAGATGCCGTACCAATATTTGGCTCAGTTTCAATACTGATAAACTGAAGTGAATCGCCATCTTCATCACTGGCTACCGTAGTGATACTAATCCTAGAGGTAGTACCCACTACCACTTCAATCGGCTCTTCCAAATCAGAGGCAGGAGGCGTATTGGGAGGCTCGGGTGCTACAGGTATGATTGTGTCAGCGGCCGCATAGCGACGTACCACACCAGTCACAAGATCCTGAATAATGAAATCAACAGCAAAAGGCGTTGAGCCCTCGACGTTGGCAGCGGTAAATGCTCTCCTTTCAAAAAACGCGGGTTGTTCTGATGCCACCTCAGCATCGATTTCTACGTTTGTGTAGCGGAGTACTGCTCCAGGTAGACTACCCGTCTCCACACTGATAACCCGCGTTGGATTCTCAGCAGTCGCAAGATTGCCATCTTCATCAACTAAGAACCATTCAGCCAAACCTGGGTTAGCTACGCTACTAGGCTCGCTTATCTGAATTGCCGATGCATCAATACCTGCGATTGTGTTACGAGATTTATCCACTCGGATAGCAAGTTCTTGAATATTACGGCTTCTTTCATCCGACGTCGTCATAACAAGAAGATAGTTACCGTCTTGAATGAACTCACTACCATCAAGTTCGGGAGCAGGTACATAGACATAGTTCACTTCTGGAAAGGGTGGTTCAGGATCAAAGCTGAGATCTAGATTGAGTAACAGCGCGTCAACTGGATTATTCGCACAGTCCTGGTCAAGGATATCAATGCGTGGGTCACAAATGATGCGCAATTCAACGAATTCAACCGTAGACAGATTGTCATCAGAAATCTCGATAAGAATTCCACTGTTACGGTTAATGATTGGTAAGCCTTGACACTCCGTACCTTCAATAGCGCACTGGGGGTAGTTATAGGCATCACTATAACGAACGGGCATACGGATGATTGAAGCAGGGGGTTGATCGCTCGAGCTTTGATTCCTAAATTGCAGTACATCCTCAAGGGGTTGATCGGCTTCAGCAACCTGTGTTCTTGCTAAAAGGGTATACGTATCGTTGGGAAACTGTGTGACATCAAACTCAGTCGTGTACGTTTGCGTCTCTAGAACAGGCGTATTTTTGGGTTCAGTAACGATCGTTTGCGATGCAGTCACATCACCACGAAAATTCAGCACTTCCACAACAATGTCATCAGTGAAACGGAACTGCGAGTCATTGGAGATGGGTGCGACGGTAATCTCAACGTCTAAAATAGGCGTTAAAATCTCCTGCCCTTCTTGCGGTGTAACAATTTGGAAGCTCGGTACTGCGTTGATTAAACCAGGCTTATCTATTTCAAACGACGCTTCTTCTGAATTGGCAACACCACCTGCTGCAGTTGTGGCTCGAGCAATGAAGAAAAGCGTATCCCCATCACCAAAAGACTGTGTGGGTACTGTGAAGATATACGGTGTATTTGCTCCATCACGTACCAAAGGCTGTTGAGTGCCTAATTCTTCACTACGAACGGTAAGTATGACCTCATCAATTACATCACCAGGACGTACTACAACACGTACAGGTACACGCAGCGTTTCGTCTGCATTTTGTTGGATATCGCCGACCGCTACTTCGGTGGGAGGCGGTCCTGTTGGTGTCGGACTATCACTATCAAAAGCAATCCTTACAACGCGCTGGATTGTACTACCTGCACCATTTTCAGCTGTGACAACTAACTCATCTGCATTGTTTGGAACAGCACTCTCGGGGATTGCAAGTTGAATGGAACTCTCTTCAGGCAAATCGGGGGTGGATTCAACTCCTACTATCTGTCCAGAAACACTCACCGCAATTGTACGTATCCCTGATCCTTCATCTACAGCTGTTGCTGAGACATTGATAGCACCCGTAATGGTGTCACCGTCTTGCGGTTCAGATATCGTCAGGGTAGGGGGCGTTGAGTCAACAACAACCTGTTGTGTTGCTGGTGTACTCCGCAATCCTGCACTATCCACAGCAACAGCCGAAATAAGGGCAGGACCACCTACAGCAAGTGAGCCAAAGTCAACATCAAACTCCCAAGGAGAACTGGTTTTACTAGGCAAGTTAATGCCGTTGACGTTCAGTTCAACACGGGCGATACTTTTGCCACCTCGAGCACCTGGATTAAGCACCACAGTAAATCTCGGCGGCACAGTCAAAGTAGTATTTCCTTGTGGTGATACACCGCCCACGCTCAAAAAACCAATCGTCGGTGGGGCATCTTGCCCCATAATTGGCGTGTCGTCTTCGTCAGAGCAAGCCACCACGAACACCGTGGCAGCAAGTAGCATGACGAGCCATAGATACCAACGCTTCATCAGCACGCCTCCTAAAAGCAAAATGACCCTAAGTTAGGGACTTGGAAGTCACCATTAGCAGTGATGGGGATAGACGGAATGACCAGTGTAAAGTCGCGCCTCAGGCTGTCTTGCCCAAAAATTGTCATGCGGGCATAAGCACCAACATCCGGCCGCAAATCGCAAAACACTTCGTAAGTAATGCGTGGAGGTAAAGCGTTAAGCACTGTAAACGCAACAGGTTCACCCGGTGCAAATGACGCATCACGAGAGTTGATATTACAAAACTGGCTGCTCGTCTCTTCACACACAACACCTGCTGGCACTGTAGGCAGAGCACTTTCACTAACCATCATCATGCTGTCACCAGGAATGACGGGCGTACCATCAGAGTAAAAGTACTCGAGGCTATACCCTTCAAGGTCTACTCCCAATGAACCAGGGCGAGCACTCAACGTCACAACAGCATCGCCAGTACTTTCAAAGCCCAACGAGACGCTGCCCGTTGTTGCATCTTGTTCAATGGTTGCGGTGTACTGCAGCCTTGCAGGTTCAATATTCACATTTAAGTCGGCGTTTTGGGTCAGTTCCCATTCCCCACACCCCGCAAGCACCAATCCTAATGGCACAAGCAGCGTTAATCGTCGCCATAGTTTCATGCCAGTTCCTCCCTCAGTTGAGGATTCAAAATATAGAACGAAAGTCGTTTTAAGCCTGCCAAAAAGTCCACGTTTTCCACATGCACCTCCGCAGGGACGTTGAGTACCGTGGGTGCAAAGTTGAGAATGCCCTTTACGCCAGCGTCTGCTAGGGCATTTGCGGCGTCTTGGGCAGTCTCTTGCGGCGTGGCAATAATGCCGATGTCGATGCCTTTTTCTAAGACCACTCGAGGCAGTTCTTCGGGGTGCAAGATGGTGTAACTAGCCACCTTGCTACCGATTTTGCCCGGGTCAATGTCGAAACAGGCTTTGAGGCTGAAGTCATAGTCGTGAAAGTTGGGGTAGTGCGCAATGGCGTGTCCGAGGCGGCCTGTTCCCATCAAGACCGCACTCCAAGGACGGGTGAGACCAAGAATACGGCGCAGTTCGCGGCGAAGCGTCGGCACGATGTAACCCGCGCCCCGGGTGCCAAAACGGCCAAAGTAAGCCAGGTCTTTACGCACTTGAAACGCGGACACGTTGGCTTGGTCAGCGAGGTGATCCGAGGAGGTCTTTTTGACGCCTTGGGTTTCTAGCTCGCCTAGTACCCGCAAATAGGTCACTAAGCGGCTGATGGTGGCACTCGGAACAGTCGACATCACTGCACCGGGAAGTTGTCGATGCCGTTGGCATTGAGTTGGGCTTGGGCAACGGGCACTTCGGCTTCGGTAAATGGCCCAATCACCAAGCGCACCAAGTCATCACTAAAACGCTCGGAAACGTTGAAACCAAGTGACTCGAGGCGGCGGCGTTGCGGCAGTGAACTTTCTAAGCTGGCGTATGCCCCAACTTGTAAGTACGTCCCGCCACGATTTGTCCAGTCGGGGCTGGCTTGGCTGGCTTGGCTGGCTTGAGGGGCAGCTTGGGCAGGGGCAGCCGCTTGGGCAGGCGCAGCTTGGGCAGGCGCAGCTTGGGCGGGCGCGGGTTCTGGGGTAGACAAGCGATATACCAAGGCATCGTTACCTTCAGCGCGGATACGGTTGGCAACTTGGTTGGCGGCAGATTCTTGTTCATAAGGGCCTACTAAGGTGATGAAAAAATCGCCCTCTTGCGCCACAAACACCGGATAACCGCGCTCACGGAAGGTGCTAGCAAGCACTTCGGCGTTTTGCCGTTGACCGAACGCCCCTACAGATACTCGGTAAGGCGCTGCGCCTGCTGCTGCAGGGGGAATGGGCGTGCTAGCGGCGTTGGCAGTGGTAGTTGTCTCTGCTGTGGTGGTGTTAGGTGCGGTGGTGTTAGATGCGGTGGTGTTAGGTGCGGTGGTGGCTGCCGTGGTGGTGGCGTTGTTTGCGGTATTGGCAGCAGACGCGGCAGTGTCAGCGTCCTGACTGGCATCAGCCACAGGCAAGTCCGGCAAGATGGGTTCGATACTGGCACCTGTGTTGGCGTTGGCTGGATTGTTGGCGTTGGCTGGGTCTGGGTCTGGCGTTTGGTTCGGGGTGGTGCCAGATGTGGTGGTGTCTGGTGTGGTGTTTGCAGGGGGTGTGGTGGCGTCTGGTGATGAAAAGGGAGAGTTGGTGGTGGTGGTTTGGTTGGGGGTGGTGACGGTGCGCCTCGAGCGATCAAACATCGAAAACGACCCACCTGAAAGTAGGGTGATGATGATGCCAGCAATCACAGCGACAAGGGCAACACCAATGAGCAAATCCGGCCAGTTGCGTCGTATCCAATCCATATTTATGTTCCTCTAGTTGAAGTACTCACTCAGGGCGGCCTGAGCGGGAGCGTAACCTAAGTCTTGAGAAATCTCCCAAGCTTCGCGGGCTTCTTGGAGGCGGCTTTGCGATAAGAGCGCCCACCCCAAGTTGAAATAGGCTTCGGCGTCTTGGGGGTTGTCTTGAATGATAAGTTGATAGACCAACTCGGCGTCAGCGTAGTTTTCAGCAGCTAAGTACGCAGCCCCCAGATTGATGCGGGCTTCGATGCTGTTGGGGTTGAGTTGCACGGCGCGTTCGTAGTACTGAGCGGCTTCTAAGAAGTTACCAAGGGCGTATTCAGCGAGGCCTGCCCACAGTTGGGCGCTGGCGTTGTCGGGTTGTTCGGCCACGACCTGTTCCAACACCGAAATTGCTCCGGCGTTATCACCCAAGCGGTAGAGCGAACGTCCTAAAATGAACTGCGCTTCACTGCGAAGTAAGGGGTCTTGCAAACGCGTCAAAGCGGCTTCGGCGGCTACCCGCGCATCATCAGGGCGGTTGAGGCGGTCGTAACTGCTCGCAAGCGCTAAATATATTTCTGGGCTTTCTGGGTTAATGGCGAGCGCTTGTTCTAGGGCAGCCAGGCCGTCTTGGGTTTGGCCATTTTCTAAGTAGGCTAACCCCAAGTTATACGCGGCTTGCCACGAACGTGGGTTGTTGCGAAAGGCTTCAGCAAACGCTTGAATAGCGAGCGCACCACGCCCCAAATCACGCCGCAATAACCCCAACTTCACCAGCACGTTGGCTTGCGCTTGGGCGTCACCGGATTCAATGGCACGCAGGCGGGCGCGGTCTAAAAAGCGTTGCGCGTAGTCGATGCGCTGTTCGGCGGTGTAGATATCGGCAATCAGCAAACTCACCCGGTAATCGTCCGTGTTGGCTTCAATATCTACCAAATCGGCCAACACGTCTAACCCCAAACCAGCGCGAAACATAGCGTCGCCATATAAAAAGGTGAGTTCGGTGTCGTCGCCCCCTAGGTTGTTGACCACGTCGATAGCGGCTTGGTACTCAGTGGCAGCGGGTTCAAATTGGTCTAGCTCTTTGAGCAAACTCGCCCTTCCTAAGTGCGCCGCGATAATATCTTGCGGGCTGGCTTCAGGCGCTGCTTGCGCAATGGCTTCGGCAAAAGCGGCTTCGCCTTCTTCGTAGTTGCGCAAACGGGTAAATGTGACGCCTTTGTTAAAGTGACCGTCGAAGCGCTCCGGGAAGAGGCGGGTCATCTCGTTAAAGGAAAACAACGCCCCTTGAAAGTCTCCTCGAGCATATTCACTCAAACCCAAACCAAAGTGGGCATCGGCGTTGCGGTACTCGAGGGCAACGGCTTCCAAAAAACTACTACGGGCATCTTCGTAACGCTCAGCATTCAAAAAAGCTTGCCCCAAAGTAATCCACACTTGCGGATTGTTAGGGTCTCGAGCCACCGCTCGGCGTAAGTTTTCAATGGATAAGTTCGTCGGGCGTGGCTGAAACGTGCTCGGCGCACTCGGCAGCGACATGCTCCCTCGCATGGCGTCTACTGCAGGCAAAGAACGGGTCACAGACGGCGTCACACTACGTGGTGGCGCTTGATACCACGGCGTTTGTCGTGGCGTTTGTCGCAACATCTGTGGGGTCTGTATCTGTGCCCAAACAAAGCCTTGAGCAAGTAGCAACGCCAGCCCCAGCTTGGCGATCGCCAATACGATCATAAAAGCCTCCCAAACATGCGCTGTAAACAAAAAGTCAACAAGAATAGTTTCTTTTAATACAGCAAATCACACGTCTACAATCTAGTTAGCATTGTAGACCGCCCTGCCAAAGCCTCCATGTGAAATCCCCTACGAGGTCGGTAGGTGGCTCGAGAAGGTCGTAAACCTCACAAAAAACCCCCACCAGCAACAGGCTTTGCCTTGGTAGGGGCATATAGAGCCTTGGTAGGGGCATGTAGCGCCTTGGTAGGGGCATATAGACCTATGAAGGCTTGTTTGATAGACCAAAAAACACCCGCCCCTCCTGATGACAGCGCGGATGTCGTATTCAGCGTTATGGCAAGTTTAGTAACTAGCAGTTTGATAGTTAGTGTTTATTAATCACAAATGTTGTCGTCAGGCGGACTGCTGAAACGCAAGTTGACCGCAGGCTGCGCCGGCGTCTTGGCCACGGCTGAAACGCACCGAGACAGACAATCCTCGGCGGGTGAGGCGTTCTTCGAAGGCGGCGATGGTGTCGCGACTGCTCGAGCGAAACTGCGAACGCGTCCAGCTGTTAAAAGGAATCAAATTGACATGAATGAGCATGCCGTCTAGCAATTTAGCAAGGGCATCGGCTTGCCACAGGGCATCGTTGACGCCTTCTAACATGGTGTATTCAATGGTCATGCGCCGTTTGATTTTGCTTTGCCAGTCGCGCATGGCTGCTGTGATGTCGTTAATACTGTGCGCGTGCGCGGTGGGAATAATTTGCTTTCTGGTGTCTTCATCAGGGGCGTGCAAACTGACAGCCAACACCAGCGGCATGCCCTCAGCGGCCAATTGGCGGATTTTGTTGGGTAAGCCTACCGTCGACAGGGTGATGCGACGCGGTGACATATTGAGGCCATCGGGGTGAATCATGGTGCGAATGGCGGCTACGGCTTCGCGGTAGTTGAGGAGCGCTTCGCCCATGCCCATGAGCACCACGTTGCGGATTTCTGTGGGTACAAACCCTTCCCCGTCAGCAACAGCTAGAATCTGCCCGACAATTTCAGCTCGGGTCAAGTTGCGGCCAAAGCCAAGGGCGCCGGTAGCACAAAACGCACACCCCGCCGGACAGCCCACCATCGACGAAATGCACAGGGTTTTGCGGTTGGCATAGGGCATGTAGACGGCTTCGGTTTGTTTGCCATCAGGGAGTGTAAACAGGTAGCGCACCGAATGATCGGCAGAAGGAAAACGCGTGAACTGGGTGAATGGCTCGAGCACATAATCCTGCGCCAACTGTTCACGCCACGCTTTGGGCAAGGTCGTCATGTCAGCAAAACCCCTCGCGCCTTTTTGATACAGCCAATTGGCGAGTTGCTTGCGGCGATAGGTCTGGCTAGCCTGCGGCAGGGGTAATTCGTCAATGGGCACGTCCAACAAATTGGGTAAGCGTGCCGCTGGCGAAAACATGGGTAACGTGCTGGGTTGGGTCATAGTAGGTTCACCGTACTTTGGGGACACTAGTTTAGTGTGGGGGGTTTAGTGTGGGGATTCAGTGTGGGACGCTTTTTGCGCGATTACGTCCTATCTCTGTCTATCTTTGTAACGGGCGCAATATTGATAACACATCGTGCAATGTTAACGAAATGTCATGCAGTTGGTTTCTGTTAACTGATTCATGTTGACGACGCTTGTGGCGTAGCATGTACCAAAGCATCACCGTGACACAAAGGGTATCTTTATCTATTTTGTACTGTGCTGATGTAATCTGCTTGTCATGCATGCTGTTGTCACGAGTGCTAGGTGGCTCGAGTGCTAGGTGGCTCGAGTGCTAGGTGGCTCGAGCCAACCCTGACCTGCAGCCATCATTCAGCCAATCAAGACGTGCGCACGACGTCTTCGTCGCTGTGAATGACAAACACGGGCATCTGCTCGCGCAAAGGTTCAACCTCACCGCGCAAACGGGTGAACACTTCCGCATCCAAATACGCCGCCGAAGCCCGCAACAAACCGAGATAATAACGGGCAATGATGCCCTCTTCGTTGAAACGCAACTTAGAACGCTCTAAGGGCGTGAGCAAATACGTGATGAAGTCACTTTCGGACTCGAGCGCCGCACAGCCGCCTTGTTCGATGACATGGCGCAAAAAGGTAACACTTTCGCCGGGGTTGTGCCAAAAACCAAAGTTCATTTCTTCGGTCAGTGTGTCAACGCGGCGCATGTCTTCGTGGTAGTTGGCTTTTTTGAGGAGCATTTCGGCGAGGCGCTGGCGCTGCAAGCGTTTGTTGGCGTATTCAGCAAGCGACAAATAGCCCGTTAGGGGTTTGCTCTTGCCGCCAACGAGCGCCCGCAAACGGTAAGCCAACACATAATCTTGATATTCTCGCAAATGCTCCACGACTTCATTGTAATACGATTTGGGGGCTCGAGTATGAACCCTTTATCACCTTGTGGGTAGCGGTGTGGTTTGTAGAAAACATGCTCTAGACCTTCACCGGACATGACCATCACCACCCTTGCGGCAATGTTGTGCTGATTTTGGTGCTTATATCGGTGTTTATATTGCTGCTGGCATCCCCATTAACCTCAAGCGTTAACCCCTTGGTCATGACTGCGTAATGTTGATGCCTATATCGATGCTGATATCCCCTTGCCTATATCGATGCTGACATACCCTTGGCAGACAGCCTTTAGGCTGCAACGACGACTGCCAACAAAGATGGCATAGTTAGCTGGTGACTATACACAGAAGCTCAGCAAAAAATGTGTGTATGATGGGAAACGTAACGACAACATGGTGTTGGTGCGTGTTCGTGCAATTGGCGCGCACGTTGTTATAGCGTCACCGCAGGGTCATGGTTATAGCGTCACCGCAGGGTCATGGCGTCACCGCAGATTATAGCAGAGGCGTTATTGGCTGTATGCTTTAACATCATGTGTGTTAATTTTGTATCGATATTTTAAG
Organism: uncultured bacterium; assembly: GCA_964550765.1. Classification (GTDB taxonomy): domain Bacteria; phylum Deinococcota; class Deinococci; order Deinococcales; family Trueperaceae; genus JBCCBI01. Next base: position 104,179 of record CAZKAZ010000004.1, on the reverse strand, counting down.
TATAACATCTACTGATAACATTTAACTACCACATCGGTACGCGTTCACACTGACAGCCACAGACGTTCAACAAGCACCGTTCAACAAGCACCGTTCAACAAGCACGTTCAACATCCTCGAGGAGGCAAGATGGCACGCAAACCTAAAACGCTCGGCATGGTCTTAGCAGGCGGCAAAGGTACAAGGCTGCACCCGCTTACCTGGAAACGCACCAAACCCGCTGTACCCTTTGGCAGCAAATACCGCATTATCGACTTCGCCCTTAACAACATGATCAATTCAGGCATTTATGGCATGTACTTGTTAACCCAGTTCAAAGCCCAATCGCTGACCGAGCACATTCAACGCAACTGGCGCTTTGGCAGCTTTTTGAGCGACTATTTCATCACCTTGGCACCCGCACAGATGTATTTGTACGAAGAACTTGGTGCCGAGTGGTACCGGGGTACGGCGGATGCTATCTATCAAAACATTCACCTGATTCGCGGACAAGAAGCCGATATGGTCGCTATTTTTAGCGGTGACCACATCTACAAAATGGACATTTCACACATGATTCAGTATCACCTCGAGACCGAAGCCGACGTGTCCATTGCTGCTTATCCAACACCTGTTGCTGATGCTACCCGCTTTGGGGTGCTGCAAGTCGATAGCAACTATCAAATCACCGAGTTTCAAGAAAAACCCGACCACCCCAAACCCATTCCGAGCGATCCCAACATGGCGCTAGCATCGATGGGGAACTACATTTTTAATACTGAAACGCTCTTAGAACTGTTGCAGCAAGACGCCGCCAACGCCGAATCCTCGCATGACTTCGGTAAAGACGTGTTGCCTTACGGCCTCACTGAAGGCTACAAACTGCAAGCGTATGACTTCGCCCAAAATCCCATTCCCGGCCAAGAAAAACCCAACACCTACTGGCGCGATGTCGGTACGCTGGATAGCTACTGGGAAGCCAGCATGGACTTAGTCGCTGCTGAACCTGAGTTTGATATCTACAACAACGACTGGCCGCTGCGTACGTCTAGTGAGTTCTCCCCCCCTGCCAAGTTTGTACACGAAGAAGCCGACAGGCGCGGACAAGCGTTCAACAGCTTGGTTGCTGGGGGCGTGATTATCTCAGGTAGCACCATCCGCCACTCGGTACTATCACGGCGGGTGCGCGTCAACAGCTACAGCACAGTCGAAAATTCAGTGATTTTTGACGACGTCGACATTGCCCGCAACTGCCACATCAACAACACCATCATCGACAAAAACGTCGACATTCCCGAAGGCACTGAAATTGGCATCAACCTCGATGACGATAGGGCACGCGGGCTGACGGTCACCGAAAAAGGCGTGGTGGTTGTACCTAAGGGATACCGCTTCCACTAAAGTACGCTCCACACAAGCAACTAAGTTATCTATAAGTTATCACTAGCGACATCACTAGCGACATCACTGCGAAATTCTCACTAGCAAGGGCCAGCCAAGGGCGCTACACTGCCCATGATGTGCTGGCTCTTGCCAGTGTAGAGCTATTCCAGAAAGAGGCATTCATGAGACGAACCCTACTACTGCTCGTCCTGCTAGCTAGTTTGAGCGTAAGTTTCAGTCAAGTAAACCCCGCAAGTGGCCTCAGTGACGCCGCTGAAATCGCCCTAGAAAGCGCCCGCGAAGCCGCCCAAGAAGCTTTAAACACCTACCGCGAACACTACCTCAACTTGCCGCTGTGGCAAGACGCCCAATTCTTTGGTAGGCAAGCCGAAGAACTCGCCCCCGGCCACCCTGAACCGCTGCGCTTTTTGGCAGAAATCTACACCATCACCCGCTGGTACGCCCCTGCTTGGGAAACCTGGAACGCGTATATTCTGGCAGGCGGTGTGTTAGATGCCACTAGTTTGACGTATATCGCCGAAGCGGGCAACAAACTCGCCTATGACTACTACCAACGCGAAGACCTTGCTACTGCACTCGACTTTTATCAGCAGGTCATCAGCTTAGTACCCGGCTCGATTGAAGCCTATGTGTGGGCAGGACAGATTTATCTCGACCTAGAACAACCGCAACAAGCCATCCCCTACTGGCAACAAGTTCTGAACCTCAACCCGAATGACCTTAGAGCGGCGTATTTTTTAGAACTCGCCAGCGACCAAGCCGCGTTTGGCATTGACGCTGTGCACGCCTTTCGGCGCGGGGTGCAAGATTACGAACAAGGCAACTTAGAAAGCGCAGGCGAACGCTTTGCCGCCGCTGCTGCCCTCAATGGGGATTATGCACAAGCGTGGGCGTGGTTGGGGCGCACCGCCTTTGAAAGGGGTGACTTTGCGGGGGCAGCCGTGGCGTACGCGCAAGCGAGCAGCCTTGAACCTGACAACAGCACCTACAGTTATTTCTTGCAAGAATCGCGCAACCGCCAGTAGCCGCAAGACGCATATTGACGATGCTCGAGGCAGGCTTGACCTGCCTTTTTTGTGGCCAATTTGTGTGGTCAATCTCAACAAGCCCACCCCTTGCCCAAACACGCTACCCACACTTGCGTTGTGCGCTTGTTTTCATCACAAACGACGCCAGCCCCATAGGCCGCTAGGTTAGGATATAACCACTTACACAATGCACTTACTCAGCATAAAGTCAGCCCAGCAGGACGCAGGGGTTGCGTCTTGTTGTTGAAAGGATGTCTATGACCAAACTCATCAACGACCCCAGTGATTTCAAAGAAGACATGATCGCCGGCATGGTGCGCGCCCACAGTAAACACATGAAGCGCGTGCCTAACGCAGCGGGGGTTATGGCGCACGGCGTGCCTCGAGCAGGCAAAGTATCAGTCATCAACGGCGGCGGTTCAGGGCATTACCCGGTGTTTGCAGGTTTGGTTGGCCAAGGCATGATGAGCGGCGCAGTCATTGGTGATGTGTTTACCAGCCCTTCAGGAGAACAGGCTTACCGCGTCGCCAAGGCGTTGGCAAGTGATGCGGGTGTGCTCTTTAGCTACGGACACTACAGCGGTGACGTGATGAACTTCGACATGGCGTCCATGCGCTTAGAAGACGACGGCATCGCGGTAGAGACCGTACTCGTTACTGACGACGTTGCCTCGGCTCCGCCTAGTGAGCGCGGCGAACGGCGCGGCATTGCCGGCGGGTTTTTTGTCTACAAAGCCCTTGGTGCTAGCGCTGACCGAGGTGATAACTTAGCAAGTGTCAAAGCCGCAGGCGAACACGCCAATGACCACACCCGCACGTTTGGCATTGCGTTTGATGGTTGCACCTTGCCGGGCAAAAAAGAACCCCTTTTTACAGTAGACGCGGGCAAGATGGAACTTGGTCTGGGCATTCATGGCGAACCGGGCATTGATGTAGGCGAACTGTTACCTGCTAAGGAACTCGCCAAAATCATGACCGATAAAGTCTTAGCTGACGCCCCTGAGGATGCTGGTAATGAGGTTTCGGTGATTGTGAATAGTCTGGGGCGCACCAGTGAAGAAGAGTTGTTTGTACTCTACAAAGACGTAGCTGAGCAGCTCGAGCACGCCCACCTCACCATCAATGACACCCACGTTGGCCGCTTAACGACTTCACTGGATATGGACGGTTGTTCACTGTCGCTCATCTGGCTTGACCGCGACCTGAAAACCCTCATGGCTGCCCCCGCCGACTGCCCGGCGTATGTAAGGAAGTAACGATGTCTGTTCCAATGCTCAAAGATTTGTTCGCCGCATTCCTTCAAACCATGCAAGCAAAAGAAGACGAACTCGGCAAACTCGACGCCGTAGCTGGCGACGGCGATCACGGTATTGGCATGGTGCGCGGTTTCAAAGCGGCGGCGGCTAGTGCCCAAGCTGCCAATCACAACAGCCCCAGTGCCCTCATCAGCGAAGCCGGAGCGCAATTTGCTGATGCTGCCGGAGGGTCATCAGGAGCACTCGTGGGGATTTTTATTATCACCATTGGTAACAAGCTGGAAGATGACAATATCACCACGGAGAATGTGACAGCAGCGCTCGAGCTAGGCCTTTCCCGCATGGCCAAACTGGGCAAAGCCACCACTGGCCAAAAAACCATGCTCGATACTCTCGATCCCTTTGTCACTGCCCTTAAAGACCACAGCGACCAACCCCTAGCCGACGCGTGGCACGCTGCCCTTCCTGCTGCTGAAGCGGGTATGAACGCCACGGCTGAGATGGACAGCAAAAAAGGCCGCGCTTCCAAGTTGGGCGAGCGCAGCAAAGGCCACAAAGACCCTGGGGCGGTGTCGATGTATTACTTGCTGGAAACCACCGCCAACCTTTTACGATCAGCGTAATCTCACGCTAACCTAAGCCTGTGCCAGCCTGATGCTGTGCTTTGACGCTTGACTGCCTTTTCACTACCTCTTCACTTCGCGTGCGGAGGTTTTTTTATTTACTGTACTAGCAAAGACCCCAAAATCAACAACGTTTTAGCTGTGTGAGCAGCGTGTGTCTGAAACCTTGCCTATTGTGACAACAAATACTCACTGTGAGGTGCTACCCTACCATCATTGATTACACAAATATGCTGTCGACATGTTGCTATCCACACCACAAACAGCACAGAAACATTGAGCTAATGAGCTGACGGGAGAGATGTGTATGAAGCAATATCGGCTTAAGTGGTTAAGACGTTACTGGTTAGGTGTGTTGTTGATTGGCTGGCTCGTTGGTTGTTCGGGGGGTGATGACACCCCTACTCTGAGGGTATCGCTCGAGGCCTCCCCTGCAGTCATTACCCAAGGTGAAAGTGCTGAGTTGCGCTGGCAGATTGACGGCACACCGCCGTTTGAACTGTCACTGACGCCACCTGTTGCTGGTGAACTTGTTAGTCCTTTGACCATTTCGCCCGATGTCACAACGACGTACACGTTGACGGTAAACGAAGCCACAGGTAGCTCGAGCGCTAGCACCACCGTCACGGTCATCAGTGACACGCTCAACATTGACGCTTTTGAAGCTGAAGTCGATGGCCTCGAGGTGTCGTTCACTTGGACACTCACAGCAGACACCTCTGATGCGTGTACGTTTGATGCGGGTGATGGTAGTGAGGTGCTCGAGCTACCCAATTGCACCTCTCCAACAACCTACCGCTACGACCAAGCAGGCAATTATGACGCCCGCTTGACGCTTGCTAACGGCGTGAGCGCCACGGTGAATGTAACCATCACCGAAGCAAGTGCAGACGTGGGCGTCAGCGGCTTTGTTGACGAACAGTCGCGCAACGTCGTCATCATTCTGACGGACGACGACGAAAAAGCCGTGAGCGTTGCTTCACTTAACCGCAACATCGCCCACGTCGCAGCCAGCTACGGGGTCGCAGCCAGCTACGGGGTCGCAGCCAGCTACGGGCAAAACACCCCCACCGTTGCCATTCGCGGCTTGAATGCTGCTGTGTTAGGACTCCTCCAAAACACACCTACCGACGTGTCAGAAACGCCCAACTTTCTCGACCTCAGCCGTGAGTTTGTGGTGGCAGTGGACGCTGACGGCAACGTGCTGGCTAGCAGCCGTTTGAACCGAGCAACAGAAGCGCGCTTGGGGTTCAACCTCGCCTTACCGACTGAACAAGAGGTGGCTTTATTGCTTGCTGAAGCAGACGGTCAAGGAGGCTGGGTGTGCAAGGGGTCGCTCGAGTACCAACGCGTGCAAAATCAACGCACGGTTGCCAGTGAACAAGTCCTGTATCGCTTTGCTGACAGCCTCGCTGGACGTGATGACCTACAGGCGGGAGCGTTTACCTTTAACGAACTCACTGCCAACTTAGCCGCTCGCAACGACACCAGTGCTAGCGTGTCACCTAGCAACGAGGTACAAGCATCTACTGTCCCTGTAAGCAATGCCCCCGACTTTCAAGATGGCATCTACCGCTTTTGCGAAAATGACAACCTCGCTCGTAACGATATTCTGGCTGACCTCGATTGGCGCAGCGATATCTTCAACGTCAGTGAACTGCCACCCCAAGCCAGCCCCGACTTGGCTGCTGGCGAAGCCGCCGTGTATGACTTTTCAGTGGCGCTACTACTCGAGCCACAACCCGACGGCAGTAACCGCCTCATGGCCACGTCGCCCATCGATGAAAACGGCAACCTCAGTGCTGAGGTCGTGCGCAGTGCTGCCGATAACCTAGACGCTAGCTTGTTCTTTACTGACGTGGCTTTTTTTGATGCTGACAAGCGGCGTTTCCCGCTTACGCCCACATATCAATTTGACGCTCAAGTGCGCACTAACCAAAGCGCCCAAACGCAAGCACTTCTGCCCAACGTTCCCGATAGTGACACCATCGACCTCGGTGTGCTCGATGGTGGTCTTGGTTACATTAACGGGCAAGTGCTCAGCAGTGACGGTATCCCCGTGCCCAATGCCAATGTCATCATCGTTTTAGATGGTGAACGCTTGGCGTTTAACGTGGCGATTAGTGATGAAAATGGTTTTTATGAGTTGCTCATTCCTAGCGATACCAACAACGATTACATCCTCTACGGGCAAAACGCCCCTGGCACGCTAGCAGGCATTGCCAGTAACGACAACACGGGCGTGCGCTACACGGTTAGCTCGAGCAACATCTTCGACCAAGACATCATCTTGGATGTACCCATCGGCCCTGACCCAACCCCTTCAGCTAACCCGCCCATAGTCAATGCTGGCACTGACCAAGTCAGTAATGGTGGAACTGTCCTCCTCACAGGCACTGCCACCGACCCTGATGGCGACCCCTTGAGCGTGCGCTGGCAAGTGCTCACCCGCCCTGAAGGCAGCAACCCACGCTTTGGCAATCCCAACGCCCTCGTTACTAGTTTTGATGCTGAAACACCCGGCGTCTACCGACTGCGTTTACGTGCTTTTGATGGGGCGCTGTACGCGGCTGATGTGCTCACCGTCACCGTGCGCAACGTGACCAGCAACACCCCGCCTGTCGTAGAAGCAGGTGAAGACGCCGTGACGACACCCAATACCGCCATCGTTTTGGCAGGCAGTGCGTTTGACCTTGATGATGACGCCCTGACCCTGACGTGGCAAGTGACCAGCGGTCCCGAAGGTAGTAACCCCCAACTGAGCAACCCAAACGCAGCAACCACCACCTTCAGTACTGATACAGCAGGTAACTATCAACTACAGTTTTCCGCTTCCGATGGCGAACTGAGCGCCAGTGATAGCCTCACCATTCAAGTTGAACCAAACGTGACGCCTGTGAACAACCCACCCCTCGTGAATGCGGGCGAGGACGTGAGTATTGAGGTTGGCTCGAGCATCACCCTCACAGGTAGTGCGCAAGATCCAGACGATGACCCCTTGACTGTGAATTGGCAAGTCGTTGACTCACCTGTGGACAGCAACCCCGTCTTCAGTGACGCAAACGCAGCAACCACCACCTTCACTGCCGACACTGCAGGCAGCTATCAAGTGCAGTTCTCAGCATCTGATGGTGAACTAAGCGTCAGTGATTTCCTCACCGTTCAAGTTGAACCAAACGTGACGCCTGTGAACAACCCACCCCTCGTGAATGCGGGCGAGGACGTGAGTATTGAGGTTGGCTCGAGCATCACCCTCACAGGTAGTGCGCAAGACCCAGACGGAGACCCCTTGACTGTGAATTGGCAAGTCGTTGACCCACCCACAGGCAGCGAGCCGCAATTAAGCGACCCCAATGCCCGAGAGACCACATTCAGCGCTGACGTAGCGGGCAACTATCAGGTACGGTTTTCTGCTTCTGATGGTGAACTGACCACCAGTGATGTCCTCACCGTTCAAGTGACAGACACTACGCCAGTCAACAATCCACCGCAAGTAGACGCAGGCGAGGACACAAGTGTCAAAGTTGGCTCGAGCATCACCCTCACAGGCGTTGCCGAGGATCCCGAAAACGACCCCCTGACGGTCACGTGGGATGTCATCAGCCGTCCTGCTGATAGTGAACCGTTACTTAGCACGACAACAACGGCCATCACCACGTTCACCTCAAACGTGGCAGGCGAATATATCTTGCGCTTTACTGCAGATGACGGCATCAACCCCAGCGTCTCTGATGAGCTAACCTTGACGGTGACAGCCATCACCCCTACCTGGTCAGTCACGCAAGACACGCCCCTCGATACCGCCCTTGGTACAGATTTGCCTTACAACTTTAGCCAAGCGATTCGCTCGAGCGCCGATTACCAAAGTGCTAGCGCCGAACGCGTAGCCGAAGACAACACCACCGACCTCGTGCTAAAAGGTGATGACCTTGCGGGTGTGATAAAGGCTGTGAGCATGGTTTGGAGTGAAGATAGCGTCGCCAATCACTTTATTGACGTGGTATTCGACACACCTCAAGGCGAAGGCAATGCCTGTGCCTATAGCGTTGCCATTGCACCTATCGAAACCATTAACAGCAACATTAACACAAATGGTAATTTATCGAGAGGTGAATTAACTTTACAGGGCGAGGTTTTTGAGGTCGCCCTTTTTGGTGACAGCAACGCCAACGGCATCTGCGAACTTGACGACATTGACGATATAGAGGACACAGCTATCGACAGGTTTACCCCCGATACAGGTAGTATCAACTTTACGGTGACCTTCAGTGACGCAACGGACAACACCGACAACTAAATAACAGCAACTTGCTACAATCAATTATGCCATCACCTGAAATGCAACACCTGCTCGAGCAGTTCCCCAGTTCCGGGACGCTCGAGCACATTCTTTTGCGCCCTGCCCGCCACGCTGAGATTAACAGCGTCAGTAACGTGCAAGCTGAAGTCGGACGCGGGTTAATGGGCGATTACCGCAGTGAACGCGCCCCTAGAGACAGCGCCAAACGGCAAGTCACCTTGATTCAAGCCGAGCACTTACCCGTGATTGCAGCACTTGCCGGCGTCGCGCTCGAGCCAACTGCCCTTGCCCCCTTGTTACGGCGTAATTTGGTAGTTGCGGGCATTAACTTGCTGGCGCTCAAAGATAAGCGGTTTAGCGTTGGGGAGGTAGTGCTCGAGGGTTCCGGTCTGTGTGCGCCCTGTTCGCAGATGGAAGATGCCCTTGGTACAGGCGGTTACAACGCCATGCGCGGACACGGCGGGATTACGGCGCGGGTGCTGGTTGCAGGAACGTTACGGGTAGGTGATGACGTGCAGGTAGCAGGTGATTAACCGCTGATTTCTACAAAAGATTTCCTTAGCTTCCCGACAATCCCGCTGCCACAGACAACTACGCGGGGGACAAAGGCTGCACCTCAATGTCACCAAGGCGCTGTTCAGCGAGCCACAGATCGTAGTGCATCTGTTGGTTGAGCCAGCTTTCAGCTGAGGTGTTGAAAGCTTTGCTAAGTCGAATGGCTAATTCTGGCGTGATGGCAGCACGCTGCTCGAGCACAGCCGTCAGCACATCTACGCTTATCCCAAGGGCGGCAGAGGCTTGTTCGGGGGTTAGCTCGAGTGGCGCTAAACAGAGTTCGTCCAATACTTCACCAGGGTGTGGTGGTTGATACATTTTCACTGTTCACCTCTTTAAGCGTGCAAACGATCCTCTTGGTTATCATCTTAGTGATAATCTTCGTAATTGACATCAACAGCATTGTCGCCTTCAAAGCGAAACGTCACCCGCCAATTGCCGCTTACCTGCACTGACCAGGTATCATGTCGATCACCCTTAAGAGGATGTAGCCGCAAGCCTGGCAAATTCATGTCTCGAGCTGAGGTCGCCGCATGTAACCTTGCCAAAATCAGACGCAAGCGCTTTGCATGTTGCGGTTGAATCCCCGACGTAGTGCCTTGGGCAAAAAACTTCTCCAAGCCTTTGTGCTTAAAACGTGTGATCATCAACGACCCGCCAATGCTTTAACTCACGCACTCAGAATAGCTTACGTCAAAGGCAACTAGCCATCATTCTCGCACCACCACCACCCGCCGACCTTGCAACTGCCCTTGCAATATGGCTTCTACCGCCCCATCAAGCTCATCTAAAGTAATGTCTTCGGCAAGGGTGTCCAAATTATCCAATTTCCAGTCGCCTGCCAGTTTTTCCCACATCAGCAAGCGCTTTTGGGTAGGACACTGCGCCGAGTCGATACCCAACAAACTGACCCCACGCAAGATAAACGGAAATACGTTGATAGGAAGTTCAGCACCACCCACCAGACCATACGCAGCCACTGCGCCGCCGTAGCTGAGGGACTTGATGATGTTGGCGAGTGTCTCACCACCGACACCATCAACGGCGGCTGCCCATGTGCCTTTGAGCATCGGCTTTGAACTTGCTTCGGACAATTCATGACGGTCGATGATGCGGTTTGCCCCCAGGGAAGTCAGAAACGGATGGGCGGCTTCTTTGCCCGTACTCGCCACTACTGCAAACCCTTGTTGAGCAAGTAGCGCTACTGCCAAGCTGCCCACGCCACCGCTTGCACCCGTCACTACCACTTCGCCAATTTCTGGGGTGACGCCGTGACTGAGTAGGGCATTTATCGCTAGTGCCGCCGTAAGGCCAGCGGTACCGAGCACCATACTCTCGCGCAACGTAAGCCCAGCAGGTTTGGGGATGACCCAGTCAGCGGGCACGCGAATCATCTCGCCAAAACCACCGGGGGTGTTCATGCCGAGGTCGTAACTGGTGACGATGACCTCATCACCTGCTTGAAAGCGGGCGTCTTCAGACGCTTGCACGACACCTGCTGCGTCGATGCCCGGCGTGTGAGGGAAGGTCTTGGTGACACCGGGGTTGCCTGTTGCTGACAGGGCGTCTTTGTAGTTAAGTGATGAGTAGTGCACGTCTACGGTCACGCTATTATCAAACGTCGGTAGCACATCCAACGGCACGTCGGTGACGGTGCGCTGCGTATCGGAGTCAGTTTTGGTAACGCGGTAAGCGCGAAACATGGTCATGGTTAGCCTCGCTTTAAGAAAAGATGCCCTAGCCTACCTCGAGAGACACCCTAACCCCACAGTCGTATGCCGTCCCTCGGTCTATACTTCAGCCTGTGAACACCCCATCGCACCTGATTATAACGGCGGCATTGCGCAAGCGTTTTACGGCCAAAGCGCCCCTTCCTGCAGCAGCCGTTTTGTGGGGGTCAGTAGCACCTGACTTACCGCTTACCATCATGTCGATTGTGGGTGCACTTTACTTTCGGTTTGTCATCGGCATGACCTTTGATGACGCCCTTAATCTGATCTTTTACGATTTATTTTTTAATGACCCCCTGTGGATGGCTGCCCACAATGTTTTACAAGCGCCGCTCATTTTGGGTGCGTCTTTGGCACTACTATGGCGTTACCGCTTTGATGAGGCAACACCCATGAGACGGTGGCTTTTTTGGTTCGTCGCCGCGTGTAGTTTGCACAGTCTGATTGATATTGTCACCCACAATGACGACGGGCCACTGCTACTATTTCCTGTGAATTGGCAAGCTAGATTTGAAAGCCCCGTAAGCTACTGGGATACGGAGCATTACGGGGGTATCTTTTTTGTGTTTGAAAGCGTCTTGAATCTGGTGTTGTTGGGATATTTGTTACTACCTCGAGCCCGCCGTTGGTGGCTAGCGCGGCAGTCCCAATAACCCTACTTAATCACCCCTACTTAACCACCAAATTCACCAACTTACCCGGCACCACGATTTCGCGTTTAAGCTCGCCTTCTTGCAAATACTTAGCGACGTTGGTTTCGGCTTTGGCAGTTTCTAAGATGGCCGCTTTGTCGGCGTCTTTGGACACTTCAATTTCAGCGCGCACTTTGCCGTTTACCTGCACAGCCATGGTGACGGTTGCTTGCTCCAAAGCACTGGGGTCGTAATCTGGCCAGCTTTGCAAGTGCACAGACGCGTCATGACCCAAGCGTGACCACAGTTCTTCGCTGATGTGGGGTGCAAATGGTGCCAGCAAGGTGATGAGGTGCTCGAGCGCCCCTTGCCACTCACGCGTCTCTACCATGACACTGTTTTTGGCTTTGCTCAAGACATTGACATACGTCATAAGTTCAGCAATGGCGGTGTTGAACTGAAACGCGTCTAAGTCTTCGGTAACTTCTTTGATAGCCACGTGCATGGCGCGGTGCACTTCACGGGTGTCAGCCTCTTGACCGTCTTGCGGGGCGTCTACGACCAAGCCCCACACCCGCCGCAAAAAGCGCGATACCCCTTCGATACCCTGCGAGTTCCACGGGCCACCTTCGCTCCAAGGACCAATAAACATCAGGTAGGTTCGCACGGCATCTGCACCGTATTCGCTCACCAAGTCATCAGGGTTAATGACGTTCCCCCGGGACTTGCTCATTTTTTCGTTGTCTTCACCCAAAATCATACCTTGGTTGCGCAACTTGGTAAACGGTTCGTTCACTTCTGTCAGTCCCAAATCACGCAGCACTTTGGTAAAAAAACGGGCATACAGCAAGTGTAAAATAGCGTGTTCAATGCCGCCTGTGTACAAGTTGACGGGTGTCCACGCTTTGGCTAGCGCGGCATCAAAGGGGGCGTCGTCTTTATCGGGCGATAAGTAGCGAAACCAATACCACGACGAATCCATGAAAGTGTCCATGGTGTCGGTTTCTCGAGCGGCTGCCCCCCCACACTCAGGACAGGTGCAGTTGATAAACGCTTCGTGTGACTTTAAGGGTGATTCCCCTGTAGGCATAAACGCCACATCAGTCGGCAGTTCTACCGGCAAGTTTTCTTCTTTTTCGGGTACAATCCCACAGTTGTCGCAGTAAATCATGGGGATGGGCGTGCCCCAATAACGCTGCCGCGAAATAAGCCAATCCCGCAAGCGGTAGTTGACTCGTTCTTTGCCCGCGCTGTTGTCTTCTAACCAGCTAATTGCTGCAGCAATGGCCGGATTTTTGCGCCCCTTGTCATCACTACACGTGACCCCATCCAAAGGCCCAGAGTTAATCATCACCCCAGCACCCGTATACGCTTCGGTCATCTCCTCTGGGTCGAAGGGAATGCTGTCATCAACGGGTTTCACCACGGCGATAATATCCAAGCCAAATTTCTTGGCAAATTCAAAATCACGCTGATCGCCATAAGGAACAGCCATAATTGCCCCTGTGCCGTAACCCATCATCACGTAGTCAGCAATCCAGATGGGGATTTTGTTGCCGTTAACGGGGTTGATGGCGTAGCTACCGATAAACTCGCCAGTTTTTTCTTTGCCTTCTGCTTGGCGGTCAATTTCACTCATGCGGGAGGCTTGTTCGACATAGGCATCAACCGCCGCTTGCTTATCAGGTGTAGTGAGCTTAGCAACCAGCGGATGCTCTGGCGCTAGCACCATGAACGTCGCCCCCCAGAGGGTATCGGGGCGGGTAGTAAAAATCTCAATGTCGTCACCTTGTTCACTTCTGAAGACCACTTCCGCGCCTTCGCTGCGGCCAATCCAGTTGGTCTGCATGAGGCGCACCCGCTCCGGCCAGTCCAAACCAGAAAAGTCCAACAGTTCATCGGCATAATCAGTAATCTTAAAATGCCACTGCGGCATCAACCTGCGCTCAATCAACGCCCCCGAACGGTCGCCGCGCCCATCAATGACCTGTTCGTTAGCCAGCACAGTTTTATCGACGGGATCCCAATTGACAAAAGACTCTTTGCGGTACGCCAAGCCTTTTTTGAACATCTGAATGAATAACCACTGATTCCACTTATAATATTCAGGGTCGCAGGTAGCGAGTTCTTTGGACCAGTCAAACATCGCGCCCATCTGGGCAAACTGCTGTTTCATTCTATTGATGCGCTCATAGGTAAGCTTGGCAGGGTGAACGTCACCACCTTCTCGAGCTGCCTTAATCGCCGCATTTTCCGCAGGCAAACCAAAAGCATCAAACCCCATCGGGAAAAACACGTTGTTGCCGCGCATCCGCAAGTACCTAGCTGCGGCATCAGCAGGTGTTTCGGCGTACCAGTGCCCCACGTGCAAGTCGCCACTAGGATACGGATACATGGTCAAAAAGTAAAACTTGGGTTTGCTGCTATCTTCCAAATCCACCTTGTACAGGTCTTGGTCTGCCCAGGCCTGTTGCCACTTGGGTTCGATTGCTTGCGGGTTGTATCTGTCCGACTGGTAAGGGACGTCGGTAACATCCGTCATGGAAACTCCTTTGGGTAAGTGAGCAGATGCGCCCACGAGGTATCAGTATGTTCATCGAGATGGGGTCATTGTACCAGCGACGACACCAAATCAAAAACCAAAAAAAAGCCCCGACCAACCACAGGTCAGGGACGCCAAAGCAAGTTCTCAGAACGCTTAGGGGCGTCCTCGAGCTAGTCGCTTGCACGTGTTTAACATAATTGCATAGTAGCGCACCGCACAGGGGGTGTCAATTTCCGGGGGTGTCAATTTCGTGCCTGCGTATACTGAGGTATGTTGCGCCTACGCCCCGACCAAGAACATACCCTTATAGATGTATGCCGCCGTTATCAGGTGCGGACGCTAGCGCTGTTTGGGTCGGTGGCTCGAGGTGAACCCACCACAACAAGTGATATTGACCTGTTAGTTGACTTTCGCAAAGAAAGCAAGACGACCCTGTTTGACCTTGTGGAGTTACGAGATACCCTAACAGCACTACTAGCACGTGAGGTGGACTTGGTGACGCCGGCTATACTGCGCAACCCATACCGCCGCGAGCGCATCGTGCCGGACTTGCGGCTTCTTTATCAGCACGAAGATGATTCGCTGAACTTTCCTGCGTATTTGCTAGACCCACCCAACACCTGACGACACCATGCCTAACGACACCATGCCTGATGATTACGCACACCTCCACGACATGCTGCAACTCGCTCGAGAAACGCGAGATATAGCAGCAGGACGAAATTTCGAGGAATTTTATAGTGACCGCGTGGTGTTGCGTGCCTGTGAGCGTACCTTAGAGCTTCTTGGCGAAGCCGCACGAAGGGTCAGCGACGATTTTAAGCACCGTCACCCACACATCCCTTGGCGCAACCTCATCGGACAACACAACGTCCTCGCCCATGATTATGGTGATATCGAATATGGTTTGCTATTCGCCACCATACAAGAAGATTTACCCGGTTTAATCATTGAGCTTGAAGCGCTGCTCGAGGTGTGATCGTTCAGCTAAGACCCTACAGATTTGCCAAGATATTTTCTATGCGCACCACAAAATGCCCATAACCCGCCTGCTCGAGCCACCCCTTGGCCGCCTCACGCATCTGTGCATCGTTCTCAAAACACCCCTGCAAATAGGCTACTTGCTGTTTATACAACGGGTCAGACAAGCTGTTCGCTAGTTCAGCAGCGCGGATAAGGTAGTCAGGGACGTCGCTAGGACTATCAAACGCACAAGCGAGTACCAGCAGAGTGTAACCTTCGATGGCTTCGCGCACTTCTTGCAGGACGTCCAAAGTTTCAGTGGCTTGCTCGAGCAAATCAACGGCGACATCCGCTTGCCCTTGTAACAGCCAGTATTCGCCGCTAGCTAGTTCAAAGCGAGCGCGGTGCTGCGGGGAGGTTTGTTCCATGCGAGCAGCGAGCGCACTCAATTGGCTTTTAGCTGCTGCCATGTCGCCTTGACGCAACCACACCAAGGTCAAATTGAGGCACACGTGATTGGCGTATTGGATGTAATTGAGCTTATCAAGAAGCTGGGCAGCTTGCTCGAGCATCTGCTGGGCCAAAGCAAAATCACCTCGAGCTAACAACTCTTCTCCTTGATTGGCAGCGGCCATGGCTTCGTGCTTTTTGTCACCCATGCGCCTAGCTTTAGCACGCACAGCTTCATCTGCTGCAAATGCCGTAGCACGGTCGCCTGCATCGGCCATGACGTTGGACAAATTGAGTTTGACACTCAAACTGCGTTCCAAGTCACCAAGGGCGTCATAAAGGGCTTCGGCGCGGCGGTAGTGGGCGGCGGCTTCATCGAGTTTACCCACCATACGAGCCGTCACACCGAGAAGATTGTGGATTTTGGCGTGTAAATCGCTGTGTTCACTAGGGCAGCGTTGAGCGCGCTCGAGCGACTGCTGGGCACTTAACTTATCACCGCAGTGAATGGCCAATTCCGCCAAATCAACATGGGCTTGGCTGATGGCGCGTTCGCGTTCATGGGCAGTCAGTTCAGGGGCGTTTTCCGCTAAGCGCAAACTGCGGATGAGTACCTTTTTGGCGGCATCAAACTCACCTTTAAGGGTGAGCGTGCGTCCTAGATCGCTATACAAAGGGCGTTTGTCGTCACTGAGGCGCAACGCTTGGCGCAAGTAGCGTTCGCTAGCGAGCAAGTCGCCGCGTTTTTGCTGTAAATGGCCCAGGGCGTGCAACGCTTGGGGGCGCAAGGCACTCTTGCAGACGTTGTGATAAAAGGCTTCTGCTTCGGCCCAGCGGCCACTGCGTTCGAGCACATTAGCGAGTGCCAACATGGCTTCAAACGCCCGCAGCGAATCCGGCGGTAACAGGCTCAGGGCGTAGCGGTAATGGTTTTCGCTGACGTCGTGAGCAAAAAATCGCTCTGCCCGACGGGCTGCTGCTAGCGCGTGCGCAGCCGCATGATAAGGCAAGTCAGCTTCGGCGTAGTGCCAAGCGAGCACCTCAGGTAGCGGGCGACGGTGGCGGCTCACGTATTCGGCAAGGTGTTCGTGGAAGTGACGTTTGTAGTTTGGCTCGAGCAAATCATGGAGCAGCGGCTGCAGCAGCGGATGGCTAAACGCGTACCCCGCCGCCGTTGGCCGCAACAAGTTGGCATGTTGTAAGCGCTGCAGGTCTTCTTCGAGGGCATTGCGAATGCGTTCATCGGGTACGCCCAAACGCTTGTGGTGTGGCGTTTTGGTTGAGGCTACCGCATCTGTCTGATTGAAATCACGATTGGCCTCCCGGTTGACGTTAATCTCAAAAGCGTTCGTGCCCGTCGTTGTTGGATGCGTATCTGGATTATCTGGGACAGCGCGGACGTCTTGCGAAACACTAGCGTTATCTGGCGGGGCATTATCTAGCGAGCGTTCACGGGTGTCGATATTGCCAGCGATGACGGCTCGAGCATGCTCAGCAGGCGGATAGTGCCGACACAGTGACTCGAGCACCGCTAGGTCAATCACCTCACCCAAGGTACTCGCCGCAGCTAACGTGGCCAAAGTACGCGGCGGCAAAAGCATGAGGCGTTGGCGGAAAACATCTTGAAACGACTGCGGCACGTGACTGGCTTGCCTGTCCCACACCCACACTCCCCGCTGGCAGCTGATTTGCTGCGTGCGCAGTAATGACAACAGCAATTCTTCGGTAAAACGCGGATTACCCCCACCATGCCGCAACAAGTAACGCTCGAGCGCAGCGTCAAGGGGGGCACCAAGGCGGGCTTGCAACCATGCTTGCATGGCTTCATCGACCAAGGGCGCAAGCGGCAATACCTGCACCGTCAAGATACCTTGCTGGCTCGAGGCTACCGTACTGTCTGCAACGTTGGGCGTATCCACATACGAGGCACTAACGTTAGCGCTATCTGTAACGCTAGCACTATCGGCATGCTGGGCACTGTCGGCATGCTGGGCACTGTCGGTTTTGACCGTCTTGCCACCTTGCACACGCGCAAGCATCCCCTCGAGCACCTCCGCGAGCACCTGTGGCAACGCCTCGCAGCGCCCCGCTAGCACCACCAACGACCTTTCGAGCGCGCCGCTTTCTAACAAGTGTGCTAACAACTGCGCACTGGCTTCGTCAGCGTAATCGACATCATCAACGAGCAACACACTGGGCGTTTGCAAAAACAGTTGGGCAGCCGCATCAAACAAACGTTGTTGCCCCGGATGTATAGGAGAATGAACCGTGCTAGGCGGCACAGCCTGAGGCGGTAACAACGCGCTCACGTTAGCCACTACGCCGACGGGAGCAGTGAGCGTACGCGCCATCAAAAAGCGGTGGTTATCGTGGTTATCATGGCCATCGTGAGGGGTGTTAGGTTGCGGGATGTGCGCTGGTGCGGGCGTCGCTTGGGATTGGTTGAGGGGCGTGTCTGCATCAGACGCAGCACGCGGCGTAGCCAAGCCACTAAACAACGGTTCACCCGCATGTGACTCACCCGCATGTGACTCACCAAACAGTGGCTCGAGGTAACGCTCGAGATACCCATACGCCCCTGTTGTGTCGACCCGCGCAGCATGTTCACGCAGAGCATCACGCCAAGCAGCCAACAACCCGTGACCTTCGTGCCGCACAAACAGCGTCGGCTGATTGGCGACTTGCGCTGCCACATCGTGCAACAAGCGCGTCGCCCCTACCCCAGCGCTTTGCTTATCGAGCACGAGCACCTGCCCCTGCTGTGGGAACGCTTGCAGCGCAGTCATGAGCACCTGCCAAACGTCGCCCCTACCTATGAGCGCTGCCCGTTGTAGGTGCACCCGCATCCCCGAAGCATGCTCCGAAGTCACCCTGATAGGTACTTCCTCGAGGGTAGCCGTTAGTTTTCGCAGACTCGCTTGCAACGCCGAACGCACGTCATCTGCCCGTTGGTAGCGCGCTGCTGGGTCTTTGGCCAAAAGCCGCACGATAAGGGCGTCAAGGTCAGCAGGAATGAGCGGGGTTAGGCTCGAGGGTAGCGTAGGTTGCCGTTCGACATGGGCCTCTATCAGTTCAGGTAAGTTGCTACCTGCAAAAGGCGCTTGCCCCGTAACCAACCAATACAACAAACACCCCAACGCGTACAGGTCGCTGCGGGTGTCCAAAAGACGCCCTTGAATTTGTTCTGGACTCATATAGGCGGCTGTACCGAGCACATCACCTGCTCGAGTGAGCATCTGCCACTGGCTATCTCGAGCTTTGGCCAGACCAAAGTCCATCAAAAAACTGTGGTCACCCTCGAGCATCACATTATCGGGTTTGAGATCGCGGTGGATGATACCGAGGCGGTGAATGTAACTAAGGGCGTCGCTGATTTGGCAAGCAAGTTCTACTCGAGCCGCAAGTGCCCCTGCGTCAGCTGGCGCACTAACATAGTGCTCGAGCAGCGTCCCCCCTGCCACATACGCCATCACCAAATACGGAATGCCTTCGTGTTCGCCTGCTGCTAACACGTCAATCACATGCGGGTGCTGCAACTGCGACATCACCTGAAACTCACGGTAAAAACGGGGTTTGTGTTCACCAGGGGGCAAAATCAACGCTTTGACGGCCACGTCACTACCCGTTTCGATGTCAGTGGCCAAGTACACCGCCCCCATCGCCCCTTGGCCAATAGGACGCACGATGTCATAACGACCATCAATTAAATCGTGTAATTTGAACACGCGTCACCACCAGTGGTTTACGCCACAGACCCAATAACAACCCACACTGCCGCACTCACACGCCAACCAAAGTTAACAATACAAAAATGTCTCCCTAAACAAAACAGTTACGCACACACATGGCTTGACACCCTATGCAAACTGACAACATCCCTGTTGACATCCCCAACGGCAAAATTTACAACGCGCTAACACTTACATTACAGCGACACTTATAACGCGGCGACACTTACAACACGGTGGCATCGACAAAAGTGACGGTCGTGACAGGCAGTCGTGATGGGCGGTGCTTTTGCCCGCAAAATACGGGTTTTAAGCAAACACTGCATCAATCTCTATGGGTGTTCCTATTAACAGTCATGTTTTATCCGTCACGTTTCCTTTACACCCTGCACGAATAACACTCGAGGGGACTCAATTGGCATGGATATTCGTGGTGTTAACCTCTCATACTGCATCACCACACTGATTCGTCAATTCATTGCGTATTGTGTTTCAGGCAACATCTTCAGCTCGAGTACGCAACACCTTTGTTTGATGTCCACCTTTTTGTTTGATGTCCACCTTGGTCTAGCAGTATCCACACAAACCTATATCACAAACCCGTATCCACGCAAAAACGACAACTACACATCATTCATAGCAAGTACTACACCATGAGTATAACGTGTGAAGTTGCCGTGTTTGTGAGTGAAGCAGTGAAGGTCGTAGCACCATAGTCTTAACACCATAGGCAAGATGCCCCCAGCAATAACACCCACAGCAAAACATCTCTAAACTTCTTGCGAAAGTGCCAATCGAATTACTGGATTGCCCTTTGCCATCACCGACAAAGTGATTTTTGCAAGAGGTCTTCTAGCAAAACATCTCTAGCAAAACATCGCTTTATCCTCGCTGTGACGCTATGACTTTAATATAACCATCAACAATGTATCCATCAAAAACGTATCTATCAAAAATACACCTATCAACAAGGTATCACCTAAGGGTTATGCCGTGATACTACATAACCAAGCCACCCGCCACGGTGAGTGTTTGCCCGGTGATATACGCCGCGTCGTCACTTGCCAAAAACGCCACAGCTTTAGCCACTTCGTCAGCTTGCCCAAAACGCCCCACCGGAATCTGCGCCAAGTATGTTTCGCGCACATCGTCACCAAGGGCATCCGTCATGTCAGAGACAATAAAACCCGGAGCGACGGCGTTCACGGTGACGCCTTTACTGGCGTATTCTTTGGCCAAGGTTTTCGTGAGACCAATCAAGCCAGCTTTGGCGGCCACATAGTTAGCTTGACCAGGGTTTCCGGTGAGGCCTACCACGCTGGCCACATTGACAATACGCCCCCATTTGGCACTCAACATGCCGCGCAAGGCAGTCTTGCTGAGATAAAACGCACTCGACAAGTTGGTGTCAATGACCGCTTGCCAATCGTCAGGTTTCATGCGCAAGGTAAGCCCGTCTCGAGTGATACCCGCATTGTTCACCAAGATGTCTAGACCACCAAAGGTTTTGCTGACGGTCTTGATGAGGCTTTCACAAGCTTTGGGATCGGCCACATCAGCTTGAAAAGCGTGGGCGCTGCCACCAGCTTGGGTAATCTCAGCAACTAAGGCTTCAGCAGGTTCAGCGGAGCGCACGTAATGCACAGCCACCTGATGTCCCTTTTGGGCAAATTCTTTGGCCATAGCACTGCCGAGGCCACGGCTCGAGCCAGTCACCAACACGCGTTTACTGTCCATAGTGTCTCCTTACTACTTAATGAGTCATAGGCTTACACAGTCATAGACTTACACAGTCATTTACACAGTCATAGGCTTACACAGTCATAGGCTTACACAGTCATAGGCTTACACAGTCATAGGCTTACGCGATCAATATTTACGTCAAATTTAACCAGCTAATGCTTCGAGGGCTTGGTGCAAACTGGCCATGTCATTCACCGCCACTGCCGTAACCGGGCTACCTTTGGGCACAATGCGCTTGACGAGACCACTGAGGACATTGCCTGAACCCAGTTCGACAAACGCTGTCACGCCATCTGCGACAAGTCGGTTGATGGTATCCGTCCAGCGCACTGACCCAGTCACTTGTTGGGTGAGTAGTGACACGCTGTTACGCGTCGTTGTGATGGGTTGGGCGTCGATGTTGCTGATGAGCGGCACGGCCAAGGGAGAAAAGGTAGCTAGCTCGAGGTCATGCTCAAAGGCCTCTGCTGCATCCTTCATCAGCGAACTGTGAAAAGGCGCGGAGACAGCAAGGGGGATGACTCGAGCTTTAAGCGCTTTGAGTGTCTCCCCCGCTGCATTCACCGCGTCAACTTCGCCAGAAATCACCGTCTGCTGCGGTGAGTTGTAATTGGCCACTTCTACAATGCCTGGGGTATTTTCGCATACCTCGGCGACCTGTTCGGCTGACACTTTAAGCACCGCTGCCATGCTGCCTGTACCTGCGGGTACGGCACGTTGCATGTGTTCTGCCCGCTGGCGCACCAGTTTGACGGCTGCTGCTAATGTCAAACTTTCCGCTGCATAGTAGGCACTAAATTCACCCAAACTATGACCCGCTACCGCATCAAACGCAGCACCATCAGCTTCACGGTATGCCGCCAACGCCGCCGCACTAGCTGCTAGCAGGGCAGGTTGTTGGTTGGTCGTTAGGGTGAGCGTCTCCGCAGGGCCTTGCCACATGACATCTAACAGACCGGGTAAGACCGTTTCAGCCATGTCAAGGATGTCCTTGGCAGCGGGGCTATGCTGATAAAAATCATGCGCCATACCCACAACATGCGCCCCTTGACCGGGAAAAAGTGCCGCGATTTTGTGACTCACGCGCCACCTCGACCCACATGACCCTCACAAAAACCACCCCAAGTAAGCACACTCGCCGCCCAAGTGAGGCCACCACCAAACGCTACTAACAGTAGATTATCGCCTTCGTGGATGCGGTTGTCATCGAGGGCGTGAACCAGAGCAAGGGGAATACTGGCTGTGGAATTGTTGCCGTATTCATCGACGGTGACCACTACCCGTTCCGGTGGTAGGTTGAGGCGTTCTCTAGCAGCATCAATAATGCGCAAGTTAGCTTGATGGGGTACAAACAACGAGATATCATCACTGGCAAGGCCTGCTTTGGCCACTGCGTCCACTGTAGCCGTGTTCATCACCCGCACCGCAAACTTAAATACCTCGCGTCCGTTCATCTCTAGCTTGGGGTGAAGGGGTTTGCCACTGGGCAAACACTTGCCAACGGCTTGAATGTGCAAGTGATCGGCACCGCTACCATCAGAACCGAGCACAAACGACTTAAACCCGTAACCTTCTGGCACGGCTTCGATGATGGCTGCCCCTGCGCCATCACCAAAGAGCACCGCCGTGCTGCGGTCTTCCCAGTCAATCAACTTGGTGAGGGCTTCTGCGCCAATCGTCAAAACCTTGCGACACGTTCCCGAATCAACATATGCCCGAGCCACAGACAGCGCATAGAGCCAGCCAGAACAAGCCGTCAGCACATCAAACGCGCCCGCGTTGAGCTTGAAGTGGTCTTGGACGAGGGCGGCGGTTGCCGGAAACAACGCGTCTGGGGTGTTGGTCGCCACAATCACCATGTCCACCCCCTCGAGCACCCCCTCCCCATGCCGCGCAATCATGTCCTCAACAGCGTGAATGGCTAGGTGCGAGGTGAATTCATCATCGGCTGCCACATGCCGCCTTTTGATACCCGTACGGCTGGTAATCCATTCATCACTGGTATCCATGAAGGCCTCGAGGTCTTTGTTGGTCACAATCTTGGCAGGTGCGTACGCACCAAGGGCACGAATGCCCGCCCGCCCACTGCTAGGTTTCACATCTATCACGTCCTCACAGGGCAAGTCGCCACATGCGGCAGTTCTGTTCTGTCAATGTGACTATCAACGTATCGCCGTCACTTTGGCTTGCCCGTCTGCTGGTTAGTCGTCTGCTGGTTGCCCGTCTGCTGGTTGCCCGTCTGCTGGTTGCCCGTCTGCTGGATACTCGTCTGCTGGATACTCGTCTGCTGGTTGGCTAGTTAGCAAGGTGAAACGCAGTTATAACACGCTGCACCTTGCCCACTTCTCAACCCACCCTTGTCGTTACATACTGGTGGATACCCACCATAAACACCCAACGTTGCCGATGTTGGTGCTGTTTTTGTGGGCTTGGGGTCAAACGTCACCCAGTTAGCAGCGAATCCGGGGGTATGGCAGTATTCAAACACATCAAACGGGTTATTCTATCAGCAGACAGCAAAAAAAAAGACTGCCCGAAGCAGCCTTGACGTGTTGACAGCCGAATTAGTAGGTATCAACTTCGATTACTTGTTTGCCTTTGTAAGTTCCACATTCTTGACACACGGTATGCGGGAGCACTTTGCTGCCACATTCGGGACAGGTCGTGAGCGTTGGGGCGCTCAAAGCATCGTGTGAACGGCGGTTGTTACGGCGTGAACGAGACACGCGTTTTTTGGGGACAGGGTGTTTTGCCATGCTGGTTCTCCTTCTGCGTTACGCAATCATCTTTGGTTAGACCGTCTTGTATTAGCATCCATGCAAACGTGACAGACGTAAATCCCACGTGCTAATCGCAGATTTACCCCGTCACGACACGCCAACATCTTTGGCGCGAAATTCACAAACTACTATTCTACACGTCTAAATCGCGAAGTACTGCAAACGGCGATTCATTGGTGTCATTTTCAGTGTTGTCTTGGGTATCTTGCTCGGCGGCTTCGGGGTGCTCGTTGAGGTTGATACCGTCTAGTGATAAGCCCTTACAATCTTCCCGGCACAACACGGTGAGCGGCAATTCTACGGCTAACATCTCGAGCAGCAAATCACCAAAATCCACGTCTGGCCGCTGAAAAACCAGCACATCTTCACCTTTTGATTCACGCAAAAACACCGCTCCCGGGGCGGGGTTACTGCTCGGTTCGTAGTGCAAAGTGTACACAAGTGACGTGCTAAGCGGCACATCAACCTCTGTAAGGCAACGCCTGCAGGCCATTGTTGTGACACCGGAAACTTTGGCGTCAAACAAATAGACATCGTCATCACCGCTAATGCGCTGAATGCGAATGCGCCACGTGAGCGGTTCGGGGAGGTCTAGCTCGAGCGTTTCAACGCGTTCTGCTTCAGGTTGCCACACGCCTTCCGCTACAAAATCATCGCCTCGGAAACCGAGTAAGGAAGCTAAATTAAGGGTGACATCCTGCTGAGTTGGCATCACGTTAGTCTAGGAAGTAAGCCAAGGTGCTGTCAACGTCACACGACACGCTGATGCACCTTGCTTGACGTTTTTGCGGGCACATTCACCAAACCACCAAGATAATAAATTGTAGCATAATATACTCACGACAACACAGTACAGTTCATACTAAGCTAACATAGCCGCATCGTGGTATAGGCTTCCTCACGCCTGAGCATAAAATGCTATAAAGACATGAATGACATCAGCATCAAGCCCTTTACGCATTTTGCTCGTTGAAGACGACACCATGAGCCGCAAGCTCATCACCAAGGTGCTCGAGCGTTTGCACTATCACGTTCAGGTTGCTGAAAACGGCCAAGTTGCCCTCGAGACCTGTGAAGACTGTGCTTTTGATGTCATTTTGATGGATGTGAATATGCCCGTCATGGACGGCTTAACGGCCACCCGTCACCTTCGCCGTATGCTACCTAAAGGACAACAACCTTATATCATTGCCCTAACAGGCGCTGCGTTTGATGAAGAAAAACAAGCCTGTTTGGACGCGGGCATGGATACGTTTGTCGGCAAACCCGTGCGCCCTAACGAATTGCGTGCTGTGCTCGAGCAGTTCCAACAGCAACGCCCCACTGCTACCCCACTCATTGACCAGCACGCTCTTGACGAATTGCGTGCTTACAATACGGATGGCCAAGACATGATTCCCATGCTAGTTGGCATGTTTTTGGACGATGCCCCCAAACAGGTCAATGACCTCAAAGCAGCTTTTGTCATTGCTGATGCCACCCAGGTGCGCCACCTTGCCCACAGCCTCAAGTCGAGTGCGGCCACCTTAGGCGCGGCACGGCTCGCTCAAACGTTTGCTGCACTCGAAAAACACGCCCGTGACGACAATTTGGCGGAAATCACTGACCTTGATGCCATGCTCGAGCCAATTTTAGCTGAGAGTATAGCCGCGCTTAATAAAGTCTTAATGCAAGCGTCAAAAACATCCTAGTAAAAACTAAAAAATCCCCTCTGAGAGGGTGCAAACACCCTGCTGTAAGAGTTCTGTAAGAGTTGTTTTTGTAGACTCTAGCTATGGATATGGTATCGCTGGTTTTGCGAACAAACAACCTCTTAGAGCATCTTGTGCTCGAGTCACTCGTAAGTGATCTAGAACAAGACTTTAATGCTCGAGCTTGCCTCAGCCGTGACATGGCCGCACACGGGCACGACGAAAACCGTGCTTACGTGGTCATCTTCGGGCAGCAAGCCGCTGAGATGCTCGTTGCCATACAAAATCTTTTCCCCAATGCAACGAACGTCAACACTCATCATCCCACGCTGCTTAGTTTGCCACGTTTCGCACCCATGAACATTGTTCGCAAAGTCCACTTGCAAACACTTCCCCCCTCTGTGTTGCAAGCTGCTTAACGCGGTGCCCTCACACCGCTAGCGATACCAGCCACCCCCCTAACGGTCGACACTTCCCCCGTGTTGACCGCTTTTTTTTTGGCTTTTTTGTTGGGCATCCCCACCCTAGATACACTTGGCATTTCCATGAGTGATACGGATTCCAACTAAACACTTCAAAAAGTCCTACAGACTTTCTCACGTTCCTGCCTGCATCCGTAGCTTTTCCTACGCGCTCTGCGCGAATTGATTCCTGAAGAAATCAATTGGAATGGGTATGACATCTACATATAGCAGTCGCCAACGCCATCAGGACACCCTTTTTTGTACCTTAGGTCGTCATCAAGGGGTTACATGATGGTCATTCAAGATGCTACGTATTCAAGGGATTACGTGATGATCATTGAGGCGTACATATTCACTTGACCCTAGCTGTAGTTGAAGGCATTTTATGTCGATGTGGCGTTGGTATAGCAGTCGCCAACGCCATCAGGACACCGAGGCGATCGTTTTTTCTACCTTGCGTAGGCATCGAGATACATGTGATGGTCGTTCGTGATGGTTATCAAGGTGTATGGGTTCACTTGACGATGGCTATAAACATCAGCAACTAACGACACATGGAATTGCCACTTCAATCAAATACACGGCAATCAAATACACGGCAAATTTGTTGACATAGTATCTCCATGATTGACATCTACACAGTTGAACGCGATTGATACTGATGTAACCTTGATAAACATCTGCCACTGTAGTAAAAACACGTGGAATTGCTAACAATATGCTTTTTTCTAGGCATGGCATGGCCATCAATACCTAGGGGAAACCCGTGGAATCGATAAGACTATTTACGTTTGCGTGAAAAACTTCCCGGCATCCGCAAACGCCGTTCAGCGTCTCTAGCAGACAGCACCCCTTGAATCTCTTTAAGCTCAGCGTAGTACTGTTGCAACTGACCAGCAGGCAAGTTGGGGTCGGTTAGGTAACGACTCACTTCTTCCATGCGGGTGAGCAGGTGCTTGCGTTGGGTTTCTTTGGCGTGTTCTAAGTAGCGTTCGCGCAACCTCGAGAGTGACTTTTGAATATGCCCATGAATGTCTACGGCGTGTTCTTGGTCGTCGCCTTCACGAAACAACCGCTCAAACACCAGTCTGCCCTCTTCGCGCCCGCGGTAGTGCAGCAAAATCTCGTGTTCGTCAAAATTACAGTCGTAACAGAGGTCGCAGAACTCGAGCAGTAGCGAATCTTCTGCCTCCGGAGGCAGGGCGGCACTGACATGCTCGAGCCGTTCTTTCAGGGCGTGCGGTTCGCTCAACAGCAGGGCAATCACTTCTAGTTCAATTAACGCCACATGCGACTGCTTAAGTTCGCTGCGTTCCATGCCGCGCACTTGGGTACTGTTGACGTTGCGGCTGCGTTTATCTTTGAGCCACGCGTCAAGCCGTGCTGCATCAATGTCGAGTTCGTCCACGACTAAACGGCGCATCTCGCTGGCGACCGGGTCGAACACATCGCGGGGTTTTAGTACAGGTAGCAGTGCGTTCAAAATATCCCGCTTGCCTTCGCGGGTTTTGCGGTTGTGCTTAGCGAGCACCGTTTCAAAGCGAAAGGTCACTTCAGAAATACCAGCGTCTAACGCTTGCTGAAAAGCAGTAATATCAGCTGTATCACCCGAAAGAACAGCCTCAGCAGGGTCTTTGCCAAAAGGCACCCGCACGGCTTTTACCAAAAATTGCTGCCCGAGTGACTGGTCAAGCCCAGACAGGGTTGCCCGCTGGCCAGCAGCGTCGGCATCGAAGGCCAAATAGACGGTCTCTACCTCGAGCCGCCTCAGTTGCTGCGCTTGCGCACTGGTGAGCGTCGCCCCTAGAGCAGCAATGGCAGTGTCGATGCCTACTTGATGTAGGGCAATCACGTCCATATAGCCTTCAACCACAATGCACGAACGCTGTTCGCGGATGCTGGTTTTGGCGCGGTCAAGCCCGTAAAGCAGTGACCCTTTATCAAAAATATCAGTCTCAGGGGTGTTCATGTATTTGGGCGTGCTGTCGTCGAGCACCCGACCAGAAAAGCCCACCACCCGTCCCATGAAGTCTTTGATGGGAAACATGATGCGGTTGCGAAAGCGGTCAAAGTGGCGACCGTTGCGCGATTCAGACAAGAGCCCTGCTTGGGACATGTCATCAAGGGAAATACCCGCAGTTTGTAAATGCTTCAGAAGGCCGTCCCAACTGTCAGGGGCAAACCCGAGTTGGAAGGTGTCAATACTCACCTCTGTGAGGCGACGTTCAAGTAAGTAAGTGTGCGCAAACGTGTGTGTGTGCAGTTGCTGTTGGAAGTACTCGAGCGCTAACGCGTTCACTTCGTATAAATCACGTTTTTTGCGGTCTTCTTGGGTAGGTGGAGTAACATCTACGCCAACTTGCTGACCCAGCATCCGCAGAGCATCACCAAAACCCAGGTGCTGGGTTTCCATGACAAAATCGAACACGTCACCTTTGGCTTGGCAACCGAAGCAGTAGTAAAAACCTTTGTCGTTTAGCACATGAAACGAAGGCGTTTTTTCGTCGTGAAAAGGACATAAACCCTTGTAGCGGTCACGGCCAGCCGGTTTGAGCGCCACAACATCGCCTACGACCTCAGCGAGATCGAGACGCATGCGGATTTGCTCTTTGACCTCGTTGGACACGAAAACCTCTCAACGACCTCGTGATGACTTTTCAGCGACGAGAACGAATGCCTGTGGCACGTCAACTTGAATCAGGAAAAAATGTCTAGCTCATGAAATATGGCTCGAGCGCGGGTCAATGCAGATATCGGGTCAATGTAGATATACGGATAGATACCAGTCGTGACATCAGCACAAACTGAACACGGTAACGGTTAGCACATGAGGTTCTCGAGCCTTCTGCGTGCTCGCCAGTATAGCATCTTGCCCCCAGTTAGCGTGACCTCATTCACAAGGGTTAGCGCCTTCTAGGACAACATTTGTTATGAGAGAATCGCGTTTATAGCGTGGTCATCATGTCAAGGGCAAGCCGACACTGTTCGTAGGCTCGTAGCAATCACAGGTTTTTCAACATGACTTGCATACTTTTAGATGGCTTGCTTTTAGATGGCTTGCTTTTAGATGGCTTGCTTTTAGATGGCTTGGCAGATAGCTTACCAAACGTCACAACACCTGCAGGTGTCAGCACTTGTAAGTATCAGCATTTGACGTTGCCAGTGCTTAAAATTATAGCAGTTGCCGATAAAACAGCACCCCTTCAGAATCTTTGAGATACACAGGTTCATGCACCGAAGACGCCTGCACCCCAGGGGCAACTACGGCGACCTGCCAACCATCGTCATCAAAGTCAACAAAGGGCAAATCAACGGGTGTGATGGTGATGGGTTCGCCTTCCATATTGGCTACAAATAGCACCTGCTCACCACTATCAGGTGACTTGCGCCAAGCATAGAAAATCACCGCATCGTTGCGTTCTTCTTTACTGAGTTGTTCACCCTCACCGAGATCATACATAAGCCACGCGTGCTGCCTGCGGAAGTTGCGCACCTGCAGATTGAATTCACACTGATCGGCTTGCAGGTTGCCTTGGTGCAAACTGACATTGCAGTAGTCGTGCACATCATCCATGAACGCTCTTGCGTAGGCTTTGAGGAAGTCTTCAGACAGCTCGACGGCAAATTCAGCTTCCTCGAGCCCCTCTAATAGCGCCGGAATGTCATTTTCGTGTTCGCTCACCAAGGTTTCTAAGGTTCTGGCAAAATGTCTTAGCTGGCCAAGGTCGTGAAACCCCAATCCCTTAAGACGCAAAAACGCATCGTCGCGGTGAAAACCGTCGTCTTTGAGTTGCCACTCCAAAAAACCCGCTTCTTCGGCGGCCACCTTGACAGCATAGCGCTTATCTGTGTTGCGCAAAAATGCCCACGGCGCACGGGTCGTGGCGTTGATAAATTCCATCGGCACACCCGGAAACACCCCATAGGTGAGCAAGCTAGCCGCAGGGTTGTCGTAAGAACGGCGCAAGATGTCTGGCAAGGTTTCACCCAAACGGCGGTTGATGGGTTTACTGAGCGGCAACTGATAGCCACGCCGCAAGGTATCGTGGTTAGCACAACCACTAATCCAGTGACTGCCGTGCGCGGCAATTTCTTCGATGCGCCACCACTTGCTGGTCCAAAAGTTCTCGAGGCAGGGGGTGTTGTGCGCAAACGTCAAAGGCCCCCACTGAAATGTGTGCGGTTGTTGAGCAATAACGTCTAAGTAAGTAGACGCTGTTTCCCAGTCTTCTCGAGGCCACGGTCTACCGTCTTCAAAAATCATCCATGGTTGATAGTGGACATTGGCTACGTTTTGCGTCACCGCACTCATTTCCAATAAATACGCATCGTCGTGCTTGAGTTGTTGGTTAGCTGCGTCCCACCACTTGAAATCTTGCGCCCCATCAACCCGCACACCATCGGCACCAAAGTTGACCTTGCGGCGTTGCATCTCTAGAAGCATTGCCCGCACTACTGGCTGACGGTAGTTGAGGTCTTGACCATACATGTTGGGACCACTGAAAAACGGCGGTTCTAGTAAGTACAACGCTTGATTATCGGCGTGGCCGTACACCACATCGAAAATCACTTCGATGGGTTTACCTGGAAAATTGTGCAAGACGCTAATCAAATCGACCAGTTCGTTGGGGCGGCCTGTTTCTAGTAGCGTGGGGTTCACCGCCGCCGAACCGGCAATCACAATGTCGTATCCCCAATTGGTCATGTCAGGGCGCGCCAAGTGAATATCAACCATGAGGTCCAGGGCGCTGTCGAGCGAGGTGACATCCGTTGTGTCGGCTTCGGCCACCGTCCAAAAGGCTTTTTCACCTTCAAACTCAATCACGGGTTCGACGGGCATGAGTTGCACGGCGTCATACGCAAGGTAGGTTTGATCGGCAGGTGACAGGGGTTCTTGGGCGTGAATTTTGTGGGCGATGGTCTCATACACTCGAGCCAACCCTGCTAGTGTGCCGTCTGCTGAAGCGGTTGGCACGTGCAACTGCAAGATATTACTGGGCGCACCCCGGCGCGTCGCGTCGTGTTCTTGCGACATACCAAAACTCAAAAAGTAATCGCGGTCACCACGTTCAAAGTCAAGGCGCTCGAGGTCATAGAGTTCAGCAGGCGCAAACGCCCCATACGGCAAAGACACCGCCATAGGGTCATAGTGATAGTGCCACGTACCATCGCTGCGTTGATAGACGAGCCGATAAAACGTACCAAACTGTTCGCGGCAACCGGCTACCACACCGCTGACCACGACCCACACAAAGTCCCCTTGCTTTTCGACAGGAAGCCGTTCGCGGCGAAAGGGCACGACTTCTTCAGCCGCAAACAAGATATCTTCTTGAGCAGTATAAAGTTCTAAGTAGATTTTATCACTATTAATATCAGGAAGCCAAAACCCAAACGCCGCTTTGTCGCTTTGCCAATAAGCACCAAGTGAACGCACCAAGGCTTTGGCATCGTCCCACTCGAGCGACTGCGTCTTTTCAGCAGCCCAACGTTGTAAATTTTCTGTTTCTTCGTGCAAAATTTGCGCACTAATATTACTCACAAGTTTGTCCTTCCACGATGACTCAGCTTGCCGCACGATGACTCACTACAGATTGCTATAGGGTACACAGATCGCTATAGGGTACATGGTAGGCGTACATGGCTTTGGCGTACTTGGTGTCCCTGATATATCTCATTGGGTGTATCTCATTGAGGGTATGCGAGGGTGTGACGTAGCAAGGTAAGCACCCTGCTCGAGCATCACGTGCCGCTACCACACCACCGACCTGCTACCACACCACCGACCCACATCACGAATCTAGGGATCTAGGTGCATCTAGGGATTTAGGTCAACCGTCAATCATTACCATCATCAACAGCATCTACCACAATGCGGCCACAGTACGTCATTGAGCGTCATTGACAACCAGGTATTGACAACCAGGTATTGACAACCAGGTATTGACAATCAGGTTGACAAACGAATTGACATCAACAAGCGAACACTACCAAAAGCAACATGGTTTATGGTTATCCTACCGAATCACCGTCTTGTTCTTTGTTTTGCTGTATAAATGTAAATATTTTAACGCCCTACATCCTGGCGAATGTTGACCCTAAAGTATGTTCCTAGAATCATGTCAAGGATACGCGGCGCATACATGCGTTGCTATTTACATACATTGCTATTGATGCCGTCACGCACTGATACCCTCGTCTTTGTCAAAGAGCGGCAGATGACCGAGGGCAATCACATCATCGCGGGGCGTACCTTCGGTGAACACGGCTAACGTCGCAACTGTCAGGGCACGCATGTCGGTGAGTAGCTCGAGCAACCCCTTGAGGGTGTTCCCGGTGCTGACGACATCATCAACAATGGCCACTTTTTTGCCCTCGAGGCGTTTAATGTCTTCACCGTCAATGACCAAGTCTTGTGGTTTTCCGGTCGTGATGGAGGTAACGGACTTTTTGACCGAACCGAGCATGTAGGGTTTTTGGGTTTTGCGCACCACCACATAAGGCAAACCCGTTTTGGCAGACATGGCATGGGCAAGCGGTACGGCTTTGACCTCGGGGGCTACGAACACCTCAACGTCGGCGGGCATTTTGGCGACCAGTTCGCTTGCAGCGGCTTCGGTCAGTTCGGTATCGCCCAACAAGTTAAGTAGCGCCACCGAAATCGCCCCCAAATTGACAATCTTCAGCTCACGGTGAACATCACCGATCTGAATGGGGTGGGTTTTCATAGTCGGTATCTTAACCTAGCAAGGCGCTCGGTTTCATCTTTCGTGATTTTACTAGCACTACTAAACGTTGCCTGCAGGCTATGCAGCGTCTAGTGGCGTGGGTCTAGTGGCGTGGGTCTAGTGGCGTGGCATCCAACACCACTTCGGCAGCATCTATATGGCATCGGTATTAAACATCTTGCCACAATCAATGTGTCCCTGATGACATCCCTGATAATCAAGGGCTGTTCTATGGTTCGGTTGATACTTTGGTTTGGTTGATACTTTCGCAAGAAACTTATGACTTGT
>CAZKAZ010000004.1:18281-71285 GCA_964550765.1 uncultured bacterium | reverse complement strand
TTGGTTAGTTCTCCCATGACTACAATGCCAAAGTACTGGACTTGGGCGTGGCTGGGAAAGGACCAGAGAGTGGAAATGATGCAGTGGTCAGCACCTGCCGCCATGAACTCGTTTTGCTGTTCTTCTGTAGACATGGTACTGTTTTCGTCGTCTTTCAGGAACTCTTCGAGGCTCATGGTAGGTAATGACCGCGTTGACGCCCGTCTGAGACGCTTTTTGGCACTCGTTAAGTCGGCGCGCTCGCTCATGAGCGCTTACCAACCCACACCAACACACCAGACGCGAGCAGCACGAACAAACTACAGATAAACATACTGATGGAAGGTTGATAACTTTGTGACAGCCACAAATAAAGTGAAGCCACAATCAGCAAAAAGGCCACGAAAAATAGCAAAGCAATGAACGTCATCACCAGCAGGTTGTGCCAGATTTCGTAGACGTTGCGTTTGGCAGTCGCGGCTTCAGCTTCGATGACCTCAAATAGCGCCAAAATAAACCGCGATAGGGTGTCTAACACTTACTTGCGGCTGAGTAGCCAACCAATGACGAAACCAACACCGAAACTTCCCAAGAGGGTGCTCAAGGGGTTGTCATTTACTTGGCTTTCAGCTTGATGAAGGGCTTGTTTGCTTTGGGTAGCAGCACTGTCAGCACTGCCCCGCAAACTGGCCAAGAGGCGTTGGGTTTCTTCTTCGAGGTGTTCACGGGCGACGCTCGCAGCATCAGTCGCCGTGCTCGAGGTGGTCTTGCCAAGGTCTTTGATGTCTTGTTGCAACTGAGCGAAGTCTTTTTTGAGTTGCTCGAGTTCGTTTTCAAGGTTTTTTTCTGCCATAATTACCTCCTGTTATTGCTTTTGTTATTGATAGCAACGTAACAGACAAAACCTTTGCACGGTGTTGGGGTCATTAGCTTGTTAATAAGCTGTTAAACGCCTGTGAGAGGCGTGAAGTTGACATGAACACGCCCCTCATAGGTATTTTGCTTTATTTAGGTTTTAGTATGTCTAGCCTGTTTAGGCAGCAGGTTGTTTGATAGGCATGAAGTACTGAGCTTGCTCGGCACGCAGTTTGTCAACCAAACGGCCTTCTGGCAAGGTCACATCATCATAGCTGATAGCTTGGTCTTTGGGGATGTCGCGCTTGAGGACGCAGTTTTCGGCCACACCGATGGGTAAGAGACGCTCTTGAGCAGTGATGTCAGCGCGTTCACAGACGCCATAGGTGGCATAACCACCGAGCCTATCGAGGGTTTCACCTGCTTTAAGTTCACGTTTGGCCATGGCGATGACTTCTACCGTGGGTGCACCGATAGGTTGCATCACGGGGTCATTAAAGAGCACCACTCGAGCAATCGAAATAGGCACTTCGAAATAACACAAGTGATAGGGCACATAAAAACTGTACAAAGGGCCTTCGCCGAGTTTGTAGAGGTTGAGGTAATGTTGGTGCTTGGGGTCGTCGTTGGTAGCAAACACGAACACACCCGGGCCAGGTTTGGTATCAAGCACATACTCAACGATGCCACCCAATTGCGTTAGTTCGTCTACGTCATAAAACGTGGTGGCTTCATCAATGTGATCGACCCCACCATAACCATACATACCGCGTTTGGCCACCGTCATGCCCGTAGCATTGGCGGTGATGGCTTGTTCATAAGCCACTTTGGTGCCGTCAGCAAAAGAAGTGACCATGTAAGGGTCTTGCTTCCAGCGTTCGGCAAACCCCGCTTGGGTGGTGGGGTTGCGGTATGGGTCGAGGAGACCTTTGATATTGCCGCACACCAGCGGCGTGCAACCGATGCTCTTGACAAAGCGGTACAAATTCATCTGCACACCCGGTTGATCGCCATCACTCGCACTCAAAATGACGCCAGCTTTATCGGCGTAGACCTTGAGGATAGGGCCTACTGTGCCGTCGAGTTCGGCGTTCATCATAATCACGTGTTTGCGGTGCTTGATAGCTTCAAGTACCACGTGGGCGCTGAATTCGACAGCACCAGTCACTTCGACGATGGCGTCAATGCCTTCAGCTCGAGCGAGCAACATGGCGTCACCTGTGACTGCAGGTTCACCTTTGTCAATAGCATCTTCAAGTTCAGCTTGATTACTTACTTCCGTGCAGGTGCGGCCTGCTTCGGCATAGGCAGTCACTGCCCTTTCGACAGTGCGGTTGCTAATGGCCACGAGTTCCATGCCCGGCACAGAATTCACAATCTGATTGGCGATGCCCTGCCCCATTGCGCCTGCACCCACCATGCCAACGCGTACGGGCTTGCCCTGTTCAGCTCGAGCTTTGAGGGCATTGTCAACAATAATCATCCAAACACCTCCCCCGCCACTTGGTGTGTTGAAAGTAAGTCTGACTACCAAGTTTTGGTTGTAAAAAATTTGTAAGCGAAATACCAACGTCAGGTTTCATCGTTTATTCATACTTACATAAGCACCATAAAATGAAGAGCGTCCTATGAACGTGCCACATTACTATGTTGTACCTATTATGTTGTGTCCACACACAAGATAAGCAGCAAACACAACGTGTCGAAGGGTGCTATAACACTGAGCCTGAAGTAGTACGTTGGGAGTACAAATATATTAATTTTATGTTTTTTTACAGTTGCTGGTGTTTACCGACATCACATTAATATAAAAAGCACTTAACTGTGTATGCGTTATACGGATTCCAACTAAACACTGCTTAAAGTCCTGCGGACTTTCTTTCGTTCCTGCCTGCATCCGTAGCTTGTCCTACGCGCTCTGCGCGAATTGATTCCGCGAACCAATTGGAATGGGTATTAATCATGAACATACTGATACAACCAACGATGTGACCTTGATACCCTTCAATTGATTGTGCGGGTGCTGTCTGTGTTGGCGCTCCCATCGTCATTGTTGGGGACGTTATCTTGGTTGATATGGTCTGGCTCGAGGTCGGTATCGTCGCGACGTAGCGCGGCATCGTTGGGGACTGAGGTTGCCTGCTGGCTGTGATTGGTTTGGGGGTGATTGGTTTGGGGGTGATTGGTTTGGGTAGCGTCGGTGTTGTTGGCAAGGCGCTTGTCGCTTTTGGCGGGTATGGTGGTGTAGCGCCAGGTGATGTTTAGGTAGCGTTCTAGCATCAAAAACAGCACTTTGGGTTTGATGGGTTTGGCCAAAAAGTCATCACACCCTGCTTGCATGCTCCTTTCGCGGTCTTCGTTGAAGACACTCGCTGAGGTGGCAATCACTGGCAAATGTTGCCAACGGGTATCGGCACGAATGGCTTGGGTCATCTCAAAACCGTCCATCGCAGGCATCATCAAGTCGGTAATAATGGCATCAAGGTCATGTTCAGAGGCACGCTCGAGGCCTTGTTGACCGTCTCGAGCTTCGACAATGTGAAACCCCAAAGGCCGCAGTAGCGTCGACAGCACCGCCCGGTTGAGGTCGTTGTCATCGACAAGTAACAGGGTGGGCGGTTTGCCCTCAATGCCGACGATACGCTGTTCGCTACTCGGTATAGCGGCGCGCCAGCTACTGATAATGGGTAAGTCAAGTTCAAAGTGAAAGATGCTGCCCTCGCCCAAACGACTCTCGACGGTGAGATTCCCACCCATCAGTTCAATCAAGTTGTGACTGATGGCTAAACCAAGCCCCGTGCCTTCGGCTTGGCGGTGGCTGTCACTCACTTGCTGAAAGGGCTGAAAGATGCTGTCAATGGCGTCTTCAGCGATGCCAATACCGCTGTCTTGAATTTCAAAACGAAAGCGGTTGTCACCCACAACGCCCACCCGAAAGATGATGCTGCCTTCGTCAGTAAATTTTACGGCGTTGCCAAGCAGGTTGATGAGTACCTGACGGATGAGCTTGGGGTCGCCACGCACGGCTTTAGGCAAGCGGCTAGTGGCTGTCTTGTGCGCAAAGTCATAAGCTTCAAAGATGAACGACACCCCTTTTTGCTCGGCGCGAATGCGGATGATGTTGCTGATGCGCTGCAAAAAGACTTCCAGTTCTACGTCTTGATTGTTCACCGACAGTTTGCCTGCTTCGATGGCCGCCATATCAAGAACATCATTGATGAGGGTGAGCAAGTGGTCACCGCTTTGTTCGATGATGTCTAGGCCTTCGTATTGTTCTTCGTTGAGGTTGTCGTCAAGTTTGAGCAGTTGGGCGTAACCAAGCACGGCAGTGAGTGGGGTGCGCAGTTCGTGGCTCATGCGGGCGATGAAGTTGCTCTTGGCTTCATTGGCGCGTTCGGCTGCTAAGCGAGCGTCGTTTAAGGCTTCACCGATGCGTTTTCGTTCGGCAATTTCATCTTGTAAGACGGTGTTGCTCTCTAACAGGCGGCGGTTACTGGCCACTAATTGCTCGGTGCGTTTGGAGACGCGTTGCTCGAGCGTCTTGGTGAGACTTTCTACTTCTGAAAACGCTCGGGCAAAACGCCTCAGCAACACAAACGCTTGCGAACAAATAAAGGCGAACACTCCAAACGGCAACGCATAACCTGTGTAGATGAGTTGGTTGCTGTACAAAATATCGTTGACGACGGTGCCAAAAAGCAGCAGTGAACTGATGAAAAACGTCAGGGCACCATCGCGGCGGTGTTGGACTGCCCGCATCAACACATACACCGAACACCCGCCTACAAGCAACGTGAGCAGTTGGTAACTCAAGAGGGTGTGAGTAAACACCCGCGTGTGAGTAAAAATCACGATGCCCGCATACAGCGCTATCAACCCTTGTAATACCCTCACCAACCAACTGGGCATTTCTTTGGGAAAAAGCACCTCGAGAAACATCGCCAACACCGGGGGTAGCAAATAAAACGACAAGTAATTGAGTTTGACCAAAAGTTGCCAGTTAAGTTCGGGAAGCACTTGATGCATGAACATATTGCCACTGGGGCTGGCCACAATGCGCAGGGAAATCAAAAAACAAATAGCGCTAAAGATAATTGAAGACGCATCATCACGGCGCAACCAAAAGAACGCCAAGTGATAAAACCCCATGATTAACGCCCCACCCAAGATAAACAAGCGCAGTGCCAAGTTAGCACGGTAGTTACCGACGATTTGCGCTTCGGTACCCAAGCGAAGCAACTGTCCTGCGCCGCCACGCTGGTGTTCAAAGTTAGAAACTTGTAACAGCACCTCGAGCTGCTCAGCCTCACCATCTAAGATAACGAGTTGCGGTAACCACTCCGGTTCAGTCTCCCCCGGACGCACGCCAATAGTGCCGTTACTCGCCACACGCCTACCGTTGATATAGAGCACATACGCCGAGTCCACCTCAGGAATATTGAACGCCAAGTCGTCGATGCTGCGGTTGAGGAGCACCGTAAAACGATAGGTACCATAACCATCACCATTGAGGATTTGGCCGTTGAGAGTAACACCGTTCCATGCTCGAGGAATACGCACATAACCGTCAGACACAGGAACATCAGGCGCAATGTCGCTATGTTCGCTGTCACTACGCCTATTATCATTGTCTAAATTACTATTAAAATCACGAGGAGTAAGTAATTTCTGCCAATAAAATTCCGCGTCGCCAACAATCTCCACAACACCATCGCGTTCGAACCGCCAATCGCGTAAGTCCAACACGCCACGCTCGAGCTGCATAGCAGGTTGCCCGACAAAGCCACATCCCCCCAACAGCAACAGCCATCCGTACCTTTGTAGCAGTTTCATACGTGTAGCACTTTCATACGTCAACTCCTCGAGCACACATTACTCAGATTGCATTGATGACATCGTGCACTATGTTTTTTGGTTTTTATGAGACAATACCTTATTAGCTAAAAGTTACCTAACGGATATTAATAAAATATTACTTTTACTTTGGCGTTCTCAAGCTAAACAATTTTATTTTCACCTCAAAGTCGTTTGAGTGCCATTTCAAGAATGTCACTTGAATGTTGCTTAAAAGTTATGAGTAATGTCGTCAAAACGGCGCTTTTACGTATTATGTTTACGATTTGCCTATTTTTTGGTAATTTTGAACATCATGTGGACACCTCAATGTGTTATCTAAGGCATGCTTGATAACGTCATTTCACTATAAACAAACGCACAAAATTGTACAAACGCACGACAAGCAAAACAGCCTACGCTTGTGCACTTTATGTCATTGTACGTATCGCATATGAGTCAACGTGAGAATAGGTGTCCACGCAAGAACGGGTGTCAAGGATGTATGGTGATGCCGCCTTAGGCCAAACAGAAACTTTTAGAAGTTTTTGACGGATACCCCTGCCTGCACGCGCTACACTGAACTCATGCGAATTGCCCTTGGTTCTGCGCTTATTGTGCTAGCAGTAGTAGGTTTTTGGCGGGCGTTACCGTGGTGGTTGTCGTTGCTCAACTTGCTGTTAGGCAGTTTGTTCTTGCTGCTTAGGTGGGTATCAAGGCAACAACACACCAGCACAGCCCCACAAGATATAGCCAACCCACCCAATACAGACACAAACTTGTAACAACTCATGTGGCCAAAATACAAACGTGTTAAGCTACCTTATGCCGTCTTATTTTGAAAAACTGTTGCGTTACTGGCACGCCATTCCGGCGCTCGGTCGGTTTTTCGTTGGCATCTTGATTATCGTCTTGCTCATCTTTGGGCGTTTGCCTGGGCTGCTCGCGGTGCCCTTGTTGCTGCTCGCGGTATTCATCACTAGTTACAGCGGCTATCAGTTTTTGATTGCTAGCAGTCAAGATCAAAGCATCCGCGACAATCAAACCAACTTGCTCGATACATTCGCTCGCAAACGCAATCAATCTGAAGAAACCTTTGACGACTGGGATGAAGATTAACCTGTAACCCACAAGCGAGCCTCGCTGTAGTGTTGTGCGTGTGGGCTGTTTAGCATGCCTCAATGCCTCACATCCATTGCCTCACGTCCATTGCCTCAACAAATTGCCTCAACAAATTGCCTCACCAAGCTGATGGGTCAATGAACAAGGGTCAATGAACAAGGGTCAATGAACAAGGGTCAATGAACAAGGCGCTGTCATCAAGATAACAAGACGTTGCCATCATGGTGACGTGATGCCCTGACACGTGTACCCTCGAGTCAGCAATATTTTAACATTTCCATAATTGACATCCACTCAGTTGAACGCGTTTTACATCAATGTGACTTTGGCAAACATCAACAACTGTAGAAACAACACGTGGAATTGCTATTTATTTTCAGTACAGTCAAGCAGTGTCACCTGTGTTGATTCGCTACTAGAGGGCGTCCAGCGAAAACGAAAAACAGCGACCCCGCGAGGGCAACACCAGCAAGGGCGGTGAAGCCTGTTTCGTAACTGCCTGTCAGGTCAGCAAAGTAACCTGCCACAATAGGACCACCCATCATACCCATGGTGACGATAGGAATGGAATAGCCCATAATTTTGCCAAACGCCCGCCTACCAAAATAATCTGCCCGCAGTGCGCCCATAAGGGGGCCGCGCATGCCCCAAGCAAGACCGTGCAGTACTGCAAACCCTAATACCCACGCAAAATTAGCAGCATAAGCCAAGAGCAAGATGGCGCTCGCGTGGGCAGCCATCGCCCCTGTGGCAATAGCGCGCTTATTAAAGGTATCGCCCAAGTAACCGCCGAGCAGTTGGCCAACCAGCGACATGGACGTCATGATGGCAATAACAGACGCGGCTCTAGGCAAGCTGTATCCCAAGCCTTCGTTTAAGTGCGAAACAGTATGTACCGATACCGCCGACACTACCGACACCGCTGAGGAATGGCCAAGAGAGATAAACCAAAACGAGCGGCTGCGCAAGGCCGTAGCAGCACTGACGCCTTCAGGTTCACGGGTTTTATTATCTTGCACGGGGTCGCCGTCGGGTTGCATGCCGTAGGCTTCGGGGCGGCTGCGCATCAGAAAACTTAGTGGCAGGCCAATAACAAAGATGGCGATGCTCGAGAACCGCGCCGTAAAGCGCCATCCTTGGGTGGCTAATAACCAAGCAATCGTAGGCACTAATAACCCGCCTATGCTCATACCCACACTGACGAGTGACAACGCTGATGCCCGTCTGCGTTCAAACCAGTTCACCACCGTGGTCGTTACCGACAAAAACCCGGTAAACGTCGCGCCGAGGCCAAGCCACAAAAACATCACCACGAAGCCACTGAGGCTATTCACAGTACTAAGCCCCCAAAAGCCACTCGCAAAGATAAGCACGCCTATGCCCACGACCCGTTTGCTACCGAAGCGCTCGAGCAACCAGCCTTGAAAAGGTGCCACAATACCCGACTGCAACCGCTGCACCGAAAATATCGTCGACAAGGTGGTTTTGCTCCAACCAAAACTTTCTTGCAACACCGGCACATACGCCCCGTATGCTTGCATCATCAAACCAGCGACCAGCATCTGCAACCCCATGCCAGCAGCTACCACCCACCACCCCCAAAACACCCCTGACAAACGTTCGCTCATGGCTTTGGGGGCATCAGCATGTTTGATGGCTCGAGGCAGCAAATTGCTAGCTATACGTGACACTTGGCTGTCATGTGTATTGCTGTTGCTAGGTGTGTCTGCTCGATGAGCAGGCGATTGGCGATAGGGATTGGTATTAAGTTGACTGTTAACTTTATCGTTGTCGTGATAGGGGTTAGGCTCGCGCATCGTACCCTTGCAGCTCGCCATCGTGCGTGGTGGTGGGTTGTAAGGTTGTGGTCACAGTCGTCATGAAAGAATGCTCCAGTTCTCGAGTAATAGCTGTGATGCTAGCATCCTTTGCCGAGGGTTTATGCATTCCTAAGGCGCGGCTGGGGCGGGCTTGGGAAATGTGGGGTAGTGATGTGGACGCCCTATACTAAATTTGTTACACTCTATTTGCATGCTCATGCATATGTGGGGCCATGTTGTAGGCAGGTTGGGAAGTGTACTCGAGTTATTTATGAAGGCAATCTTCACCTCGGCTCAGCAGATGCGTTACACTGGACTAGCACCACATCAAAACGCAACCCCGAAAGGAGCAGATAGATGGCAAAGATGGATCCGCTACTGTATACGCCTTTTAACCGCAAGTTCAACCGCCGCAGGTTTCTAAAGTATAGTCTTGCAGGAGGTTCAGCTGCTGCTGCTATGTCGTTGGGCATGCCCGCGTTTGCCCAAAGTGCTAGTGGTGGCACCATGGTGGTGCTCGGTCACCAAGAAGTCGCAGGCTTGAGCCCGCAAGATCACGGGCCGACTATTCAAGCCGTGGTCATTTACAACATCATGAATCCGCTGTTTCACGTTAATCACTTAACCGAGCTCGAGCCCATCTTGGCAGAGTCCTACACAGTGTCAGAAGATGGCTTAACCTACACGTTCAAACTGCGTGAAGGGGTGCTTTTTCACAACGGCGACGAACTGACCGCTGAAGACGTCAAATACACCTTTGATTTTTACAGCGATCCCACAAGCCTTATCGCCAATGACTTTTTAGGCATGGAAAGCACTGAAGTGCTCGACCGCTACACCTTGCAAGTCAATATGTCATCAGTGAACGCGGCTTTCTTGTCTTTTGCCGGAGAAACCCCCATTGTGAACGCGGCTTATCACCAAGAAGTAGGCGAAGACGTGTTTCGCACGGCACCCATTGGTACGGGCGCGTTTAGGCTCAGCGAGTGGCGAGCAGCAGAATTTACCGAGTTAACGGCGTTTGAAGACCACTTCCGGGGGCGTCCTGCTCTTGATGGGTATCGGCTCGAGGTTGTGCCAGAACCTAGTGTGCGCTACATTGCCTTACTCACGGGCGAAGCGGATTCCTCAGCGTGGCCACTACTCGTAGAAGACAGCGTGGAATTTGAAAGCGAACCGGGTTTCCGGGTGTATCGCACGCTCGCCAACTCGGTGAAGCACATTCTGCTCAACAACCAACTGCCGCAACTGTCAGATAAACGGGTGCGTAAAGCCATGATGCACGCCCTTGACCGTCAGCGCATCATCGACGACCTGTGGGACGGGGCGGCTGAAATTGCCCACTCCAACCTGTCGCCCAAAAACGCCTACTATTACAACCCCAACTTGCCAACCTATGACTTTAATCCTGCCCAAGCGCGTTCCATGCTCGACGAAGCCGGCTGGGTCGAAGGTTCAAACGGTATCCGCGAAAAAGACGGTATGCAACTGTCGTTTACTTGCACCACCATTACCGGTGACCAAGCTCGCCGTCCCATTGCTGAACTGTCGCAGATTTTCTTGCGTGATGTGGGTATCGACATGCAACTCGCCGAAGCGCCCATCTCGACCATTTTGGCGAGCTTGCGCGAAAGCAACATGGACAGCAGCCTCTTTAACTGGACTTACGGCTCAACGCCCGAACCCGATCCTTCGTCGATTCTTCGTTCTAATGGTGGCAATAACTTCAACAGCTTCCGCAACGAAGAAATGGATGCCCTGATTGACCAAGGGTTGAACACGGTAGCGCCCGAAGACCGCTTGCCCATCTATCACCGCATCCAAGAGATTTTTGTTGAAGAAGTGCCGTGCTTGTACTTGCAATTTGACGAGTGGATTAACGTCTTCTCGCCTGATATGCAAAATTTACCAGAAGAAGCTTTGAGTGGTGACCCGCTTTACTTCCGTGCTAACGAGTTCTCTAAGGGTTAAGTGCCATTATTCTGAAGATTAACGTCTCCTGCTAACCTTATGATGTAAGGGTGTTCGAGATGACGTAAGGGTGTTCGAGCTGCTCGAGCACCCACAAACATTCCTTACAAAACACCCATACACCGCAAATTCAATATTTAATGAGGTCAATTTAGGCTTATGAAAAACTATTTTTTATTTCGTGCCTTAAAAGGATTTTTCGTTGTGGTGCTCATTAGCATTGCGACCTTTGTCATCATGCGTTTTATGCCCGGTGACCCGGTGTTACTCATGCTCGGTGACGGGCAGGTGCAAATTACTCAAGAACAAATTGACGCTATTCATGCCAAGTGGGGGCTTGACCGTCCTTATCACGAACAGTATTTTGTATGGGCAGGTAATCTTTTTCGCGGTGACTTTGGCGAGTCGATCATTCGCACCGGTGTGCCCGTGCGGGAGATGATTTTTGAAGCCTTGCCGGTAACGGCGCTCCTCAATGTCTACGCTATTACGGCGGCGTTACTTATCTCCATTCCTTTTGGGGTGTGGGCGGCACTTAAGCGCAATTCGTTTATTGATTATGCGGCGTCGGTGGGTTCAGCCCTCGGCATTGCCACGCCTAACTTTTGGTTGGCACTGATTTTGATTTTGATTTTTTCGGTGCAGTTGCGCCTCACGCCCGTGTTTGGCTTGCGTTCTTGGCAAGGCTATATTTTGCCGGTAGTCGTAATGGCTACTGAGCAGATGGCGGTGATTACCCGGGTGATGCGCAGTGCGGTGCTCGAGGTACTCCCCCAAGACTACGTGCGCACCGCTCGCGGCAAAGGCTTAGCCCGTAGTCATGTCAACTGGCGACACGTCTTTTCTAATGCGCTACTACCTGTTATCACCGTGGTGGGCTTCCGGATTGCGTTTTTGCTCAGCGGCACCATCGTGGTCGAAACCGTGTTTGCGCTGCCTGGTATTGGCAGGTTGTTTACCGATTCGGTCATTCGTTTGGATTATCAGGTGGTGCAGTCGCTAGTGGTGATTTTTGCCCTGCTGGTGGTGGTGGTGAACCTGCTGACTGACATGC
This sequence comes from uncultured bacterium, assembly GCA_964550765.1. GTDB lineage: Bacteria > Deinococcota > Deinococci > Deinococcales > Trueperaceae > JBCCBI01. The sequence continues at coordinate 59,651 of CAZKAZ010000004.1, read as the reverse complement.
TCTATGCGGTGGTTGACCCGCGCATTCGCATCTCTTAGTTTTGTAATCTTGTAATTTTGTAATAAGGAGGCAACATGGCTAGTGTGTCACAAAACGTTGACGTCACGCTGCAAGGCGCGTCGCGTAACCGCAACCGCTCGAGAGCCGTCGCCCGCTTTTTTGATAACCGTTTGGCGGTAGCGGGTTTGGTGTTGATTATCTTGTTGGCGCTCATTGCCATCTTTGCCGATGTCATCGCCCCTTATCACCCGACGGAAGATATTTTTTCCGGTAGGCGCGGCGATCCGCCTTCGCTCGAGCACCCTTTTGGCTTTGATCACGTCAGTCGCGATTTGTTTAGCCGGGTGGTTCACGGCACCCGCATCGCGCTGTTCGTGGGTATCACCTCTTCGGCGATTGCGGTGGTCATTGGGGTAACCGTCGGGGTTATCGCCGGTTACTTTGGCGGTTGGGTCGATGAACTATTGTCACTGTTTATCGATACGCTCATGGCGTTTCCGCTTATTGCCTTGCTGATTGTGCTCGCTGCCGTGTTGGGGCCTAGTTTGACCACGACCATTACTGTAATTGGGGTAACGGTGTGGGCGCGATATGCCAGGGTGGTGCGGGCTGAAGTGATGAGTTTGCGCGAACGCGATTTTATCGTGGCGGCGCGGGCGCTCGGCAGTCAAGATAGAGGCGTGATGTGGCGGCATGTCATCCCTAACGTGATGGGGTCGGTGATTGTGCTAGCTTCCTTGCAGGTTGGTAGCATTATTATTCTCGAGTCAGCCCTGTCGTTTTTAGGTCTTGGGGTGCGCCCACCGACGCCTACGTGGGGTGGCATTTTGGCAGATGGTCGGGCGTTCATCATGCGCTACCCACACATCAGCATTTTTCCTGGCGTGATGATTGTCATTACCGTGTTGGCGTTTAACTTTTTGGGTGATGGTCTGCGCGACGCCTTAGACCCGCACGAACAACCCTAAAAAGAACAACCGTCATAACCTGCGAGCGGTTAACTTAGTACATCACTTGACGGTATTAATGTGCATAAGCACCTAAGCTGACACTATGACTTGTCGTCAGCTTTTTTGTTGGACATGCTCGAGCGAGACGCGCTTGTGGTAGATCGTTACTTGCGCCCGTCCAAAGACGTGGTGTTGGATAGCCTCAGCAGGCGTTTACCCAACGTGCCACCTACGGCCATTACCCTCACAGCGTTTGCCGTTGGCTTGGCAGCCTGTGTCTTTAGCTGGCAAGGGCACTACGGTTGGGGTTTGGGGTTGTGGTTGCTTAACCGCATCCTCGATGGGTTAGACGGCAGCATCGCTCGGCAGCACACCAAACAAAGCGACCTCGGTGGCTACCTCGATATTTTGCTCGACTTCGTCATTTATGCCCTGTTGCCGCTAGCGCTGGTGTTATCTGCACCTAGTCAAACGAGGTTGGTGGCGCTGGCGTGTTTGTTGGCCAGTTTTTACATTAACGCAGGCTCGTGGATGTATTTGGCAGCTATTTTGGAAAAACGCCACACCTTACAACAGCAAGCCCGCGAACTTACCAGTATCACCATGCCTCGAGGGCTCATTGAAGGGGCGGAGACGATTCTTTTTTACTGTCTGTTTTTGCTGTTCCCGCAGCAGCTCGAGCTCCTTTTCACCTTCATGGCACTCCTCGTCACTGCGACTGCTATTCAGCGGGTGGTGTGGGCAGTGCGTCAGTTGCGTTAAGCCTGAAACCAATCGGCAAAAATGGCGAGTCCCTTCGTAAAGGGCGTTTGTGGGTCGTAGCCGAGTAAGGCTTTGGCGCGGCTAATATCCGCCCAGGTCTGCGGTACATCGCCGGGTTGGTTGGGTTCGCGGTTGATGTTGGCTTTGATACCTAGGGCGTGCTCGAGCGCAGCAATCATCTCTGTTAAGCTAACCGTCTGATTATTCCCCAGATTAATCACGCTAAATACATCACCGTCAAAATCCATCGCCGCCCGCACCCCCTGAACAGTATCAGCTACAAAGGTGTAATCGCGGCGGCTGGTGCCGTCTCCGTACATGCTGATGGGCTGACCTGCCGCCATGAGGCGGGCGAACTTGTGAATGGCCAAGTCTGGCCGTTGGCGGGGGCCATACACCGTAAAAAACCTAAGTGCCACAAAGCGAATCCCGTATAAGTGACTGTAGACATGTCCGAGCAGTTCGCCGCTCACTTTGGTGCTGGCATAGGGGCTAATGGGGCGCAGCACCGCGTCTTCTTCTTGCCAAGGCACATTACTATTGACGCCGTAGACACTGCTAGAAGATGCAAACACAAACTGTTTGATGTCCCGCGCTTTGGCAAATTCCAAAAGCGTCTGTGTACCTTCCACATTGGCGTGTTGATATCCCACCGGATCCGCTAGACTAGGGCGCACGCCAGCTTTGGCAGCGAGGTGCACGATGACGTCGTAATCGCTTAAGCCATCTAACAGCGTGGTGTCGGTGATGTCACCGCGAATGAGGCGGCACTGGGGATGCTCGAGCTGTGCCACATTCCCCTCTTTGATGGCTAAGTCATAAAACGGGTCAAAGTTATCCAAAATATCCACTTGCCATGTACCTTCTGCTAGTAACGCTTCTACCAAGTGACTGCCGATAAACCCCGCTCCACCCGTAACCAGTACCCGCTTCATCAACGCCCCACGCCTACATACGTAAGCCCGTGTGGAAGGACGTCTTCAGCGTGCAGCAAATTGCGGGCATCTACCAACAAGTCACCGCGCATGACGGCTTTCATGTCAGCGAGGGGCATAAAACGGTAATCATTCCAGTCAGTGACCACCACAATGGCGTCGCACGCTTGCGCCAAGCAGGTAAGCGTATCGCAATAGGTTACGGGCAAGTCTGGGTAAAGCCTTTGGGCGTTGGGCATGGCGATGGGGTCGTGTACCCGCAAGACTACTCCCCGGTCAGCGAGGTGTTCAATCAGGGTGAGCGCGGGGGCGTCGCGCAAGTCGTCGGTGTTGCCTTTGAACGCCAAGCCCAGAATGCCGATGGTGTTACCCCGCAAGACTTTGAGGTGCTGTTGCAGTTTGTCAACGACTTGAAGGCGCTGGCGGTAATTGACGTTTACTGCCGCTTCCACGATGGGCATGGTGTAGTCGTAGCTTTGGGCGGTGGTGATAATAGCTTGGGTGTCTTTGCCAAAACAGCTACCGCCCCAGCCGATGCCTGCGTGCAAAAACTTGTTGCCGATGCGGTTGTCTAACCCGATGGCTCTAGCGACTTCGGTGATATCTGCGCCAACCCGTTCGGCGAGGCCAGCAAACTCATTAATAAAACTGATCTTGGTGGCTAAAAAGGAATTGGCGGCGTATTTGGTCAGTTCAGCACTAGTAGGCGTGGTGGTAATGAGTGGCGGCAAGGTGTAACGCTCAGGGCGCGGTAAGTCGTTGGGTGGTTCGAAGGTTTGCTCTAACAGCGGCGCATACAGTTCACGCAACATACCCACAGCAGTGGGGTTATCTGCCCCAATCACGATGCGGTCAGGATACAAACTGTCGTGCATGGCGCGGCCTTCAGCCAAAAACTCTGGGTTAGACGCTACCCACACCCGCGCTTGTACCTCCCGCGCTGCCAAGGTGCGTTCTACAATGCCTGTGACATGCCGCGCACTGCCGATGGGCACGGTCGATTTGTTGACAATCACCAAGGTGGCACCGGGTTGAATGCGGTCAGCGACTTCTTTGGCGGCGGCGTCTACATAGCGCATGTCAGCGTCGCCGTTTTCTTTGGTGGGCGTGCCCACAGCGATAATCACCACCCCTTCGCTTAATTCGGGGATGTCTTGGCACACGGTGATGCGAGGGAGGCTTTGCTCGAGCAGTGCTTCTAAGCCCGGTTCGTGAATGGTGGCTTTGCCTTGCGTGAGTTTGTTGACAATATCAGGGTTTTTGTCGACACAAGTTACCTGATGCCCCAAATACGCGAGGGCGACGCCCGTCGTTAGACCAACGTAACCTGTGCCAATAATCGTTGCTTTCATGTTTGCTCCTTGCTGCGAATGAAGGCGTCAGCATAACGCGTATTGAAGCGTACTGAGACCTGTCAAAGTAACCTGTATTAGTGTAGCGCGTATAAGTATTTTTGTAACAGTATTTTGAAACGTTATTTTGGCACATTGTGCTTACGTCGTGCTTGAACTGTCTGGCTCGAGCCAAAAAACGCCTAGCTCTTGTCAGTGTGCAGAACTAGGCGTCTTGTAAGCGTGTCGCATAGGGATGCTCGAGTATGATTTATTCTTTACCGTGAATCACAGGCAATTCTTGCTGTTCCCAATCTAAAATGCCACCTGCGACGTTCACCGCGTTGTAACCGCGCTCAATCAGAAAGTCAGTCGCTTGGGCGCTGCGTTTACCACTGCGGCAGTGAATCACAAGGTCGCGGTCTTGGGGAAGTTCGCTATAACGCTGCTGAAATTCTGAGAGTGGCACCAAGATCGCCCCAGGAATGCGCACGGTGTCGTATTCATCTTGTTCGCGCACGTCAACGAGTAGTGCGCCTGCATCAACCTGGGTTTTGGCTTCTTGTACGTCTACTTCAGGAGTCTCGTTCATGACGGTATCCTAACGCCTTGGCGAGCGGGTTTGGTTGCACCACACATCACAAGGGCTTATCAAATATCGGACAGACATAACAGGTATATCATAGTGCATTTCGCCATACTCAAGTTGACGTACTCAAATCAATGCACTCAAGCCAATACACTCAAATCAATGCACTCAAGCCAATACACCCAAGTAAGGTGGCTCGAGCCAACGCACTCACGCCCTATGCGGCTTCGCTCGAGGCAGCCCAGATATTAATACCGCTATCAGTAGCGTATTGGTCAATGGCAGCCAGTTCATCATCGCTAAACTCAAGATTTTTAAGTGCGTTCACGTTTTCGTCAATCTGGGCGGGTCTGCTAGCACCAATCAATACTGACGTGATGCGCTCATACCGCAAACACCAAGCGAGCGCCATTTGCGCCAAGGTTTGCCCTCGAGCTTCCGCCATGTCATTGAGCGCCCGCACCTTGCTGAGGGTGTTTTCGTTGATGAAGTCCTCTTTGAAACTTTGTTTGCCGGTGCGCTTACCGACCTCGAGCCGCGAATCTTCCGGCACGCCGCCCAAGTATTTTTTGGTTAGTAACCCTTGCGCTAGGGGCGAAAAGACGATACAGCCCATGCCTTCTTCATTTAAGGTGTCGAGCAAATCGGCTTCGATCCAGCGGTTAAGCATCGAATACGACGGTTGATGAATCAAACACGGCGTCCCTAGCTCGCGTAAGATACCGACGGCTTTTTTGGTCATAGCCGCCGAATACGACGAAATACCTACGTATAACGCTTTACCTTGTTTGACGGCACTGTCGAGTGCGCCCATGGTCTCTTCTAGGGGCGTGTTGGGGTCAAAACGGTGCGAATAAAAAATATCTACGTAGTCAAGCCCCATACGCTTCAAGCTGGCGTCTAAACTACCGAGCAGATACTTGCGCGAGCCCCACTCGCCGTAGGGTCCAGGTTGCATGCGGTAGCCTGCTTTGGTAGAAATCACCAGTTCATCACGGTATTCTGCGAGGTCAGTAGCCATTAAACGGCCAAAATTTTCTTCTGCTGACCCCGGCGGGGGGCCGTAGTTGTTGGCCAAATCAAAATGGGTGATGCCCAAGTCAAACGCCCGGCGCACCATGGCTCTAGCGTTTTCAAAGACAAAATCTCCCCCGAAATTGTGCCACAAACCCAGTGACACGGCGGGTAAGTGCAACCCGCTATTGCCAGTGCGGCGGTAGGTCATGGTGTCGTAGCGGTTCTCGGCTGCGATATATGCCATGTTGATGCCTCCTTGATGGTGCTCACCATATCAAGAAGACGCCCTGTCGCATTGTCGGATGTGAGGGCAATGCAGCAATGCCAACCCACCAATACCAACGCACCATTAACCTAGTCTCGTCAAGCTAACTTGGTGATGTCGTTTTGATGTTGTAATGGCGTCGCCGTCATTTTGCTGTTGTGTTCGCCCTATTGTCTAGGGTTGTCGCAATAAGGTCGTTGCGATATCGCCTTACAAGGAAAGGATAACTAGGGTGGACGCTTGTCATGGGGAACGTCATGTGGGACGTTATGGGGGATGTCATGTAGATGTAAGACGTTATGTGCAACAGTCTTTGCCTGAGGGGAAGCTCGAGCCAAAAAAAGAACAGCCTCGAGAGTTGCATTCTTTCCACCCCAACGACACAGCATAAATGCTTTAACGTGCGCTTTGGCTTTCGGAATTCTCGAGGCTGTCAGTACCCGCCCGTAATTAGGGTACTTGCATTGTGTGTCTTGTTAAAAACAAGTTACACATGGCCTTGTGAAGGGAACACACATTTACTTGTGTGCAACGTTCAACAAGTTAGTTACCCTTGACGGGCACCTCCACTGTATATATCTTGTTTATTAATACAGATCACCCCCTTTCCGTGGTAAGGACAAGTGTAAAGGCTCTGTGCCTAAAAATCAAGGGGAATACATTCATGAAGTTTGTACCTTGCAAGAGCGTATTCTTGCACACTTTTTTGCATAAGGTGTAGGGATTAAAGGTAGCCCACGCGGTAACTGGTGACGCAGGCTGTCGCGTTGGCTGCTCGAGCAACCAAGTGCCGTGCTATCGTAACTAGCGATGAAAAACGTCCGACCCGAACGACCTCGCATTGCCTATCAAGGCGTGCCAGGGGCGTTTAGTGAACAAGCCAGTCTGCAATTTGCCAAAAATGGCGAACCCGTTGGTTACAACGACTTTACCAGCGCCTTTCGTGCGGCGTTTAGTGGCGAGTGTGATTACGCCTGCTTGCCCGTAGAGAACAGTTGGGCAGGCTCAATTAACCAGACCTATGACCTGCTCACCGATTCTGAACTGCATGTTGTTGGCGAACAGATTGTGCGCGTGCACCATAATTTGCTCGTTAAACCTGGTACGCCCCTCGAACACATCCAACGGGTGTACAGCCACCCGCAAGCTTTGGCGCAGTGCCGCAGTTTTATCGTCCGCCACCAGCTAGAAGCCATTACCGATTTTGACACTGCCGGGGCAGCCAAAGTGCTCGCCGAAAACGGTGATGCTGCTAGCGCCGTGATTGCCAGCAAGCGGGCAGCCGATATTTACGATCTCGAAGTGCTCGCCGAGCGCATCGAAGACTTTGAGCACAACTACACCCGCTTTTTTATCTTGGGTTACGGCGAAGCAGAGCGTACCGAAGGCACCCAAAAGTCGAGTTTGGTGGTAGCTACTCGCCACCGTCCGGGTGATTTGGTGTCATGCTTGGAACTCTTTCCGCAAAACGGCATCAATATGACGAAGCTCGAGTCCCGTCCGCGCCGTGATAAACCGTGGAGTTATCTTTTCTATATCGACATCGAAGGCCACATCGACGAAGCCAACGTGCAAGCCGCCCTTACTGGCTTAATGCGCCGCGCTGCTTACGTCAAGTTTTTGGGGTCATACGAAGCCGCGCCCACTGTCATCAATGAAGACGTCAGCGTCGTTAATGATACCTTCAATGCGGTCTAGTCATGCGAAGGACTGTAAGCCAATACTGTGACTAAAGACTGTGACTACTAAACAACCATGACTGACGTGAGTGCGTTGATGTTGACCGTGTTTGTGCTGACGACGTTTGGGGCGTTTATCGTTAAAGGCCTAACAGGGTTTGGTCCGGCGCTGTTTATTGTGCCCATTTTTGGCTTGTTTTTGCCCCTTAGTGATGTGGTGCCCATCAGTGGGGCGTTGCTGCTGGTATCTAACATTCCCATTGCGCTGACTGGTCGGGGGAGCGTGCCCAAGCGCATGTTCATTCCGACGGCAGCCAGTTTTGCCCTTGGTGTGAGTTTGGGGGCAAGGTTGCTGATGGTATTGCCCGAAGCGGTGCTGTTTAACATCTTGAGCCTCACCTTGGCAGCGTTTTGTTTGTATCAATTGTGGGGCGGACGCAACATCGAACAACCACCCGCGTGGCATTGGCTCGAGGCGGTGCGTTTGAGCGTAGCAGCGGTAGCGAGCGGCTTGCTCGTGGGCGCAGTGGGTGCTGGCGCGCTGCCGCTCATTGTCTATTTGGGGTTGCGCTATCCCAAAGCCAACTTTCGCATGTTGCTCACATACGTCTTTTTGGTGGGTTCAGTAGCACAAGTGGTCGTGTACAGCTTACGAGGCTTGTACGACCCGTTGGCGCTCACCTTGACGGCGCTGCTTATGGTGCCCATGCTGATGGGGGTGTGGACGGGCTCGAGGCTATTTGGCACCGTCAACCAGCGGGTATTTAATCGTGCCATCGGCGCACTGTTGATGCTGCCTGCCCTGCGGTTGTGGTTTTCGTAAGCCTATCAGTGGCTTATCAGTTTTAGCGTTTTATACGTAATTATTGTAAAAACTGCGTTGTGGTAAACACTGTCATTACTGTCGCCAGTAGGCAACGTATGTGCTGTGTTAACGTTATTGACAATAGTTCAATCGCCTGTGATATATTGAGCATCTCAACAGGCGACGCCTTTGATGAGCATGTTTAAAGCTTGGCATGGTTGTGATGCTGCCAACTAGCGGTCACTAACTGGCGGTCACCAACTGGCGGTTGTGGAGAAAAAATGTTGCTGTGTGTCATGTTGCTTATGTGAACGCTCACATGATGGGCTGGCAGATTGTAAGAATGGTGTTAGCTCGAGTGAACTTTCTCACACTTGTCTTTTTGTGTCCTACATGATGCAACCGCGACGACGCTCTAGGTCGTAACAACGCTTAACACACGCCGACAATATTTGTAGGTAGCCAAGCAAAAAAGTAAAGTATTTTCTGCTGAAGGCTTGTTTTTTGTAAGGGAATTGTCAAAAAAAGCAGTCACATAGTAACGTTTAGTTTGCTTTTTCTAGACAAACGGCAAGGGTAAACTTTTGCCTTGAAACATTAGCTTTACCAAGCACGTGAAGAATAAGACTACTTATCTGGCTAGACATGTAGTCTCAAACAACAACAAGGCTATCGGTTTAGTGGATAATAAGTTTATGGCTACTTCAAGAGCAAGTATCAAAACAAGCCCGACGGTCGAAGAACTCAACGAATACTCATTGCAACTGATGTGGACGTTGCGCCAAGAGTCGTTCCGTGCGTTTGAACCCCTTGGTTTCCGCCCGGTACGTGCGCTGCTGTTAGAACTTATTGGGCGCGGTTACGTGTACCCCAAACAGCTCGCAGACATGCTCGACACGGTGCCTTCGGCCATTTCAGCCATGCTCGGCGAACTCGAAGAACGTGGTTTGGTAGCAAGAGAGATTGATACCAACGATCGCCGCCGCGTGCAGCTTAAACTCACCGACGAAGGTCAAGAAACCCGTAAGACCCTCAAAAACGCTTGGCGCGACACCAGCTTTTCTCGTCTTAAGCAGTTAGAAGAAGATGAATTAGAGACGCTGCTTGAGATTTACCGCAAAATTCTTGACCCGATGGCCTAAAACCATCACAGGGACATGGCTTATTGACGTGTCCTAAGTGTACTCTCGTGTAAGAAAGTTGTAAAGTGCTCTTAAGGTAAAGTGACCTAGAGCACTTTTATTTTGCTCTCGAGTCACCGGATATTTATACAATTTATTAATTTTTAAAATAATAAATGAATTAATCATGAATAACGCGAGTGCTGCGTTTATGGTGTACTGTGATTTGGGATAGGTTATGCCATCCTAATGACGCTGCTTTAACTATCACGGTACTCCAATTATCACGACGGCTGCTTGGGGTATCTTGCTACTGTCTGCTCATGTGAATTTGTGTATTCCTAAATGATGTGGTGGTTTCCCGATTTGCGCGACATTGTTGAGGTGATGGTATTGCGGGCAAGGAGTGTACATGAACTTAATTAAATTCTTCGTCAAAAACTATGTCTTTTCATTGAGTATATTCACGGCTATCGTGCTGTTTGGAATCGTGGCGGCAACGGGGTTGGGTGTGGATTTGCTGCCTGACTTTGAAGTGCCAGTGATTGCTGTCACTACGGCATATCCAGGAGCTGGCGCCGAAGAAGTCGCCGAGCAGGTTGCCGAGCCTATTAGTGATGCTTTAGCAACGCTAGCGGGTGTGAGCGACATTCAGTCAACGAGTGGTGAAGGTTTCAGCATCGTGGTGGCAAACTTTAACCAGGGGGCTAATATTGACCAAGCCGCTGTGGACGTGGGGCAGCGCCTCAATGCCATTGCTGACCAATTGCCCGATGACGCCAGTTCACCCACGGTACTCAAAGCTGACCCGAACGACTCACCCATTTTGAGTGTGGCGGTGCGTGCGCCCGGTGAGAATCTGCTCGAGGTACAACGCTACGCCGAAGACGTGCTCGAGCCACGTTTGCAGCGCATCGAAGGTGTGGCAAACGTATCATTAAGTGGTCAGGTCGAGCGGGAAATTCAAGTGCTAGTTGACCCGCGTGAAATTGAAGGCTTTGGCGTGACCGTGGGACAAATCCAAAACGCCATTAGCGCGTCTTCAGGGACGATTCCAGCAGGCACGCTCACAGTGGGTAGCGAACGCATTTTGCTCACAAGCCGCAACACGCCCAACGAACTTTCCGACTTGGAACGGATACTCGTGGACTCGGTGCGGGGTATTTCCTTGGCTGATTTGGCCGTCATTCGTGATACCACTGCCGAACCGGACAGCTACGCCCGTTTGGACGGCGAACCGGTGGTGTTGCTCGAGGTACAAAAGTCCTCGGGTGCGAACAGCGTGGCTGTCGCTGAAGCTGTGCGTGCTTCTCTGGCGCAACTCAATCCACCTGAAGCTTTTGATATCAGCATCATCAATGATGACACCGAATTTATCGCTAGCTCAGTGCGCGACACCTTCCGTGAAATTGCCATCGCTGTTGTGTCGGTATCTTTTGTTATTTTGCTTTTCATCGGTAAAGTCGGTTCAACATTTTCGGTGGTGCTAGCCATTCCTATCACTCTCGCGGGTGTGTTCATCATCATCAACTTGTTTGGATTCACGTTCAACTTCATGACACTGCTCGCGATCACTGTGGCAGTGGGTTTGGTCGTGGACGACTCTATCGTTATTGCTGAGAACATCGAACGCTATCGCGAGTTGGGATATAGCCCACGCGAAGCCGTGCTCAAGGGTGCAGGTGAAGTCAGCGTGGCAGTGCTCACAGCAACTATGTCGATTTTGGCAGTATTTTTGCCGATTTCGTTTTTGCCAGGTAGTATCGGCACGTTTTTTGCCCAGTTTGGTTTGACGTTAGCCGCAGCCATTTCGGTGTCTTACTTAGAAGCCCTGTTTTTCTTGACGGTGCGCTTAGCTTACTTGCCGAATCCTAGTTTGCCGAGTTGGGCAGTGTTTGGGCGTTCGTTTGCGAAGTTACCTCGAGATGCTATGGGATTCTTACGGGTGTTGCGCCGCCCGAGTCGTTTAGTGCCTTATGTGCTCTTCAACGCAGCACTGGTATTTGTGCTTTACCGCCGTGTGGGACTCATAGCTTTGGCGTTGCCAATAGCGTTACCCATTGTGTTGGTGTTATTGCGTTATGTGTTGCGCATCGTCACTTACTTTTTTGGGGCGATTACCTACACCCTTCACCGAGGGGTCGATGTGGGCATTCAGCGCTTGCGCAATGCGTACGCCGGAGCGCTGCGGGCAGTATTGTCGCAAAGCACCTTGGTGATTGTAGTAGCGATTTTGTTAGTCTCGAGCATCGTTGTGGTTGCCCCGCGTATTCCCTTTAACTTTGCACCCAATAACGACGCCGGTTTGGTATCCGTCAATTTGGAGATGCCCCCTTCAACGTCACTAGACCGCACCAACGAAATTGCCAAACTGCTTGAAGACGCCGCTCGCACCATTGCTGAAGTGACCCGCATTCAGTCAACGGTGGGAGCAGTCACAGGTTCGGGGGTGCCAACAACCGCTGAAGCCGAATTGGTCTTGGAACTTACCCCCTTAAATAGCCGTGAACGTTCGTCTTTTGATATAGCCGATGCCTTCCAAGCTGAACTGCGTGAGCAGGTGTTAGCAGGTGTACCAGAAGCGCAAGTGACGGTCAGTAGTGATGGCGGCGGTGGCCCAGGTGGGGCGGATGTAACGTTGACCCTCACGTCATCGGACTTAGACGTATTGCGCGAACGCGACGCCCAAGCGTTAGCGATTATGCAAGCGAGTCCTTTTGCAAGGGATCCCTCTTCGACGCTCGAGGGTTCTATCAGTGAACGTGTTTTCGCCATCGACCCAGCACGCTTAGCAGGGACAGGGCTTACCCCCAATGATGTGGCGCGCACCTTACGCCTTTACAACATCGGCGTTGAAGTGGCTGACGTGCGTACAGGCGGCGAGGATATCCCTGTGCGCCTCAAAGCTAACCCCATCTATTTAGGTGACGAACAAGCGTTGATTAGTGCGCCCATCTTTGCGCCCGCCCTCAACAGCTATTTGCCGCTTAGCAGTTTGGGCAGTTTCACCATTCAATCAGCACCTGTGACCATCAGCCGTGGCCCAGGGGGCTTTATCAGCACGTTAGAAACCAACCTCACCCGCGATGCCCCCGGTCAGCAGCGCGTCCGCGCAGAATTTGAACAAGCTTTCCGCGACCAAGGCATCGTCGATGCCCAAGTGACCCTCGGGCGCGGTATTGGCCCAGATTTGCTAGGTAGCCTGTTCCGCAACGGTCTCATTGCTGTGGTCGTGGCGCTCTTGCTTAACTACTTAGTGATTGCCAGCGAGTTTAACAGTTTCAAGTATCCGCTTTACTTGCTGCTCACCGTGCCCCTTGCCCTCGTGGGTGCGTTTTGGCTGTTTTATGCTACCGGCAGTGCCCTTAACGTCATCAGTGTGTTGGGATTCGTATCGCTCATTGGTCTGGTGACTAAAAACGCCATCCTGTTGCTTGATGTGGTGATGAGCCAAATTGAAGAACAAGGCACGATTGACCTCAAAGAAGCCTTAGTAGAAGCAGGCCGCTTGCGCCTTCGTCCCATTTTGATGACCGCAGGCACGATTGTGATTATCAGTATCCCCTTGCTCGTTGGCTTGGGTGATGGGGCAGAATTCCGCCGTCCGCTCGGTTTGGTGATTGCCGGTGGGGTGCTTTCCTCAACGATTTTGACCCTGTTTGTCGTGCCAGCCGTGTTTTATCGCTTTGAGCGTAACAACTATCAAAGCAGCCCCGACACGCCTACCCGCACCAGCAACATCGCCCCGCAACTGCAACCTAACCCGGCTGCGTCTGATTGAGTTTTTGAACAGAATCCTGTTATCTCGACGAGGTAGGCTTTGTGCTTGCCTCGTTTGTTGTTTGCTCATGTTGTTGCGTGTGGTCGTGATGCAGGTGTCGTGGCGAAGGTGATGTCATCCTCGAGCCACCCCCACGCTTCCCCAAAGCGTCAAAGCATCTTGCAAAACGTCTTGCCCGTTGCATGACATTGCTAGGCATTCAATAGCAACGCTGTTACGCTTTGGTGTTTCGTGTCTACACGTGTGTGTCGCCCGTGTCGTCTGTGTCGTTCGCGCCCCCTGATTGCTGAATCAACTTTGCTACCAACCCTGTCCAGCCCGTCTGATGGCTCGCGCCCAACCCTGCACCATTATCACCATGAAAGTACTCATAAAACAAAACATGATTACGCCAGTGGGGGTCATCTTGAAATATCGTGCTGCCGCCATAAACAGGGCGTGCTTGCTGGTCTCGGGTAAAAATCTTGATGAGCCGCGTAGATAACTCGGTGGCCACCTCCCACAACGTCAGGTAGTTGTCCGAACCCGTCGGAAACGCCACTTTGAAATCATCACCGTAGAAGTGATGAAACTTTTGCAGCGACTCGATGATTAAAAAGTTCATCGGAAACCAAATAGGCCCGCGCCAGTTAGAATTGCCGCCAAACAAACCACTGTCAGATTCGGCGGGTAAGTAGCCTACTGTGTAGCTTGTACCGTTGAGGTGCAAGGTGTAAGGCTGGTGTTCGTGGATTTTGGAAAGGGAGCGGATGCCGTAGGGCGACAAAAACTCGTTTTCGTCTAAGAGATAGTGCAGCACGCTTCGGAGACGGGTTTCTGTCAATAGTGAGATGTGCCGCCGTTCGCCTTGCCTGCGCTCATACACACTGGCCATGTTGCCAGTTAGCCACGGGCGGTTATCGACAAACCAGTTGAGGCGGCGTTCAAAATCGGGGGCGTGTTGTTGGATGTCTGGTTCTAACGTCTCAACGGCAAATAACGTCAATATGCCTACTAGCGAGCGCACTTTGAGGTGCTTGATGTCGCCATTGGGTAAGTGCAAGACGTCATAAAAAAAACGGTCATTTTCATCCCAAAGGCTGTAACCACGATTGCCGCAGTTGTTAAGGGCGGTAGCGATACCAAGGAAGTGCTCGAGAAACTTACTCGCTGTATCCTGATAAATGGGATTATCTTTAGCCAGTTCTAACGCCATTTGCATCATCGTCAAACTAAAAAAGCCCATCCACGCTGTGGCGTCTGACTGTTCGATATGGCCGCCACCGGGCAAGTCTGCGCTTCTATCGAACACACTGACGTTGTCCATGCCCAAAAAGCCCCCTTCAAAGATATTGTTGCCTTCGGCGTCTTTGCGGTTCACCCACCACGTGAAATTGAGCATGAGCTTATGAAACACCCGCTCCAAAAACGCCCTGTCAGCTTTACCCGAGGCTTTGGCGTCGATTTTGTATACCCGCCACGCTGCCCACGCGTGTACAGGCGGATTGACGTCTTCAAAGTTCCACTCGTAAGCAGGCAGTTGCCCGTTGGGGTGCATGTACCACTCGCGCAAGAAGAGCACCAACTGCCGCTTGGCATAGTCTGGGTCGATAACAGCCAAAGGCAAACAGTGAAAAGCACTGTCCCAGGTGGCGTACCAAGGGTATTCCCACTTGTCAGGCATGGAAATCACGTCGAAATTGTGTAAGTGCTGCCAGTGGGCGTTTCTGCCGTGTTGGCGCTGGGGCGGTGCTGGCAAGATGGGATCGCCCTTTAACCACTGGGCGATGTCGTAATAATAGAGTTGTTTGCCCCAGAGCATGCCAGCAAAGGCTTGCCGTTGAATACGCCGTTCGTCTTCGCTCAGTGTCGGGTTGCAAATGTGATTGTAAAAAGCGTCGGCGTCGCGTTTGCGGTTGGCGAGGATAGCCTCAGCATCCGCAAAGGGATTGTCATGTGTGACATCGCTGAGCCGCAAATGTAGTGTCTGTGAACTTTGTGCGGGAATGTCTAACCGATAGACAAACGCACCTTTGCTACCCTCTCGAGCAGGATTGACCGCTTCACCATCACCCTCAACAATCACGCGGTGAAAAGCATCTTTAACATAAGGTTGCTGATTGTCACGCCCGAACACGCTGAGGTCGGTGTCGTTTTCGGTGAATATCGCTTCAGGTGAGCTCGAGTTGGCGTCGGCGTACAGGGTGTAATCTCCCAAGGTTGGATGACTGGCGTAGATGCTACTACCTTCCCCCTGACGCAACCTTGGTTTGCTGGCGACATCGTCCATTGGCCCCGCCGGATAGCCCCACGCCCACGTGTTACGAAACCACAGAGTAGGCAGTAACGTTAGCGGCGCGGCTTCGCTGGCGCGGTTATACACTTCAATTTCGATGACAATGTCGTCTTGGCTGGCTTTGGCGTAGCGCACAAACACGTCGAAATAGTGGTTGTCGTCAAAAACACCCGTGTCGAGCAGTTCGTACTCGAGGGCGTCATACCCCCGCCGTGCGTTCTCGGCCAGCAAATCATCATAGGGAAAAGCCTGCTGTGGATACTTGTAGAGCATTTCCATGTAGCTATGCGTGGGCGTGTTATCGAGATAAAAATAATACTCTTTGACGTCTTCGCCATGATTACCTTGCGGGCCAGTTAAGCCGAACAAGCGTTCTTTGAGAATGGCATCGTGCCCGTTCCACAGCGCCACAGCAAAACATAGGTATTGGTGGCGGTCACAGATGCCAGCAAGGCCGTCTTCGTTCCAACGATAGGCGCGGCGGTGGCTGTGTTCAAAGGGAAAATACTGCCACGCGTCGCCAGCTGTGCTGTAGTCTTCGCGTACCGTTCCCCAAGCGCGTTCACTCAAATAAGGCCCCCAGTGACGCCAGTTGGCGCGGCGTTCGCGGTGCTCGAGCAACTTCTGCTGTTCAGCCGTTACAGGTTTGTCTTTCATGGCATGCTCCTAAAGTTGGCGAGAGGACACCTTCGAGAGGGCATCTTCGAGAGGGCATCTTCGAGAGGGCATCTTGTGGTGAAAACATCTTGCGGTAAAGTCACATCATTATGACCTATGTGTATCGCACTTTGGTTCACCTTGATTTTGTGTTGGCGGTGCTGCTCACCGTGTTCGCGCCGCTGGTGTTACTCATCGCCAACTGGCAAATACCGCGTCTCAAAGCCCGTCTCATCGGCTATTGGCGGGTGTCGGCACTGCTGATGGTGACGGTCTATCTGCTGATTGGGCAAGCGCCTGTGGGGTATGTGACAGGGGTGTTGGCGCGTTTACTCATTGCGGTGAGGTTAGTGTTGCCACTCGAGCCAAGCCATCCCCACACACCGCGTTACCAGATATTCAACCTGTGGCGCAGTATCACCGTTGGTTATTGTCTGGTGGGCGTGCTGTGGACATTGCCCCTGTTAGCGTGTGTGACGGGGTCATTTGGTTGGTGTGCTGTGTGGTTTGAACCCGTGTTGCGCTTTAAGCAGGTGTTTCACGCCAATGTGTCTGCAGGTACTTTGGGGATGTTGGGGTATGTCGGTTTGGGGATGTACGTGCTGGGTTTCGTGGTGCAGGTAGCTCGAGCGTACCGAACAGGCACACTGTTGTACGTTCATGAAGTACGTGCATAAGCTACATTCATGAAGTGCGCTCACGAGGTTGAGGGCGTGTAGCTAGCGCATCAATGTCAAGGCTGCGCCCACTTCAGGGAAAAATGTTTCATCGTTTCTTCATAGTCTTAGTGGCGATGAGCAGGCACTTTATGATGAGCCTATGAGACATTGGGCAGAGGGTGTGGCACGGCAATATCTCGAGAAACAAGGTTGCCAAGTTTTGGCTGAAAACTACTACTTACGCGACGCTGAAGTTGACCTCATCATCGAAGATGGCAACGTATTGGTGTTCGTTGAAGTCAAGCAACGCAGCAGTGAGCGTTTTGGCACGCCTGCTGAAGCTATCGACAACCGCAAAGTGTTGCGTTTGCAGCGTGCTGCGTTGCAGTATATGAGCCAAGAACATGGCCGCGACGACCTGCCGTTACGCTTTGATGCGGTGCTGATTATGGGCAGTCGACACAACTATCAGCTCGAGCACCTCAAAGCTGTTTTTTAATGGCTGAGCTAACCACGTTGCATTGCAAAACCATTTCGGAGAAACCATCCCAGAAACACCATCCCAGAAACACCATCTAGTGAATCATCTGCATCATAGGCTAAAAGCATCTTAGTGTTTCGCCTGCTGACTTTCCGCAGCCCCAAATAAGACGTCTATTGATTATAAAAGTGTTAATTAACGTGTTTTTTCCGTAAAGGCTGCGAGACGCGTGCTAAGGGCAAGAACATGGCAACCTATGAGACGACCAGTAGCTCGAGCGTCCTCGGGCCGTGTACCCCTTCTACCCGGTTGAGTTCAATATCCGACGTCGCCGAGGGCCCTGATACCAAGGTGATAGGTCTACCTGCTCGCACAGCAGGTTCAAGGGCTTTCATGGCTGCTGGTACTAACCCGACAACCTGCGAAGCGTCAATCACGCACAGGTGATAGTCCGGTAACAGCGTCAGCACCCGCCGCCCTTGTTTGTCGCCACCATCGAGCACAATGGTGCCTGTTTGGGCGATGCCGAGGGCGCAACCTGTGAGCACACCGTCACTGGTGTTGATGGCGCTATTGTCTAACGCCCCGTTTTCGTCGCGCAATACCTCGATGCCTTCGGGTAACCAATCAGCGGGAATATCTGCGGGTATGACCAAACGTGAGATGCCCCGCGCCTGTAAATGCTCGCGGATTTTGGCGGTCAGTTCCGCTCGAGCCACCGGCACCACTGTCACTTTGTACTCAGCCACGCGTTCGCAGAATTGCTCGAGCCTGGCGTGTTCATCCAGACCATCGTCGGTGAGATAGTCTCGAGCCACCACCACATCTTCAGGCATTTCAGCTTCAGGAACGTCTTTTTTAGCAGCGCGGATGCGGGTTAGCACAGCGTCTTTACTCATGCTTTCCCCTTCTCGCGTTTTTTCCACCAGTCGCGAAAGGATTCATTAGGCACGGCTTTGAGGTCACGCATGTCCGTCCAGCCCGATAAAAACGGCAAGTGTTTGAGGTATCCTTCGCGCTTAAAGGGCATTTGCCCTACTTTGACGAGCGCTTGGGCGGCTTCGTAGCGCTGCGGGCTAGCAAACACCTGAGCGACGGCTTTCATCGCCAATGCTTCCGGGGCAAACTTGTCTTTGAGACCCCCGTGATCCTGTTTGTATTGCACGTCTTTACCCCGCAAATGCACCAACACCTCGGGGATGTTGATTTTGACCGGACAGACTTCGTAGCACGCCCCGCACAGCGACGACGCATAAGGCAGCGAACTGGCGTTTTCAATGCCTACGAGTTGCGGCGTCAATATGGCTCCAATGGGTCCAGGGTAAACCGAGTGATAAGCGTGTCCGCCGGCGCGTTCGTATACGGGACAGACGTTTAAGCAAGCACTACAACGAATGCAATTAAGCGTTTGCCGTCCGATTTTGTCGGCTAACACGTCCGTGCGGCCATTATCAAGTAACACCAAGTGAAACGTCTGCGGGCCGTCACCTTGGTGAACGCCCGTCCACAACGTGGTATAGGGGTTCATGCGTTCGCCCGTTGACGAGCGGGGCAAGAGTTGCAGGAATACCTCGAGGTCTTGCCAGGTAGGAATGACCTTTTCAATGCCCATCACACTAATTAATGTTTTGGGCAGGGTCAAGCACATGCGTCCGTTGCCTTCGGATTCGACCACGGCAATGCTGCCGGTATCGGCTACTGCAAAGTTGGCCCCGCTAATACCCACCTCAACGTCTAAAAACTTTTCCCGCAAAAAGCGCCGCGCCGCTGCTGCTAAGTCGCTTGGCGTATCACTTAACTCGGTGAGGTTCATGGTGCGCATAAACAACTCACGAATTTCCGAGCGATTTTTGTGAATGGCAGGCACCAAAATGTGCGATGATTCTTCGTGAGCCAGTTGAATAATCAGTTCCGCTAAGTCGGTTTCGATGGCGTCTACACCCGCGTCACTAAGGGCGTCGTTGAGGCGGATTTCTTCGGTGGTCATGGATTTGACTTTGATGACCTCTTTGGTACCTGTGGCCACCACCAACTCGCGGACGATTTGGTTGGCTTCTAGTGCGTCGGCTGCCCAGTGTACTTGCCCGCCCGCAGCAGTGACCGAGGCTTCGAGTTGCTCGAGATAATCATCCAAGTGCCTAAGTGTGCGTTCTTTGAGTGCTCGCCCTGCTTCTCGCAATGCTTGCCAATCCGGTAACTCGTCTACAACTTCCGTTCGCTTGCCGCGAATGGTGGTCGTGGCCTTGTTGAGGTTGCGGCGCAGTTGGCTGTCGCGCAGGGTTTTGTGGGCGCTTTCGGTAAACGTCGGCAAAGGGTGACGGTGCTTGTAGTTATCAACACTGGTTTGAGCGGCTTGTTTGAAGGTGTTAACGGCATCAGCCACCCGGTTGGTTGCAGAATCGGCTCGGTAATCAGCCACGAAGTGCCTCCTCTTCGGTCGAAGCGAGAATTTCAGCCAAGTGAACCGTGCGTACGCCTGTGCGCTGACGGTGCAGGGCACCACCGATGTGCATCAAACAGGAGTTGTCGGCAGCGGCGCAAATTTCCGCTTTGGCATTGAGTACATTGCGCACCTTGTCAGACAGCATCGCCATGGAAGTATCGGCGTTTTTGACCGCGAACGTGCCCCCAAACCCACAACACTGATCGGCATCGGGCAGTTCTACGAGGTCAATCCCGCGCACATGGCGCAGTAACGTCAAAGGCGCATCACCCACTTTGAGCATCCGCACCGAGTGGCAGGTCGGATGATAGGTAACGCGGTGTGGGTAGTACGCCCCCACATCACTTACCCCAAGTACATCCACCAAAAACTGCGAAAATTCAAACACCTTAGGAATAATCTGCGCAACCTCTCGAGCTAGCGCCTCATCTTCAGCGATGTCAGCAATGCGCCCATAAAACTCGTGAATGGTACCCACACAAGACGCCGACGGGGCGACGATAACCTCAGCATCTTGAAAGGTATCAACAAAATGCCGCACCAAGGGGATAATTTCGCGTTGGTAACCGGTGTTGAGGTGCATCTGCCCGCAACAGGTCTGCGCCCTAGGGAACGTCACCTCGTGGCCGAGGCGCTCGAGCACTTTGACCATGGCGATGCCGGTATCGGGAAAGAGGGTGTCGTTGTAGCAGGTGATAAACAGCGCAATCTGCATGATTTTTGGGGTTCTCCTTGCTGTACAAAAGACCGTCATCAAACGATGGAAATAGTGTCAATAAAAGTGTCAATAAACACGCGTCAACAAAACGGGGTTGCGTTGTGAGATGGTCAATTATAGCCCTAATCAAGCCCCAAAACTGTGAGTCTCTCAAGGCGTTCAACTGAAGGCATTCAAGTTCAGTAGGGTGGCAACATCCGCCGCAACACATGTGCCATCACCAGAGCGTTGAAACATGTCCCTCGAGCCACCGTCTGCCACGTCGGTACGACAGGCATACTTACGACAGGCATACTATCGTCCGCACTGGCTAACGCCTGCGCTAACGCGTCAAGATAAGCAAGCCCCCGCGGATACAACCAAAGACCTCGTAGCTGCGGCTCGAGCACCTCCCTCACATCCTCCCGTGCCCCCAACCGCGCCCCTAACCACGCCCCTGCGATGCCTCCGGTGATGGCTGCTAGGGTATCGCTGTCCCCACCACAGCGCACCGCGTCTTGTAGCGTGAGGACAATATCACGCGGGTCACGCGAAAAACACAAATGCAATGCCATCGGCACGGTGTGATAGGCATAACCAGACACACCCTTAGGAAAGTGCTCACGAGCGAACTCGAGGCTAGGTTGCAACAGGCTCGAGCCAACCTTCTTACCCCACATTAACAGTTCATCATCACGTTCAATATGGTGCTGACAAGCTTGCCAAAACGCCACAAAATCAGGGTCGTTATGCAGCCCCCAACGGGCGGCTCGAGCGACTAATAACGCCGCTCGCACGGCTCGAGCATCGCGGTGGGTTAGCTGGCTGCTGAGGGTCACGGCATGGGTCAAGGTGGCATCATCTTCTGCCAAAACCCCCAAAATACTACTGCGCATCGCAGCACCGTTTCCCGCAGACATCACCCCGCTAGGCGTACGTTTTAACCACGAACGGATGCCCGCGTACAAGGTAGCTTTGCCAATGCCTGCGGGAAATGTCAGTAGCCAACGTTTGAGGGATTGCTCGAGGATTGCTACGAAGTGCTCGAGATTGACACCGTCACCCTGTGCCGCCCACCACGCTTCTGCCACCATGCAGGTGTGATCCGTATCATCTGAGGTCATACCGCGCCCAAACCACAGCCGGTAATGCTCAGGTTCACCCCAAAGACGCCGCCCCCGCGCCGGGGACAGGTTTTCGTAAGGCAACCCCAAAGCGTCGCCGATGGCAGTACCGAGCAAACAACCCAAGATGACCTGTGCTGAGGGCATCTGTGCTGAGGGCATCTGTAATGAGGGCATAGGTGAGTGTACCTGCTCGAGCCACCCCGCCACACGTATCAAAGTATCAGCACTGTGGGCTATTTTCATAGAAACTTGGTAAAATACATCATGACCACGGTTCACTTCAAAGTTGGCGACACCCTACGCCGCCACAACAAAACCCCCGCAGCATTAATTGAAGCCAGCGGCCTAGCCAAAACCACCGTCTACAACATCGTCAACAACAAAGCCAAAGCCGTCGAGCTAGAAACCTTGGGCAAACTCATCGCAGGTTTGCGTGAACTGACCCAAGAAGATGTGGGTATCAACGACATTATCAAAGAGGCAACACAACCCGACTGGCGTGAGGAAATCTTTAGAAACGCTAAACCCCTTGACTGGGATGCGATGATGGCAACCATTCCAGATTGGACAGAGGAAGAGCAAAGAGAGAATGATGCTTTCATTGAATTCCTCGAGTCCGAACGTAAGAAGAATCGTGGGCAGCCCTCAAAGCGCATCCAACAAATGCTTGAGATTTTGTCGGATGATGCTGATGCCGTATGAATCGGGTATTGGTTGATACTAATATTCTCAGTTATCGATTCAAGCGCCATAGCCTTGCTTACAAGTACGATCAACACATGGTAGGTAAACAGGCTTTTATTGCTGCTCAAACAGTCGCAGAAATGCGTTTCGGGGCGCTGAATGATAATTGGGGTCAAAAACGCAAAAGTAGCCTAGAAGCGTTTCTTGCACAATTCACAACGCTCTATCCAAATGATGTCATTTGCACGCTTTGGGCTGAGGTCTCAGACATAGGTTTTCGATTGGGTAGACCCATAAATGCAGCTGATGCATGGATTGCCGCAACTGCCCTCGCTTTGGGTGCACCCTTGGTCACCCACAACGCCAAAGACTTTAATTTTATTCCACAGTTGGAGATTATTTCCGAACGCGGGTGAGCTAACGGTGATGCTGGCTCGAGCCACCTCTCCCACGTACCGTATGAACACCTAAAGTGTGAAGGTGATTGTCCGCTATAATCAGCGAATGCCTGACATGCCCATTTTCGACGGACACAACGACACCCTCCTTCTCATTCACAAATCACGCCAACAAGACGGCGACCCTAAAGCCCCTGACACGCCTTATGACTTTTTTGCCCATAACAGCGAACATCACATTGACCTGCCTAGGGCGCGTGAAGGGAATTTTGCGGGGGGTTTTTTTGCGGTGTACGTACCTGCAGAAAAGCCTACGGATTTCAAATTGCCCAAAGATGACAGTTTCGAGTTGCCACTACCAGAACCGCTCAGGCTCGAGTATTCCGTGCAGCAAGCCCTGGCGATGATGGCGATTTTGTTTGAGTTAGAGCGCACCTCAGACGGGGCAGTTAAGGTCGTGCGCACGGTAGATGATATTCGCACGTGCCTCGAAACAGGTACACTCGCCACCATTTTGCATATGGAAGGCGCGGAAGCCATTGACGAGAATTTGGACGCGCTCGAGGTCTTCTATCAAGCAGGCTTGCGCTCTCTTGGTATCGTCTGGAGTCGCAAGACGATTTTTGCTGAAGGCGTTCCTTTTAAATTCCCTGGTTCCCCTGACACCGGCTCTGGCCTAACAGAAGCAGGCAAAGACTTGGTGCGTGAGTGCAACCGTTTGGGGATGGTGATTGACCTATCGCACATGAACGAAAAAGGCTTTTGGGACGTGGCCAAACTCAGCAGTGCCCCCTTAGTTGCCACGCATTCCAACGTGCACGCCCTGTGTCCTACTACCCGCAACTTGACCGACGACCAACTCGCCGCCGTTAAAGACAGCGCTGGCATGGTGGGGTTGAATTACGCGGTGAGTTTTTTGCGGCCTGATGGCAAAAGTGACACCGATACCTCTCTTTCCATCATGGCAGATCACATTGAATACTTGGTCGACAAACTCGGTATCGACCACGTGGGATTAGGCTCGGATTTTGACGGGGCAACCGTACCCGCAGCGATTAAAGATGTGACGGGTACGCCCAAATTACTTGATGAACTATCCCAACGTGGCTATGACGACGCTGCGCTGCGCAAAATTGCTCACGAAAATTGGTTGGCACTTTTGGAGCGCACATGGCACGCAGGGTAACACCAAACGTTCTCACCTTTGGCAATGCTTCACCACCCAACACTGCCCTAAGGAAAAGGGTGGCTAGGGTCATCCTTCTCACTGTCACCTGTCTCATTGCCCTGTGGTTGACGCTACCCGTTCCCGCAGACATGACTGAACACGTCTACAGCCGAGGTATCTACCCGCAGTTGGCAAACGTCCTTATTCCTATTAGCAACGCCGTGCCCGTCTCCATCAGCGCAGTTCTGCTCATCGTGTTGCCTATTTGGTGGCTGGTGAGTGTGCTCAGGAGTTGGCGGCAGCGTGAGGTGACGGTGTGGCGTTGGTTACTACGCTGGGGTGAACGGTTGCTGATTGCCTGCGTGATTATTGCCAGTTGGTTTTTGCTGACCTGGGGGCTGAATTACAAGCGGGTGAAGGTAGAAACGGTGCTCGAGCTAGGCCGCACCCCCGCTACGACCGAAGGGCTTTACACCTTTGCCCTGTCGCTGATTGACACCATGCAAAACACTGCTAGCACCCCAAGGGATGCGAACAGCATCGCTACCGCCAGAGACGCAGGCCGCAGGTCATTACAACAGGTGATTCTTGAGCTAAACGGCAGCCGCGTGTACTTACCCGAGCGTGCCAAAGCCACCTTGCCCGGTTTTTTGTTGCTTTCTGGTAACGCCATTGGGGTGATTTCACCGTGGTTGCTGGAAGCCCATGTCGATGGTGCACTACCCACCCCGCACTACCTCGCGGTTACCTTGCACGAGTTTGTGCACTTAGCAGGTTACGCAGGCGAAGCTGACGCCGATTTTTTGGCAGCCGTGGCAGGTATGCGGGCTGATGATGCGCTGCTGCGCTACAGCATGGCGTTGTCGCTATTTAGCAAAGTGGCGTGGCGGCTGCCCTCTGAACAGTACAGGACACTCTACGAACAATTGCCAGAACAAGCCCAAACAGACCTCGAGGCCATGCGAGCAGCCGTGCGCCGCTATCAAGTACCCAACTGGTTCGAGCAAGTACAAACCCGCGTCTACGACAGTTATCTCAAAAGCCAAGGGGTAGAAGCGGGCATCCGCGACTACGGGCGGATGGTGAACTGGTTAGTGGAAGCCCACACGGCAGGTTGGTGGGCAGACACAGGCTTACGTCATAACGGCAACTGAGATGAATGACACCTTCTGTCCCCCAGTTTCAGGCATGTTTGTGAGCAGTGCCCTTGGGAGGGTCAATGTACTGGCTACGATGTTGGGTGCATACAGCCACTTAGTTCTACAAACTTAACGATGCTCGAGCCACCCCTTGCCGCTGCTTTGCACCTGCCCGCTACCCTTACCAAGCCAACGCTCGAGCCACCCAAACAACCCCCACACCCCAACATGTTAAAATCCTCAACTATCCACTTTGGGGGTTGCTATGTCCGTGCGCCGCATCAAGCAATATCACAACGAAGTCGCTAACACCCGCCGCTACAGCAACAAGGGCAACGAATCGGTCATTCGGCAAGCCTTTTTATCACTGCTGAATGACTACGCCAAAAGCAAAAACCTCATGTTGATTGCTGAACTTCCCTACCCCGTAGACGAGCGCCGCAACGTCATTCCCGATGGCACACTCAAAGACGCGTCACAACTGCCGTGGGGCTACTGGGAAAGCAAAGACGAAGACGACGACTTAGAAGACGAAATCAAAACCAAGTTCGCCAAGGGCTACCCCGATGACAACATTCTGTTTGAAGACAGTCAGCGGGCGGTGCTGTACCAAGCAGGCGAGCGGGTGTTTGATGTGTTGATTGATGACGCCGATGCCTTACACGAGGTGCTCACAGCGTTTGTGAGTTACGAACCCGAAGCGGTGCGCAAGTTTCACCGTGCTATTACTGACTTTCGGGACAACATTCCGGTCATTTTGGATTATCTGCGCAACACCATTGAAGACGCCGCTGCCAAAAATAATACATTTGTTGCCGCCAGAGACCGCCTGCTTGACCTTGCCCAAGACGCCATCAACCCCCACCTGACAGCTTTAGATATTCGTGAGATGGTCATTCAGCACATTTTGACCGAGGATATTTTCTTAAACATCTTCGCTGACTCGCAGTTTCACCGCGAAAACAACATCGCCCAAGAACTTAACAACGTCACCAAAACGTTTTTCACTGGGGCAACGGCACACAACGTCAAGAAAAAAACCGAGTCGTTTTACAGCGTCATCCGCGAGGCTGCTAGCCGCATTTCTGACCATCACGAAAAGCAAGCCTTCTTAAAACTCATTTACGAAAACTTTTATAAAATCTACAACCCCAAAGCCGCTGACCGCATGGGCATTGTCTACACCCCCAACGAAATTGTGCGCTTCATGATTGAAAGCACCGATTACCTGTTAGAAAAGCACTTCGACACGCTACTATCCAACAAGCACGTCAACATTCTTGACCCAGCGACGGGCACGGGGACGTTCGTGACTGAGTTAATCGAGTACATGTCACCGCAGGATTTGGCGTACAAGTACGAGCACGAGATTTTTTGTAACGAGATGTCGCTGTTGAGTTACTACACCGCCAACTTGAATATCGAATACACCTATGCCCAAAAGATGCAAGACCGTGGTGGGTTTGTGCCGTTTAACAACATCGCTTTCGTGGACACCTTAGAGAACCTGAATTATGTCGGGGCAAAGGGTCAATTCAGCATGTTTGAACTAACCGCAGAAAACTTAGAGCGCATCAAGCGGCAAAACGAGCAAGACATCTCGGTGATTATCGGCAACCCGCCATACAACGCCAACCAGCTCAACGAAAACGACAACAACAAAAACCGCCCCTACCCCGCCGTTGACCAGCGCATCAAAGACACCTACATCAAGGAAAGCACCGCCCAAAA
The DNA here is from genome assembly GCA_964550765.1 of uncultured bacterium. Taxonomy (GTDB): domain Bacteria; phylum Deinococcota; class Deinococci; order Deinococcales; family Trueperaceae; genus JBCCBI01. Next base: position 32,957 of record CAZKAZ010000004.1, on the reverse strand, counting down.
GACCAAGGTGTATGACATGTATGCCCGTTTTATCCGCTGGGCGAGCGACAGGTTAAATGAAAACGGGGTGATTGCGTTCGTGGTGAACAGGTCGTTCATTGATTCGCGGACGTTTGACGGCTTTCGGAAGGTAGTGGCTACTGAGTTTGACCATATTTACGTGATGGATTTGGGTGGCGATGTTCGGGCAAACCCCAAGTTATCTGGACCCAAGCACAATGTTTTTGCTATTCAGACGGGTGTGGCGATTGTGTTTTTTGTGCGAGAGGCTAAGTACGACGGCAAAACCCAAATCAGGTATGTACGCCGCCCCGAGATGGAAACCGCCGAAGACAAACTGGCGTTCTTACGAAACACCAAATTCAAAAACCTAGACTTTGAGCGCCTTCAACCTGACAAGCATTACTCTTGGCTCAATCAGTCTTCAAACGATTGGGAAGAGCTTCTTCCTGTCGCAACATCAGTCACAAAAAGTGCAAAAAGCGAAAGAGAAGTTGATGCGTTGTTCAAGTTCTATGCGCCAGGTGTGTCTACCAATCGAGATGAATGGGTCTATGATTACTCAAAAGACACCCTCATCGAAAAAATGTCTTATTTCATCACCGAATACACAAAAGCATCCAAAAAACAAAACGAAGAGTTGGCATCAAACATAAAGTGGAGTCGCGACCTAAAGCGTAGACTTGTGCAGGGCAAAAGTTTTCAATTCAATCAAAATAGAATCACAACTCTTTCGTTTCGCCCATACGTCAACCAATTCTTTTACGCTGAAAGCGGTCTTGCAGATTTATTAACAACTAATCATCAGGTCTTGCATGGCCAAGAATATGACAATAAGAACGTAACTATAGCCTTCATAGTGGGTTCTAATAACTTTGCCTGCCTCGCTTGTGCATCACTTTTTGACCTCAATTACCTAAAAATGGGTAACGCTGGCAAAGGAACACAGGGTATTTCGTTATACCGCTATGACGACGACGGGAATCAACTCGACAACATCACCGACTGGGGCGTGCAGCAGTTTCAACAGCATTATCAGGACGGCAGCATCACCCGCGAGGCTATCTTTCACTATACCTACGCCGTCTTGCATGACCCCATCTACCGCGAAAAATACGAACTCAACCTCAAACGGGAATTTCCGCGTGTGCCGTTTTATGCAGACTTTTGGCAGTGGTCAGCGTGGGGTAAAACCCTCATGGATACACACATCAACTTTGAAGACGCCACACCCTATGAGCTTACTCGCAAAGACAAAGCCACCCGAAACGCACCCAAAGCCAAACTCAAAGCCGACAAAACCAAAAACCACATCATCTTAGATGACGCCACCACGTTAGAAGGCGTGCCAGCAGCAGCATGGGACTATAAACTGGGCAACCGCTCGGCGCTCGAGTGGGTGCTCGATAGGTACAAAGAGAAAAAACCGCGTGACCCCACAGTGCGCGAGAAATTCAATACTTACCGCTTTGAACACTACAAAGAAGACGTTATTACCTTGCTTAAAAAGGTGTGCACGGTGAGCGTGGTGACGGTGGAAATTACCGAGCAGATGGCGGCGCTGGCACGGGAATAGGGGTGTTGAGATTTTGGACAAAAGGGTGAATCAGGTTGGCGTCTAGCAGTTTTAAGGGTGGTTGGATGTGGATTCAAGGTTGTAAAGCTCAGTCACCGCTGGCAACATCAATGCTCATATTCATCCTGTTTAAGTGACTGAAACATCGCTTTCAAAACAGCATCAGGCGGACGCTTTGCGTATTGCTGATGATTGTAGACAGTCATTAGAAAAACGGTGCTGATAGACTCATCAATGACGTACATAATTCTACCTAGAGCGGATGCGCCTTTTAGCCTTGGGCATGCGAAATACAACTTCCTGAAGTCCCAATGCGCCAAAAGCACCTTTGAATTGAATGGCTCTCGACGAATCTTGTCAATAGCGTTGCTAAACATCTTTGCATTTTCGTCGGGTGGTTTTGGGTCAATACTAAGGAGTTTAACGTAATCTTTTATCAAGTCATCAAACGCTTGTTTACCTTTGGCATCCTTCTTATAATAGACTTTGGTAAATTTTTTGTAAGCAGTTTTGAATGACGTTGTGAGTTTGACTTTATAGTCTGTTGAGTTCTTCGATGACATTGTCCGCCGTAACTGTAACAGCCTCGTTGATATCAAACTCATTAATAATGGTCGCTAAGTCATCTTGAAACACTTGGGAGTCTTCTTCTACTTTATCTAAAAGAAAGTTTAACAGCTTCCACGACACTTCCCTAAAGTAAACAGCAGCGTCAACGGGTGTGAGAAGCAGCTTTACAATAAACCAAATCCGCTTAAAAAGGCTAGGCTTAGCATTAAAGACTTGATAAGGAAGGCTCATGTAAAAATCTTTTTCTTTCTGTGGTAGCTCGTTCCAATTCTTACTGAGATGTTGATATAACGCGTTTAGCTCGAGCGCCCTTGTCATGATGTCTGAAGATTGCTTTTTCTTGCCAGACATCCCAATACCCAATTCACTGAGTGTTGAAAAATCAGCTTCTTTCGTGATTGTTGCGTTCACATTTGCCTCCCTTCTCGCTATCTGTGTTTTGCCAAAATATTGTCCACATATGCTAAGGAGCGACCAGCCCCAAAATGGAGGACTCGCTTATAGGAACAAGCCAGCTAGTCGCAAGTGATATTGTACGGTTTTTGCGTCGCAAATACAAAACAAAGGGGGTTCTCACGAATCTGTAAGAACCCCAACATCGGTTTATTCCTGAACGGTTGTCCCCGCTTGCATCTCGAGTGCCTTAATCAGCGCAGAGGCGTTTTCTTCACCCCAGCCTTGGTTAACAGCCGCTTTGATGGTTTCACGGGCGGCCATGGTAGCAGGCGTGGGTGCGTTCAAATCCTGCGCGAAGCGGTTAATCAAATTGGCGTCTTTGAGCATGTGCTTAAGCGCAAACGAGGTGCTGAAGTCACGCTTAACGAGGGCTTGCCCAACGCCGTCAAAAATGGGTGATTTGAAGTCGGTCACGTGCAACACACCCAGCACATCTTGCGGGTTGAGGCCAGCTTTGGTCGCCAAAATCATGGCTTCACCAAGGGCTTCTAGTTGGGCGGCGACGACCAAGTTACCCACCAATTTCATAGCGGTGCCTTTGCCGTTTTCACCCATGTGGTGCACGGTTTCGCTGAGTTTGTCGAGAATGGGTTTCACCTCGTCAAAAAGACCTTTGTTACCACCAACCACAATCCACAAGCCAGCGTTGGCGGCTTCGTTTTTGCTGCCAAACACGGGCGCGTCTAAGAACTTGACGCCTTTTTCGGTGAAAGCAGCGGCTTGTTTGAGGCTGGTATCGGGGTGAACGGTGCTCATGTCCACGGCAATCTGCCCGCTGGTGACGTTGGCTAACACGCCGTCTTCACCAAACACCACTGCCTCCACGGCGGCATCGTCACTGAGGCAGTACATAATCAGGTCAGCACCAGAAATAGCGTCGGCAATGCTAGAATCTCGTTTTGCCCCTTGTTCTACTAAGTCGGCATCTTTGCCTTGGCTGCGGTTCCAGATGGTCACGTCATAGTCTTTGATTAAATTGGACGCCATGCCGTGCCCCATGATGCCGAGGCCGAGGTAGGCGATTTTGTTGATAGTCATGTTAGTTTCCTTTGCTGATACATCGTGTAAAGCTTAGATTGTAGGTTAGTTGGTTTGGGTTAGTTGGTTTGGGTGATGGCTCGAGCAATCACCACCCAGGCTTCACAACCGGGGTCAACTTTGCCTTCGGTGCGTTCACCCACCCAACCTGCTCTGCCGATGCGGTTGCGCAAGGGGGTCACGGCGTCACGTCCTGTGACAGCGGCGTCGTACATGGCTTTACCAGCAGCAGCAAGGTCGTGCCCTTCGTTGATGGCGTTGCTGAAGGCTTCACTAGCAGGATGCAACGCGTCCAAAATGGTTTTGTCACCGAGTTTGGCTTTGCCTCGCGTTTTGAGGCCTTCAAAAGCAGCTTCCAACATCCCCGCCATATCCTCATTGCTGAGGCCGTCTTGCCCGCGCACGGTCTTGCCTGCACTCATTAAGCCACTAGCGAGTAACGTCCCGAGGGTGGAAGAAGCAGCGCGGTTCACCGCCATACCGCCAGCCGCGAGGTACTTACCCAAGTCATCACCTACGTCTTGGTCGGCATACGCATCTAAGGCATCAGCCACTTTGCTAGCCGTAATCCCCAAGTCACCATCACCCACGGCTTGGTCGAGTTCGGTGAGGTGGTCGCTGTTTTCTCGTAAGGCGCTAGCGACGCGGCGAAAAGCGTTTTGAATATCGCTGGCTTCGGTCATGATTACACTTGGGTGAAAAAGGGCGTGTGGGCAGGGGCGTCGAGCAGTTCGGTCAACTCATCATCGAGTTTGAAGATGGTTAACGATGCGCCTGCCATTTCCATTGAGGTGGCGTATTCACCCACATAGGCGCGGTGCACGCTGATGTTGTGTTGCTCGAGGATGTTGTGGACATTGCGGTACATGATGTATAGCTCTTCGGGTGGCGTTGCCCCCAAACCGTTGACCATGACAGCGACTTTGTCACCCGAGGCTGTACCTAAATCCTCGAGAATCGCTGTCAGCATGCGTTCACTCACTTGGTCAGCGGTTTGCAGGTCTTCGCGTTTGATACCCGGTTCACCGTGAATGCCCATGCCGATTTCCATTTCACCTTCGCCTAGCGTAAAGCCGGGCTTGCCTACTCTCGGCACGATGCACGGCGACAAGGCAACCCCCATCGAGCGAATATTAGCGAGTGCTTTTTCGGTCACGTCCGCCACTTCATCGAGCGAGCCACCCGCGTCGGCTTTGGCACCGGCGATTTTGAAGGCAAACACCATCCCCGCTACCCCGCGCCGCCTATCAGCTTCGTCAGCAGGCGCAGAGGCCACATCGTCTTTGACCAGCACGGTGCGCACAGGAATGTCTTCCATATCGGCCATCTCGGCGCTCATATCAAAGTTCATGACGTCGCCGCCGTAGTTGCCGTAGATGTACACGACGCCTTTGCCGCCGTTAATGCGTTTGGTGACGTTCAACATCTGATCGGAACTAGGCGAGTTGAACACGTCACCCACGGCACAACCATCTAACATGCCCTTACCGACGTAACCCAAAAACACCGGCAAGTGCCCCGAACCGCCACCCGTTGCCAGACCCACTTTGCCTGCAACGGGGGCATCGGTGCGCACCACCGAGTAGATTTCTTCTTCATAGCTGAGTTGGTCGGGGTGTGCCTTGAAGAGGCCATCCAACATTTCTGGTACAAAATTTTCGGGTTTGTTGAGTAATTTTTTCATCATTACCTCCACATGGTTTCGTGTGTCTCACGCGTATTGCGTGACTATTTTGTGGTGCGTTTTGCTGGCTAGCAAGTGATATGTTGACGTTAACACAGTTGTACATCTTTTGTGAATTGAAGTCACGTTTCCGTTTCAAACAGCATTCAGCAGGATGCAAGCAACGAACATCACAAGCGGTCTCGCCGCACACCTAAACGCCACTTTGTACCTTCAGGGGTGCGTTTTTGCACCACCATGATGATGCCAAGCACCATCACCAGTAGCAGCAAACCGCCCCAAACAAACTCTTTGGCGAAGTTGCTAACCCGCAGAATGTTGAACCCACTCGATAAAAACTGTAGGGACAATACTGCTAACACCACACCCGCCACTTTGCCAGTACCACCGTATGGATTTACCCCACCCAGTACCGAAATCAGCACCGTGAGCAGCAAGTAGGACGCCCCGAAGTCGGCTTTGGCAGAGTTTGCCCGTGACATCATCACCAAGCCCGCTACCGACGACAAAAACCCACACAGCATGTAGGTGCGCATGATAATCCAGTCGTTACCCAACCCTGCAAACCGTGCCGCTAAGGGGTTCGTACCAAACAAATAAATCTTTTCGCCAAAGGGCGTTCGGTTGAGCACCACCGCCACAAGCACCGCAAGGACAGCAAAAATCACCACAGGTACAGGTAAACCAAACACCGTCCCGTTGCCAATGACGCTGTAGGTCGTCGGCAAACCCAGCACGGCGCGTCCGTTGGTGATGCCAAAACCGATACCTGTAAACACCTGCGACGTGCCTAAGGTAGCTAGGATAGGTGGAATGCCAATTTTGCTGATTAACAAGCCGTTGGCTAAGCCGGCAATAATCCCCACGGTGACCGCTAGGGCAATACCAACGAAGACGGTGAGTACCGGGTCAACCTCACCTGCTCCCATACGGCGCATGGTGATGGCAGCAAGAATGGCCGAGGCGTTCGCCACCCCAACCACAGACAAATCAATACCGCCTGTGAGCATGGCGAGCATCATGGCCAGTGACAAAATGGCAAATTCGGGAAATTGAAACGCCATCGAGCGGATGTTGCGAATGGTGAAAAACTGCTCGGGGCGCAGCAAGCTCATGATGGCGAAAATGCCTATGGTGATGAGCAAAAGGCGCAAAAAGCTAAAATCTCGGCTCGAGCGTACCGTCTTTTTCTGCACCGGACGGTTGGCAGCCTGTTGCATCTAACCCACCACCCGCTGTTGTACCAAGCGCCCTTGATAAGCCGGAATGCCAGTACCAAGCAAAATCAGCACGCCGATGATGAACGTTTGCCAGCTCGAGGGAATCCCCAGCAAAATCAAACTGTTGTTGATAATTACAATCAGCGCCACCCCAAGTAACGTGCCAATAATCGTGCCGCTGCCGCCTGTGAGTCTTGCGCCCCCGAGCACGACTGCGGCAATCACCGTAAGCTCCAAACCCACCAAATCAAACGGATCCGCCGTGCGCGACAGTGCCGCGTGAATGATGCCTGCTGCGCCTGATAGCAAACCCACAAACCCATAAATAAAAAACTTAATCCGCACGATGGGAATGCCCGCTCGCTGCGCGGCAACAGCCGAACCACCTAAAGCAAAAATCTGCCTTCCCAACATGGTGCGGTGCAAAATAAACCAAACGATGATGACGGTAGCGACTAGAAACAAAAACGCCGTCGGGAGGGCGTAAAAAAAGCCGTTTTCGGTGGTAAAACTGAATAACCTCGAGCCCCACATCTCGCGCATCCCGTCAGGTACGCGGGTAATGCGCGCACTACCAATAAACGTCAGCAAAAACCCCCGAAACAAACTGAGCGTCCCCAGCGTGACAATCAGCGTCGGAAGTCCCAACAGGGCGATAAAAACGGCATTAAATAGCCCGAGCGCCATGCCGATAAGACAGCCAAGGATTAAGGCAATGACAAACGAATCCCCCCAGCCAAGTGCCATGACGATCTTGGTGGTGGCGTACAAACTAAACACGCCCACCGCCGTAAACGACACGTCGATGCCGCCAGAAATCAGCACGATGAGCACCCCCATGGCAAACATGCCCATGACGATGCTGCCCCTGAGCATGTCCACCAACGTCCCCAAACTAAAAAACGCCGGACTGCGCCAAGTCGTTAGGGCGCAATACAGAATGATGATGATGGCGACTAAGGTCTCATTGCGACTAAAAAAACGTCTGAGGTTGCTCACGCGCTCACCTCGCTCGTTAAGCGGTGGGCGAGGTCGTCTTCGCTGGTAGCGTCTGCCTCGAGCACATCGGTCACTTTGCCTGCGCGCATGACCATAATGCGGTGACAGGTGTTGCGCAGTTCTGGAATATCATCTGACACGATTAAAACCCCCATACCTTCGGCTGCAAGCTCGGCGATCACTTGGTGAATATCGGCTTTAGACCCCACGTCTACGCCCACGGTGGGCCCCACCAGAATAAGAATGCGCGGTTCGATTGCCAACCAGCGGGCGAGCACTACCCGTTGTTGATTACCACCCGATAAACTTTGCACAGGTAATTCTGGCGAGGGCGTGGCGATGTTAAGGGCGTCCACCCAGTGTTGTTGTTCTTTTTTGCTGGCGCGACCTTGCATAAAACCAGCGTGACTGAGTGCCGGAAGCTTACTGGCAATCACATTACGACCGATTGACTGTTGCAAAAACAAGCCTTCGGTGAGCCTGTCTTCTGGCACGTAACCAAGACCTGCGTTCATGGCGGTTTGAGGGCTGTCAATGGTGAGCGTTTTACCAGAAATTTGAATGCTGCCCGTATCTGCTGGCGTCAAACCAAACAAACTGGTAGCAAGTGCGGTGCGCCCTGAACCCAACAAACCAGCAACGCCTAGCACCTCGCCTGCTTTGAGTTCAAAGGAGACATCATCAAAACGCCCTTGCAGACCCAAGTTGGTGACGCTCAATAGCACCTCGTCTTGCGGTGGTTTGAGGTTGACCCGCTGTTCGCGCAGTTCGCGCCCGGTCATTTCAAAAGCGATGCGCTGCCAATCAAATTCGTCCACGTTGCCACTGGCCACCATGTGCCCGTTGCGCAAGATGCTAAGTTTTTCAGAAACTTCCAAGACTTCGTTGAGTTTGTGACTAACAAACACCACCGACACGCCGTCGGCTTGCAAGCGTTTGATAATGGCGAGTAGCGAACGCACTTCCCGCTCAGTTAAGGCTGTGGTGGGTTCGTCCATGATAATGAGTTTGGCATCAGCAAGGAGGGCTCTCGAGATAGCCACCAGTTGCTTATCGGCTACCGCCAAATCTTCCACTTTGGCGTTTAAATCCAGCGATACGCCCACTTTTTCAAGGGCATTTTTGGCCAGTTTGCGCATCTGGCGATAATTGGCAAACTTACGCCCGTGCGCAAGTTGATCATTAAAGGCGATATTTTCCGCCACGCTCAAATTGGGAAACAGCGCAAAATCTTGATAAATCACCTGCACACCCTCATGAATGGCATCGATGGGCGTCAGTTGTGGATAGGTTTTGCCATTAAAAATAATCTCGCCGCTATCAGGCGGTTGTGCACCTGCGATAATTTTGATTAAGGTGGATTTTCCCGAACCATTTTCCCCTGCTAAGCAGTGAATTTCACCGCGTTGGATGATCAAGTCAACGTTATCGAGGGCTTGCACGCCCGCGAACGCTTTGCTAATGCCACTCACCTGCAAAAGGGGTGTCGCGGAGGCGGTATTGGCTGGGGCTGTTGCTAAGGAGGGGTGAGGTTGGGACATAATGTTCCTAAAAATAAAATAGAAGTGCCCCGCAGGGCACTCCACAAGATGTTTAGAAGTCGAATTCGTCCAAGTTATCGAGGGTGACCGTCACCCACGCTTGTCCGTAGATAACTTTGTCTTCAACCACGACACTTTCATAGCCGGATTGACCCAAGTCCATGCCGCTTTCCACGGCTTCGCCGTCGAGCACCATTTCAGCGACTTGCAGTGCTACGTAGCCAGCGAGAGCAGGATCCCAGAAGAACACCGCATCGACTGCACCGGTTTCGATGTACTGACCGCCGATAGAGGGCAGGCTTGTGCCCATCACGCAGGTGTCGTCTTCAAGACCGCGTTCTTCGATGACTTGACCGATACCAGCCACGTCAGTAGACGCGCTACCTTGGAAGCCTTTGATGTCGGGGTAAGCACGGAGGACTTCCCTCGCTGCTGCTGCGGCTTCACTGACGTCATCATAGGTTTCGTTTTTATCGCCCACTAAGGTCATGTTGGGGTAGGCTTCTGCTTGACGGGCGATAGCACCATCGACCCAGTCGTTGTGGGTTTCTGAAGTGAGGCTACCGACAAACACGGCGTATTCGCCTTCTTCACCCATGCACGCTGCCAATTGATCCATCAAATAGGCGCCATATTCGCGGTTGCGGAAAGCTTCCACGTCATAGTCAACGTTTTGCTGGCTGGGCGCTTCGTGGGTAACCACCACAATGCCTTCTTCACGGGCTCGAGCCAGCACCGGCTCAATAGCTTCGGGGGAGAAAGGCACAACCGTGATGGCGTCTACGCCTTGGGCGATCATGTCTTCAATGATTTGCACTTGCAAAGCAGCGTCTGCTTGCGATGGCCCAAGCTGAAACGCGTCGGTGCCGGTATCTTCGGCGTATTGGACAATGCCTTCTTCCATGCGGTCAAACCACTGAATGCCAGACACTTTCACGATCATGGGGATGCGGCGGGCGTCTTGGGCAAGCGCCAGCGGGGCGCTCACGGCAGCAAAAACGACAGCAAAAGCTAAAAATTTTTTCACGTATACACTCCTAAAAAGAATAAAAACTTATTGTTATGTGGCGAATTTTGGTAATGGTTACACTGCTCGAGCGGCATCACTCGCATGACTACGAGCCAACCGCGACCTCACGACTTTCACCTCCTTTGGTACCAACCACACAATCTTGTAAGCTAGTTTGGCTTGTAAGCTAGTTTGGCCGAGACGTACACAACGCAAGACGTACACAACTACTGTTGGTTGACGGGAAATGCACAATGCGCACGTTCACATGACAAACTACTGACATGACAGGCCATCAAGCCACCCCCGAAGCATGTTGCGGGGCGCGTGTGGAAAATAATTGCTGTGGTGCTTGGATAATATCACGTAATGCGTTCAAAAAAAGCGCCACGGCGACACCATCGACTGCTCGGTGGTCAGCTGATAACGTGAGCGACAAGCTGTGACCCATGCGCAACGCCCCGCGCTCCACAAAGACATCTTCACGCACTGAGCCGACGGCTAGCATAGCCACATTGGGCGGCAGAATAATGGCCGAAAAATCTTCCACGCCGTACATCCCTAAGTTAGAAATGGCGAACGTTGCTCCAGAAATATCGCTTGCCGTAGCACGCCCAGCAGCCACTTTGCTACGCACCTCGCGCACCCGCTGATGAATGTCAGCCAGCGTCAAACGCTCAGCATCTGGCACCACTGAGGTAACCACACCGTAAGGCGTCGCGGTAATCACGCCGATGTTGACGTGTTCGTGCAGGGTGAGCGTCCGTGCGTCCTCGAGGCTAGCGTTCAACCTCGGGTGGTCTTTGAGCACTCGCCCGCAGGCTGACACCAACGCATCATTGACCGATACGCCCATTTCGGCATTCACCCAACGCATCAGCGCCGTGGCGTCGGCTCGCACCGTCACATAAAAGTGAGGAATTTCGGCAAACGACTTGGCGGTTACTTGGGCAGAGGTGCGTTCGATGGCAGTGAGGTGGTAGCGGTTACTGGCAACGTCATTAGCAACATCGGTAAACGTATCGACTAAGTTATCAGGCGCGTGAAACGAAGTATCAGGATAATGCGTAGCGGTGACAGGTTCAGCCACCCCTTCCGAGCCACTTTCTTGTGATTTGGCAGATGTAGATGCCGCTCGCACGTCGTCACTGGTAATCCGTCCTCTGGGGCCTGTGCCTGTGACATCAGCGAGGGTAACGCCTAGTTCTCGAGCCACCCTCCTAGCAGACGGCGACGCCCGCAGTTTATTGGGCGCGGCTGGTACAGGTTCAGCGCTAAACGTCTGACGTGTTGGGGGTTCTACCTGGGTTGCTTGACGTGTTTGATCTGTAGGTGAATTGCTTAAATTATCTGCCGCACTCGTTGAAGAGGAGGCTGGCTCGAGCCGCGCAATCTTCGCACCAACCATCACCACGTCTCCTGCTTGCACCAACACTTCACGTAAAACCCCACTATCTAGTGCAGGAATTTCTACGGTGATTTTATCGGTTTGCACTTCTAAGAGGGCATCCCCTCGAGCCACCTCATCACCCACATCTTTGAGCCAAGTAATCACTTCAGCTTCGTCAGCAGTCTCACCGAGTTGCGGCATCATTACATCTTTCATCACGGCTTACCCACCACAATCCGCGTGGCGGTGACGATACTTGCTACTGTTGGCACCGAGGCGGTTTCCAAGTCTGGCGAGACAGGAATGGGGATGTCTTCACCGGACACCCTAGCAATGGGGGCTTCCAAAAAGTCGAACGCATCCGCTTGCAACCTAGCAGCAATTTCTGCACCTACCCCGCCTGTGAGGGTGTCTTCGGTGACGATGACGGCTCTACCTGTGCGAGAAACTGACTGCGCTAACGTCTCAGTGTCAAGCGGGTTAAGAGTGCGTAGGTCGATGACGTCGGCGTGAATGCCCTGTTGAGCGAGGGTGCCTGCGGCCTCGAGGCTGCGCTGGAGCATTCTCGAGTAACTAATCAGGGTCACATCATCACCCTGGCGGCGGATGGCGGCTTTGCCCACGGGCAGGTCTAACTGGGCGGTTTCTAATGTGCCTTTTTGGGTGTACAAACTTTTGTGCTCAACGAACACCACCGGGTCATCGCTTTGCATGGCGGCTTTAAGCAGCACATACGCATCCGTCACCGTACCCGGCACGTACACCCGCACCCCCGGCAGGTGCAAAAACCACGCTTCCAAACTCTGCGAATGTTGCGCCCCGGCTGAGCGCCCCGTCCCTCCCTGCGTACGCAACACCAACGGCACACCCACCTGACCACCGAACATATAGCGAATTTTGGCGGCTTGGTTGGCAATTTGATCCATCGCTAGCCCCACAAAATCCACGTACATCAGTTCAGCCACAGGTCGCAACCCCGTCATGGCCGCACCAATGGCCGCACCGACGATGGCGGCTTCGGAGATGGGCGTATCGCGCACCCTCATTGCCCCAAAATGCTCATATAGTCCCTTGGTGACGGCATACGCCCCACCGTAGCGCCCCACTTCTTCACCGAGAATGACCACGCGTTCGTCGGCTGCCATACCTTCAGCGAGCGCCCGCCTCAGGGCACTGCGGTAGTCGGTCACGTCTACTTCTAAAGGCTTGTCGATCACTTGACTCATGGTTGCCAACTTTCTGCTACTGGCGCAGGTTTGGGCGCATCAGGGGCGTAGACGTCTTCAAACATGCTGGCATGGGTGGGCGCTTCTGCAGCCACAGCAGCACTCACGGCGGCGTCCATTTCGGTATCAGCCTCTTGCAACACCTTCTGAAACGCATCTTCATCAAGCTTGCCTTGACGGACGAGGTGGTCGCGCAAACGCAGCACAGGGTCGCGTTGCCGTCCTTGGGATTCTTCGGCGGCGTCGCGGTAGGGGCTTTTGTCTTTGCGGGCGTGGCCGTGGAAACGGTAGCAGTTGACCTCGAGAAAGACGGGTTGTCCGTTTCTGGCAGTTTCTAGTAAGTCTTGGGTAATGTCATAAACCTCGAGCACGTCTTCACCGGTGGCTCGAGCTGCCTTAAGCCCAAACGACTGCGCCCGCGCCGGAAAGTCCAACGTCGACGACGACCTATCAACCCGCGTCCCCATGCCGTATTGATTGTTCACACAAACAAACGCCGCTGGCAGTTTCCACAAAGCAGCGAGGTTCATGGCTTCGTACAAAATGCCCTGTTGCATCGCCCCATCACCAAAAAACGCCACCGACACGTTGTCTTGTCCTAGATTTTGATAAGAAAGCGCCGCACCCACCACCGTGGGAATGCCACCCCCTACAATGGCGTTTGCGCCCAAGTGCCCGAGGGTCATGTCAGCAATGTGCATCGACCCGCCTTTGCCTCGGCAGTAACCCGTTTCTTTGCCAGCAATTTCCGCCATCATCCGCACAGGGTCAGCACCGCGTGCCAAAAAGATGCCGTGCCCCCTATGGTGGGTGGTGAATGAATCACCCGTTTGCATGGCTGCTGCTACCCCTGCTGCTGCCCCTTCTTCGCCAATGGACAAGTGCAACATCGTGCCAGCGGATTCACCTTTCAGGAACAATTCTCCGACGCGTTCTTCAAAACTGCGGATACGTACCATTAACGTTAGTAAGTCCAAGGGCGATAAATCGGCTGTCATGCGGAGACCTCCTGATGGGTAAGTAGCTGTTGTGCGGTCACTTCGTCAGTTATGAGCGTATTGATGTAGCCACCACGCACTGCCCCTGTGATGGCAGGCACTTTGGCATCTCCTCCTGCTACCAAAATAGTGGTGTCAATATTGCGCAAATCAGCCAGTTCTACTCCGATGACTCGAGCGTCAAATTCACTGCGCACAGGTTCGCCAGCATCATCAAAAAACCGCGCCAACAAGTCACCAACTGCCCCCCGCGCCCTAAGCTCTGCTAATTGTGGCCCCGAGATAATTCCCGCTGTGGTTAAGGTGGCATCGGGTGATACTGTTCCCGCACCAAGCAAGGCAACGTTGCAGGCTTTAGCCAGTGCCAAGGGGGTTTTGATGCTGGCATCTTGTAACAGCGCCTCGCGCAAGTTGGCGTTTTCTAGCAATACGGGCGCACACAAGTAGTACATCCGCCCACCCAAACGGCTCGCGAACATTCTGGCAATGTCGTTGGGGTTTACAGCGGGCAAACTGTCAGCGATACCGCCCATCATCATGGTGACGGCGCAGTTTTCACGCGGCAAGTCGCGAAATTGTTTGGCGGTTTCTAGGAGCGTTGCCCCCCAGGCTGTACCTAGGGTCATGCCGTCACGCAGGACTTTGGGCAAATAGTTAGCGGCTGCCCAACCGAGTAAGTTGGTGAGTCTATCAGCGTCTTGCGGGGCGGGAATCACGTAAGCATCTTTGAGGTTTAGCTCTCGCTTTAAATCAGCTTCTATTTTGAGACAATTGAAACGCTCGTCTGACAATTGTATCGACACCACGCCACTATCAAAGCCATCGCGCAAGAGCTTGATGACCTTGGAGCGAGGTATATTGAGGGCATTGGCAATATCCGTTTGGGTCATCCCTTCAACGTGATAGCGCCAAGCAACCCGTAAAATCAAGTCGTCTGCACTGGTATTCATAGGCATATCCGGGGCATAT
>CAZKAZ010000004.1:15545-18181 GCA_964550765.1 uncultured bacterium | reverse complement strand
CGGGGCATATCCGTGATTAAAAGAGGATGGTATCTCGAGCACCAACACGGCTTGTCCAAGGCTTGCATTGGGGCAAAACACTCGAGACACCAAGGAGGGTATAAAACTTTTGTTCAACTGCGCTTTCAAATGTAGCACTTGTCGCGGGTCGGGTCAAGCCTATATAATTCAGCCCTAACCGACAACACGAAGCAGCTCGAGAGGAGTGCGCCATGAACATTCACGGCAAACCCATGCGTACCATCTGGCTAGACCCTACTGACCCCACGGTCATACGCGTCATTGACCAACAAAAACTACCCTTTGAATTCGCCATCATGAACGCAACAACTGTGGCTGAGGTAGCAACCATCATCCGCGACATGCACGTGCGCGGCGCTGGTTTGATTGGCGCAACAGCGGGTTATGGCATGTATATTGTGGCTTTACATGCCCCAAAAACGGATGTTGATGCTTTTTTTGCAGCATTAGAAACCGCAGGCGAAACCTTAAAAGCCACCCGCCCTACAGCCGTCAATTTGGCGTGGGCAGTGCACAGACAACTCAGCACGTTGCACGAACAGGTCGAGGCTGGTGCAAGTTTGGCTGACTTGGTTGAGCATGCCAAAGCCACTGCCGAAAAAATTGCCGACGAGGACGCCGACTTTTGCCGCCGCATCGGGGAGCACGGCGTGGGGTTGATTGCGGATATTGCCGAACAAAAGGGCGATACCGTCAACATTTTGACGCACTGCAACGCGGGCTGGTTGGCGTTTGTGGATTACGGTTCGGCTACTGCCCCCATCTACGCGGCGTTTGATGCGGGTATTCCTATTCACGTCTGGGTCGATGAAACCCGCCCTCGCAACCAAGGGGCAAGTTTGACGGCGTGGGAACTCGCTGAACACGGCGTCCCGCACACGGTCATTGTTGATAACGCAGGCGGACACTTAATGCAGCATGGCCTCGTCGATATGGTCATCGTCGGTAGCGACAGGACGACGTACACGGGCGACGTGGGCAACAAAATTGGCACGTATCTGAAAGCGTTGGCTGCACGTGATAACAACATTCCGTTCTACGCAGCGTTGCCTTCCTCCACATTCGATTGGTCTTTAGAAGATGGCGTGGCAGGAACACCCATCGAAGAACGCGACCCCAAAGAAGTCACCCACATTCGCGGTGCAGATGAAACTGGAGTAGTGCGAGACGTACGCCTCACCCCCAGCGTCAGCCCGGCGGCCAATTACGGGTTTGATGTCACGCCCAGAAGACTGGTGAGCGGGCTGATTACCGAACGGGGCGTGTGTGAGGCCAACGCAGAGAGCATCTTGAGCTTGTATCCCGAAAAACGTGCGCTAGTAAAGGAAGGAAACACGCGTGTCGTACCAAGCCCTTGACGAAAATAGCGTCATTACTTATTTGCAAAAGACGGCTGAGCAAGTACCGAAATTAGCAGAGCAGGGGACACCTGTGGCAGCTCGAGAAGTTGGTGACGGCAACCTCAACCAAGTTTTTATCGTTGACACCATTATTGACAGTGACATCGACAGTGACCTTATTGACGCAGGCACAAACACCATCATCCTCAAGCAAGCTTTACCGTATCTCAGAGTGGCGGGCGAAGACTGGCAACTCACCCGCGAACGGATGCGCTTTGAAACGCAGGCACTCTTGCGCTACGGCGAACTGACCCCCGCACTAGTGCCGACCATCTATCATCATGATTTGGATATGTCGCTAGTAGTGATGGAATATCTGGACAACTTTGAGGTCATGCGCAAACCCCTCACCGAGGGCAAACGTTTTGCCGATTTTGCCAGTAACATCGCCACGTTTATGGCACAAAGTCACTTTTTTACCTCGGATGCGTTTCTCAGCAGCGCCGAGAAAAAGGCACAACAAGCAGCGTTTATTAACCCAGAACTGTGCAAACTGCAAGAAGACTTCGTGTTCACCAATCCATTTATGAGCTCGGAAGAAAACCGCTGGAATCCGCAGTTAGAACCCGACATCATCAAACTGCGTCAAGATGGCAAGCTCAAAACCATCATCAACCGCGTCAAACGTGATTACATGACCAACGCCCAAGCCATGCTGCATGGTGATTTGCACACGGGCAGTCTGATGGTAAGTGGCAGTCAAACAGGTAATACCCTCAAAGTCATCGACCCCGAGTTTGCGTTTTATGGGCCCGTTGCTTACGACGTGGGGACGCTTTTTGCTAATTTGGTGTTGGCGGCGGCGGCGCAGGTGCACCACACGCCAGATGAAAAGGCGCGGCGGGAATATCAGGGGTATTTGCTAACGCACATTCCCACCATCTGGCAACAATACGCCACCACATTCGACCAACTGTGGCAAGACAACAATCAAGGTGACTTATCACCCAAAGCGTACTGGGATTTTGACGGCGGCGCAGAAGCCTTTGCAGCATTTCGGCAGCAGTACATCCAAGACATCCTTACAAACAGCGCCCTGCACGGTGGTTGCGAATTACTGAGGCGGCTTATGGGCATCGTCAGTGTCTATGACCTCAGCAGCATCGAAGATGAAAGTGTGCGGGTAATTGCCGAACGACAAGCGTTGCACATCGCCAGAAAGTGGCTCACGACACCTATCACCGACGCCTCGCAGCTGGCTGAGCTGGCCAGTCA
>CAZKAZ010000004.1:0-15445 GCA_964550765.1 uncultured bacterium | reverse complement strand
AGTGGCTCACGACACCTATC
Source organism: uncultured bacterium (assembly GCA_964550765.1). Lineage (GTDB taxonomy): Bacteria > Deinococcota > Deinococci > Deinococcales > Trueperaceae > JBCCBI01. The sequence continues at coordinate 15,425 of CAZKAZ010000004.1, read as the reverse complement.
ACCGACGCCTCGCAGCTGGCTGAGCTGGCCAGTCACATCATTGTGAACGCCTAAAATGTGAACACCTAAAACATGGACACCTAAAACATGGACACCTAAAACATGGACACCTAAGACATGGACGCCTAAAACGCTTACAACATAATCGGATACTCAAGAGACAATTTTCAGAAGAGACGATTTTCAGGAGACAGTTTTCAGGAGATAGTGTGAATAGCCTTTGGAACGACGACGACGCCAGATCACTGCAAGATGACCCTTTGGCAATGCGGGTGTATAGTTCAAAACTCCTCGGGCGCGACCCCGACTTAGTCCTTCACGGCGGCGGCAATACCAGCGTCAAAACCACCGAAAAAGACTTTTTTGGCGATGAGGTAGACGTTTTGCACGTTAAGGGCAGCGGGTGGGATTTAGCATCAATTGAAAAACCCGGTTTTGCTCCCGTGCGCATGAACGTGTTGCTGCGCTTAGCCGAATTTAGCGACCTTTCTGACAGCGACATCGTGCGAGAACAACGGGTAGCCCTGCTTGACCCAAGTGCACCCAACCCATCAGTAGAAGCCATCTTGCACGCGGTCATCCCCCACGCTTTTGTTGACCACACCCATGCTGATGCCGTGGTAACACTCACCAATACGCCCAACGGCGAAGCGCTCATCCGTGAGGTGTACGGCGACAGGGTGCTGATTGTGCCGTATGTCATGCCTGGGTTTACCTTGGCGCGAAAAGTCTTTGAAATGACCCGCGGCATCGACTGGGACGCCATTGACGGGATGATTTTGCTCAATCACGGCGTGTTTACCTTTGCCAGTGAGGCCAAAACCAGTTACGAAACCATGATTGAACTCGTTGACGCCGCTGAGCAGTATCTCAACAAGCACACGCAAATCAGCGTACCCCAACCAGCGCAGTTAACGGCAGAACAAAACCAGCAACTAGCCGAACTGCGAAAATACGCTTCACAGGCAGCAGGAAAAGCGTTGGTGGCGTGTTTGGACGAAGGGGATACAGCGTTGGCGCTAGCGACCCATGCCAACGTGAGTGAAATTGCGGCTCGAGCCCCCCTCACCCCCGACCACGTGATTCGCACCAAACCGATTCCGTTAGTCATACAGGCTGATGAAGACGCTAACACCGCTATCAACCGCTACGTGAGCAACTATCACGCCTACGTTGAACGCCACCAAGACGGACATACCCCCTTAGACCCCGCCCCTCGCTGGGTGATTGTTCCCGGGGTTGGTTCGCTGTGTTTGGGAGACACCACCAAAGCAGCGAACATCGTCAAAGACATCGCCCAACACACCGCCAAAGCCATCTTGCAAGCCGAACAACTGAGCGCGTGGCAGGCCCTAAGCGAAGCGGATTTGTTTGCCATGGAGTATTGGGAGTTAGAGCAAGCCAAACTCAAAAACGCCAAAACTGCCCCCGAATTTGCCGGACGGGTCGCTTTTGTCACGGGTGCCGCCCACGGCATCGGGCGGGCGTGTGCAATGTATTTGGCTGAACAGGGGGCGGCTGTTGTTGCTTTGGACGTAAATGCGGACGTGCATACCCTCGCCCAAGGGAATATCTTGCCGCTTACTTGCGATGTAACGGATGGGGAAGCCTTGGCTCGAGCCGTGCAAGAAGGCGTACATGCGTTTGGCGGTATTGATATTGTGGTCAGTAACGCGGGGATTTTTCCGCCCAGTGAGACGCTCGAGCACTTACAAGATGCTACCTTCACCCGAAGTCTAGCTATCAACCTCGATTCGCACCGCAAAGTTTTGCAAGCGTGTCTCCCCTACCTCATTCGCGGCGTTGACCCGTCGGTTATTTTGATGGCATCGAAGAACGTACCCGCGCCCGGGCCTGGTGCGAGCGCTTATTCAGTTGCCAAAGCAGGGCTTACCCAACTCGGTAGAATTGCGGCTTTAGAGCTGGCCCCCAAAGGGGTACGCGTCAACATGCTGCACCCCGATGCAGTGTATGACACGGCGTTTTGGACAGACGACATGCTGCAACAGCGGGCGAGTAGTTATGGCGTTAGCGTCGATGAGTACAAACGCAAGAGTTTATTGGGCGTAGACATCACCTCGAGAGATGTCGCCAAGGTCGTCGCAGTCCTAGCAAGTGATACGTTTGCCAAAACTACAGGCGCACAAATCCCGCTCGATGGCGGCAATAACCGAGTCATTTAGGCTGTTTTTAACCTGTTAACCAAGACGCTGCCGGGGCGAATGCGCAAAACCTTGACCCACAAGGGAAATATGCTATGTTTGGCGTTATGGCAATTGAACGCACGTTTGCAATGATCAAACCCGACGGCGTCAAGCGTAACCTCATTGGCGACGTCGTCTGCCGCATCGAAGCCAAAGGGTTTACCATCGTCGGTATGAAGCTGATGCAAATCAGCCGCGAACTCGCCGAACGTCACTATGGCGAACACAAAGACAAGCCCTTTTTTGAGACCTTGGTGTCGTTTATCACCTCTGGCCCCGTCGTCGCGATGGTGTTAGAAGGCGAAAACGCTATCGCCGAATGGCGCAAAATGATGGGGGCAACCAACCCCAAAGACGCCGCCCTCGGTACCATTCGCGGCGACCACGCCACCATCATCGATGAAAACGTGGTGCACGGTAGCGACGCCCCAGCGACTGCCGAACGCGAAATCAACATCTTTTTTGAAGAAGCTGAAATGCTGTAACGCTTCAATACTTTACATTCAACCACTTGACGTTTGTTCAGGTGGTTTTTTTTGTGCTTGACGGGTAAGCTGATGCATGTTGCTGTCCACCAAGTTGTTTGTGCCGCCAGCGAGCAGTAGCGCACTGGTCAGACCGCGTTTGCTGGCACGACTCAATGACGGCTTGGCGGGTAGCGTCACGTTGATTGCTGCGCCGGCGGGTTTTGGCAAAAGTACCTTACTCAGCCAGTGGTTAGAGGTGTGTTCGCATAAGATTGCTTGGCTTTCATTGGACGAGAGCGACAGCGATCCGGTGCGGTTTACGCAATATCTGCTAACGGCGTTGCACCAGGCTCTGCCCAAACTTACGCCTGACGACACCCTTCCCCCCAATCAGCAACTCACTTCCCTCGTCAACCAACTTGCCGACGTAGGCGACGACATCATCTTGGTACTCGACGATTATCACTTGGTGGATGCAGGTGACGTTGATGGGCTGCTAGCGTTTTTGCTCGAGCACGCCCCCCCTTGCCTGCACACGGTGATTGCCACTCGAGAAGACCCCAACTTACCCCTTTCCCGCTGGCGCGTACGCGGGAAGTTAAACGAAATTCGCGCCAGGGACTTGCGTTTTTCGGAAAGCGAAGTGCAAACCTTCTGGCAGGATGCCGACCTTTCTCCTGACGCCATTCGCGCTTTGGACAGCCGCACCGAAGGCTGGGCAGCGGGCTTGCAACTCGCGGCGTTATCCCTACAGGGTAATCAAAACACGGGGGCATTCATTCGGTCGTTTACGGGCAGTCATCATTTTGTGATGGACTACTTGGTTGAAGAAGTCTTGCGGCAACAACCCCCAGACGTCGAGCACTTTTTGCTGCGCACTGCTATTCTCGAGCGCCTTTGTGGGGACGTGTGCGACACCCTCACGGGGGAAACAGCAGGACAAGAAATGCTCGAGCGGCTCGAGCGTGCCAATTTGCTCATTATCCCACTTGATAGCAGCCGCACTTGGTACCGTTATCATCACCTTTTTGCCGATGTCTTGCGGGTGCGTTTGCGAAAACAGTTTCCAGATGACGTTGCCCGTTTGCATTTACAAGCTTGTGACTGGTTTGCAGAACAAGACTTTCCCTTAGAAGCCATCCGTCATGCTTTGGCTGCGCAGGCGTTTACAAGGGCAGCGGATGTGCTCGAGCAAATCTGGGAAACCATGGACTTGAGCTATCAAAACGCCACTTGGGTAGCCCTTGCAAAGCAACTGCCCACAAATATCATCAGCGAACGCCCCATGCTCAGTTTTGGCTTTGCGTGGGCAGTACTTAGTGCGGGTGACTTGGACAAAGCTGAAACCTACTTACAAGATGTTGAAGAGCATCTACAACAAGGCGATAAGCAAGATGCACCTATGCCCATTAACCAAGAACGCTTTCAGGCACTGCCTGCCTCGATTGCTTCTGCTAGAGCCTATTACGCGCTGACGCTTGGGGACACCAAGGCGGCGCTCGAGCACGCTCAACACGCCATTGCACATTCCACCTCGCGCTATCAACCTAGCCATAATCAAGCCACTGCCCTTATGGGTATCGCCCACTGGATGAATGGCGATTTGCTGCAAGCCGCGCAGGTCATGCAAGAATTGATGCGTGATATGGCTCAAGTAAACAATTTGACTGATATATACGGCATTGGTTTTTGCCTCGCAGAAATTTATCAAGGTCTCGGGCGTTTGCAGCAAGCACGGGGGATGCTCGAGCATCACATGCCTCGTCAACCCGACCCCACGACTGCGCCTATTGGCCTAGGTGATTTATACCGCGCCCTTAGCGAGATAGACATTGAACAAGGTCAGTTAGAACAAGCTGAAACGCACTTACAACAAAGCCAAACATTTCTGCGCACGACGCCCAACTGGGAACAGCGCCTCGCCATGACGCAAACCCGCCTCGCCGAAGCCCAAGAAGATTTTACGCAAGCCCTTAGCCACGTTGACACCGCCCGTGAGCACTACACCCAAGCACCGCTACCCCTGCTGCGTCCGTTTGCTGCCCAAAAAGCCCACCTCTGGCTCAGGCAGGGTGAACTGGCAAAAGTAGCAGCTTGGGTACGTGAAGAGAATATCAGCGAGCAACCCATTAATTACATGAACGCGTTTGCCCACCTGACATGGGTGCGTTATTTACTGGCGCAACATCGGCGCGACCCGACCAGCGGACAAGCGCACACGGCACTGGGGTGGCTCGAGCGACTACTCACCGACGCCCGTGCAGGTGAACGCAACGGTCACGTCATCGAAATCTTGCTGTTACAAGCCCTCGCATTTGATGCGCAAGGGGACGTAGCGGCAGCCCTTGAACCATTACAAGAAGCCTTGACGCTGGCTGAACCAGAAGGTTACTTTCAGATTTTTCTAGCCGAAGGTGCACCCCTCGCTTCACTGTTACGCGAAGCCCAGCAGCGGGGGATACGTTCAGCCTATGTGGGACGTTTACTCGCTGAACTCGGTGAAGCTGTGGTGGAAACAGATGCAGGTTGGCTCGAGCCACTCAGCGACCGCGAACGCAACGTCCTGCGCCTACTAGCAAGTTCTCTCAGTGGGCCAGAAATCGCCCACGAACTGGGCGTCTCACTCAACACCATCCGTACCCACAACAAAAATATCTACAGCAAACTTGGTGTCAATAGTCGCCGCGCTGCTGTGCGCAAAGCGCAAGAACTGGGCTTGGTCTAGCCACAATATCTAGCCACAATGTCTAGCCACAATGTCTAATCACATTTTTTCAGCCTGACGCCGTGATAGCCGCTTAAAAAACCTCCCAACAAACCAAAACAACATCACCCGATGTGGTGATTGTCTTTCAGTAGCACGTGAATCCGCACGTTTATTTTTTCGTGAGGGACGTATTTTCCTTGTATCATCACCCGCACCTCACCACCTCTCACCACATGCGGTGATGACCACTCACCCGTTAGCTGCGTACGCTCGGAACAGTTAAGCAACACCCAAGGAGGAAACCATGACACACGCAGCCGCACTTCACTACCAAACCGACGACCAAAACCCAGACACACCAAGAAGCTACGAAATTCGTTTGCAAGGGCACTTAGACGCCAGTTGGCTCGAGCATTGGGGCGAACATTTCCACGTTCAACAAAACGAAACCACCACCATCCTCACAGGTACCGTCAATGACCAAGCCGCCTTGCACGGCCTTTTGCGCCACATTCGCGATTTAGGGTTGCCGCTTTTGTCGGTGCGCCGCAAAGAACGTAGCACAACGAACCGCTGGGGCGGTATTGCCGCACTGGTAGAAGCCAGTACCTATCTGATTGGCATAGTCATGCTTGTCACGATGTTGTCGCCGACACTGACGCTCGAGCCACTTGAGTACGTGGCATTCATCCGCGATAACCACATGGTCATGCACTTGTGGATTTGGTTGATTTATCTGGTGAACGGCAGCTTTTTGGTGGTGCTCGTACATGCCCTGTCCCAACGCCTTCGCGGGATGATGGCGTCCGTCACAGCGGCGTTTGGCTACATCTGGGCGGGGTTGGTGCTAGCGAGCGGGATGTTGACGCTGGTGAGTTACGACACGGTGGTCAAGATGTATGCCGAAAGTCCAGAACAAGCCTCGAGCACCTGGCAAACCTTGCTGGTTGTCCAAAACGGCCTTGGTGGCGGTATTGAGTTGCCCGGTGGCGTGTGGATGTTACTCGTGAGCTTGGGCGGCTGGCGCACCTTGCCGCGTTGGGTGAACGTGATGGGCGCAATTGCCGGACTCGCAGGCGTGCTTACGTCATTACCAGGTCTTGGCGAACTTACAGCGGTGTTTGGGCTGACTGCCATCGTCTGGTTTATCGCTGTGGGTGTTGTACTTTTGCGCAAACCACAAACCAACTAACGACTACACAAGCATATTTTTAACGCACTATCACACCATTCGTTTAATTCACTTAATTCATTCAAGGAGACACACCATGACTGTTCTTGTCGTAGGCGCAAGCGGCGCAACGGGTCGCTTACTGGTCAAACAACTACTCGATAGTGGCACCACTGTCAAAATCATTGTTCGATCACAGCACACATTACCCGATGACCTCATCAGTCACGCCAACCTTTCGGTCATCTGTGCACCCATCCTCGAGCTAAGCGACACCGACCTGAGCCAGCATGTCAAAGGCTGTGATGCGGTGGTCTCCTGTCTAGGACACACCCCAAACTTACAAGGTCTTTATGCGCCACCACGCAAACTCGTCACAGAAGCAACCCGCCGCCTGTGCAACGCCATCGCCGCCACCACACCGTCACAACCTGTCAAATTTATCCTCATGAACACGGCTGGCAACAGCAATCAAGACTTACACGAGTCTGTTTCATTCGCACAAAGGTGTGTCGTTGGACTTATTCGCCTCTTGCTACCGCCGCATGCCGATAACGAAGCCGCCGCCGATTTCCTCCGCGTTGCCATAGGCCAACAGCATCAGGCTATTAAGTGGGTCGTCGTTAGACCAGATACGTTAACGAATGAAGCCACCGTGACGCCCTACGACGAACATCCTTCACCCACACGTAGCGCCATTTTTAATCCCGGCACGACGAGCCGCATCAACGTTGCGCACTTTATGGCTCGCTTGCTCACTGACATCAAAACTTGGCACGAATGGTGCGGACATATGCCCGTTATTTACAACCAAACAGCCGCTTGATTGCCCTCAGAATCACGCCCTCGTATTAACCGCTCGAGCTACCTCACCCATCAGCTCGAGCTTTCTCTCCAAAGGAGCTACCATGACAGCCATCACTGCTCAAGCCAAACTAGCTACCCAAAACACCCCCCAAGCATCACCCAAAACCCACGCCCGCATCATCGGCGTGTTGTATCTACTCATCTTCTTTCTCGGACCATTTGCCTTCTTCATGGGCAGAACCAGCGTCTTTGTTCCTGGCGATGCCAGTGCCAGCGTCACAAACTTACTGGCCTCAGAATCCATGTTTCGCCTCGGGATGGTGGCAGAAACGCTGATTGTTTTGATTGAAATCGTCGTGAGTGCCATGCTCTACACCCTGCTCAAACCCGTGAGTAAATCGCTCGCCCTCGCCTCGGCGTTTGCCCGCTTTGCCCAAGCCAACTTACAAGCCGTCAACCTGCTCACCGCCGTACCCGCCCTGATGCTACTTGGGAACAACTACCTCGTCGCTTTTACGCCTGAGCAAGTGAGCGCCCTCACGCTGCTGTTTATGGACGCCAACGCGTTTGTGATTTTGATGTGGGGTCTGCTGTTCGGATTTCATCTGCTGCTACTCGGCTCTCTGGTCTACCGTTCCGGCTTTTTACCCAAAGTGCTCGGCATTCTGTTGATGATTGGCGCAGTCGGCTACTTGTTGCAAAGCTACGGTCACCTCGTCGCCCCGCAGTTTGATGCTGTGCTTGCCAATGTCGTCATCGCCCTATCTGTTCCTGGCGAGTTGGCGTTCACCATCTGGCTGTTGTGGAAAGGCGTCAACGTTTCCAAGTGGCAACAACGCACCGCCTCAGCTTCACTAACCAACTGAACCGTCTAACTGAATTACCTAACTGAACTAGCTAACTGATGAACACCTACCCACACCCACAAACACGCAGCACGCAAGCCCTCAACGCAAGTCCCTCACACGGTCAACAGACCAGCAAGGAGCAGTCTATGAAAGCTATCGTCCAAACCCGTTACGGTTCACCTGACGTTCTCGTCCTGCAAGATATCGACACGCCAAAACCCGCCAAAGGTGACGTGCTGGTCAAAGTTAACACCGTCTCCGTCACCCCTTCGGACAGTGCCTTTCGGCAAGGTAAACCGTTCGTTATTAAGATGCTCTACGGACTAACTAAACCGCGTTTTCCTGTGGGTGGGGTGGAGTTTTCTGGCGAGATTGCCGCTGTGGGCGAAGGTGTCACCCGGTTCTCAGTTGGTGAACAGGTGTTTGGCATCAGTGCAGATCGTTTTGGGGGTTACGCTGAATACCTCACTATGTCTGCAGATAAAGCCATCATCCAGCGCCCAGACTGGTTAAGCGACGAAGCCGCCACGGGCATTGCCGATGGTGCTGCTACCGCCCAGACTTTTTTGCAAGAGGTCGCCAATGTACAACCGGGGCAGCGGGTGCTCGTTAATGGCGCATCGGGGGCAGTTGGGGCGTATGCCGTGCAACTTGCCAAGTATATGGGTGCAGAAGTGACGGGGGTAACAAGCGGTAAGAATCTCGAGTGGGTCAAAGCTCTCGGCGCTGACCATGTGATTGACTATCAGCAGCAAGATTTCACCCAAGGTGACGCCCTTTATGATGTCATTTTCGATACCGTTGGCAAGAGTGGTTTCGCCGCTTCCAAGCGAGTATTAACTGCTAAAGGCATGTACATGACCACCGTAATTTCCATCAAGATTCTTTGGCAAACATTAGTCACGTCCAAAAGCCGCGGCAAGCGGGCAGGGTTTACCACTGCAGGACTCAAACAAAGCAAAGAGACACTGGAATATTTGGTGTCACTAGCCAAGCAAGGCGTACTGCGGGCAACAGTTGAAAGGGAGTTTTCGCTCGAGCAAATCCCCGAAGCCCATCGCTACGTGGACACTGGTCACAAACGCGGTAACGCCGTGGTGCGCATTGCCTAACCAAACGTCTAACCAAACCAAATACGAAACGACCCGTAGCTGATTAAGTTGCGGGTTTTTTTGGCTCGAGCCACCCCTTCCTCTTGATTCAACAAACATCCGTGACATGCAACCAACGTACACAAGCGCATCAAAAGACGGACTGCGGTAAACTAACGACATTCCTTTTCGTTTTGCTCTCATTCTAGGAGGTTGCTATGCCCGGTTTTTCGCCACTGATTGAAGGACTGAAACCCTCGAGCACCGTTGCTTTTAACACTAAGGCCACCGAGATGCGCCGCGCTGGCGTTGACGTTATCGCCATGACCGCAGGCGAACCTGACTTTCAACCGCCAGAACATGTGTTGGAGGCAGCTCGGGACGCCATCGCCAAAGGCATCACCAAATACACCCCCCCTGCGGGCACGTTTGAACTGCGCCAAGCAGTTGCCGATAAGTTCAAGCGGGAAAACAATCTCACCTATACGCCAGAGCAGGTCGTTGTCTCAACAGGTGGCAAACATGTGCTTTACAACGCCTATATGAGCGTGCTCGAGCCAGGTGATGAGGTCATCGTGCCCACGCCTTGCTGGGTGTCCTACGAAGCACAAATTGGCTTAGCAGGTGGCAAGTTTGTGCCGGTAAATGCCCCTGCCGAAGACGGTTTCATCCCCGACCCAGACGCCATTCGCGCTGCCATTACTCCCAAGACTAAAGTGATTACCATCAACTCACCGTGTAACCCCACGGGTGCAGTCTATCCGCCCGAAGTCATCAAAGCCATTGCAGACTTGGCCGAAGAACACGACTTATGGTTATTTACCGATGATTTGTACGAACACCTCATCTACGAAGGCACGTTCACGCCTGCTGCCCAGTATTATCCTGAGCGCACCCTCATCATTCACGGGGCAAGCAAAGCCTACGCCCTCACGGGTTGGCGCATTGGTTACGGCGTAGGGCCAGCACACCTCATTAAGCTGATGACCCGCTTGCAAGGGCAAGTGACCAGTGGGGCAAACGCACTAGCGCAATACGCGGTGACGGCAGCGTTGAATGAGTTTGATAAGACCCACGCGTTTATCGAGATGACCAAAAAGGCCTACGTCGAACGGCGGGATTTATTGGTGTCCGGTCTTAACGAGCTGGGTCTTAAGACACCGACGCCACAAGGGGCATTTTATGCTATGGCCGATCTCACGCCCATCAACAAAGATGAATATCAAGCGGCACTGGTGCTGCTCGAGCAAGCCCACGTCGGTATCGTGCCCGGAACAGATTTTCACGCCCCCGGTCAAGCCCGCTTTAGCTACGCAACCAGCACCGAAAACATTCAAACGGCCTTAGAACGCATCGCCAAAATCACGAGCGTCGCCGTATAACGACATCTTGGTGTTTCAACCACAACCTACCCCCGCGTCACAAGCGGCACGGGGGTTTTTTGCTACATTGAAGCGTGGCCAAAAAGAGCAAAAAGAAAGCCAAACAACGCGCTAGACGGGTAGAAAAACGCGAACAGTTTCGGGAAGAAAACCCACCTAGCGCTAAAGAATTGTTGCTGAAACGCATCGAGCAAGAACGGTTTGAGCGTCACCAGCGTTCGCCATTTCGCATGGAACGCTGGTGATTTAGTGCGTCTGCCAAGCAATCAACGCACTGATGGCTGCTAGCACCGCCGTGCCTCCGAGTTGTACCACTAAGCGCATCATAAAAGGTCGACTTTGACCCAACCACAAAAACAATGCTGTCACCGCGAGCAGTACTGCGCCGTACCAAGGCAACGTGGCTGCAAAAAACCCCCCTAGTGACAATGCCCCACCTAGCACCAAAGCAATCACAGGAGCAGCAGAAACCGTTAGGTATGAGGCAGGAAACACCCACGCAAGCACCATTATCGCGCCTAGTGATGCCGCTAGCGCACCGACAATTTGGGCAACGATGGCACTGCCTGCTAGCACCAGCGACACCGCTATCCCTGTACACAACACAATCAACGCCGTAACAACCACTGCCAGCGAACGCTTGGGAGGGGCACTGTCAGCATCATTGGCGTCAGCATCATCAGCACTCGCAGCATTAGCAGAGGGCAAAGCCAGTGCCAAAAACACCCAGAGCAACGCCACAGTCACAGCAGGCACAGCCAAATTAAGGATGATGTCACCGGTCGTCCAAGGGTCAAAACGGGCGGTGATACGACCACTGAAGATGCGAAAGTAGAGGAATAGCTCGAGCAACGCTAGTGGCACGAGTCGCAATAGCCACGTCAACACCGCCGACTGCTGCCAAAAACGCTCCACATACGCCCACAGCAAACCCACGATGGCCAATGCAGGTAATAACTCTGGCACCGTTCGCGGGACAATCGCTGGCATTCCCTGTACGCCAACATAACCCGCAACAAACCCCACCGTGATGCCAATAGCACCCGCCCACGCACCCAACTTTTGCCGCCCCAACAAGGCAATCACCCCAGCTAACACCGCTGGCAACAGTACCCCTAAGCCAATCGAGCGAAGTATAAATCCGTCCATGTTCCCTCCTCAAAAAACAAAAAACAGGAGACTGGCGTACCAATCCCCTGCTCGTTAGGTGTCGTGACTTACTCTTGGGCGATGCCTTCAAAGCTGAAGGTGATGTCAATCATCGGGCCAGCTGCTTGTAGCAAGTTGGTCATGTCAAAGTCGGTGCGGTCAATGGTGAATTCGGTCAAAAAGCCGATGATGGGGCTGCCTTGTGGGTTGGTGTTTTCACCGGTTTTTTCCACCATGGTGGTGACTTCGTTGGTGACACCGTGAATGGTCAAATCACCTGTGACTTCAAAGATGTTTTCTTCGTCAGTCTCGCTAATTGAGGTTGAAATGAACTCAATGGTGGGAAACTGGGCAGCATTGAAAAAGTCTGGACTGCGCAGGTGGTTGTCGCGTTGGTCGTTGTTGGTGTTGACACTTTCGACGTTAATATAAAACTCAAACGAGCTGTTACTGACATTTTCACTGTCGTATACGAGCGTACCTTCGTACTCGTCAAAACGACCATAGGTATAGCCTGTACCCAAGTGAAACGCCCGAAAGTTGGCGCTGGTGTGCGGTTGGTCAAAGACATAGGTCGTCTGCGCTAGAGCAGGAATCGTGAATGCAAGAACAAACAGTGCTGCTACCATTTTTTTCATATATGAACCTCCAGAGTTTTTTTCAGCCTAGATGCCACACGGCAGGTAAGACCATAACTCGCGTCGCAATACGACACTATCAAGAAGCTCGAGCAACCTTATGCAAAGCAGTTGACAGACACGAGCTTTTACATGTGTTCAATGAAGAAGTCATGAAGCACAAAAAAACCCACCCAGACGAAAAGAAGCAGCAAACTAGCCAACTTTAGAAGTCGTCTTCAAGCACACTCGCCGACGCATAGTCAGTCACCCGCGTCTCAAAAAAGTTCTTTTGCTTTTGAATGTCAATCTTCTCAGACAACCACGGGAACGGGTTTTTGTCACTGTCAAAGCGGTGTTTCATACCTAGTCCCTCGAGCCGCCTGTTACCGATGTACTGCATGTAATCCACAAACATCTCACTGTTGAGCGACAAAATGCCACGCGGTAAAACGTCTTTGGCGTATTGAATCTCGAGGTCAACTGCTTCTTTCACCAAGTCGGTAAGCTCTTGCTCGAATGCGTCAGTCATGATGTCTGGGTATTGCTTGCGTAACGTGTTGAGTAGATTAGTGCCAAACTTGATATGTAAGCTTTCGTCGCGCAAAGTGTACTGAATCTGTTCGGCAATCCCCGGCACACGGTCACTCATACTCAACAACATCGCAAAACCCGAATAGAACAGAATCCCCTCACAGATAACCCAGTAGACAAACGCCCCTTTGTAGAGTTCACGTTTACCTTCAATTGTTGCTGTACTAAAATCAGGACGATTCAAATCGCAAGTGGCACGCATCAAAAAGTCATCTTTGGCTTTGATGCTAGGAATGTTCTCGTAGGCTTCATACACCTCATTGATATTGAGGTCAAGTGAATCACAAATATAAACAATAGTGTGATTATGGAGGCATTCTTCGTACTGTTGACGCGCCATATATTGACGGCATTCAGGGTCGGTGATGTGCTTAGCTAGGGCAAACAGGTTGTTAGCAACCAAACTCTCTGACCCTGCAAAAAAGCCAAGGTTACGCTTGACTACCAACCGCTCATCATCGGTCAGTTTAGGCCAGTTGGCAATGTCGGTAGCCATCGGGACTTCAGTAGGCATCCAGTTGTTGGCCGCGCCGTCAAGATAGTTTTGCCAAGCCCACGGGTGCATATGGGGCAAAATCTGGTTAACGCCTTCTAATTCTGTACCTAAGAGTTCACCTGTTTTGCGGGAATGGGATACTACGGTCACTCATACCTCCTGTAACGTTTTGCTAGTACATTAGCAATGTATTACTCGACTACTTTTAATTGGTTACTGACAGCTTTCACAATCAGGGTCACCGATGCGGCAGGCGCTCGCTACGTCGGTTACTACTTGCGAATCTTCCAAGTTGAGTTCTTCGTCCCAGTCGTCATCCCAATCGTTGTTTTCGGTGTAGACGGGTTCGTTGTAGTTTTCTGGTTGAATGTGCATGTTTTGCTCCTCTCGAGGCATTAACCGTTCACCGAGTCATCGGTGGTTAAACCGCTACCGTTTTGGGCGGCTTCTAAGATATTGGCATTAACAGTAGACTTCTCCACCTTCGACGCCGCCACCGTCCTAAGGTAATACGTCGTCTTCAACCCACGCTCATAAGCGTGCATGTACAAGTCATTCAAAAACTTCAGGCTGGTCTTGTTGTTGTACAGATTCAAACTAATGGCTTGGTCAACCCACACCTGACGGGCAGCATTCACATCAATCACCTTAGTTTGGTCAAGGTTAAACGCACTTGTGTACTTCGCTTTGATGTCTGCTGGAATCACGCTATCTGGTACTAGCGACAAATCCCCATCGACATGCTTCACCACATCAATCATGTGGTCATTCCACAGGTTGCGTGCTTTCATATCTTCTACAAAAAACTCATTAATCAACGTGAATTCGCCCGATAGCGTTGAGTAAACAAACAACACACTGAAGTTGGGTTCAATCGACTGTGATGTCCCTGCGATGTAACTAATCGTTGCCGTGGGTGCAATCGCCATGGTGTTGCTATTGCGCATACCCTGCTCAGCAACCTTTTCACGCACTTTGTTCCAAGGCAAGGTTTCAACCACGTCATAAGGCATTTTGCGAGCATCACACAAGTCACGGTAGGTATCTTGCGGCAACTTACCCTGTGACCATGTTGAACCGTCATAGGTTTGATACGTACCGCGCTCAGCAGCTAAGTCGCTACTAGCATCAATGGCGTTGTACGCGATGAACTCATACACCTTGCTAGCCAACTTGACGGCTTCAGCAGACTCGTAGTGAACACCTGTCAGGTAAAACAGATTCTGCCATCCCATGCTGCCAAGTCCGACGGGACGGTGAAGCATGTTGGATTTTTCGGCTTCTTTGGTGGGGTAGAAGTTTAGGTCAATGACGTTATCAAGCATGCGCATGGCGGTGTGGATAGACCCTTGTAGCAATTCCCAATTAATGTCACCAGCTTCAGCATCAAAGTGGGCTTCTAGGTTGATAGACGCCAAATTACACACAGCCGTTTCGCCAATGTCAGTTTTGATGCCTTGGTCGTACTTGCTAGGTTTGGTGTGTAAGGTGATTTCGGTACAAAGGTTACTAGAATGCACTACCCCTTCATGCTGATTGGTGTAGCGGATATTGCACGGGTCTTTGAATGTCACCCAGGGATGCCCAGTTTCAAAAATGCCCCGTAGCATCTTCTTCCACAGGTCTTTGGCTTTGACTGCTTTGAAGACGCGCAATTCACCGCGCTTGCCCTTTTCAACATAGTTCCAGTAATGCCGTGCAAACTCAGCACCAAAGGTTTCGTGCAGTTCAGGCACTTCGTTAGGGCTAAACAGATACCAGTCACCATTGGCTTTGACCTGCTCCATAAACAAATCGGGTAGCCAGTTGGCGGTGTTCATATCGTGCGTGCGCATACGTTCGTCGCCTGTGTTTTTACGCAAAGACAAAAAGTCTTCAATGTCAGCGTGCCA
>CAZKAZ010000003.1:122956-124724 GCA_964550765.1 uncultured bacterium | reverse complement strand
ACACCTCTGCTAACATGTGCCTATGACGAGACAGGAAACGCTCGAGCAAATTCAGCAGCAGCTAGAAACCTTGGACGATGAGGCGCTCGAGAGCGTGTTGCAGGTAGTCATACGTATGCAACCCCTCGACGCGTTGGGCAAACCCACCCTTGCCGAACACAAAGCCGTCAAACTTGACGCTGTCATTGAAGAACTCAAAGAAGACTTGCACGATAAGTAACGCAGTTTGGGCAACCGATTGCGCACACCTAGCAACGTCATACAAGCTCGCAAAAGCCGGTTGCGTATTGTGAAGGAGAACGATGGAAGCCACCCTGTTTGCTGAGTTGCTCGCTAGCCTTGAAGAAGGGGCAGACATTTTGGCGGGACGGGCGCAACCTGCTCGAGTCACCACCATCATACCCGTGACAGACGCCCAAAAGACAGCAGACGAAACCGACAACAACACCCATTACGACGCCTCTGAACACGGTAATGGCTGAGAAGCTGGCTATACTCGAGCCATGCCAACCCTTCCTCCTCCCAACGAGTCCGTACACACCCCCACTTTTGACTTACCACTCGTCATTTCCACCCCACACAGTTCAGGTTTTGTCCCGCACGACGTGCTTTTTGAGATGCTCGGCAATAAAGCAGGCGATATTGATACTCGAGAACGCTTTTTGGCGTATCTGTTTCACGAAGGCGACCCCTACACCGATGTGATGTTTCACGTGCCGGGGGCGTGTCACTTGCACGCGCTCACGTCTCGGTTCGTGGTGGACTTAAACCGCGAACGTCATCTGTCAGGCGAAAACGGCGTCATCAAACTGACGGACTTTAGCAAACGCCCCCTTTACCCTGAGGGCTACACCCTCACACCCGAAAAAGCCGAAGACAGGCTCAAACGTTACTGGGATCCGTACCATCAGACGTATGCCGAACTGCTCGCCCAAGATCACGTGCAGTTTTTTATCGATGGGCATTCGATGGCACCCTTTGGCCCAAAAATTGGCCCCGATCATGGCAAACCGCGTCCGGCGTTTACCCTCATGACGGGCGGCAACGAACGCGGCGAAGCAGTAAACGGGCAAGCGACGACCATTCCCGGACACATGGCGCGGGCAGTAGCTGAAAAGCTCGAGCATCACTTCCGTGACTACCTCGCTAACTTTGCGGATGTGCCTGCTGAGGTGCGCATCAACAACCCGTGGGCATCGGCAACCATCTCGAGGCGTTACAGCAGTTTTGAGAGTGCTACCCCCAAACCGGGCTTTTCATTAGAAATCAACCGCGCCCTCTACTTAACTCCCCGCGAAGACGGTTTGAGTGACGTGATTCCGGGCAGTGTTGAGGCCATCAACCAGCGTTTTGTGGCGTTTGTGCAAGACATCATGCCGCTTTTTGGGGTAGATGAAACCATCAAAGAAGAAACCATCAAAGAAGATACAGAACACGTTGTAGCTCGAGCCAGCTAGTTAGCGTAACGACGGGTCAACAATCCAGCCCTCGAGTGCGTCTACCTCAACAGGTATCCCGAAACTATCTTGCCGACTTGCCCACGCCGCTTGCACACAAGCGAGCAGGGCATCCAAGGTGTCACCCGTCGGGTCATTGATTAAGGTTTGCTCGAGGAAGCTAGGGATCATGGGCGTATAAATCGTGTTGTTATTATTTCTTCTGGGCTTAGTTGTCCCCATGATTCTACTGTAAATATGAAGTTTTCTTTGCTTAGTGTTATGTTTATATCATGATTATGCGCCTTATATTACTTTGCACATAAAAACCA
>CAZKAZ010000003.1:99157-122946 GCA_964550765.1 uncultured bacterium | reverse complement strand
CGAAGCCCGTACGTTTCTGTGAGTAACCCTAATTGTAAATGGTGCACAAGGGTGGCTCGAGCGTCTTGTTTGTCTGCCGTTTGCTTGCTGCGGGTATCACTTTTATAAGGTGGCGATTTGCCGCCCCACAGGGCGTTTGCGACTAACGCCGGATATCCTTCCACGCAGGTGCATGGTGATGCTGTCTCACGCAAACATGGCAGATTGACACCTGAGTTAAGTAATAAGGGCGCAAGCACAAAAAACATCTTGGCCACCGGCACACCATAGAGCATCATCGGACTGCAAGCCTCTGCCAACTGGTCGCAGCGGCGCAGGTGGTGTTTATCCCCCTTGGGTCGGGCGTGGCGGTAGCGGTTGAGTTCGTCTGCAAAATCGGTTTTGGATAGTGACGCGATGCGAGACACGTACTCCGTCCAACTTTGGCTGCCCTGAGTAACGTGCCAGTGCTCGAGCAATTTGCGTGGTTGTCCAAAGGGGGCGTCAATGGCAATGATGCCTCGAGGGTGTGTGTTGAGCCAGTCGCTAAACGTGCTTAGGTTGCTGAACGTCAGGTGCTCGAGCGGCGTCACCTCGCCCCCATCAACCCCAGCACCGACCACCACAATGGGCTTTGTGGCACGCGGGGCGCTGGTAAAATCGACACCCCACACCATCACTTCAGACATAACACTCAGGGTACGATTGGGCGAAGTTCATCACTTGAGCAATTCCTACGAAAGCGCATTCATGACTGATACTGTTGACATTCAAACCTTGTTAGCTAGGGCTACTGCCATCACCTCTGCTAAGAACACCACCATCAAAGGGCTTGTCCGCTTAAAAACCCGCAAATACCGCGAGCAAGAAGGGCGTTTTTTGATTGAAGGCCTGCGTGAAGTGTCGCGGGCGCTAGCGGCGGGGGGGGTGCTCGAGGGCGTGTATCTGTGCGCCAAGTTTGCCCCGCAGACCGTTCCTGATGTGGGTGATGTGCCTGTGTTTGCTGTCTCTGATGTGGCCTTTACCAAGCTCAGTATGCGGCAGTCACCAGATGGGGTCATTGCGGTAGCTAAGCGAAAACGTAAGACGTTAGATGATGTCAACGTGCGAGAAAACGGTTTGTATTTGGTCATTGACGGGCTAGAGAAACCGGGCAACGTGGGCGCACTTTTGCGTACTGCTGACAGTGCTGGTGTCAATGCTGTGTTTGTTACGGGAACAGGTACGGATTTAGAGAATCCCAACGTGATTCGCGCCAGTATGGGAAGTGTGTTTCGGCAGGTGATTGCTTGTGAAACGGATGTCTTGCGTGACTGGTTGAGGGACAATCAGGTGCAAATTGTGGCCACCTCGCCGCAGGCAGAAAGCAATTATTGGCAGCAGGATTATTTGCCTGCGACGGCGATTGTGTTGGGTACGGAGCATGAGGGGTTGGGCATAGGGTGGCTCGAGCACGCTGACATCCGCGTGGTTATACCCATGTTTGGTAGCGCCGACAGCCTCAACGTGGCTACTTCAGGGGCACTGCTTTTGTACGAAGCCCTGCGGCAACGGCACGCCTCAAAACAGGCTTAATCCGCTTTCATACGCCCTGTTACACAGCTTGCTTCTCGTGAGGCATGATTAAACTATGATTCGTCACGCACTCATTCAATTCAAACCGCGCAAGTCGCAACTTGACGCCAATTTGCAGGCGCTAGCAGGCATACTTGCGCATATTCACAAGGATTTGCAAGCTAGGGATGCTGCACCTGTAGATGTGGTGTGTTTGCCAGAAACCGCGCTAACGGGCTACTTTTTGCAAGCAGGCGTGCGCGAGCAAGCCCTAGAAGCAGATGTTTTGTTTGAAAAGTTACAAGGAGTGTTAGAAGATGCCAACTGGCAACGCCCACTCGATATGTGTTTGGGGTTTTACGAACGCGACGGCGGGGATTTTTTTAATAGCGCCATGTACGCTGAGTTCAATACACCAAACGCAGGCATTAAACACCTTCACCGCAAGATGTTTTTGCCCACGTATGGGGTGTTTGATGAAGAACGCTATGTCTCTCGTGGGCATCGTCTAGACGCCTTTGAAAGCCGCTTTGGGCAAGTGGGCATCCTTATTTGCGAAGACGCTTGGCACGCGAGCAGCGCGGCGGTGTTGTCGCTCAAAGGGGCGCAGGTACTCTATATTCCGATGGCCAGTCCAGCCAGGGGTTTCGACGTGCACCCCCACGAAGGCAAACCCACCAACGCCCTCAGGTGGTTGCGTACCGCCGAAGGCATTGCCGCCGAACACGGGCTGTATGTACTCACGACCAGCCTGACGGGGTTTGAAGGGGGCAAGGGCTTCACAGGCGCGTCGCACGTGATTGACCCGTATGGCGAGGTCATTGCCGAAGGGGAGTTATTTAGTGAGGAAGTCATTATTACCGATGTGCACTTAGAAACCATCCAAGTCGCCCGCTACGAAAGCCCCTTGCTAGCAGATTTGCGTGCCAACTTGCCCATGCTCATTCGCGCCTTAGGAGAAGTCCCCCCCGCATGAATCCTATCAACATACGCTATTTGCCCGGACGCCCACAGCGCTCGCTAGCACTAGACTTGCCCGGCTTGACCACCTTTTTGGTGACCTTTTTACGCGACGAAGTGACCCGCCGCAAAGGATTCAACAAGGTAGTTATTGCCCTCTCCGGTGGCATCGACAGCAGCGTGGTGACGTACTTGGCCATGCAGGCGTTCGGCGCTGACAATGTACACGTGCTGCTGCTTCCTTACAAAACATCGGCTAGTTCATCGTTGGAACACGCCCAACTGGTCGTGGAAACCTTGGGGATTCACCATGAGGTGATTGACATTACTCAGGCAGTTGACGGATATGCTGCGAGTGTATCAACCATGAACGCCCACCGCAAAGGCAACATCATGGCGCGCATGCGGATGATTGTGGCGTTTGATAAAGCCTTTGAATATGGGGCACTGCCGCTAGCGACAGGTAACAAAACTGAGCGCTTGTTTGGTTACTACACCTGGCACGATGTAGGCGATGCCATGCCCGTTAACCCCTTGGGTGACCTCTTCAAAACGCAGGTATACGCCCTAGCGCAGCACTTAGGCGTCCCGGACGTTATCGCCAACAAACCCGCGAGTGCCGACCTCATGCCCGGCCAATCCGATGAAGCTGACCTCGGCATCACCTACGCCAAAGCTGACACTATTTTGTTGCATCACTTGGCGGGTTACGAGGATGATTTCATCGTCAGCCTCGGGTTTAGCCAAGCAGAGATTGATCTTGTGAAAGGCAAAGTCGCCAAGACCCACTGGAAACGCGAGTTACCCATCAGTGCAGTCATCTCCAACACAGCCATCAACGAGTTTTACTTGCGTCCTGTCGATTACTGAGCGTCTTGCTGGACAGGCGTCAACATCAATACAAGCATTAACCCCTAGCTATGTTTAACGCCGTCACGAGAAAACGTCACACGGGCGTCAGCACAGTCAGAACAAATCGTCACTTTGTCACCTAAGCGTGTACAAGCAGCATGAAAAACCCCCCTTAAACGGGGGACATGATTATCTCAAAAAACGCTCGAGGTACGTTCAAAATCAATCAAACGGTGTCCACTTGGCGTCACTTTGGCTGCTCGCCACCGTTTTCTCAATGAACTTAACCCCTCGAGCACCGTCTTCAACCGTAGGAAAATCTCCTTCAAGCTCACCCAAGGGGCGGCCTTCTTTTTTGGCACGAATGGCTTCTGCTGCTCCCAAATACACGTTGGCAAAAGCTTCAAAAAAGGCTTCTGGATGCCCCGCCGGGATGCGCCCTGCTTTTTGGGCGGCGTCGCACAAGTAATCATTGGCGCGGCGGTAGAGTTGCGTCGGTGCACCCATCATGGTCACTTGCAAATCATTGGGATATTCCTGATGCCAGGTCAAACTGCCTTTGGTGCCGTGCACGCGCAGTCTTAGGTCGTTTTCGCCGCTAACCGAAATTTGTGACGAAATGAGAACACCCCGCGCACCATTTTTGAAACGCAGTAACAAGTTGCCGTCGTCATCGAGTTGCCTGCCGGGTACGAACGTAGTCAAATCAGCACAGATGGCGTCAAGTTCCAAGCCAGTTACCGTGCTTACCAAGTTTTCGGCGTGTGAACCGATGTCACCGATGCAGCCCGCCGCCCCAGAACGTTTGGGGTCGGTGCGCCATTCGGCTTGTTTGAGACCGCTTTCCTCGAGCTTCGTTGCTAACCAACCTTGGTTGTATTCGACAATCACCTTGCGGATTTCACCCAAATCGCCGTTTTTGACCATGTGACGGGCTTGTTTGACCATCGGGTAACCGGTGTAGTTGTAGGTCACGGCAAACACAATGTCTTTTTGCTTGGCGATGTCTACCAACGTTTGGGCTTGCTCAGAAGTGTGTACCAAGGGTTTGTCGCACACTACGTGAAAACCCGCTTCAGCGAAGGCTTTGGCAACGGGAAAGTGTACGTGGTTAGGGGTGACGATGGAAACAAAGTCGATGCGTTCATCCTCGGGGAGGGCGGATTCTTGCTCGAGCATCTCCTCCCAACTGCCATAAACACGTGCTAAGCCAATATCTTCACCGGAGGCTTTAGCTTTTTCTGGGTTGGAAGATAACGCCCCCGCCACCAAGTCAATCTGCCCGTCGAGCGCCATAGCATTCCTGTGCACCGCGCCAATGAACGCATCGCGCCCGCCACCGACCATGCCTGCTTTAAGCCTTTTCATACTTGCTCCTAGTTGTCCGCGAAAGCGGCGTCAAACGCTGCCGTGGGCGGGGTGAAATCGATGTTTTTGACAAAAGCCGCCGCTTCGCTGCCCCCTTGCACCCGGTCCATGCGGCTGTCTTCCCACTCGATGCTAAGTGGCCCGGTGTAACCGATGTCATTAAGCGCCACGATGATGTCTTCAAAACGCACGTCACCGCGCCCCACCGAGCGAAAATCCCAGTAGCGACGGGCATCGCCAAACGAGGTGTGACCGCCAAACACGCCCGCGTCGCCGTTGCCGTGTCCCCACCAGACGTCTTTCATGTGGGCGTGAAAAATGCGCTCGCCAAAGGTGCGAATAAACTTCACGTAGTCCACCCCCTGATAGGCAAGGTGCGACGGGTCATAGTTAAAGCCAAAACGCTTGTGGTGGTTGACGGCTTCTAACGCCCGCTCAGAAGAGGCAATATCGAAAGCAATTTCGGTGGGGTGCACTTCCAAACCAAAGTTCACATCAACTTCTTCAAACACGTCCAAGATGGGTATAAACCGCTTGGCAAAGTCTTCAAAACCTGCCTCCCAATAGGCTTGGCTGGTAGGTGGAAACGCATACAGCGAATGCCAAATAGAAGACCCCGTGAAACCCGTAACCACCTTGACACCCAACTTGGCGGCGGCTCTGGCGGTGTCTTGCAACTCTTTAGCTGCCCGCTGGCGCACGCCTTCAGGGTCGCCGTCGCCCCAAACGTGTTCTGGCAGGATGTCTTGGTGACGGCTGTCGATGTGGTCGCAGACCGCTTGCCCCACTAGGTGATTGCCGATGGCATGGCACTGCAAGTCATGCTCGGCTAATAAGTCCAAACGCCCTTGCACGTAGCCATCTTCATTGAGGGCGCGTTGCACGTCGAAGTGATCGCCCCAGCAGGCCAGTTCTAAGCCGTCGTAACCCATCTGCTTGGCCAAGGGCGCGAGGTCTGTGAGGGGCAAGTCTGCCCACTGTCCGGTAAAAAGCGTGACCGGTCTTGCCATATAATCCACCTTTCTGGCAGCACACGCGTGCCGCAGTTGCATTGTGATGTTCACGCCATGCTAACAGCTTGCCGCGCCGTATGACGTTAGCCCAAAGTAAGCCCTGAGTCCAAACTGAGCGGCAGGTTCACCATGATCTTGTAGCGTGATTTGTATTACGTTTTTTGGCACTATACCCAAGCCTGTGCAAGCGGGTCAAGGTGCTCATTCTATTTTTTTGGCTGATTTTTAATAACATACATACGCACAAAAAGGGTTTTTGCGCTCGAGTCTATAATGTTGCTTTAAACACAATGTGAACACGGGACGCGCTTCACTGGTCAATCAATTGGTCAATCAGTTTGTCACTGCAACAAGCAGGCGCTACTTCATGCGATTGATATGCAGGTTTTCACAGTGAGAATAAATACTTTTGCAGCGGCTCTCAGCAACTGCGATTTGCAATTTTTCTATTTTACCCCACAAAAACCCACACTAGAAGGGTAAATTGGAGCGAGTGCCCTAATTGGAAACCCACAACCATGATGCAATAACTTACGTCGCCGCATCACGTCGGTAATTTGGTGCGCCCCCCGTTACATGCTATTCAACTTATTTTTTGTGTATTCGGCAGTTACGTTCTTGTCGAAGTAGTTTTTGCTTACCTTTTCACCTTTCATTGTGCTTCTGATTACTAATAAACTTGCACGCTTGACTTATTTAGATACATTAGGATAGACTTATCAAGCGCGACAAGTAGCAGGGTATGTGCGCTTAATGAGTGCCTGCTTTTTCGCCTGAAGCGCAATTTTAGAAGAATGGGGTTGGGTATTATGATAAGTTTTAGGCTACAAGGCAATCGCCGAGGTTTGTTTTGGCTGTGTATATTATGCATAGCTGGGTCGATGACTATAAACGTGGCGTTGGCTGAATCGGTGTTGCGCATAGGTATGACGGCTGCAGATATTCCACGCACCTTAGGGCAACCTGACCAAGGTTTTGAAGGCAACCGCTTTACAGGCATTCCCATGTACGACGCCCTGACGCATTGGGACTTGTCCACAGAAGACGGACCAAGTGTATTGATTCCAGGCTTGGCTACCTCGTGGCAAGTCGTTGAAGAAGAACCTACCCGCTGGATTTTCAACTTGCGTGATGACGTGTTTTTTCACGACGGTTCGCAGTTCAACGCCGAAGCCGTCGTCTGGAACGTGCAAAAGGTTCTCGACGAAGACGCCACTCACTTTGACCCCAGCCAGATTGGCGTGACGACATCGCGCATGCCTACCTTGCGTTCTGCTCGAGTCATCGACGAATTCACTGTCGAGTTAATCACCTCGCAACCCGACGCGTTTTTGCCCCTCAACTTAACCAACTTGTTTATGGCTTCACCTGCCCACTGGCAAAGCAAGTATGACGCCGTACCCGCGTCAGTCACAGACCCAGCGGAGCGTTCAACCCAAGCTTGGACGGCGTTTGCGGCTGATGCGTCTGGCAGTGGCCCTTTTATGATGGATACGTTTGTGCCTCGTGAGCGGCTCGAGCTCGTTCGCAACGAAAACTACTGGGATCCTAGCCGCATGGCGCAAGTTGACCGGGTGGTGCTGCTGCCCTTACCGGAAGCCAACGCCCGCACCGCTGCTTTGCTCTCTGGGCAAGTGGACTGGATTGAAGCCCCCTCACCTGACGCTATTGCGCAGCTCGAGAGCCGTGGTTTTGTCGTTTACGCCAACTCGCAACCGCACGTGTGGCCGTGGCAGTTGTCGTTTTTGGAAGGTTCACCGTGGTTGGATAGGCGCGTGCGGCACGCAGCCAACTTGTGCATCAACCGCGAAGAGTTGCAAGTACTCTTGGGTGGTTTGATGGCTATTCCGCAGGGTACTGTGCCACCCGGACATCCGTGGTGGGGTGACCCCAGCTTTCAAATTCGCTACGACCCCGACGAAGCTCGAGCGTTAATGGCTGAAGCGGGCTTCTCCGAAGACAATCCCTTAGCGGTCAAGGTGCAAACGTCTGCTTCTGGTTCGGGTCAAATGCAACCTATCCCTATGAACGAATTTGTGCAGCAAAGTTTGCGGGATTGCTTTTTTGACGTAGAACTTGAAGTCATCGAGTGGAACACCCTCTTTACCAACTGGCGGCGCGGTGCTGATGATCCTTCTGCCAATGGCGCTAACGCTATTAACGTCACCTTTGCGGCTATGGATCCTTTTTTTGCGATGGTGCGTTTTGTCAGTACTGAGACGTTCCCGCCCGTTTCAAACAACTGGGGTTACTTTGGCAACGAAGAGTTCGACGCTCTCATTGCCGAAGCACGCACCTCGTTTGATGATGCTGAACGCGACGCTGCTCTGGCACGTTTGCACGCTCGCATCGTGGAAGAAGCACCCTTTATTTGGGTAGCTCACGACGTAGGTCCTCGAGCCATGTCGCCACGGGTGCAAGGCGTCATCCAACCGCGCAGTTGGTTTATCGACATTGCCCCTATGTCAGTCGTTGAAGAGTAATTGACTTGACGGTCTACCTTGGATACGGTTTGCCTTATCTTATTTGTCTTAGATATCGCAAAAACCCGAAACACCCAAGACACCGTTCACAAGACACGTCTAAACGACACTAAAAGACGAACAAACACGGACTTTGCTGTGCTGACCTGTTCTAACCAATAGGTCAGCCACAGCCCTTATGTGAGGCGAACTAATGGTTAGTTATTTACTGCGACGTTTGCTCTACACCATTCCCATCATGTTGGGCGTGGCGTTATTTTGTTTTTTATTGGTGCATATCTCACCAGGCGATCCCTTAATTTCAGTATTGCCCCCTGATGCCACCATTGAAATGCAACAACAGCTCGAGCGCCTTTATGGGTTTGACCGCCCCTATCATGAACAGTTTTTTCGCTGGTTAGGTCGGGCGCTACAAGGTGACTTGGGCACGTCCATTGCCACCAATAGACCCGTCAGTAGTGAAGTGATGCGGGCTGTGGTTAATACCTTGCGCTTGGCATTACTAGCAACCTTGATTGGTTTTTTCTTTGGGGCGCTTTTCGGGTTTATCGCAGGTTACTTTCGCGACACCTGGTTGGACAAACTCGCTTCGGCGCTGGCGGTGTTTGGGGTGAGCGTGCCGCACTACTGGTTGGGGATCGTGTTGGTGATTCTTTTTTCGGTGCAGTTGAATTGGCTACCTGCTACTGGTGCTGGCCCGGGTAGCTCGAGCGAGTGGCGTTTTGACTGGCAGCACTTACGCTACATGATCTTGCCTGCGCTCACGATGTCAGTGATTCCTATGGGGATTATCGCCCGCACCGTGCGTGCGCTGGTAGCCGATATTCTCACTCGAGAATTCATCCTCGGCTTGCGTGCTAAAGGCATGCGCACAAGCGATATCTTCCGCCACGTCATCAAAAACACCGCCCCTACGGCGTTGGCGGTGATGGGGTTACAACTTGGCTATTTGCTCGGCGGTTCCATTCTCATTGAGACCGTGTTTTCTTGGCCAGGAACAGGGTTTTTGCTCAATGCGGCTATCTTCCAACGCGATTTACCCCTGCTCCAAGGCACTATTTTGGTGCTAGCGAGTTTTTTTGTGCTACTCAATCTGCTCGTTGATGCCCTACAAACCGCCCTTGACCCGCGTATCGCCTACCGTTAATTATTTGCAGGTGATTATTTGCAGATGATTGTTTGCGGGTTCTACAGACGTGCCAATGAAAACCAGCCCAATTGTGAAAACCACCCTGAGGTGATGTTATGAGTGTTCTTTCGCCTACCCCTGCCAACCGCCCCGACGGTGCCCAAGTCGCCGCACCGGAGCGTTCTCCTGGCTATTGGCGCACCGTGTGGCAGCGTTTGCGCCGTGACCCTGTGGCGCTGTACGGCGGTTTGTTAATGGTGATACTGCTGCTTGCTATGGCCGTTTTTGCGCCTTGGATTGTTCCGCGTGACCCTTTTGAAGACTCAGTGATGCAACGCTTGCGGCCTATTGGCAGCGAAGGCATGCCCTTGGGCAGTGACGAGTTAGGGCGCGACATGCTCTCGAGGCTCATCTTAGGTTCGCGTCTGTCGCTATTTATGGGCATTACCCCGGTGTTTTTGGCGTTTTTTATCGGTAGCACCATCGGCGTCATTGCGGGGTATCTTGGTGGTTGGGTTAATGCCGTGATGATGCGCACCATCGATGTTTTTTATGCGTTTCCGTCGGTGCTGTTAGCAATTGCCCTATCTGGGGCGCTTGGCGCAGGTACGGGTAACGCCCTGCTGTCACTAACGGTGGTGTTTATCCCGCCGATTGCTCGAGTGGCTGAAAGTGTCAGCACGCAGTTGCGCAGTCAAGAATTTATCGATGCGGCTCGCCTTTCGGGTGCGCCCACGTTAACGATTGTGCGCGTGCACGTACTTGGCAACGTCCTTGGCCCTATCTTCGTCTATGCCACCAGTTTGATTTCAGTATCGATGATTTTGGCGTCTGGGTTGTCGTTTTTGGGCTTGGGCGTGCGTCCGCCCCAACCGGAATGGGGCTTGATGCTCAACACCTTGCGCACGGCGATTTATGTCCAACCTTGGGTGGCTGCTTTGCCGGGGTTGATGATTTTTATTACCTCGTTGGCGTTTAATACCTTGGCTGATGGTTTACGTTCAGCGATGGACTTACAAACATGAGCACTTCAAATACTCACCACGTCAAAGATATCCACTACGGCAAACAACCCCTCCTCGAAGTGCAAGGACTGGTTAAGCACTTCCCTTTGCCGCGCCGTTGGCTCGAGCGTCACCCAGCGGCGGTGCGTGCTGTTGATGACATCAGTTTCAAAGTCTTTCCTGGTGAGACCCTCGGGGTCGTCGGTGAGTCCGGTTGTGGTAAATCCACCACAGCGCGACTGCTCGTGCAACTCATTGCCCAAGACCAAGGGGCGATTATCTTTAATGGTCAGCGGGTGGGTTCTACCGTGCTACCGATGCGCACCTTTCGGCGTCAGGTGCAGATGGTGTTTCAAGATTCTTACGCGTCACTTAACCCCAGGCTCACCATCGAAGCATCCATTGCGTTTGGCCCGCAGGTGCATGGGGTGCCGCGCCGTCAAGCGGTGGCTCGAGCCCGCGATCTACTCGCTCGGGTTGGTTTAGACCCATTGCGTTTTGCCGGACGCTACCCGCACGAACTCTCCGGTGGGCAGCGGCAACGGGTCAACATTGCCCGCGCACTGGCGCTCGAGCCTCGACTTATTATCCTCGACGAAGCCGTGTCGGCACTCGATAAATCGGTGGAAGCCCAAGTGCTCAACGTGTTGCTTGACCTCAAAGAAGACTTTGGCCTCACCTACATCTTCATCAGTCACGACCTGAACGTGGTGCGCTATATTGCTGACCGGGTTTTGGTGATGTATTTGGGCAAAGTCGTGGAATTAGGTGCCACCCAAGCCCTTTTTAGCAGTCCCCTGCATCCTTACACTGACGCCCTGTTGGGGTCGATGCCGTCGATGGATCCTGATGCTCGCACCCAAGAAGCCCGCTTGTTTGGTGACCCTCCCAACCCCATCAACCCGCCTTCCGGTTGCCGCTTTCGCACCCGTTGTCCATTTGCAGAAGACGTGTGCTCGAGCTACCTACCCGAACTGCACACCGCCCCTAGTCAACTTGCCCAACCGCCTGACGCGCCGCTGCACCTAGGCGCATGCTTACGCCACCAACCCGGTTCCGGTCACTCGCACAGCAATGCGTTTAACGCTCCCAACCTTGACACCCCCAACCGTCTAACAAATACGCCACATCACGCCTCAATCGCAGGTCAGGAGGTCACATGAGCAAGCCTGCCCACCAGATTATTCATGACGACACTGACAACACTACTGACAACACTGTTAATACTGACTATGTTAATCCTATTAACAACGCTGATACTTTAATGGATACAGTGGTTAGATACAATGGTTAGATGCAATGGTTGATCCGTTGGTTGATATTCAGCAGCTTAAAGTCGCTTTCACAGGCAACAAGAAACGTCCCGTGCAAGCGGTTAACGGTGTGGACTTGCGACTAGCAAAAGGGCAAACGGTCGCCCTCATCGGTGAGTCGGGGTCGGGCAAAAGCGTGATGCTGCGCAGCCTCTTAAACTTACACCCCAAAAAGCGCACCCGCATCAGTGGCAACGTTACCGTCGCTGGTTGGGATGTACTTAACTTAAAAGGTCGCCAACTTGCCAATTATCGCGGGGCGGTTGCGGCAATGATTTTTCAAGAACCGCTCTTGGCGCTTGACCCGGTCTACACCATCGGTCAGCAAATTAGCGAAGCCATCCGCCGTCACGAACGCATCAGCCAAGCCGAAGCGATGGAACGCGCCCTGATGCAGCTCGAGCGCGTCCACATGCCCAACCCCAAACGCCGCTTACAAGCCTACCCCCACGAAATGTCTGGCGGTATGCGCCAACGTGCCATGATTGCCTTAGCCCTTGCTTGCAACCCGCAACTGCTCCTTGCTGACGAACCAACCACAGCACTCGATGCCACCGTGCAAATTCAGATTCTGCTGTTACTGCGCGAATTGCAACGTGACTTGGGTTTAACCATTATCTTTGTCACCCACGATATTGGCGCAGCCGTTGAAGTCGCTGACAGCATGGCGGTCATGTACGCAGGGCGCATTGTCGAGTTTGCTAGTACCAGGGACATCATCCACAACCCCCATCACCCCTACACCCAAGCGTTGTTAGTGAGCCGCGTTCACGACAACCCCAAACCAGGTGAGCGCCTAGCCACC
Source organism: uncultured bacterium (assembly GCA_964550765.1). Lineage (GTDB taxonomy): Bacteria > Deinococcota > Deinococci > Deinococcales > Trueperaceae > JBCCBI01. The sequence goes on along the minus strand of CAZKAZ010000003.1, from coordinate 110,486 downwards.
ATCCCTGGTGCTCCCCCTGACCTGGCCGACTTGCCCGCTGGTTGTGCGTTTGCGCCACGTTGCAGTTTTGCTAGCGAGCAGTGCCATCAAGAACAACCCGCCATGACGGTTGTAGGTGAAAAACATTCCGTACACTGCTTTCACAGCGACGCCGTTGCCGCCGCCAACACTAACGCTAGTCGTGCTAGCAAACCCGTCTCCTCGACCTAAGGTACATCACACATCTGTACAGCACGTAGCAGTAGATTCTATAAGGTATCCTGTAGTACCATTACAAGCACCCGATACGCTCCATATTAGGTACAAATCACACACCTGCTCGAGCTTCATTCGTGATTCCGGTTAGATAGCCATTCCACGTGTCGTTGCCACAGTTACTGATGTTTACCAATGTCACATCAACATCAATCGCATTCAACTATGTAGACGTCAATCATGGAAGTGCTAAAACAATAGACCCAGTTAGTAGCACACATTGAAGTAGCACACATTGAAATGCAACATGCCATTGGGACATGATGCTTGGCTAAGCTCGAGCACCCCGCAACTAAGGTAAGCGAACTAAGGTAAGCGGTAGACATCGGCAAAAAGTTCATACTTGCTGCGCCGCCTGCTCGGGTGCGGGTCATCATGAAGGATCAACACCGCGTTGGGTTCATCGAGCACCGGATAAATCTCGAGTCCTTCGGCTTTATCCGCGCCTGCAACGAAGGGTAAGTCAAAAAGGTACTCGAGCCCATCCTCTTCTTCATCGGCGATACTGTTTTCGTCAAGGTCAAGGGCATCGTGCAAACGAAACAACCGCTGCGCCCCGTCATGATCCATCGTAGGGCCTGCTAGAATCAACAAGTCATCCCCGTGAAAACACAGTTCGCGCACGCCAAACCCATCGAGTTTGACAAAATGTTTGCGGTAAGGTGCGTCCTCGCCAATATCTTTGAGGGTCAATACACCCGCCTCACTGAGTTCGGGTTCAATCTCCACAATCACCGCATAACCGCGCAATACCGGCCCGCGAAAGCCCAAAAACACCCGCCCGTTTTTGACTGCCATGCCTTCGATGTCAAAGCCGTTGTCTTTGGAAGGAATAGGAAAGTCGATAAACGGCCCCAAGTGACGGTCTTCGAGTAAGGCATCAATCAACACACTGCCGCGTTCGGTGCGTTGCAAACGTGCCGCCGTCATCTGCTTGCCTTGGGTATCTTCATAGGACGTCAACAGGCCGCCGCCATGTAGCGGAATGCGCCCAAGCAAATAGCGGTTGTCGTCAAACGCCACTCGAGCCAGGCGTTCTAATTCTTCGCTGGTGGTTTTGTCTTTGGGTTTTTTGCGTTTGCTGCTGTGCGAGCCTGTAAACCACAAATAGCCACCGTCATAAGCCATGCCTTCGATATCAACTTCGTCTTCTTGGTCGAAAAGCTCGAGGTAGTCTTTGAGGGCAAAGGTAGTGTGTTCTCCAAAGATGTTGTGCCCTACTGGGCTGAGCCGTTCGACGCTCAACAGTTCATCGGCCCCGACCCACAGGCTACCGTCTGGCGATATGGCCGCCGCAGACAGTTCGCCCACTAAATCTTCGGCGTCGCTGTCGTGGTCAAAACGCATGAGCACTCGAGTCAACAAAAAACCTTCGCGGGTCATGAGTATGCCTTTCGTTTTTGTTGAGATGTTTGTTGAGATGTTTTTACTGAGGATGTTCGCAAGGGTGATGTTTGCAGGGGTGATATCAGAACAGCATATCCTCGAGCATCATTGACTAATTTAAAATTCATTTTTTTAAACTAACACGTTTTCCGATACGATTTACTCAGACAGCCTTAACCCATGTCTTAACTCGAGGGTGTTTTGCAGGCTTGGGTACTTTAGTGCAGAAAAATCCATACAGGATAATTAACGCAAGGCAATGAGCGTCACAAAGTAATAACTCGTCGGCACGGCAATCAAAAAACTGTCTATGCGGTCTAACACGCCCCCATGTCCGGGCATGAGAAAGCCAGAATCTTTCACGCCCACCCATCGCTTAATGAGCGACTCAAACAGGTCACCGATTTGCGCAGCACTAGCCACCAACAAACTAAACAACACCGCGTCGTACAGTTCTAAGCGCAAATTCAAGTAGAGCCGCAGACCCGATAACACCACCAGCATGGTCACCAAAGCAAAAAACAAGCCCCCGAGTGCACCCTCGAGCGTCTTGTTAGGACTCACCTGCGGGGCAATTTTGCGCTTACCAAACAGCCTACCAAACACATAACCACCAATGTCACTAGCGACAATCAGCAAAATGGGCACCATCAAATACCAGAACCCCAACACCCCATCGGGCGTGTAGCGTAGCGTCACGGCATACCCCAAAAACCAGGGCACATAGATATAACCAAACAGCGAAAACACCACGCTCAGTACCGAATTGGCATTGGGACGAATGATTTCGAGACCGATGAGATACACACCCAACACACCAAGTAAGGCTTCACGCCAACTCATACCAGACATTAAAGGCATCATCCCCGGATAGCTAGCAGGCAAAGACGCCGGAAAGGTGAGCGCGGCGGCTACGAACAAACTGCGCTTGCGGATGGGGATACCGCGCACGTTCATCATGGTGGTGTATTCTTGCAAGCCGAGCAAGGTAAACAGCAGATACGCAGGTAACATCAGCGGCATGCCCACAAAGAGCACCAACACCACGAAACCGAACACCACACAACTCGAGATAACTCGAGCTTGCAAGGGTGTCAACCCGTGGCGGGTGAGTAGCGTCATCGCCCGCTGACTGGTGCGCTGCATCAGTTGATAAAAAGGGCTTTTCACGCCATCCAAACCACAACCACACTGCCGTTCGTCGCACTAACATTCATCACACTACTATGTGTCGCACCAACATTCATCACACCGCCATGATGTCTTCTTCTTTTTGCTTGAGGCGCTTGTCGATAGCCGCCACAAACTCGTCAGTCAGTTTTTGCACGTCACCTTCACCTTGACGCAGGTCATCTTCGGTCAGCAAGTTTTCTTTTTGCATCTCTTTAAGCTCATCGTTGGCATCACGGCGGACATTGCGCACCGATACCCGCGCTTCTTCAGCGATGTTTTTGGCGGTTTTCACTAATGTCTTGCGCCGTTCGTCGTTCAGTGCTGGCACGTTGATAAAGATATTGTCGCCTTTGTTGCTCGGGTTAAACCCCAAGTCACTATCGATGATAGCTTTTTCAATATCGTTGATGGCGCTTTTATCAAAGGGCGTCACTAGCAAAGTACGCGGGTCGGGGCTAGAAATCGTCGCCAGTTGATTGAGGGGTGTCATAGCACCGTAATAATTGACCTGCACGCGGTTCAGTACAGCGGGGTTAGCGCGTCCCGTGCGGATGGTTGCCAGGTTTTGTTCAAACGCCTCGAGCGTCTTACTCATGCGTTCGCGGGTTTCTTTTTTGATGGATTCATCCATAGCTGACCTCCAAAAAGCTCACAAGAACATTGCCAATGTATTTTCCACCCCCAGCATGTCACATGGGGCGGATACGTGACTCATGCAGAGGCAATCTTATCGCACTTGCCCCACAAATGATGCAAGAAACCATGCGACGCAGCCCCTACTGACTTGCGTGTTGACAGCGACATCAGCACGAAAGTTGTCAATTTGTCATATTATACTGAGATACCCATGACGCTCGAGCACACCCTTTCCGACATCACCCAACATTTAGACGACTGGCAAGGCATCAACGAAGCCCAAACCGCCCAAGCCATTGTCTTACGCATCTTGCACGCCCTTGGTTACGACATCTGGAATCCGTTTGAGGTGATGCCAGAAGCCTCTGGCAATGGTGGCTACCGCCCGGATTACACCGTGCAAATTCATGATGACATTCGCATTGTCATCGAGGTCAAACTCTTGGGAAAAAACCTCGCTGATACCGAAAAAGACATGACCCAAGCGGTCAACTACATCAACAGCTTAGGCAAGCGCTGGGCGATACTCACCAACGGACAAGAGTGGCGCTTTTTGGATAACGACATTCGCGGCGACATCAGCCAAAAACATGAACTCACCATCGACCTCAAGCGTCATGCAAAGCACGCCGCTGGCTACCTCGAGCGACTACTCAGCAAAAAACACTGGCAAACCAAGAACGCTGAAGACGACCTCAAAACAATCATCCAAGATATTCGTGCTGACATTCAAAAACGCTTACAACTTGGCAAAATCGCCAACAAACTCACTGACAAAATTGGCAAAGGCTTTTCCAAAGATAAACTTGGCATCGAAATGGCAGTACAGTACGTACTAGACGCCAACGAACGCCAACTTGCCGAAGACAACCTCGAGCACCTCGTTAAACGCTTGTTAAACGATGAAGAAACCGAACCCATTGACACGGTCGTTAATCAGGAACAGGAAGACGAGACTGAAACGCCATCCACTGAGACGCTATCCGTAGAGTCTGTACCCACTCAATCGCAAACGTCATTGTCTGAAGTAGAACGTGCCATTGTTGAAGGGATTGTGCGTTCTCGAGCCTTCACCTCAGAGCGTGGTGGTGCGGACGTACAAGCGTGGTTGGGTGATGAACCGCTCGAGGCAACGAGTTGGCGCGATATTCACGCGGGACTCGCTGAAGCCATGCTTGCCCTAGAGGATAAAGCCGTTGAGGAATTGACCCAGATTTACGGCAGTGTCACGGAAAAACGTAAAGGCGACGGCACAACGTACCCACCAAGCGGCTACCGACAACTCAGCAACGGGCGTTTTATCTTTTTGCACGCTGGCGCATCAACCCATCAAAGAAAAATCTTGGGCTTGCTCACCCACCTCAACATCACATCACAACGTCTTAAAGTGACTTATCGGGGCGAGACGTTCTATCTTCCCTAACCTGAGCCTACCGACACGAACGCGTTAATCAGCGCCACAAAAATCCCTAGTACTGCCAACAAAAACCCGTATCCCATGAGTTTACTGGCGTGTTTTTCCAGCGCAGGCACAATGGATACAAACACCATCAACACGCCAATTAAAAACGCCGCCGCACTCAGTCCCATGATTACACTCGTCATATGCTCCTCATCTTAGCTATCTTCACGCTTTTTCACCATGTTTTTTGCTTTTAGCCTTTATCATGAGGGCATTTATGAGAGATACCATCCCCTCACCCACCCGTACCTGCTGCACTGACTGCTGCACTGACTGCTGCACTGACTGTTGCACTGCATGTTGCATTACCTGTTGCACCGGAGGTCAGCGTGGCTAGTGAGTATGCTACCGAACCGACAACCAACACGCCAAACATTGACGACGCCAGAGCAGAACTCGCCGCCCGCTTAGATGCCTTAGACCAAGAAGTGCAAGACATTCGCCCGCTGGTGAAGTGGATTCGTGACGAAATCAACCGCGTCATCGTGGGACAAGAAACCTTGGTTGATAGGCTGCTCACCGCCCTGCTGGCTGATGGGCATATCTTGCTAGAAGGCGTGCCGGGCTTAGCCAAAACGCTCTTGGTCAGTACCGCTGCTGATACTATCCAAGCAGACTTTAAGCGCATTCAGTTCACGCCAGACTTATTACCTGCAGACTTGGTGGGCACGCAGATTTATAACCCGAAAACGGCAGAATTTACCACCCATCAAGGCCCTATTTTTGCCAATTTGGTGCTGGCTGATGAAATTAACCGTGCCCCTGCTAAAGTGCAAAGTGCCCTGCTTGAAGCCATGCAAGAACGGCAAATCACCATTGCAGACACCACCTACCCGCTAGGGGATTTGTTTTTGGTGCTCGCCACCCAAAACCCCGTCGAACAAGAAGGCACGTACCCGCTGCCCGAAGCGCAAGTCGATAGGTTTATGCTCAAAGTGAACGTGACGTATCCCAGCAAAGCTGAAGAACGGCTTATCTTAGAGCGCATGACCGGGTCAGCCGTACCCAAAGCTAGCGCCGTAGCTGACACTGAGATGATTTTGAATGCTCGAGCACTGGTAAGCCGCTTACACGTTGACGAAAAAATTAAAGACTACATCATCAACATCGTGGCAGCCACTCGAGACCCCGCTAGTTACGGGTTAGCTGATTTAGTGCCGATGATTGGTTTTGGGGCGTCACCGAGGGCAAGTATTTTTCTTCTCAAAGCCGCAAGGGCAGAAGCCTTTTTGCGCCGCCGGGCGTTTGTGATTCCCGATGACATCAAAACCGTCGCTTTAGATGTACTCAGACACCGCTTGGTGCTCACCTACGAAGCCGACGCGGAAGGTATCGACGCCGATGTAATCATTCGCCGCATCTTGGCCGCCGTTGAGGTGCCGTGATGGCGTGGTGGCATTTTGGGCAGTATTTTACGTTCGAGCAGGCAGATGATTTTCCAGAACTGAGCGAAGAAGACGTACGTAAACAGCAAAGGCACAGGTTGGCACAGCTCGAGCTCAAAAGCAAACACTTGGTAAGCGAACAGTTTGCCGGCAGCTACCACGCCATTTTTAAAGGGCGGGGCATGGAATTTGACGAAGTGCGCCCTTACGCCCCTGGCGACGAAGTGCGCAGCATCGACTGGAACGTGCTCGCTCGCACGGGTAACGTGTATGTCAAGCGTTACACCGAAGAACGCGAGTTGGCGGTGATGTTAGTTGTGGACGTGAGCGGTTCGCAGGATATCGGTTCAAGGCGCAGCAAACGCGACTTAAGCGCCGAAATTGCTGCTTTGCTAGCCTTCGTGGCGCAGCGCAACCACGACAAAGTGGGGTTGATTGCTTTCGGGCAAGACGTCACCACGCAGCTACCACCCCGCAAAGGGCGCAAACAGGTGCAGCGCATCATTCACGCCTTACTCAATCCAGCGCAAGCGGAGATAACATCCTCGAGCACCCCCAACCAATCCGGTACGAACCTCACCGCTGCGTTTGACGTGCTCACGACGATGGTCAAACAGCGCAGTGTGGTGTTTGTGGTGTCAGATTTTTTGCTAGATAGCCACCTGCTAGAACCTGCTCTAAAACGCGTTAGCCAGCGCCACGATGTGATTGCTTTGCAAGTGCGCGACCCACTCGACAGCCAGCTTGCCCCCGTGGGCCTACTCGCCCTAGAAGACGCTGAAACAGGTGAGCAACTGTGGATTGACAGCCACGCCACCCAGCAACACGACAACAGCAATACCCTGCGCCACGTGTGCCGCAAACTCAGCATCGACCATAGTGACATCACTACCGACGCTGACCCATTTATGAGCTTACGGGCGCTGTTCGAACGGCGCAACCGCCGCAGCCACCGCTTCGTGCGCCGCACCGCCGGAGGACAGGCGTGAAAGGGCGTTTAATAGGGTGTGCTGTGTGGTTGTTGTGCGTGCTAGGCACCTTAGCCTTCGCCCAAGCCGAACCCAGTATGACGGTTACGCCCGAACAGCCTTTGATTGGCGACGTACTCACGGTGACACTCAGTGTGCCGCATTCGCATCGCACCCGTTTGGTGATGCCGACGTTGCCCCAGCCTTGGGGGGCGTTTGAGGTGGTAAATCCTCCCGTCCTGACGATAGAACCCCACAACGCCCAACAACAAATCAGCCGGGTGACGTGGCAGGTGCAAGCGTTTAGCTTAGAGCCCCTCACCACCCCGCCGCTCGCGGTGCAACTCGCTGACCCAGCGGGGAATTTAGTAGCCGTGGTGGTTGATTCGCTGACGGTAGAAACGAGGTCATTGCTCGAGCAAACCCTCCAAGAGGGCAACCAACCCAACATGCGTGACATCAAAGCACCACTAACGTTTAGGGCTACCTTGACTACGTGGCAACGCGTGCAGCAGCGCATCATTTTGACAGTGTTGGCACTCTTACTTTTTGTGCTACTCGGGCTGATTTACTTGCGGTATTTTGCTAGAACACTCGCTGAACCACAAAAGAAGACGGCGCTCGAGCACCTCCAAACCACCCTACACGACTTAGCCGACAAACCCACCTGGACACGCGCCGATTTGGACGCCATCAGCTACTACGTGCGGCACTATCTCGCCTTGCGCCACAAACTACCTGCCCACGCCGAAACCAGCCAAGCGTTGCACCACACCTTGCGGCAAGCACGCATCACCCCAGAATTCGCCAAGCACATCGTCAATACCCTGCTGCGCTGTGACGCGGCGCGGTTTGCCGCCAGAGAACTCAGTCAAGCCGACACCAGCCTCATCCGGCACACGCTCATTGGCCTTGCCAACATGCCAGCTTATGCCTATTCACCCGATCATCCTTCCAACCAACCGAACCACCCACCCAAAGCACGGCTCAAGGAGCAACCCTCATGACGTTTGCGTTTGCGTCACCGTGGTGGCTGTTGGCGCTACTACTGATTCCCCTCACCCTGTGGCGTGGTCAGCAGCGCCCGCGTTGGCGTTACAGTTGGACGTCCGGCGTGCAAGGTCACACCAGTTGGCGGGTGCGTTATCGGCATGTACCCAAAACCTTACAAGTGACCAGCCTCATCTTGTTGGTGCTAGCGCTAGCGCGGCCACAACTGCAAGAATCGCAACAGGTCGTGCGCGGGGAAGGTATTGACATTGCTTTGGCGCTTGATATTTCTGGCAGCATGGCGGCGCTCGATTTTCAACCGCAAAACCGCCTAGCCGCCGCGCAACAAGTGATGGCAGAATTCATCGACAGCCGCGACTTTGACCGCATTGGTTTGGTGGTGTTTGCCAGAGAAGCGTTCAACCAAAGCCCTTTAACCACCGACCACCGCGTGTTGCAAGACTTGCTCGCGGGTGTGCAACTCGCCCCCGACTTGGGCATTCGTGATGGTACGGCCATTGGCATGGGACTCGCCAACGCCGCAGCCATGTTGCGTGATTCGCCGGGGGACAGCAAAGTGGTGATTTTGTTGACCGATGGGGTCAATAACGCTGGTCAACTCGACCCGCTCACCAGTGCTGAAGCAGCTAGGGCATTAGGTATCCGCGTCTATACGATTGGCGCTGCCAAACCTGGGCGAGTGCCAGCACCGGTAGTGAACGCTTTTGGGCAGCGGCAAATTGTCTATCAAGAAAGCGTCTTAGACGAAGACACCTTGCAGCAAATTGCGGAGACTACGGGGGGTTTGTACTTTCGCGCCGAAGACACCGCCGGTTTAGAAGCTATTTATGAGCAAATCAACGCTTTGGAGCGTTCTGATATTGAAGTGAGTAACGTGGTGCAATCGCAAGAACTGCTTTGGGTGGCACTGCTACCCGGCGTATGGCTTTTTGTCATTGCCCAAGTGCTCGCTAACAGTGTGCTGCGGAGGTTGCCATGAATATCTTGGGGAACATTTTTGGGAGTCTCTTTGGCATCACGTTTGCTGTGCCGTTAGCGTTGTGGGGGTTACTGCTTGTGCCACTTTTGGCGGTGCTGTTTGTGGCTGCTGAACGCCGCCGCCATCATGACTTAGCCCGTTTGGCAGCACCACCGTTGCTTGCCTATCTCACCAATAACGTTCACAACGTCAACCGCCGCCGCAAGTACCTGCTTTATCTCATCGCTTTAACAGGGATGGTGTTGGCACTAGCTAGGCCGCAGTGGGGAACACAAGAACAAGCCCTCGAGCAACGTGGCCTCGAGATCATGGTGGCGCTCGATGTTTCTGAGAGCATGCTCGCTGAAGACATCACTCCAAACCGCTTGCGCCGCGCCAAACTCGACATTCGCGAATTGATGCAACGCTTGCGCGGGGACGCTTTGGGCTTGGTGGTATTTTCTGGTGCCAGTTTTGTGCAGTTTCCGCTCACTACCGACGTAAGCACCGCGCAACGCTTTTTGGATGACGCCCAACCGTCGCTGATTTCGCGCCCTGGGACAGTCATCGGTGAAGCTATTCGCACTGCCTTGGCTGGTTTTAGTGATAACCCTGCCAGTGACCGTGCCATTTTGCTGTTTACCGACGGCGAAGACAGCGAAACCAACCCCGAAGCCGCCGCCAGGGAAGCCGCTGAAGCAGGGGTGGTCATTTACACCATTGGCATGGGCAGCGAAGCGGGGGCAACCATTCCCAACTATGACAATCAAGGACGGCTCATCGGCTACAAACAAGACCGGGACGGCAACTTGGTAACCTCGAGGCTTGATGCTAGCAGCTTAGAAGAAATCGCTGAGATCACCGGGGGGCGCTACTTTGCAGGTAGTCGTCCGGGGACATTAAACGCCCTCGAGCAGGCCCTAGCGAGCCTCGAGCGCAATACCCTCGGCGAACAAGCCAGCGCCCAAGCCATCGAACGTTTTCAGTGGTTTTTGGCTGTCTCGCTGTTGTGTTTGTTCATCGCCGAAATGCTACCAGCCAAACGCCCCATCACCCAAAAAACAGCGCGTAGCCCTTCAACATCAACGACAACATCAACGACAACATCAACGACAACCTCAGGCAAAGCAACGACTTCAAGCCAGCAGGTGACGTCGTGACGCGGTTGTGTTATGCGTTTGTCGTACTAACGCTGTTCTTACTTGCGGGCTGCACCCCACCACCTATCCACGCAGAACGGGCGGTTGAACGTGGTAACGCCGCCTATTTGCAAGGTGACTTGGTCAGTGCCGAAAGCCATTACCGCGAGGCATTGGGCTATGAACCCCTCCCGCCTGAAGCAGTGCAAGCGCGCAACAGCGTGGTATACAACAACCTTGGCAATGCCTTTTACCGTCAAGCCCTGTGGCAAGACGCCCAAAACGCCTACGAACAAGCCCTGACGACTGCCGACAGGCAACAACAAGCCATCCATCACTACAACCTCGGCAACGTCTTCATGCAGCGGGTGCGGATGGAGGCGCAGTCGCTGCAGCAGTTAAATCAACCTCAAGCCGCACCAGATGACGTGTCAACGGAACAGTTGGCGCAGTGGTCAGAAGCAGCCATCGCCAACTACCAAGACGCGTTGCGCCGCAATCCTGACGATGAAGACACCAAGTACAACCTCGAGCTAGCCCTGCAACAAAACGCCCAACAGAATCAACAGCAAAACCAGCAAGAAGAACAACAAGATGACCAACAAGAACAAGAAGAGCAGGACGAAAACGAGGGCGACAACGAAGGTGAAAACGAGGACGAGCAACAAGAACAAGACGAACAGGAAAACGACCAAGACGACGAGGGCGACCAAGACGAGGGACAACCTGAACCACCCGAACCGGGAGATGACCAAGAACAACCCGCCGCGCCGCCGCCCCTAACCCAAGCCCAAGCCCTGCAACTGCTCGAGGCTGCCGCCCAACAGAGCGACACCTTGCAAGAATACTTGCAGCGCACGATGGCACCCCTGCCACCTCCAGAACAGGATTGGTAGCCGATGCTCGAGACCAACAGACCTACTTCTAGACCACAACATGTCTCTAGACCACAACAT
>CAZKAZ010000003.1:41058-99057 GCA_964550765.1 uncultured bacterium | reverse complement strand
TCTAGACCACAACATGTCTCTAGACCACAACATATGCCAAAACGCATGACACAACGTTATTGCTGGTTATTACTGCTAGGTATATTCGCTTGCGGCTTCGCTTTCGGACAAATCAGCGCCGAGGTTGACCGCACCACCGTTACCACGGACGACACCGTACAACTCACCGTGACAGTGACCAGCAGTACCTTTAACAATCAAGCACCAGCAATGGCATCTCTTGCGGATTTCGATGTACTTCGTACTAACGTAAGTACTAACATAAGCATTATAAATGGAAATACGCAAAGTCAGGTGGTTTACCAGTATCTGCTACAACCCCTGCGCGCAGGTACGCTCACCATTCCGGCGATTACTGTGAGCTTGCAAGGGCAAACCTACAGCACTGATCCCATCACCTTAGAAGTTACTGAAGGAACGGGCAGCCCAACAGCAACAGCAACGAGTGACCCAACGTTTTTTGTAGAGGCCAAGGTCGATAACCCGCAACCGTTTGTGGGCGAACAGGTCATGTACACGTTTCGTTTTTTTCACGCTGACCGAGTCGTGGGTAGTGTCGATTACAACGCCCCCGAATTTGCCGGGTTTTGGGAGGGGATACGCCCCGAACAACGGCAGTATCAGGTGTCGCGCAGTGATAGGCTTTACAACGTCACCGAGTTACAAACGCCTGTTTTTCCTACTAGGGCAGGCGACCTCGTCATCGACCCAGCGGTGCTCACCATGGCAGCCAACCTGATGGCGTCGCCGATGGAGCTGTCTACAGAACCCGTCACCGTGAACGTGCAACCCCTGCCCGAACCCGCCCCAGCAGATTTTAACGGTGCTGTGGGGCAGTTTGCCATTTCAGCGTTTAGCAGTAGCCCCACGGCGGTGCAAGGTGAACCCCTCGAGCTAGAAGTGTTCATAAGTGGCTCGAGCAACCTCGACACCCTACCCGAACCCACCCAACCGCTACTTGATGATTGGCGGGTACAACTCGAAGACATCGAAACCGACACCCGCTTTCAAGATGGCCTAGTGAGCGGTACCAAAGTCTTTCGCTACGCGCTTATTCCCGAAACCGCTGGCCAGCTCGATATTCCCCCTTTTCGTTACAGCTATTTTGACCCCGAAGCAGTCACCTATCGCCAAATTGAAAGCGAACCCGTGCAAGTCGCCATCGCCCCTAACCCACAAGCCCCAGCAGTAACAGACGCTAGCGAACCCGCTGAACCCTCCCCTGAACAAACCCCAACGGGGTTACCGCTCGCTGCTGTGCGGGTTGCACCGAGCTTACGAGACGAACCGGACACCCGTTGGACATTTTGGTTGCTGTGGGGCATAGCCCCCTTGTGTTGCGCGGCGGCATGGGGTTATCAGCAGCGGCGCAGTTATTTGTACAGTGATGCTACCCGCATCCGTTTTATGCGGGCGTATGCCGATGCTATGGCACGCATCAGGTTGATTGCACCGCCCCCAGAGGATGCCAGCGCCACCATCACCAGCAGTGAAGACAGCCGCGACAGCACCATGTACCGGGTGTTGATGGGGTATCTCGAGGACAAACTGACTACACCCATAGCAGGACAACCCAAAGAAGCCTTAGAGACGCTGTTACCTCACTATGGCGTCAGTCACACCTTGACCCAACGGGTGCTTGATTATTTAGCACAACTCGATGAAATGCGTTACGCAGCGCGGCCAGCAGGCGATGCCGTGCAAGAGGGTAAGGAATTGCTCGAGCAACTCGAAAAGGAACTACAATGGCACGGTTAATGTTAACTTTCCTCAGTCTGGCGTTGCTCAGTTTTCCTTATGCCCAAACTCCCCCCCGCGCTAGCGACGTTGACCCCAACCGCGAAGGCGAAACGTTTACCATTGCCGTGCAACTCCAACTCGATGGCAACCACACTGAAGCCGCCCGCCTCTACGAAACCCTGTTGGCTGCTGGCAACAATGACGTGAGCGTCTACTACAACCTCGGCGTCGCCTATGCCTACGCAGGCGACTTACCTAGTGCTCTCAATGCCACCTTACAAGCGGCGCAGTTAGACCCCAGAGCGGCAGACATTCGCAGCAATTTGCGGATTATCAGTCAGGAGGTGGGAGTAAACCCGCCCTTGATTTTGCCCCTCACCCAACGTGAATTGCTCACCGCTGCGCTCATCTTTTGGACGCTTTTAGGGGTGTTGCTTGCGTTGCGGTTTATGCAAGGCCGCGCCCGTCCGCTATTGGTGGTGCCAAGTAGTCTGGGGTTACTGGTGTGCTTAGCAGGGTTTGTGTGGCAGGTCAGTCAGTACGGGGTGATGTTGTAAGGACAAAAAAAGCCTCCCGAAGGAGGCAGAGTATGCGTTAGGTTGAGGTTATTGATGAGGGGTCAGCGTTGGGCGTTGCTAACGACTTAGCTAACGACTTAGCTAACGACTTAGCTAACGACTTACGAAAACATCATCGACCCACCATCATATTCATCGCGATGGGTAGCTGGAATTACTCGAGCAACACCGCAATCCCCGGCAGTGTCTTACCTTCCAAAAATTCCAGTGATGCCCCGCCACCTGTAGAAATATGGTCAATTTTATCTGCCAACCCTGACGCGTTTACAGCAGAAACCGAGTCTCCCCCACCCACGACAGAATACGCGTCTGCTGCCGCTACCGTCTGGGCAATGACCCGCGTGCCGCTGTCAAAAGGGGGCGTTTCAAACACGCCCAAAGGGCCGTTCCAAAGAATGGTTTTGGCGTCAGCAAGGGCAGCTTGGTAGCTCGAGACAGCTTCGGGGCCAGCGTCTAACCCGAGGTAATCTTCGGGAATAGCATCAGACGCAAACACTTCGGTATCAGTATTTTCAGCGATTTCTTTGGCGCACAGTGAATCTTGTGGCAAATGAATCGTGACGCCTTGGGCTTGGGCTTCTTTGAGGATGTCACGTGCTACGTCCAACTTGTCATCTTCGACTAGTGACTTACCAACTTCGCCGCCTTGGGCTTTGAAGAAGGTGTAAGCCATCGCACCACCAACAAGAATTTCATCCACGACCCCAATGAGGTTGCGCATGACGCCGATTTTGTCAGAGACTTTAGCACCCCCCAAAATGACTTTGTAGGGTTTTTCGGGGTTCTTAAGTAGCTTACTCAGCACTGACACTTCGCGCTCGAGCAGTAACCCCGCCACACTCGGTAACAAGTGCGCTACCCCTTCGGTGCTTGCGTGCGCTCGGTGCGCCGCCCCAAAGGCATCATTCACAAATACGTCACCATAAGCCGCTAAAGCTTTAGCAAATTCTGGGTCGTTTTTGGTCTCTCTGGGGTCAAAACGCAGATTCTCGAGCAGCGTCACACTGCCTGTCGGCGCACTAGCCACAAACTGCGCTTGAGCATCAGACGCGGCACTGTCGGTAGGCGAATAGCGCACGTCTTGCCCTAAGTGTTCGGATAATCTAGCTGCTACTGGTTCTAAGCGATATTTGTCTTCAGCCCCTTTAGGACGTCCTAAGTGGCTCATCAACACCAACGTCACGCCACTGTCAATCAGGGTGCGAATGGTGGGTAGGGTTGCCAAAATACGGCTTTCGTCTTGAATGATACCCGCGTTCAAAGGGACGTTAAAATCCGCCCGCATCAATACGCGTTTGCCTTGTAAATCAAGGTCGTTTAGGGTACGAAGGGTCATCACATACCTCCTGTGAGTTGTGATTGAGGATTAGGTAAACGTAACTTGCTGGATTGTCTAGGTCTTGTGGTGAAGCTGTTTTTTGTCAGACAGTGGGGTTTACGGTTGATTGGGTCAAGCGCAGACGTTGGATACTGACCACCATGCCGGGTAAACGCTACCTTCACATAAACGGTGACGCATACGTCCGCACGTCACACCAACAGACTACAGCAACCAACCACAGCACCCCACAAGCAAAACAGGGAAAGCCGATAACCGTCCGACTTTCCCCGCAATCATCCGTTGATCAAAAACTTACAGGCTTTTGCCCATCAACTCGACGACGTCGACCATGCGGTTGCTGTAACCCCATTCGTTGTCGTACCAGACAAACAGCTTCACCATGTTGCCCATGGCTTTGGTCATGCCGCTATCGACAATACCCGAGTGAGGATTGCCGACGATGTCTTTGGAAACCAGCGGATCGGTGCTGTACTCGACTAGACCTTTAAGCGGGCCTTCGGCGGCTTTTTTGAGGGCGTCGTTGACTTCTTCGGCGGTGGCTTCTTTACCGAGTAGCGCAGTCACATCAGAAAGTGAGCCAGTAGGCGTCGGTACACGTACGGCCACACCATCAAAACGACCTTGAAAGTGCGGCAGCACTTTACCAACAGCTTTAGCAGCACCCGTGCTGGTCGGGATGATGTTCACAGCGGCTGCTCGAGCGCGGCGCAAATCCTTGTGGGGAAGGTCCAAGATGTTTTGGTCGTTGGTATAAGAGTGAATGGTCGTCATCATGGCTTTTTCGACGCCGAAGGTGTCTTCTAAGACTTTCATCACGGGTGCAAGCGAGTTGGTCGTGCAGGATGCGTTGGATACAATCGTGTGGGCGCTGGGGTCAAAGTCGCCTTCGTTGACACCAAACATGATGTCAAAATCAGCATCGGGGCTAGGCGCAGAGATGAGCACTTTTTTCGCGCCAGCCGTCAAGTGCATGGCGGCTTTTTCGCGCTTGGTGAAGATACCCGTTGATTCAATGACCAAGTCAACACCAAGCTCGCCCCAAGGCAGTTCTTCGGGATTGCGAATGGCAGTGGCTTTGACTTTTTTGCCGCCAACAATCAGGTTTTCGTCATCAAAACTGACGTCGTCGGCAAATTTGCCATAGTTGGAATCGTACTTGAGCAGGTGCGCCAAGGTGGCGTTGTCGGTCAAATCATTCACCAGTGCCACTTCGTGACCACGTTCGTACATGATGCGGAAGATTTGCCGTCCGATGCGTCCGAAACCGTTAATGCCTACTTTCATAAATGCCTCCTCTAAATTGGCAGGTGACGGTGTTGTCACCTAAATGCGCGAAACTGTGTTGGTGGGTGTTGCTCGAGCACACATCATTACTTCATACTTCACATCTCAGACATGGCTAGCAACATCATTGGGGTGATTGTAACGCACAACCTTGCTACCACTTCAAATATGTCCTGTCAATGTGTTCTGTGCTTCAAAATATACCCAGATGGTAGCCTACCTCAGATAACCTCTTTAGCACGCCTACCACAACACGTCAACAGTCTATGTAAGCGTCTATGTGTACGTCTGTGTATGTATGTGTATATATGTCAACACCTGTATGTAAGCGTCTAAGTCACAGATTCTATGTCGGATTCCGTATCGAATTCTATGTCGCAGATAACAACGTCGCAGATAACAACAACCCTTAGCAACCGCCCTGTTTAGGTCAAGCGGTACGCGTCAAACGTTTGACAGGTATTTTGGCAGGCTTTTGTATGGTGGCATTCAGGAGGAAGCAATGATGAATCACCTAATGCCCCGCCAAAGCGTACCGGAACTTGACGTAGCAACGGTAGGCGGCGGAACATGGAAATTGGCAGATAGTCAACCCGAAAACTTTACGATGGTGGTGTTTTATCGGGGGTTGCACTGCCCTATTTGTGCGCGCTACTTAAAAGATTTAGAAAACAAACTGAGCAAATTTGCCGAACGCGGCGTTAACGTGGTGGCTATTAGCAGTGACACACAACAGCGGGCAGAACAGACGAAGCAGGACTGGAAGCTCGAGCACCTTACCGTCGGCTACGGCCTAGATTTGGATAAAGCCCGCGAATGGGGACTCTACATCTCAACGAGTCGCGGCAAGACCTCTACTGGCATGCTTGAACCCGACCTCTTTAGCGAACCCGCTTTGTATCTCATTCGCCCAGATGGCACGCTCTACTTTGGCACAGTACAAACCATGCCCTTTGCTCGACCCAACTTTGCTGAGATTTTGGGCGCACTTGACTTTGTGCTCGCCAATGACTACCCTGCACGGGGCGAAGTCACTGACCACCACGCTACTGCCGCAGATTAAGCACGACTTAAGCACGACATTTGCCCTGTTGTGTGATACTCACCAGAGGGTGTGTGATACTCACCAGAGCTCTTGGTGAGCATTGCTTATGTGTGAAATGTGGTTTGATATCAAATTAAATCTTCCTTGCTTACGTACGATTAAGCTCATTTGAGCACGCGTTTTCGTGCAAGCTTTTGATAAGCAGGAGGTAAGATGTTTATTTTTCGTACTAATCCTTATGACTACAGCGCCTTGTGGATGCGCCTTGTGTTGGCGGTTATCTTTTTCCCCCACGGGGCACGCAAGTTGTTTGGTTGGTTCGGTGGCGTCGGATTTGAAACCACCATGGGTCTTTTTGAAATGCTGGGCGTGCCGTGGATTGTTGGTTTAATGGTCATGCTCATTGAGTTTGTGGGGGCGTTTTTCTTGGTAGCGGGTTTGCTCAGTCGCTTGGTGGCTTCTGGCTTGGTAGCTACCATGCTGGGCGCGATTGTCTTGGTGCAGTGGCCCAATGGCTTTTTTATGAACTGGAATGGCCAACAAGCCGGCGAAGGCATTCAGTTTTCGCTGTTGGCTATCGGTATGGCGGTAGCGGTTGTCATTCAGGGCAGTGGCGCGTGGTCACTTGACCGCCGCATTCAAGAACGTGTTGCCAGTGCAGACAGCGAGCAAGAGGTGGCTCGAGGTCAACAACTTACCGCCTAACCATCCCAACAACCACAGGCATTTATACACAGGCATTCATACACAGGCATTCATACACAGGCATTCACGCGTACTGCTAAACGGTGCGCGTTGTTTATTGCCTCATGTTTGCTTGCGAGTTTGATTGCCTCGAGCGCAACACATCAGCCAATTAACGCGGTATGGTAGGACACTCACACGCTGTTGGCTAGCCTGCTAACAACCTTGATGACAACAACCTTAGACACTACACACGCGACGCTACACACGACGTAACACCATTAGGACGCATCTGCGGATGTGTTTAGTAAGGAGTGACCATGCTCGTTAAAGAATGGATGACGGCTTCCCCAAGGGTGGTCTCGAGCCGCACCCGCATCATTGAAGCCATGCAGATTTTGCGCAAAGAAGCCTATCGCCGTTTGCCCGTCGTCGATAATGACCAACTGGTCGGCATTGTTACTGACAAAGACCTGCGCGAAGCCACCCCGCCCAACGCCACGTCTCTATCGATTTATGAGCTTAACTACTTAGTCAGCAAATTGCGTGTGTCTGACGTGATGCACCAAGATGTCTATACCATCACCCCCGATACCCCCGTAGAAGAAGCCGCGCTGCTGATGGAAGAAAAAAAGGTCTCCGGTTTGCCCGTAGCCGAAGCTGGCACGTTGCACGGCATTTTCACCATCACCGACATGCTGCGGGCGTTTGTCACCGTGTTGGGTTTGCGCGAAGGGGGCACTCGAGTGAGTGTGTCTGTCCCTGACCGCCCCGGTGTCTTGGCACAAATGGCGGGCGCTGCACCTCCTGCTAACATCGTTGCAGTTGTCACTGCTGGCATTGTTGATGGTAAACGGCAGATGGTGCTCAGAGTCGCTGGCGAAGCCGCTGAAGGCTATCCTGAACGCCTAGCCAAACAGCTCGAGGGCGACGTTGAGGTGCTTGATGTTCACTAGCACGCCCTCAGCAATACAGCTAATAGCAACACAACTAGTAGCACAGCACAAAAGCAGCCCCCAGAACGGATTTTCCCAGAACGGATGAATGTGACCGATTTAGAGCAACTTGCCAAAGACCTCGCCAAACATGCCCAAGGGGGCAGGGTGGTCTCGAGCGACTTTTTACCTCCCAATGACGCGGCAGCACTCGAGGCCAAACTGCGCGACGTGCCTGCTATCCAAGCGAGCAGCAGCGGCGGCGTGCGCGGTGCGAAACGGCGCATCGTCAGTGCGTTTCCTGAACACATTCCCGCCGTCACCCCAGCGCTTGCTGCCATTTATGTGGCAGGTGCATTTGAAGAAGATGATTTGCGCAGCAGTCTGCAAGCACGCGGCCTCGCAGCTAGTGATATTGGCGACGTGGTGCGCCACCAAGACGGCCTCAGTGCCATCGTGCAAAAAAATAAGCTCGACAGCGCCTTAGAACTCAGCCACGTAGGCACTGCCCCTGTATCGCCCACCGCCGTTGATGTGGCGCACTTAGAAACAGGTTCAGACAAAGACTTGCATCTGGTTGTGCCGTCATTGCGCGTCGATGTGCTGGGGGCGAAAGCCTTTAAGACCTCGAGGGCGTACTTCAGTAAAGGCATCGCTTCAGGTAACGTCAGCTTGAATGGTCAGCCGGCAGGCAAATCTAGCACCGCTGCTGCGGGCGATGAAATTTACGCTGATGGTTTGGGCTGGGTACGGGTCGTAGCGCTTGAAGGCAGCACGAAAAAAGGTAACCACAAAGTCCACTTACGGGTCGAACGTAACCGTTAAGCCTGTAACAGCACCACCGTCAAACCACCGTTGCGAAAGCGTTTGAGTGGGGTAAAGCCGGTGAGTTTTTGTGCTGTGCGAGCACTAGTAATCGCAGCCAAGGTGACCTCGCGTCCGTTGGCACGGGCGTCTTCTACTTGCTGCTTCAGGATTTGTAATGTTGTTACTTCATCAGCGTCTTGCAAACGTTTGCCATAAGGGGCGTTGGTCAATATCAAAGTGCGTCCCTCGAGCACTAAAGCCTCGAGCGCTAAAGCATTGTCTGATAACCACGCTCGAGCATCCCGCTTGACCACTTCAATCATCTCCCCTACCCCCGCATCACGGGCGTGTTGCTCAGTCATGGCTACGGCGTCTGCGTGGTTATCTCCGGCAATAATCCGCAACATACCAGACTGACTAGCCGCAACCGCCTCACGGCGCAAGCGTTGCCATTTGCTGGCTTGAAACGGCGGTAACTGCTCAAAAGCATAGTGCCGAGGCACACCTGCGTTGTAACCAGGGGGCATGTGACAAGACAAGAGCGCCGCTTCAATGGCGAGCGTCCCCGAACCACACATGGGGTCTAGCAGGGTATCGTAGGTATCAACCTGTAAGTCTTGTAGCAACCCCGAAGCTAGGGTTTCCCGCAAGGGTGCCGGGTGAGGCAAGCTGCGATAACCGCGTTTGTAAAGGTGGTCACCACTGGTGTTCACACTCAAAGTACATGTGTCTTGAAAGAGGCGCACATGAAGCTCGAGCGTCTTAGCGTCAGGATCACGCTTATCAACATAGTGCGGGCTTAGCCCGTGGGGACTGAGGGCTCGGCTGATGGCTTGTGACAAACTGTCCGCTACTGCCCGTTGATGATTGAGACGGGAAGCTTTGGCGCTCACGCGGATAGTGTAGGCGTCCGCCAATGCAAGGTAATGCTCCCACGGCACTTTGCGGGCTTTGTCAAACAACATCGGTAAAGATTGCGCCAAAAAGGTATCTATACGCCACAACACCCGCATGGCGCTGTAAAGATGCAAATGCGCATAGTACATGCTGTCAAAATGCCCCGTGAACTGTACACCCCCTCGAGCAATTTTCCCAAGCGTAATGTTTGCTTCAGGTACTGCTGCAGCCAAACGACGTACCTCGGCCTCGAGCACCCCTTCAAACTCAGGCGCACAAACCGCAAAAAACGTCTGCGGCTGACCGCGCACGTGACGTTTGAGACGCCGCTCGAGCGCCCTCGCACTGAGTGCTGTCATGCGTGTGACCAAGTGTGCGACTCAGTGTATAACCAAGTGTATAACCAAGTGTGCGCTAGGCTGATACTGAGAAAACCCTCAATCTTGAGAAACACTGCACACCGCACCCTCGAGTACCGTCACACGCACGTCATGACCGAGGATGTGACTGGCTCGAGCATTCACCTCTACTGTCGCTGCTTGTCGCCCTGAACCGGTAATGATGATGGCTTGGGCTTGGGGGGCGAGGGTAGCATCTTGCTCGAGACGTGCCATCAAACTGTCAAAAGACCACGCGTCTGCCCATAGGGTTTTCACTGCTAGCAAAGCGGGGCGTCCTCGAGTGGCGCGTTGGCCAGATTGCACACCACCAGATTGCGCACCATCAGATTGCGCACCATCAGATTGCGCACTGCCACCAGATTGCACACTGCCAGATTGTATACCTGCAAACGACGAATAGCGCACTTCGACTTGCGACGGAAGCGCCCGCAGACGGTCATAAAACAAGTCGATAAACTCATCGAGCAGGTAGTGGTTACGAATCAGCTTTTGTGCTTCAGGGGCGCGTTCTTCGATGTCATCTTCGTCGGGGTCACTGGGGTCTACCCCTGCAAACAAATCAAGTAACTGCTGCGCCAAGTTGTTAAGACGATAAAAACGCTCTTCAGCCGCTGCCGGCACGACCACCATGTCAGCAACGGCCATACCCGCTTCATGCAAACGGTGCAACGCAGCAATTTCTGGGTCTTGCAAAGCAGCATGTTGTGGCTCGAGCTGCGTCAATATTTGCGGACTAGCAGGAAGTTGTTGGGTTTGATAAGCCATGCCCCCATCATACGCAGGCCTGTTGTTTCTGGATGTCCATGTTTGCCCGTGTCCACTCGGGTTGCCCGTGTCTACCCGTCGTCTAATTGGTCACACGTTTGTCTAGCTACTGTCTATGTAGCCTCGCGTCTATGTAGACTCGCGTCTATGTAGACACTGTCGAGCGAATACATGGGAACACACGCATTTGGCAAGAATCTATCGTACTCAGCCTCTGTTTTTGTGTATTGACTGCAGTGGAGCAAATGGTTATTCGTACCTGTTTTTATCGCACTACTTAATTAACAGGCAAATAGCGTCGTTATCCACTTCATACAACCAGATTGAATACAACCAGATTGAATACAACCAGATTGACCCTCGAGATTGACCCTCGAGATCAACGGGGTGGTCATGACTTAATGGGTTACTACACGCCCACAGAACAGCGGCGTGCTAAACTTTAAGACGTGTCAGATTATCGTGGCAACAGTAGCGACGGATTAAAGCCCCAAAATATCGGGCGCAACTCTCGGCGTGATATTGGTCGCGCAGGGCGTGACCGGGTGGCTAGTTATCAGCGGGCACGCACCGATGATGACGCGGATTCGCGGGCTAAACGTGGCCGCAGTGGCGATACCCATACGCCCAATGCCAACATACCCAATGCCAACACACCTAATGCCAACATAGCAGCAGCTTTGTCGGTGTTGCGTTTTTTTGTGGCTGTGCTCTTGTTGGGTGGTCTCGGTTGGTACACCCTCAACGAGGTCATTGCCTATCTGAATGTCAACAGCTTAGAACTGCCTAACGTTGAAGGCATGCCCATCGACCAAGCAGCCGTGATGCTCAGCGCTTTAAACCTCGAGGTTGCTACCTACAACGACGACATCGAAAACATTCCTTTTGATCATGTGACCAGCCAAACCCCCGAAGCCGGCCAGCGGGTACGCATTGGTAGAACAATCACGTTGGGCGTCAACACCCCAGCTGACGATGTGCCCCTGCCTAACGTGACGGGGATGACTCTCGAGCAAGCTAGCGAACGCTTGCAGTCGCTTGGGTTTGAAGTGGGCAAAGTGACTTATGACTTTAGCGACCAACCCGAAAGCACCATCATCGCCCAAGAACCTGCTGCGAGCCTTCCAACGCGTACCGGCAGTAACGTCAACGTGATTTTGAGCCGAGGGGCGCAAGTGCCTCAGGTGACCTTGCCAGACTTGCGCGGGTTGAGCGTCAATCAAGCTCGAGCCAGACTCACCGAGTTGGGGATGAGCAACGTATCACTTGTCGCAGGTGGCCTCTCAGACACGGCCAACGCCATCCTCACGCAGCGGCCTCAAGCGGGGCAAACGGTACTTGCTAGCGTGCCTGTGACGCTTTACCACAGCGTGGCCAATGACAACGTGGTGCGCGTGCCAGACTTGCGTGGGTTGAGTTTGCGTGAAGCGCAAAGGCGCATTATTGGCGCCGGTCTAGAAGTTGGCTGGGTGGATTATCTTGATTTGCCTGAGCAGCCCGCAGGAGTCTATGAATGGCAACCCCGAGGGTATACCCTACCCGGCACCACCTTGGTCGTGCGGGTCAACGGTACAGCAACGGGCGATAACACCCTTGCCCCAGAAACGCCCAACGAAGAACCCCCGCTGTGGTTACAACCCGGTTTTGATGCTTTTTTTGCCCAACCTGACGGTAATCCTAGCACCACGCCTGATAACACCACCACGGGCACGGGTGGTAATGGCGATGGTGGCGGCGACAGCGGCGGTAATAATGGTGTCATCACTAACTTAGCAAACCCAGCACAGACACCCACAAATACGAACACAGAAGCAAACACTGCGGCTAACGCCATCAACAACCTCGATCCGTCAGCTCGCAACGTCACCATTCGCTTTAACCCCAACAACTACGGCTTTTTGCAGTCACAAGAGAACCTCTTCCAACTCATTGTCAGCGACGATCGTGGAGAGCGAGAAATCATTAACCGCTTGCTGCGTGAAGGCGACACCATCGACACGGTAATTACCATTTACGGACGGGCTGAACTGCGCACCTACATCAACAACAACTTGTTCCAAGCTTGGAATCCATAGTTAAATTACAGTTGAGTTACGATTATTTTCCTACACAAAAATTGGCAAAGATGTGCTCGAGCGCCGCTTCAGCAATCTCACCTCGCCCCGTTAGCCCTGCTAATTCCCGCAGGGCTTCTTCAATATCCAAAGCAGCCAAGTCGTCACTCGTATGCAGGGCGTTATCTAACAGCGTTCTGACGTTAGCAAGCACTTCAGCTTGCCGCTGACTCGATAACCACAGTTCGCTTGTACCTGCGTCACCCACCAAGCGGGCGTACACGGCGTCTTTGAGGCTGTCCATGCCTTTACCTGTTACCGTTGACACGCTTATTGTAACCACATCCCCTGCGGCATCTGACGCCCTTACATCTGATGCCCCTATCTCTAACAGGGTTCGGCCTGACGCGCTTCGGGATGCTGTGCGATTTTGGTTGATGTGGGGTTGGTCTTTTGCAGTTAGCTCTGACAGTTGCCACGCGGCAGGCAAGTCAGCTTTGGTAGCAATGACGAGGCTGCGTGATGGCTCGAGCTGCCCTAGCATCACTTTATCTTCTGCTTGCAGGGGTTGACTACCATCAACAAGCAATAACGTCACGTCAGCAGCGGCGGCAATGTCTTTAGCCATCTGCACGCCTGAAGCTTCAATGACATCGGCGGTGTCGCGGATACCTGCGGTGTCGATGGCGGTGATGGGCATACCATGTAGCTCGAGGGGTGCTTCAAGGTAATCTCGAGTGGTACCGGGGGTGTCACTCACCAGCGAACGGTCGTAACCTAACAACACATTGAGCAAACTTGACTTGCCCGCGTTGGGTCTACCGATGAGGGCTAACTTAGCCCCTTGCCGCAACAACCTACCTGCGTTGGCAGTAGCGAGTAGTTCGTCGATGCGTGCCATCACCCGCTTGACAGGCATACGAAATTCTGCCTCCGGGACACCCTCTTCAGGATAATCAAACACGGCTTGCAAGTTACCGTACACTTCCGTCAGGGTCGTTTGCATAATATGCAGGGCATCAGATAACGCTTTACTTAAACCAAGGCTCGCGTTGCGGCGGGCGGTTTCGGATTGGGCGTTGACCATGGCGAGCACGGCTTCAGCTTGTAACAAATCAATACGACCCGAAAGGTACGCCCGCATGGTGAATTCACCCGGTTTCGCTAAGCGTGCACCTTGCTGCAAACACACATCCAATACCCGTTGCACCACGGCTGTACCACCGTGGGTTTGAATTTCCAAGACGTCTTGGGTGGTGTAAGAACGTGGCGCTCGAAAGGTTAAGAGCAAACACTCATCGACTAGTGCATCACCATCATACAAACGCCCAAACACGACTTGATTGGCTGCCAAGTCAGTAACCCGTTTACCACTAGCAGGCCGAAACAAACGTGCCACGATAGGATAACTCTCCGGGCCAGACACGCGCACGATACCTACAGCCGCTTGGCCGGGGGCAGTTGCAATAGCAGCAATGGTGTCGTTCAGGGGCGGTAATGCCATAGGGCTACGCTAGCACGCACCTTGGTAAACGTGTCACAGCAAAATAACAAAAAAAGCCCCGCAACATGTGCGGGGCCCATTCACAACTAAGACTGTACTTAAAGACTGTGCTTAGAAGGTGACGGTGTAAGCAACGCGGAAGGCTTGGGCGGAGTTTTCTTCCACCGAGGTGCCATCTTGCGTGCGATAGTTTTCGTACGCACCCCAAGCAATCTCGAGGTCGTAGTAGTTCCAGATGATTTCGTAACCGTAGGTCTCTTGTTCGAAGCCATTGTTGGCATCACCATCAGAGATATCAGTTGCGTTGTCACCCGTACCGGTGAGGTTTTCTTCGCTCTCGAAGTTGGTCGCAGTATAGTAGCCACCGCGAACGGTCAAGCTGCTGTTATCGAAGAAGAAGCGGTTGAAGTTGATACCTGCAGACACTTGGAACTCATCTGCCGTGTAGTCGTTGGCAGCAGAATCAGTGTTGTGGTCTGAGTAGTCAGCACTGCGGTAGTTAACCACACCCACTAAGCTGGGGCTGAGCGGCACACCCAAAGCTTCGGTTTCAAAGCCCGTACCTACGAGGTACTCGAGCTCACTATCAAACGCGTCGCTGTCGGGGTTGCCGATTTCGTAGTTAAGTTCGAAGTAAGGCGTCAAGGTGATGAACGACACACCCAAGGTGTAGTCAGCATCAACATCAATGCGGGTCGTATCCAAACCAGCGTTCACGAGCGAGAATTGCGCGCTCAAGTTAAGGTCGCTGATAAGGGCGTTTTCGGCGCTACCGTCGTGACGGAGACCGCCACCTGCTTCGGTTGCATAGACGTCATCACGTTCGTAGATGTCATCAAAGTCAACAAAACCAGTATCAGTAGGTGAACCTTCAATACGGCCACCATCGGTTGCGTCCACAGCGTCACCTTCGATAGAAGCACTGTTGAAGAAACCATAAGCTGAGAAGCCCAAGAAGAGTTCTGCTTCGGCGTTCACACCGAACGCTTGCACTTCAACAGGTTCGCCGTCAGACTTGAATTGGACGCTGTCGTCACCAGATTCGTAGAGGTCGAAGTAAGCACCAACATCCAAGATGAAGACGCTCAAGTCACCTTCAACTTTGAAACCAGCTTGGTCAGTACCAAACGGATAATCGTCGTCATCAAACTCGAGACCTTGCCAGCCATTTTCGCCGAAGATGTTCTCACCGGGAATATCACGGTAGTTAACACTGATGCTGTTAACAAATGGCAAGTCACTGCCGTCAATTTCAGCCATCACGTAGAAGACAGCATTGTTGAACTCGTCTTCTTGATCATCGGTCAAAAGATCATTGGTTTCAGTGGTACTAATGGCATATTCTGCTTGGAGGTCAATGAAAGCGATGCGTGCTTGGGCATCAACACCGAGTACTGTGGTGGTCACGTTATCTTCGTTGATTTCAGCATTTTCGCCAGCACCACGGTAAAGTTGTGCGAACGATACACCACCGGAGAAGCCATCAATGGGGCTCATAGTGCCACGGACAGCCGTGTAGTAGGTGTCTTCAAACGCAGTCGAAGTACCTGCACCCACGCGGCCAAGGCGTTCTGCTGCAGCCAAGACAGGATCAGCAGGGCCGCCGCCGTCACCAAAGTCATTGCTGTAACCACGGTCAAGTTCACCATGGGCGAACATCAACGTCGGGCTCAAGAACGAAAGCATTTCAGGTGAACCAGCGGTAGCCACGATACCGTCTGAAGAAACATCTTCGAAGACAGCACCATCACTGAAGGTGTCATCGTAGAAGAGTTCAAACACGTACGGGGTGAATTCGACTTCGGGTGAATCATTAGCATCGTCACCGTATTCACCAAATGAGAAGGTGAGCGGTTCTGCACCAATAGGATTGAAGGTCGTGATGACATTATCAATGCCAATTTGAGCATCATCAGCACCTTCAACGCCGCCACCACCATCAGAAAGGGCTTCGCCGTCAATGTTGAGGTTCAAAACCACATCGAAAGTATTGAGGTTGTTGGGGTCACCGCTACCGATACCAAAACCCAAGTTAAGGGTGAGTTCGGTGAGCAGTTCGCCTTCAGCATAACCATCGAAGTCTGCGCGGTCTTCAGGTTCTTCGCCGTCGTCGCCTTCGTCATCGTCTTCGTTCAAGTCGTCAGAATCAGATGAAAAAGTACTGCCTTGACCTTCGCCATAAACAGAAGGATCAATCATAACGCGGCTGTTGTCTTCGCCAAAGCCGTACACGCGGTCAACGTCGAAACGACGCATTTGCGCGTCAGCAAAACGACCCATGGTGTATTCAAGATACACTTCACCACTAACCGTGATGAGTTCTTCTTCCACGGCGGTAAGGCGAGCATCAAGAGCAGCAATAGCAGCGTCTTGTTCGGCGTCACTTTCTTCAAGTGCGCTCACGCGGCCATCAAGTGCCACTTGATTACGGCGGAGAAGAATCACGAATTCGCGAATGTTGGCGATGTCGTTGGCGTTTTGGGCAATCGCACCATCAAAGCCAGCTACCGTATCGGTGAGTGCCAAAACGTCGTCATTAAGCAAAGCAACGAGTTCGTTAAGGGCATCAATTTCGGTGCTGTTTTGGGCAACTTGCGCCTCGAGCATAGCAATCATGTCAGCGTTGCCAGCAGCCAAAGCAGCGGCTTCGTCAGCAGTTGCTTGTGCCATTGCCACAGCATCAAATAGTTGGTCGAGTTGGTTTTGCAAGTCAGCGATAACCGCTGGGTCAGCGCCGCCCATCATGGCGCCTTCTAAGGCAGCTTCGAGCGCAGCAATGCGTTCTTCGTTGGACATGACATCAGCTGTCAAACCTTCGATTTGAGCGCCTTGCGCGGCTACGTCAGCAGCCAGTTCTTGCAGGGCGTTGCGGAGGGCTTCGATGTCAGCTTGCGTCATGGCGAGCACTGCGTCAATATCAGCAGCAATCACATCGAGCAAGCGGCTAATCACCAAAGCAGCTTGATAGCGGGTGAATGATTCGTTGCCCCGGTATGTGTTATCCGGAAAGCCAATAATAATCCCAAGATCAGTAAGGCGCGTCACAGCTTCGCTCGCCCAGTGGCCTGCCGGAATGTCCGGGAAAGCCGGTGTTTGGGCGACGCCTGTGCTGAGCGTGCCAGCGATCAGGATCGAGAGTACAAATTTTTTCATATCTTACCCCTTGAAAGTTAGGAATTTACTTCCTGCGAAGTTATTGTCGCGGTAAGACTGAACGTATCGTGATTGGCTCGAGTGTCCGAGTTTCCTCTGCACCAATACCTACCGCTGTTAACGTTAACCATTAACGTCGGTGCAACACATGCAGTGCTACCGAGGGACGTGTTTCCATCCAAAGCCGTTTCAAGCGGGTACACCTCCTTTCAGGCGACCATGGCGGCATACAAATCCAACATGAGTATTCCACAGCAAGCCGAGCCTGTCAAATGCCTTGGGCATCGTCTATCAAAGGCTCAGCAAAGGAAATTTTGCACATGAGAAGTCCCCCGTTTGGGGGAATCCAAATCAGCATCCACAAAGGCTGTCCTAGTGGTGTTTTCTGA
Source organism: uncultured bacterium (assembly GCA_964550765.1). GTDB lineage: Bacteria > Deinococcota > Deinococci > Deinococcales > Trueperaceae > JBCCBI01. Next base: position 81,479 of record CAZKAZ010000003.1, on the reverse strand, counting down.
ACAAGCGTTCAGGTTTCTCATGATTTTCATTTGTGTTTTGGGTGGTGGCTCGAGCCATTGAGTGTATTCCATCTCACCTTAGAACAAACGTTTAACTTTCTTGCATCAAACCATCAACCAACAAGCAATTAGTAGAAACGCGATATTTCTGCGTTCAATACCGCCACGCTTGGTACTATCACCTCACACATCACCTGAATGATCCTAGCTGAATGACCCCGCGTCCTCACACATAAAGCCTGCTCATAACGCTGTTAACATGGCAACCATGCCAAGACCAACCGTAGACGCGGCAGAAGCTTTGTTGGATACGCCTATTCACGTACTCGATAAGGGGTTTGTGCGCTTAGTGGACTACCTCGGCAGTGACGCCCGCATCGTGCAAGCGGCCAGGGTGTCCTATGGGGCAGGTACCAAAAGCGTCCGTGAAGATGCTGCCTTGATTGACTACCTGATGCGCCACCGCCACACCAGCCCGTTTGAACAGGTCGTGCTTACCTTTCACCTGAAGATGCCCATCTTCGTAGCGCGGCAGTGGATTAGACATCGCACCGCTCGCCTCAACGAGATTTCCGGGCGTTACAGCGTTATGGAAGACACCTTTTACATCCCCGAAGCAGAACAGGTGCGCACGCAGGGCAAACACAACAAACAAGGTAGCGGCCAAGCGCTCACTGATTCTGATGACTTTGTCAACACGATTAGCCAACAACAACAAGACGCTTACGCCAGTTATGAACAAGCACTCGAGCAAGGCATTGCTAGAGAACTCGCCCGCATCAACTTGCCACTGTCGCTTTATACCGAGATGTATTGGCAAATTGATTTGCATAACCTGTTTCACTTTTTGGCGCTCAGACTTGACGCTCACGCTCAATACGAAATCCGCGTCTACGCTGAAGCCTTAGCCACTTGCGCCCAAGCGGTTGCGCCGCTAGCCTACGAAGCCTTTTGTGAGCACCGCGTGAACGCTCGCACTTTGTCGGCTAGCGAACTCGATATTCTCAAAACGGCGCTTGATGTGGACGCCTTGCGGGATGCGTTAACGGATAGTGGTTTGCGCAAGTCACGGAAACGGGAGTTGCTCGAGAAACTCGGCCTCGACCTTGAAGACACCCCATGAAGACGCCCTGTGCAACCGCCCTGTGAAACTGCCCTGTGAAACCGCATAAACCATGAAATACACCATTCTAGCCGTCGGCAAACTCAAACGCGGGTTTTACAAACAAGGCTGCGACCATTACTTGACCCGCCTCAACAAGCTGGCCAAAGCCGAACTGATAGAAGTACGTGACGGTAAAAATCAAGACGCTCAGGCACGTCAACAAGAAGAAAGTGATTACTTGCTTGCCCAAAGTAACGGCTACCGCATCGCTCTAGATGAACGGGGTAAGACGCTCACGTCTACGGGCATGGCGGAGGTGATGACAGCACTCGAGAACCGCGCTATCAGCCAAGTGAGTTTGTTGATTGGCGGTGCCGAAGGTCACAGCGACGCCTTGCGGGACACCTGTGATGTTATGTGGCGGTTATCAGATTTGACCTTGCCGCACGAACTGGCGAGACTGGTACTGCTCGAGCAGCTTTATCGTGCCGAAACCATTCGCGCCAACCATCCCTATCACCGTGAGGGCTAAGAATACGTCTAGGACGGGATTTTGTTGGAGTTGCTCGAGCAAATACCTGCTTGCTACTAACTTGTTTGCGCATAACCTGCGCCATTTGTGTGCTCGCCCTACTTGACAGCCTAGAGGGAGGCAACTATACTCACAAAGTGCTGCTTGGGTCGTTAGCTCAGTTGGTAGAGCAGCTGACTTTTAATCAGCGGGTCATAGGTTCGAGCCCTATACGACCCACCAGTTCGGCCCCTTCGACTAGCGGTTAGGTCACCACCCTTTCAAGGTGGCGGCACGGGTTCGAATCCCGTAGGGGTCACCATCAGCAACCAAGGACACCAAAGGAGGATGTCAAAGTCCTCCTTGTCCTTTGCCTAAAAGCTGAGGTGACAGCAGGCACGAACACGCGCAAGCAGCAACAAGGGCGATTAGCTCAGCGGGAGAGCGTCCGCCTTACAAGCGGAGGGTCGGCGGTTCGAATCCGTCATCGCCCACCAAGCAATTTTTTCGTCACAGACGAAGCAAACCCCACGGTAGTCAGGTATGTACTGGCTGCCGTTTTGCTATTTGTGACACCTTAATGACGCCTGAGCGTGTGCTCGAGCGCCGCAAGGCTTTCAGCGCGTAATGGCGGCTTTTGCGGTTGCGTCGTGCTAAAGTCAAGCTACCAGCCAAACGACATGCTCTCATTATCTTCTGGAGACACGAAGGCATCACGTGCTTGCCAAAACTCACAGAGAGGTCGACCCATGGCTCAAAACAAAACCCAACCCACCACCCAATCCGCCGAAGCCTTCCTCAACCGCATCGAAAACGACAAAAAACGCCAAGACGCGTTTGAAGTGCTGCAGATGATGCAAGACATCACGGGCAAAGCACCCGTCATGTGGGGTGACAGCATCATTGGTTTTGACCAGTATCACTACAAATATGCCTCAGGACGCGAAGGGGACTTTTTGATTGTCGGGTTTTCCCCCAGAAAAACAGCCTTGACACTTTACCTAAGCTCTGGGTTTGAACGTTATGACGAACTGATGCCAAAACTCGGCAAGTACAAAACGGGCAAGTCGTGTTTGTACGTTAAGAAGCTCGAGGACATCAACCGTGAGGTACTCGCAGAACTCATTACTCAGTCGGTGCAGTACATGCGGGATAAGTACCACTAAAACACAAAACCCCCACCCGAAGGCAGGGGCAAACGCGTCTTTGAGAACGTGTATTTTTAGCATTTCCATGATTGACGTCTACACAGTTGAACGCGTTTTATGTCAATGTGACTTTGGTAAACATCAGCAACTGCAGAAACGACACGTGGAATTGCCATTTGGTGTCAGTTAGTTGGCAGGCGTGCCAATCCCAAGCCGCTGCGCACCCGTGTTGGCAGGTGCAGCCACGCTGATAGATGGATCAAAGGTGACGGTGGTTTCGGGGGGAACGTAGACTTCCACTCGAGTGCGGCTGTATCCACTGGGAAAGTAGCGCACGAAATAGCCTTCGGGGTGCTGCGCCCATTGCCCCCTAGGAACTTGGCGCACAAGGCTACTAGCAGGGGCTGCCCCAGAGAGGACAGCGACGGTCTCGAGCGTTTCGTAACTGCTGTTGGCACTAGCGACCAAGTTGCGAATATCGCGTTCGGCGCGGTAGATAGCGCGCACAGGCGCGGGAATTTGTTGCTCCAACTCGAACCAAACCGGGTCAGGCACGAGGCCAATCACGCCGTTATTGAGTTCAAACAACTCTTCTTCGTTCAAAAGCGCAATGGCGGTGGCTTGCACCCTTGCAGACATATCACTAAAAGGCGTACTGGCGATAATTGCCCACAGCAGCACTTGGGCGTCACGTTGGGAGACGTTGGGGTTGCTGGCGTAGGTAGACAAAATTTTGTAGACAATCTGACGTCGCTCACCCAACAAAGGGGCAGGTAAGTAGCCGTCACCGTCGCTAGGACCGTGCGTGCCTGCTCGGAGGCAAAAACTTTCAGCTTCCAGTTCGTAAAAGCCACTGGTTAAGGTATACCCCGCGCTGCTGCTGGGCATGCTGCGAATGTTGGTGTAGGTGGTGTCGGTGACGCCAAATAAGTCGCGTTCGGCGTAGGCATCTTCAAAACTGGTGGTGATGGGGTTAGTCGATAGCAGATCGTCAATGGTGGGTAAACCGGGGGCGTCTTGGATGGCAGCCGCGGCAGCTTCAGCGCCAGCATCTCGAGCAACATCTCCTAAGACGTTTTCGGTAGCACTGGGACTACACGCCGCCAACAAGCCAGCGAGGATCAACACGACAAAGAACGGCAGGCGTTTATTCATAAACATTCCTTTCTGAAAGGGCGTATACCGAGTATAGGCAAGCTACTACACGGTTGTAAAATCAGCAGGCGGTAGTTTGAGCTTGCCAAAGTGGGGCGTGAGGATGTTGAGACCGACGTAAATACCGACGTAAACACTCGAGCCTGTACTTGCACGCATCAGTATTTGCGTGCTCGCTTGCAGGTCGCCGTATCAGGTGATTGCTGGATAGTGACTACTGGCTAGTGACTGGTTTGAGTATCTTGCAATCGGGTAGTGGGCTATTGGTTATGTCTGGTGACGTCAATTGGTTACAATGCCCCATGCTGAGTCACTTTCAAGACGGCAAAGCGGTCATGGTCGACGTATCTGACAAAGACACCACCGTCCGCTATGCTAGCGCCGAAGCGTGGGTGTATCTACCAGAACAAGCAGCGGCGGCGCTCGTTAGCCACCCTAAGGGTGATGCTGTGGCAGTCGCTGAACTCGCGGGCATCATGGCAGCCAAGCGCACCAGTGACCTCATTCCCCTCTGTCATCCGCTGCCTCTGAGCAAAGTATCGGTGCGTGGTGAAGTGTGTGATGCGCCGGAAGCGTCAGAGATGGCTCGAGCGGTGCGCTTTGAATCGCTGTGTAAAGTGACCGCCCGCACAGGCGTAGAGATGGAAGCCCTTACCGCCGTATCCGTAGCAGCGTTAACGCTATACGACATGCTCAAAAGTGCCGACAAGGGCATCGAAATTGCTCAGGTGCGGCTATTACATAAAGAAGGAGGCAAGTCAGGATCGTGGCATGTTTCGCCAAAGCCCTAAGCCAAGACGACGAAGACGCCCTCACGCCCATCGACCAAGCCTATGCTGAACAGTACGGCGTTGAACCGCTCATTCAGCGCAGTAGTTTGAGCTTTTTTGAACGCAGTGGCCACGCGTTTACTGCGCTCAACATGGGAGAAGTGGTGGGCTATGTATTTGCCCAAGCTATTTTTAACGGCACGCGCCCGACGGTGCTCGTGAGCCGTTTGACTGTTCAAGATAGTGATGTTGCCGAGCAAGCTCGAGCTGTCCTAGTCGAAGCTGTCACCAAAAGTGCGTATGATGCTGCCGTGTACGACCTGTTGGTGCTGCTTCCCGAAGCTGACAGCGCCGCGCAGCAAGCTTTCGCCCAAAACCAGTATGATGAGAGCAGATTAACCGCGCTCGTGCGCACCCTTGGCTCGAGAGGGCAAAACACCTAACGCCCCCTAAAACCTATCTAAAGCCAAGACGAACTTTTTTTGTTAATGTACAAATCAAAACTCGCACAACCCGACTCACGCAAACACGACTTATCTAAAGGAGTAACGATGGCTCGAGTGCTACTTGGCGTCAAACAAATGAACACCCCCGCCCGCGCTGAAAAGGTCAAAGCGCTGCTGATGTCGCTCGAGGGGGTCAACAAAGTGGAAGCTGGTGCAGACGAACAAGCCACCATTACCTATAACGAAGAGGTTATTTCGGTCATGGACTTAATTCGTGCGCTCGGCGAAAAAGGTCTACAAGCTGGCATGGAGTAGCGCGTCATGCGTTTAGTGCAGTTTCTTGATACCAGCAACACGCGGCGCGTGGCCGTGTCTGATGGCGCAACTTTGCAAGTCCTGTCAGACGTTCACTCAGATGTCCACTCAGATGTCCACTCAGGTGTTCATAGCGTCTATGACCTTGCCCAGACGGCTATTGCTACCGGGGTAACGTTGCTTGACGTGGTAACAGATAAGCTCGAGCAGGCAGTTAACTACGACGAAACCTTGCAGATGCTCGAGCAAGCCCAGCGCCTCCTCCCCCCGCTCGACCACCCCGACCCGCATCACTGTTTTGCTACCGGCACAGGCCTTACTCACTTGGGAAGCGCCGACACTCGCAACAGTATGCACGCACAAACGCCAAACAAAAACATCGCAGACGAAAACCTCAGCGACTCTATGAAGATGTTTCAGATGGGGCTTTCTGGTGGTAAACCCGCCGCTAGCGAAACGGGCGTGCAACCGGAGTGGTTTTACAAAGGCAACGGTCACGCGCTCAGGGCTTCGGGGCAGGTGCTCGAGTCACCCGATTTTGCCCTTGATGGCGGTGAAGAACCAGAAATCGTCGGTTTGTACGTCAACGCTCCTGACGGCACCCCCTACCGCGTAGGTTTTGCCCTTGGCAACGAATTTTCCGATCACATTACAGAAAAACAAAACTACCTCTACTTGGCGCACTCCAAACTGCGTCCTTGTGCGCTAGGCCCAGAACTGTTACTCGGAGATTTGCCAAAAGACGTGCAAGGAACATCGCGTATCATCCGAGATAATAAGGTCATTTGGGAAAAGCCTTTCCTGAGCGGTGAAGCCAATATGTCACACAGTGTGGCGAATCTCGAGCACCATCACTTCAAATATCCCCTCTTTCGGCAAGCTGGCGACGTGCACGTGCATTTTTTTGGGACGGCCACCTTGAGTTTTGCTGATGGCATCACGCCGCAAGCCGGAGACATGTTTGAAATTGACGCACCCCTGTTTGGGCAACCGTTAAGGAATAAGCTCGAGCACACCCCCCCTGAACCCGTCACCGTGCACCGTCTATAAAACCCGTAAACGCGGCAAATCGCGAGACTGTGTAACGCGAAAGCGTATGCATCACATACCTACCTCTTTACAATCAAGCTATGCAACGTGTGCAACGACGGCATGCCCCGACATTTCCCTTGCCTACAAGCCACCCGAACGCAGGCCATGACTGACAGCGAAGGCGTATACGTGGGCGTGTGTTTGCTGGTGTTTGAGATGCCTTGGGTGCGCAGCCTCAAAGAAAAACGGGCATTAGTCAAACCTGTTACCGAAAAACTCAAGACCCGCTTTCCAGTGTCCGTTGCCCGCCTAGACGGCCTTAACGCGCACGATTGGGAACGTGTCGGCATGAGTGCCATCAGCAGTGACCCGCAGTGGTTGGAAACGACCTTAAACAAAGCCAGTGCGTTCGTAAGCAGCATGAGCGAATGTCGGGTATATGAAGAATCGCTCGAGATAGAACGCTGGACATAGTAACTAGATAATAGGGCAGTTAAGTAATAGGGCAGTTAAGTAATAGGGCAGTTAAGTAATAGGGCAGCTAGGTAATGGTAATCAACGAGTGTGACGAAGATAAACGCCGTCTAGCAGGCGTGAACAGGAATTTTGTAAGAGTGTGTGCGGTTTACTACAAGTTGAATGCGGTATACTCACGTGTTCAGTGTTGCCAATGGGCTCTTGTAAGGTGTTGTGCGCGAAGCATGCGCCTGCAAATTGCTCGAGCATCACAGGGCATGAAAAATATCTTTAATAAAACATTATCGTAAAATAGTTTGACGATTCCGGCTGACCCTATCTCAACATGAACGTCTCAACATGAACGTCTAAATATCAGCGTCCAAACGTCAGCCACCTAGCCATTCTCGAGGAGACACCATGACCGTACAAACCATTCCCAGCGACCGTCTGAGCGTGCGCGACTTGGCACACGCGTTTATCTATGCCACTGACTGGCTCGGCGTCTACGTTGATGAAGTCAACGCCCTAAACGTCTACCCTGTTCCCGATGGCGACACCGGGACAAATATGCACCTCACCATGCAGTCTGTGCGCAGGCATCTCAAAGAAACACCTCCTACCACCATGAATGAATTTGCCCACGCCCTCGCTAAAGGGTCGCTGCTTGGTGCACGCGGCAACTCAGGCGTGATTCTCAGCCAAACACTCAAAGGTTTTGCCGATGCCATCAAAGAACACACCGAAATTGGCGTCAAAGAGTGCGTGTTAGCGCTGCTCAACGCTTCTAAAATCGCTTATCAAGCCGTCATGAAACCCGTCGAGGGCACCATGCTCACGGTCATTCGCCGGGCAGCTGAGGGTGCAGAAGCGGTAGCCCACGCGCATCCGCTCGAGGTGCTCAAAACGGCATGGCGAGCAGGCAATGCTGCCCTGCAAGAAACCCCTGACTTGCTACCTGTACTGAAGAAAGCAGGCGTAGTGGACTCGGGTGGACTGGGTTTTTTGCGCGTGCTAGAAGGTATTATTGCTTCTTTCGAAGGACGTGAACTGCCTGCGCCACCAGAAAACATCAAAAGCGTGCAAGGTCAGTTTGAAGAAGAAGAATTTGGTTTTTGTACCGAGTTTTTGCTTTCTGGCGTCGACGAAGACATGGCCAAATTGCGTGAGCTGGTTGAACCTTTTGGTGATTCAATGCTACTCGTAGAAGCCGAAGGTTACGTCAAAGGCCACATTCACACCCACGAACCCGAAAAACTCTTAGGCCTCATGGGGCGCTACGGCTCAATGGTGCGCAGCAAAGTAGAAGACATGAGCTTGCAACACTCCGAGATTCTCGATGACGTCAACCTAGACACAGTGACTGTCCCGAACGTAGCCGTCGTAGCCGTCAGTTCTGGTTATGGCGTTAGCAAGGTGTTTCGCTCCTTGGGTGCTCGAGTGGTTGGGGGCGGTCAGACGAATAACCCTAGCGTGGAAGACATTGCCGATACGGTGCGCGGCGTAGCAGCCAAAACGGTGATTATTCTGCCCAACAACAAAAACATCATCATGGCCGCTGAGCGGGTACGCGACGTGATTACCGACAAAGAAGTACGGGTGCTGCCCACGCGTAGCCTTGGTGAAGGTCTAGCAGCAGTAGTGCTCTTTCAACAAGACGCCGATGCCGATGACCTTTTTGCCGACATGCAAGAAGCCGCTAGTCGGGCGCTGACCCTTGAAGTTACTAAGGCAAGCAAAGACGCTGAGCTCGAGGGCTTGAGCGTACGCGAAGGTGACGCCATCGGTTTAGTCAATGGCAACTTGCAGGTGCGTGCCGAAGACCCCGAAGCCTGCTTGGTGCAACTGCTCAACGACCTTTTGGGCGAACACGGTCACGACATGGAAATTGGCACGCTTTTTTATAACAGCACCGTCAGTGCCGAAGACGCTAGCGCGTTAATTGAAGGCTTACAAGACGACTTTGATTTGGAGTTAGAACTGCAACCCGGTTGTCCGGATATGTACCGTTACGTATTAGCGCTCGAGTAACCCCTCGCCTCTACAAATACCTGCGGGGCAACTTCGGTTGCCCTGTTTTGTTGTCCTGTCTTGTTGTTAGCCGTGACGGTGACGCCCGTGCTTTTCCCTGCCTACAGCGTTGACATCCCCTTTACATGAACGGGGTAAATTAGCTGACTAGCGCAACGTTGACGCTTAAACGCCTGTGCTAGTGTAAACAACTCACGTGCTACGCGCTAAAAACGCTGCGTACTACGCACAAAACAACATTTTTACATCTTCAAGGAGTTTTATGATTACCTTTGATATTGACGGCACCTTAGCCGAAACTTTTCACGGATTTTACGATTTTATCACTGCCGAATTGAGCATCAACCACAGTGATGTACGCGAACACGTTCACTATCACGATCCCCTCAGCAGCTATCCGACTGAACACCACGAACGCATCCGCCCCTATCTCACGTCAATTTTCCAATACGGCGAACACGGCGTACTTTCTAAAGCAGCCACTCTCCCCCATGCCCTCGACACCTTGCACGCCCTGCACGCCCGTAGCTTGGTACGTGGCTACGTCACCCGCCGCAACCCACGCCTCAAACCCCTTACCCAAGCTTGGTTAGACGAACATGGTTTTCCGGCCAAACCGCTCATTCACGTAGAAGAATTTGAACCCAAATCAGAACGGGTACGTGAACTTGGTGCCGAAGTGATGGTCGAAGACGCCCCCCATGAAGCCGAAGAACTAGCCAACGCTGGCCTTAAGGTCATTTTGATTGACCGCCCTTACAACCGTGAGGTAGCAGGCGCAGGCATTACCAGGGTGCACAATTGGCTCGAGTTTGAAAACGCCATCCAACCACACCTAGAAAAAGCCGCTTAGTCATTGGCACTTAGTCATTGGCATTAGCACGTTCATCAAGCACGTCTTGACGGGGCAAGGGTTGGCGAATGGCTCGAGAAAACGCCGCATCATCGTCTTCACCATGCGCGTGCACATCAGCATAGTCGCGCACCAAGTCCGAAATATAAAAAGCTTCTCGCCAAGGGCTCGAGGCAATAAGGTTGGTCGGCGTACCTGCTGGCATGTGGGCAATCAAACCTTGGGTGAGCAGTAACCTATCGCTATAACCAGGCACAATAGTACCTAACCGCAACGGCACGGCTCCTGGCGACACCCGATTAATAAAGCGAAACAGGTGACTGGTGCAACTGCGATATAGCGTGTTGTAAAAACGCGGGCGTTCAATGACGTCATTGGCTTCTTGCAAAAGCAACCCCAGCAACCGCTGAACATGTGGTTGGCTTAACGTGAGCGGATACAAATACACGTCGTGGGCTTGGTATTTTGCCCGCCGCCCAATCAAATCTTGTTCGTCACCGAGAATCACCATGAGTTCATAACTGTTGAGCACCCCGCGAAAAAGTGAGTAGCTTTCGTTAGCAGGAATGCGGGCTTCTAACGACACCGCTACACAGCGTCCATCGGCAAATTCAAAACTCAAAAACGTGTGTGCCACTGCCCGCCACATGCCAAAGGTCTCTTGTACAAACCAGACGCTCGAGACATCTTTTAAATCAAAGGTACGTGTGGTGTAAGACATGCTGTAGGGCGTGTTGGGACTGCCGTAACGGGTATTGCGCAAATTATGTACTGTTATCTCGTCACCGTGGCGTTCAACCTGCGGCAATTGTTTGAGGTCAACGCGCCACTCGCGGTCATGGGTGGGGCGTTTGCTGGCCACATAAGCAACAACCATCGCCACAAATACCAGTGCCATGATGATGCCCATTTATGCGCCCTCAAAAGATGACGTGGTTGGGTGGCTCGAGCGCACCCTCTCCCCAGACACCCTCTCCCCAGACACAGTCACATCTCCGTACAAAATCACTTAAAGCTGTCCCTCACTCACTCAGGGTGATAAACCTATCAGCAATACCGAGCACCAAGATGTCTCTACCCGCTCTAGGCACGGTAAAAATGCTGGCGATACCCAAGTTGCGCCGTTCGATGGGGGTTTGTCCTTGCAAGACGTTGGCGGCGACTCCGCGCACAAAGTCAGGGTCAGCGCCTTCGACCCGACTAAGGGCGTCGTCAATGACATCACGGGTAGCATTACCGACGTCTTGGGCAAAGTCATTAATCGCCCCAACGCCATCTCTATCGCTGTTTTCTTCTGTTTCAGGGCGTAAGGGCTGGATGACGATGCTGCGCCCACGTGCTGACGGTTGTCCTTGTAAAGACACCCGGGGCAGCAAATAAGCGTTCACAAAATCCGTGCGGTTGGGGTTACTAAGAAAGAGAACGAAGACCAGCAAAGCAGCTAAGAGAAGTTCAAAAATCCCACGTACCATATCGCAAGTATGGCATATCGCGTGAGCTGGCAGCGCCGCACGGGTCATAGGCTTTGGGTCTGAGCACTCAGCACGTAAAAAATCAACCGATAGTGTAATAATATGCCCTACCTCGGCCTTGTAGCGGTATCGTTTGTGTGCTGAGGGTGTGATCATCTTTTGGAGGAGACCTATGAGATACGTAGCGCGTTATTTGTTTTTACTCATCACGGTGACGGGTGGGTTGACATTCGCCCAAGATTTGGACAGTACCCCGCGCATCGCCATTATGTCGGCGTTTGCCCCAGAAATTGGCGTGTTGCTCGAGCAAACCACCATCACCGACAGTTACGTCCTCAACGGACGCACCTTCACCACCGGACAACTCGCAGGCAACGACGTGGTGCTCTTTTTGTCAGGTATCAGCATGGTCAACGCTGCTATGACCACCCAACTTGCCCTTGACCACTTCAACATCACCCACATCATCTTCAGTGGCATTGCTGGCGGCGTAAACCCGGATTTACACATTGGCGACGTGACTGTGCCTTCACAGTGGGCGCAGTATCAAGAACAGTTTTTTGCCCGCGAAGACGGTGACGGTGACGACAGCACTTGGGAGATGGGTTGGCACGATGCCCCCTATGGCAACTACGGCATGATGTTTCCGCAAGCGGTTGACGTGACCGCAACGGGCATGGAAGCTGACAGCATCGCAGAAAAATTCTGGTTTGCGGTTGATGAAGCGATGCTCGAGGTAGCCCAAAGCCTTGAAAACATCAGTTTTACGACCTGTAACGCCGAAGAGACATGCTTGGAGCGCGATCCTCAACTGGTGATTGGCGGTGCCGGCGTGAGTGGGTCAACGTTTGTGGACAATGGTGAATACCGCCGCTGGGTCTGGGACACCTTTGAAGCCCAAGCCCTCGACATGGAAACTGCGGCTGTGGCGCATGTGGCCTATGCCAACGATGTGCCTTATATTGCTTTCCGTTCCCTTTCGGACTTAGCAGGTGGCGGTGACGGCGCCAATGAACTGTTTGTGTTTTTGTCGGTTGCCGCTGAAAATAGCGCCGCTGTGGTGGTGTCGTTCTTAGAAGCTTGGGCAGCCCAGTAAGATAGACGTATGATTACCCGTTTTTCTGTTCCTGAACTGCACACCATGACCCGTGACTTGGCCGATGTGGCCGCTGGCAGACGGCCAGCCGATGGGGTGATTGGCAATGCTCGAGTATTATCTACTTACACCGAACGCATTTTAGAAGGCAAAGAAATCTGGCTTTACAAAGGCCGCATTGCCGCCGTGAAACCTGCGGGCGCTCACCGCGACGTATCTGGCATGCCCACACCTTATGACGCAGCTAACGGCATCCTGGCACCAGGACTCGTCGACCCGCACATCCACATCGAAAGCAGCATGATGACCGCGTGTGCTTACGCCGAAGCCGCCCTACTAAACGGCACGACCACCATTTTTTGCGACAGCCACGAAATTGGCAACGTCTGTGATAGTGACGGCATCGAGTGGATGCTAGAAGACGCCCGCCAAGCGCCTTTGAATATCTTTTTGACCGTACCAAGTACCGTGCCTGCCACCACGCCCGAGTTTGAAACCGCCGGCGGCGACTTAACCCCGCACAAAATCGGCGCATTGTTCGATGGCTATCCTGAAGCCGTGGCCCTAGGCGAAAAGATGGACTTTGTGCAAGTGGCCATGGGCGACACCCGCAGTCACGCCATTTTGGCTGAAGCCTTAAAACGGGGTAAGCCTGTGTGCGGGCATGTTTATGGACGCGAGTTTGTCGCAGCCTTTGCAGCTAGTGGCATTACTGATACGCACGAGGCTATTGACAGAGACATTGCCGATGATTTGCTGGAAGCTGGTTTGTGGGTCTTTTTGCGTGGTGGCCCTCCAACCACACCGTGGCACAGTCTGCCCGAAGCCATCAAAACGATTACCGAACTTGGCGCACACAGCAAGCGGGTGTGCGTTTGTACCGACGACCGCGATGCCGATGATCTGTTTTTGTTCGGTCTCGACTGGGTCACCCGACAAGCGGTGGTGGCTGGTTTAGCGCCCGAACAAGCGTGGAGCATGGGGTCTTTGCACGCGGCGACGCGGTATTATTTGGATGCTGAATTGGGCGGTTTGGGGCACAGTCGGCGGGCGGATATTGTGCTTCTAAATGATGACCTAGAGGTGCAAAACACCTGGTATGGCGGAGAATTGGTGGTAGAAGATAAGAAAATTACGGCGCTGTTGGAACAGCAGCTCGAGCACCAACGCTACACCTACCCCGCTGCCGCCTACCGCACCATCAAAATCGGTCAAGACCTCACCTTGACGCCACCCCTACCCGAAGGTGCGTGCGTGGTCAACACCATCAAAGCGGCCTTACCCGGCATCACCTTGTTTCACGAGAAAGTGTCATTAGACGCTGCTGCCAACTGGCAAGAGCATTTCACCGAACACGACCTGTGTTTTGTGACTATCGTCGAACGGCACGGTAAGTCCGGGGCAGTGGCACACGGCTTACTTAAGGACTTCGGTTTGCGCTCTGGCGCAGTGGCGAGCAGTGTCGGGCACGACGCTCACAACATCATCATCGCGGGCACGAATGAAAGTGACATGCAACTTGCCCTTAAAACCATCGCTGACAATCACGGTGGGGTCGTGGTCGTGGACGGCGGCGAAGTCAAAGCCTTGGTGGCACTGCCCGTAGCGGGCTTGCTTTCCGACAAACGCGCTCCCGTCGTCGCTGAAGACACCGCACGCTTCAAAGAGGTGTGGAAAGCGGCAGGATGCACGTTACCGTACATGGGCTTTAATCTCATTCCCCTGTCAGTGATTCCGGAAATTCGCATTACCGACAAAGGCTTGGTGACCGTGCCAGAAATGGCGCAACCGCCTTTGGTTGAACCTGCGTAAGCAACCCCAAGACAAAACCCGTACTCGAGCAACGTGAGTACGGGTTCATTTTTGTTTGACCATGACAATTGTTCGTGATGCGCGTCAGGTTATGTTGTCACCGCGTTTGTCGGTTGAAGACACAAATGTAGAAATAAAAACACACACTACTTTGGCAGATTAAAACTGATACTTGGTCACTATGTCGTTAGACACCGCTCGAGACCAGCGACAAAAACCCCAACAACCGCTCACGCACTTCAGCATCAATATCTGTGGTCACTTGAAAACTGCTGATGCCCGCGTCTTCTTGCCAGCGCACCCACAGTAAATCTTCGTTGCTCTCGCCACTGAGGGTAAAAGGCCCGTCTTGGTAGGTGTAAGGACCAATCAAAATGGCTTGCTGGGCTTCGGTGTCAATCACTAGTGATGCCCCCTCGAGCCTAGGCGAATTGCCAAATACCTCCCCGCGCACGATAGCCACATCGGGTTCTAACAAAAAGATGACGCTAAGGGCTTGAATGACCAGTTCTTCGCCGTGGTAGTGCACTTCGCCTCGAGCGTGCAACGTCTGCGCGTCAATGTCGAGTTCGATATCCGGCGCCGCCAAGTTGCCAAACGCACCTTCTACGAGGGCGTCTTTCAGTTCAACAAACACGCCTTCTTGATAACGCACAAACTCACCGGAGAGAATCACGTTGCTGTTTTGATCGATGACTTGCCCGCCTTGGGGTAGCGTGGTGGTGTTGGTTGCGAGGTCGAAGTTTTGCTGTCCGTAGGGGGTGACGCTCAACGCAGCAAACTCGCTAGCTAGCCCTGTTGCCACACTGACGACAAAAAGCACGGTTAGCATGCGCCAACGAGCAGATTGTGAAGTGAAAGTTGAAATAACGATGTCGAAACGTTTGGCCATAGTTGACTGAGTGTCCTTACTGGCTCGAGACCGGCACCTCGGCTGGCTCGAGCACAAAACTGAATAACTGACTAAAGGGTTTGTCTTCTAAAAGCGTCATACCATCGGCGAGACTGGCCGCCATAATGGCATCGACGGCTTGCTGCACACTGCGGTATTGCTGCAAGTACTGGTAGTTGCTACCGAGTGACATGAGCCGCCTAAAAGGCGTTTCGCCCCCCAATGTAACACCTGTTGCCAATTTGCGTTGCGCCCGCGTCCACTCGTCTTGGTTGAGGCCATTTTTTTCCACCTCAGCTAAGACATCCTGAAACACCCTCAACACCTCTGCAGTGCGTTCTGGTGCACACGATAAATAGCCGATAAACGCCCCCAAACCATCAGCGGCATCATGCGAAAGATCGGCTTGGTCGGCTAGACCTTTATCAACCAGCGCCCAATATAAACGGCTGCCACTACTATCGCCAATGCAGCGGGCAAGCAAACTAGCCGCGTAACGTTTGTCGTCTTGCATGCTCACCCCAGGGGCAAACATAGCCACGTGAGCACGTTTGAGGTTGGGGTCTTGGGTACGGATTGGTTGGGCATTGGGGGTAAAGTCTGGATATTGCCGTTCGCTCGGATGGGCTTGCCAGTGATTGGTTAGCGAGGTCACTTGGTCAACGACCTGTTGCCAGTCGTAATTGCCCGATAAGGTCAAGATGAGGTTATTGGCAGCGTAACGGGCGTTGAAATACGTTAGCATCTGCTCGCGCGCTAAGGCGCTGATGCTTTCGCTACTACCAAGCACAGAATTACCCAAAGGATGACCTGCAAAGTAGTGCGGCCCGGCTTCTTCAAACACCCGGAACGTGGGGCGGTCTTTGTACATGGCGATTTCTTCTAAAATGACATTTTTTTCGATGTCAAAGTCTTCTTGCCGCAGCGCAGGCCGCATCATGTCGCTCAGCAAATCGAGCAGTTGGGCACCGTGTTCGGGCAAGACTGAGCCGTAATACACCGTGCGTTCATCGCTGGTAAACGCGTTGTAACTAGCACCCAAAGCGTCAAATTCGCGGTTGATGTCTTCGGCGCTGCGGCGGTCTGTGCCTTTGAACATCATGTGTTCTAAAAAGTGGGACACCCCAGCTACTTCGGCGCTTTCGTCTCGAGCACCCGTTTTGACAAAATACCCCGCAGCAAACGACTGCGCGGCGGGGTTGTGTTCGCCCACAATCGTGAGGCCATTGGCAAGGGTGGTGTGGTGAAACGTCAAACTCATCTGTTCTCCTAAGCGCTTTGGGCGTTGGCTGAGGTACTAACATCCGCATCGGCGTTATCTGCCAGCGTGTTATCAGCTTGGGTACTATCTGTTAGTGTAGGGCCATACGTCATCACTGTGTACCCCACGTTTGGACGAGCCGCCAAAAAGCTGTTCACACTTTCCAAGGTGACGTTTTGAATGGCTTCTTTGACGGTTGCCAGCGGGCGCGGTTCGCCAAAGATGAAGGTGTCTCGCGCTAGGGCACTAGCCCTCGAGCTACTGGCTTCACCCTGCATCACCAAATTAGACAAGATACCTACCCTAGCCCGCTCGAGCTCATCTTCACTGACCCCCTCAGAAAGTTTGCGCAGTTCTTGGGTGAGCACTTCTAAGGTCGTCTGCGCCCGTTCGGGGGTCGTGCCGGCATAGGCGATACCATACCCAAAGTCGCGCAGGGTGCGCGTTGCGGCGTACACAGTGTAGACCAAACCGCGTTTTTCCCGCACTTCGCTGAATAATCTCGAGCCCATCCCGCCACTCAAAACACTTTTGGCGAGGGCTTGTTCGTACCAGTGTTCGTCTTGAGGATGCAGCGCCGGAAACGCCACCCCAATGTGCACTTGCGAGGTGTTGGCGTCTACGTGCTGGGTTATCAGCTCAGTATTGGCGTGATGATCGTGATGGAGTGCTACCGCCGGATAGTGCGGGGTGTTGTTAGCTTGCCAAGCGCCAAAGGTGCGCTCAACTAACGGCAACAGTTCGTCCCAAGAGACGCCCCCTGCCACACTGATGATGACGTCTTGTGGGCCTACTCGAGCCGCAAAATCTCCCCGCAGTACCTCGGCTGTGAGGGCTTCTAAGCCTGCGCGGTTGCCATAACTACTCTGGGCGTGGCTTGACGCAAAAAACGCCTCCATGAGCGCCATAAACATCAGTTGCGTGGGGTTATCATCGAGCGAAGCCAGTTCTTCTAATGCTAAGGCTTGGGCAGAGGCAAACTCGCCATCTTCTAGACGCGGTTGCTGCACCATATCGGCATAAAGTTCCAGTGCTGCCGGCAAAGCATCAGCCAATAGCGCAGCGGAATAGGTGGTGTATTCGCGTCCAGCGTTGTGACCGCGCCGCACCCCTAAGTCATCAAGGGCATCCGACCAAGTTTTGGCGTCTTTGTCGCCAGCACCGCGCAATAACCAATCGCTCAACACGCCGCTGCTACCTTGTAAGTGTTCAGGATCGGTCGTTGCCCCAAACGGCAACAGAATATTAAAACTCACCGAGGGTAACCAAGGCATGGGCTCATGTAACACCTTCAGCCCGTTACTTAACGTTTTTGAATGAATTTCTTGGGTCATTCTCGACAGTATAAACGACAGCTGTAAGTACTAACGTGCGCCCTTGCCAACATTATCCGCTTAGCATAACTTTGCTTGATGTTGATGGGCGCTCGAGGCAGCGTTTTTAGATACGCGCTCAACATGGCGTTGTTTCACTCAACAATGTGGATACATTCAGCAACAACGCACATCAAGATTATTGTTAATTAAAAATTTTTGTTAATTTGGACGAGGCGAAAGGTTAGTCGTAAGACACCTGTTCAACAGGCGCGTAATGCCAGTCTTCAGGGCGCTCAGCGAGACCCAAACGCCACGCCACCGCTTGGGCGACGCGAGAACCTGCTTGACCGTCGCCGTAAGGATTACCGACAGCCCGCATGGCCGCTAGCTGACGAGGATTGGTTAACAAGTGACGCAACCGCTGTAGCACCACCTCGGGGTCGTTGCCGATGAGCTCGAGCGCCCCTGCGTGCACCCCTTCTGGCCGTTCGGTGACGTTGCGCAACACCACAACCGGCACCCCCAACGCCACCCCTTCTTCTTGAATACCCCCCGAATCGGTAATGACTAGGTGCGAGCTTTTGAGCAGTGCCAACATGGTCAGATAATCGTGGGGTGGTTCTAAATAGGCGTTGGCAACAGGTTCTAGCACGGGTCGCACGGCGGTTTGCACTTTGGGGTTGAGGTGCACCGGATACACTGCATGGCAGTGCGGAAACTCCCGCAAAATCGTGGCGATGACGCCTGCGAGTTTGGCAAGCACAGGTAAGTTCTCACGGCGGTGCATAGTGACCGTGAGGCGCGTCCCTGTCGGCAAATGCGCTAAGTCGGGTAAGGGTTGGTTCTGAGTGGCGTAGTGCACGGCATCGACGACGGTGTTGCCGGTTACCACCATGTGCGCTCGAGCTTTGCCTTCTCGCAATAAGTTATCCCGCGCCCAATTTGTCGGTGGCAAGTCAAGGTCAGTAATAGCGTCGCACATGCGGCGGCTGGCTTCTTCGGGAAAGGGTTCTTTGAGGTTGAACGTGCGCAAACCCGCTTCGACGTGGGCAACCGGAATTTCTTCAAAAAACCCCGCTACCGTCACCGCCAACGTCGTCAGCGTATCACCATGAACGAGCAGATAATCTGGCCGCAATTCCCGCAAATAACGGGCAACTGCGGGTACCATCCGCCCAAATAAGTCTGCCAGTTGCTGTTCGGGGCGCATGACATCTAAGTCAACATCAGGCACAAGCCCAAAGACCTGCAACATGGCGTGCAGTTGTTCGCGGTGCTGCCCAGTTGTTAGCAAGACGGGTTCAATACCAGCTTGCAGGCGTAAGGCGTGCACCACAGAAGCCATCTTGACAGCCTCGGGGCGGGTGCCAATAGCCACGCAGACGCGTTTGGTTTTTGTAGCCGTCATGACTCGAGCGAGTCTTCCCTGCGCACTTCACGCCAGCGCAAAACGCTCACCGAGGCAAGTAAGGCACTCGAGCCAAACATGGTGCCGGTAATCAACTCAGGGGGGGTGCTCGAGAGCACCATGCCCAACACCCCTAGTGATAAAGTCATCGCCCACAAAATCACCACCGTGAGGCGCTTAGAACCACTTTTGATGCGGATAATATCGTGCAAATGGTCATTTCTCGCTTCGGCTGGGTGTACCCCTTGGCTGAGGCGGCGCAAGGTCACGTGGGTGATGTTAAGCACAGGCAACGCCAAAATCAACATCGGTGCGACCACAGTGACAGTAGCCGTTAGCTTCAGCGCCCCGAGTACACTGGCAGCCGCAAGCACGTAGCCAAGCATGTACGCGCCAGCATCACCCATGAAAATCTTAGCGGGATTGAAGTTATGCCGCAAAAAACCCAGTGACGCGCCACTGAGGGCTGACAAGAGCAAAATAGCCGCACCCCGTCCAGTAAACTGCACCGCGACGGCGATGAGGCATAAGCTCGAGATAGCCGCAATCCCCGAAGATAGCCCGTCTAGGCCATCAATAAAATTAAACGCGTTGGTAAACCCCACGATCCACACCAACGTGATGATGACGGACAGGGTTTCACCAAAAAAGACATAACCAGAACTGCCAAAGTAGTTGGTAATAAAGTCGATAGTGACGCCATTAACCACCAAAATACCCGCTGCCAAACACTGCGCCGCCAAGCGCACGCTCGCAGGTAACGCCCACAGGTCATCAATGAAACCCACCAGCGTCATGAAGGTTGCCCCCACAACAATCGCCAACAGTTCTACCCGAAAAGCATCGAGCATGGTTGGTTGCACCAAGCTACCGACCAGTAACGCCAACAAAAGCCCACCCAAGATGGCCAAACCACCGATATTGGGCATGTGACCGTCGTGCACGCGCTGCCCTGCCCCATGTTGACCACTGCCTTCTTGCAGGGCACCAATTTTGACGGCAAAGTCATGCACATGCGGCACCAACAGCGACACACACACCAGTGCGCTGACAAAGGTAATCACAAACGTTGGCAAGTACTCCATGGGGCGTCCTTTTTTGGTTCAGTTAGTTGGCAGGTTATGACATTGGCAGGTTATGACATTGGCAGGTTATGACATTGGCAGGTTGCGACGTTTAACATATTACGAGAAAATCAAGTAACGTCGTTATCTTCACCAGCTAAGCACAGACAAGCAGCTAGGGTAAGCATCAGTGTAAAACGTCACACGGTGCATGCTCGAGAAATTTTTCCCACTAGCGGGTGCCGTAAATGCGATCGCCGGCATCACCCAAACCAGGCACGATATACCCGTGGTCGTTGAGTTTTTCATCCCGCGCCGCCACAATAATATCAACATCCGCAAAACGCTCGTGCACCGCGTGAATACCTTCAGGAGCAGCAATAATGGACAACAGCTTAATCACGCTCGCACCCGCATCTTTGAGAATTTGAATGGACGCGTTGGCACTGCCACCAGTAGCCAGCATAGGGTCAAGCACGAACACTTGCCGTTCGGCAATGTCAGCGGGAAGTTTTTTGTAGTATTCAACCGGTTGTAGCGTCTCAGGATCGCGGTAGAGGCCAATGTGACCAACGCGAGCAGTAGGCACCAACGTCAAAATGCCATCGACCATCACCAAACCCGCTCGCAAAACCGCTACGAGGGCGAGTTTTTTGCCGCTCAAACGGTAGGTGGTCATAGGTGATACGGGGGTTTCAATGTCGGCTGGCTCGAGCGGCAAATCAGCCATGGCCTCATAGGCCATTAACATGCTTATTTCTGTACATAGAGAACGAAAATCGCGCACGTTAGTATGCTTATCGCGCAAAATTGACAGTTTGTGCTGAATTAGCGGGTGGTTCATCACCTCAACCCGCACACTGGTATTGGCAGTTTCGCTCATATCGGCATTAGGCTACCACATAGAACGGTTATTGATGATGATGTGTAAATGACGAATGATGAGCGTCACAAACTCACCGATTTACCTAAACCTATTCACGTAGACCTGATTTACATAAACCCATTAACGTAGACCTAATAGACCAACGATTGCATCGCCCTGTGTCGTGCCTTCTGCATCACCTAGCTACCGTTCATCTCATCAGCATATTGCATCAGTAGCATATTTCGTCAGTATCATTGTAACCGCAGACACGTTGTTACATTACAGCTCACGCTTACACATCGCTACACATCGCCTTTAGCTAACCCCATTTGACAGCAACCTGACATTTAGCTGACATGCACATGATATGCCTGACAGACGTACTTGCAGCGGCGTCACACATGAGACCAAGCTGACAAAACCCCTATGTATCCTCATTCACGAACTCGGTAGACTACCTTTATGTCAGACATCAACGACACCATTTTGCTCGGACTCATTGCCCAGTTGCAATATAAAGTGGCGCGGCTCGAGGGCAAAAATGACGAACAAGCCAAAGAAATTGCCCACAGCGTGGCTATGGCGGCAATTGCGGCAGCCAGCGGCGGACGCGGTACGATTCACAACACCATGATGACCTCGGTAGAGCAAACCATGAACAGCGCCATCAGTTTGCTCGATGCCCTCGAGGCCGACTAAACCCTACTTTTTCATCAAGAATTACTTTTTCACCAAGTCGATGGCATGTCCAAAACCACTCTCACCCCGCAATAAGGCGTGAATCATGATGGTGTCAGCCGTCTCCCAAGTGTGCGCCAAGTAGCCTTCGGCTTGCCAGGCATCCGTCACGGCAGGTTCACCGTAGCTGGTGCGCAAAATGTTGCTGACCCGTTCAAAGTCACGCATGTAGGTAGCCTCGTCGGCGCGTTCTTGCACGAAACCATACGCCACGCGGTAAAGCGCCCCCGAGCCGTTAAAAAAGTAAATCAAACGGGTGTCGAGTTCGGCCAATTCGCCAGCGAACACCACGTCAGTACCCGCCTCACTCGAGCTATCCATCTCAGCGATGAAGTTAAAACCCGTTTCTTGCTCGAGCACTTGATCTTTATTCAAGTTCCAATTCAGCCCACGAAAGTTTTGCGCCTGAGCAGCGGGAAGTAATACGGCGGATACGACAAGCATCAATACAACCAGACCTTGTTTGGTCATCACATGTTGAAGCATACAAACTCCTTTGCTAGCGGTTTCGTCGGCATGTTGCCTGACGTTTTGGTCAATGTTCTTAGCATCAAATTCTTGGCACTAAATTCTTGGCGTTCATTCTTGTTGTTCATTCTTGTTGTCGCACGCTCGAGGATACTGTCTTGCCTGTCTCAACACACCCCAACACGTCACAGCTTCACTATTCACCAACACCTCACGTGACAAACGTGACACAACAAACGTGACCAACCGTAACCAACAACGTGACCATGCGGGACATATGTTCCTAAGGTTGACATGCTAGCCTCAAAAACAATGAAACCTGCCAACCTCGCTTACCTCGTGTTAGCAAGCACACTCCTTTTGCTCAGCGCCTGCCGCCCCCCCGACAACGCCGATGTGGTGCGCGGTAGCGACGCCAACCAGACCAGCCAAGGTAACACCGCCCCTTAAAATGCCACCCCTCAAAACGCCGCCCCTGAAAATGGCGTGCGGGTCTTTACCGAAGTCGTCGGTGAACCTGCTATGGGCGCGCAAGCGGTGCGGGTATACATCTTGCAAGATGACAACGCCGCCGCCGAGGGTGCTACTGTGCAAGTCACAGGCGACATGACCCACGCAGGCATGGAACCCGTTATCAGCGAAGCCGTGCAGATTGAACCGGGTTTGTACGAAACCCAAGATTTCAGTTTCACCATGTCGGGCGATTGGTTCATTACCGCTGATGTGACCTTAGCCAGTGGCGAAACCGCCAGCGACGTGATTTCGCTGACTGTTCCAGGCAATTAACTGACTGTTCCGGGCAATTAGCGGCTACGCGGCTGTTAACTGGCTTGTCATGTTGCAAAGGGGTTCTCGAGTAAAGTAATGAAGATGTCCAGCTACAAATACGCGCTTATGTTGCAAGGGGGTGTGTCTCGAGCTGTTTTGTCTCGAGCTGCCGTAGCAAGGCGTGTCTTTTTGATGACGTATGCGGCAATGCTCCTCACTTCGGCATTGTTCGCGTCACCGCTGCTAGCTGCCCATCCTGACTTTGCCCACGACCACCCCGACAACGTCCCCGAACACGTTCACAACCTCAGCACCGTCCTCGGTCACGGGGCAGTCACTGCCGTTGTTGATAGCGCCAACGTGGTGCAACCCCTCGGTGACTGGCTGGTCTTACCGCAATACGCACCACCTTCCCAAAATACGCTCGAGGCACTCCGCTGCCGTTCTCCCCCTGTTTCCTAGCTTGATCTGAACGTTCTGCGACACGCTGCCAACCACAGCGCGTGTTGCTGATGTTTTGTTCGCTTGATAAACCCCAACTATTCAGGACGTTATTGATTCAGGAGGAAACCTATGCTTTTTTCACGCACCCCGCGTGTGATGCTTGTTTTGTTATTGCTGATGGTACAGAGTGCACTGGCGCACGCTGGCCTCGAGGCATCTACTCCCGCCAATGGCACTGTTGTCAATGCCCCCCAAGAAATCGTGTTGACTTTCATCGAACCCATCGAAACCATGTTCAGCGTGTTTGAACTGCACCAACTTGACGTCGCACCTGACGCCGACCACGAACTGCACGCGCAAGCCGCCCACGACGCCATGACGCACGCGTTCAACATGGACGCCACTTCACTGCGGGCTAGTGAAATGCTTACCAGCGGGCAAAGTGCCACGGTGACACTGGCATTGCCAACGCTTGCACCAGGCAGCTACACCCTGATGTGGCGGGTACTCTCAATTGACAGCCACCCCAGCCAAGACTTCATCACCTTCGTTGTTAGCGACGACCCCGCTTCTACAAGCAACTGATGGCACAAGCAACCGATGGTACTGACCATTGATGGCGACAACTGATGGCCGACCTATTAGCCGCTAGCTTCAAAACCATCATGCTCGCTTGCGCCAGTTTGCTGGTCGGTTTCGTGGTGTTGCGCAGCTACTTGATGCCTGAAACGCCCCTGAACCGACAACAACGCTGGTGGCTTGGCCTGTTAACGGCTACTTTGCTGCTCGTGAGCATCATTGACATGCTGTGGCGTATTCGCAGTGTGTTGGGGTTCGTCACGCCAGAACTGGCACTGAACTACTTGCAAAACACCCGTCACGGGGTAGCCGTCTTGTGGCGCAGCGGTCTTGTGCTGCTGCTGATGGTGACGCTCTTACAAACCCGTGTATCTGGTTGGCTGGTGACACTCGTTAGCAGCCTCAGCGCAGCGGGTGTGCTCTACACCTTCAGCACCATCAGTCACGCGGCGGCGATGGGGGGCGTACCCGAAACCCTGCTCGACTGGACGCACTTTGCAGCCGCAAGTAGTTGGGCAGGTGGCTTGCTGGCGTTGGTGCTCTCCCCTGCCCTCCTCCGAACGCCCGAACGCTTATTAGCGAGCGTGAGCCGCTTGTCGAAGTTAGGTCTGGCAGCGGTCATCGTGTTGCTGTTTTCTGGCATGGCCTCAGCGCGGTTGCATGTTGACAGTGCGGCGGTATTAACCACCACGTCTTACGGACAAGCCTTACTCGTTAAAAACGCTTTGGTGTTGGTAACACTCGCCCTTGCTGCTGCCAATCGCTGGGTATTTTTGCCTGCCGTGCGGCGGTTGCAACCTGCCTTAGCTGAAGGTGCTGGCAGTGTGGACACAGGGTATTTGGAAACGGGGTACTTGGAAACGGGGGGTGCTCGAGCACTCCTCACCGCCCTACGCTACGAAGCCGTGTTGCTCGCTGCCGTCTTGGCTGCCACTGGCTGGCTCACCACCCAACCCATGCCCCATAACTAAACGTTGAAAGGAAAACATATGAAAATCCTTGTTAGCCTCCTCGCAGGTTTTTTGCTAATGACCTCAGCCCACGCCCAACAAAACATCACCATCAATTTTGCCGCCCACGTTGGCGATGACGTGGCTGCTTGCGGAATGACGTATCAAAACTTTGGCAGTGCCGACACGACTGTTGCCTTTGCTGACCTGCGTTTTTACGTTTCCAACGTGCAACTGTTGACCGAGTCTGGCGAAGCTGTTGCCCTTGATTTAGTTCAAGACAACACCTGGCAAGTCGAAAACGTCGCCCTGTTGGACTTTGAAGATGCCAGTGGTGCGTGCAACGGCAACCCCGCTTTGAACACCCAAGTGGTTGGTAGCATCCCCGAAGGTAGCTACACGGGCATCCGCTTCGACTTAGGCGTGCCGCAACCCCTTAACCACTTAGACACCGCGACTGCCCCTGCACCCTTAAATGTCACCCCGATGTGGTGGAACTGGCGCGGCGGCTATAAGTTTTTGCGGGTGGACTTGGTCGTCCCAGAGGGCGAAAACCCCGGTTATCCTATGCACTTAGGCAGTACAGGTTGCATGGGCGAAGTAGCTGCACTACCCCCCACAGAACCTTGTATGCGCCCGAATGTCGTCACGGTGCAGTTTGATGCTTTTGACGCCAGCGAAGACACCATCGTAGCTGATATTGCGGCTCTGTTTGCTGCTAATAATGTGGCTGAGTCGCTCGAGCTAGCCCCTCCCGGCTGCATGTCCGGCCCTGCTGACCCCGATTGCGATGGTCTTTTCGTTCAGGGCTTAGGACTTTCCAGAGAAAGCGGCCTCTGCGCTGATGGTGGTTGTGAACAACAATTTTTCCGTGTGGAATAACCTTACAACAGCATAACACCACAGTTTTACCACGCCCTTTTTCGCTACACTGAAATCAGGTCAACTGCCCGCACGACTCCAATAAACGGGGACTAGGCGGTTGACCTGACCATTCCCGTCCTAAAAAAGTCATGCCGTTAAAAATAAGCTCGAGAAGGATAGTTATGCGCCATACAAAATGGTTTTTACTGACAAGCAGTCTGTTGATGGTCTTGCCCCTGTTGGGGTATTGGTACGCTGCCAGAGCCAACCCCAGCACCGCATCTAGCACCCAAACCATCACCCCAGACTTTCCCCCTGTACCATCTGAAATGCAAGTGGACATCGCTGCACTCGACAACGAAAACTACACCTGGGACTTACCCCTCGGCTTCCCGCCGCCCAAAGTCTACAACTACAACCCCATGACCGAAGCCAAGGTCGAACTGGGGCGTTATTTGTTCTACGACACCCGCGTGTCTGGTAACGGCGCGGCGTCGTGTTCTTCTTGCCACATTCAAGCGCTGGCGTTTAGTGACGGACGCACCAAGGGCATTGGGGCAACAGGCGAAAGCACTCCCCACAACAGCATGCATTTAGCTAATGCCGTCTACAACGGCACATTCACGTGGGCGAACCCCGTGCTGGTGACGTTAGAAAAGCAAATCGTCATTCCCATGTTTGGTGAATTTCCCATCGAACTGGGCATGACGGGTTCTGAGCAAGAGATTTTAGAACGCTTCCGCCGTGACCCGTTTTACGCCGACTTTTTTGCCCACGCCTACCCCGAGGACAACGAACCCGTCAGTTTAGACAACATGGTGCAAGCCCTAGCGTCGTTTGTGCGCAGCATGATTTCAGGCAATAGTGCCTATGACCGTTTTGTCTATCAGGGTGAGCGCGATGCTTTGTCGGATTCTGCCAAACTGGGGATGAACTTGTTTTTCTCAGAGCGGCTCGAGTGCCACCACTGTCACGGCACGTTCAATTTCACCCAATCGCTCAACCACGACAACCTCGCTTTTGCCGAACGCCCTTTTCACAACACTGGCTTGTATAACGTCGATGGCGAAGGTGCATACCCCCACCCCAACACAGGCTTGTTTGCCCACACAGGCGAACCTAGCGACATGGGCAAGTTCCGCGCCCCATCTTTGCGCAACGTCGCCTACACTGCCCCCTATTTCCACGACGGCAGCGCCCGCACCTTAGACGAAGTGATTGATATCTATGCCGCAGGGGGCAGGCTCATCACCGAAGGCGACAACGCAGGCGACGGACGGGTTAGTCCCCACAAAGACGCTTTTGTGCAAGGGTTTACGTTGAGTGATGAAGAACGCCAAGGCGTGATTGACTTTTTGCACAGCCTCAGCGACGAAACGTTCATCAGCGACCCGCGTTACAGCAACCCCTTTACCCTCCCCGTTGACTAACACGTGTTGACACCTGTTGACCAAAAGATTGACCAGAAGAAGGAGTTTTTGCGTTGATTGACGCCCTCCAACAAAACAAACCGCCGAGGCGTGTTGAATTGCCTACCTACCCGCCCATCACCGAACAACCCCAAGGGTTTGACCTGCTACGCCTGCCCGGGCTTAGGCGCTTTTTGCGCTGGAAACACGCCCGTTTGGTGTTTCAGTTGCCGCTATTACTACTCGCTATTATCGCCATCTTTGACGGGCTAACAGGCAGACAACTCGCCCCGCGCAATGTGGCCACCGTGAGCGTGTGGTTGCACTACCGAGGGCTGGTGGTGATTGCTTTGGCAGTCATTGGCAATGCCTTTTGTGCCGCCTGTCCGCTGATGCTAACGCGGCATGTGAGCGTGCGGCTCGAGCGCTTTGTACCCAAGTTCACCTATCCCCGCTTCCTCAAAAACAAGTATCTTGCCGCTGCCATCTTGCTGTTCTTTTTCTTCAGTTACGAATACTTCGACCTCTGGGCCAGCCCGTGGCTCACAGCGTGGTTAGCCATTGGCTATTTCGCAGCAGCACTAGCCGTCGATACCCTCTTTCCCAAAGGCACATTTTGTAAGTATCTGTGCCCGCTGGGGCAGTTTAATTTCATGTTTGCCAGCGCCTCCCCCACCCAAATCACCGCCGCCAACCACGACCTGTGCCGAAGCTGCGAACACAAACCCTGTTTGCACGGACGGGTGACAGCGAGCGAACCCAAGCATATAAACGCCGTGAACGTTGCGGCTGATGGGGCGGCGTTTATTCCCCTAAGCGAGATTACCAACGCCAACGGCAGTGGCTACTTTCCGGGTTGTGAAACCAACTTGTTTGTGCCCACCATGCAGTCCAACATGGACTGTACCGCCTGTTTTAACTGCTTACGGGCGTGTCCTTACGACAACGTGGCACTGACTGTCCGCCCGCCTACTTGGGAATGGACGCACGCACCTTGGCGCACAAAAAGCAAGCATAAGGGCGGCAAATTGGCACTGATGGTCATGGGGATTGCCCTGACCTTTTGGGGCGTCATGAACGCCATTGCCATGATTACGCCTTTTTTTAGTTTTGCGCAGTGGTTAGCTAATACTTTGAACACCCGCAACGAAGCCTTACTGCTCGGGTTGCTGTTTGCACTCATTACCCTGATTGGCTTAGGTGTGACGGCGCTTGCTGCTTACAGTGCTGACGTTTTGGGCATGGGCAAAGACCAAGCCAATGTTAAACATGCCCTGCTCCGCTGGGGCTATGTCACCATCGCGCTCGGGTTTGGCTTTTGGACGGCACACTATTTGTTTCATTTTCTCACTGGAGCACTCAGCATCGTGCCGGTGTTTGAGCACTTTTTCTGGTATCGCGGTGCACCCCTAGACCCCAACTGGCGGCTTGCTAGGATGGTACCCAACGCGTGGCTCTTTCCCATCACCGCAGGTATCACGGCGGTGTATGGTCTGTTGGCGCTGTGGGTGAGCGTCAAAATTGCCCTGCGGGACTTTGGCTTGACCAAGGGCGTGCTGGCGATGTGGCCGATGCTCCTGTATGTGCTGCTGTTCACCGCCATCGGCATTACCTTGCTAGCGCAACCCATGGAGATGCGCGGCACAATTTTTGGCCCTGTTGGAGGGTGAACCCTGTTGATGAGTGGCCGATGCATGGTCGATGTATGGCCGATGCATGGCCGATAGATGCTTGGTAGACGACCTGCTGGCACCCATCCACACATTTCCCATCTTCATACAACCTGCTCTTGCCACGTCAATCAGGTAGCATAACCATTACGCATGACGCGACTTGACCGTTATCTTTTGAGCGCCAGCTTGCCAGCGTTGCTGCTCGGCGTACTTCTTTACACCAGCATGATCATCACCAGCGCCACCTTGCCGCGCTTACAGTGGATTGTGGGCGTGCCGCTTGCGCAAGTGTTCGTGTGGTTGCTGTTGCAAATCCCTGCCACCATCCCGCAAACCCTACCCATCGCCCTGTTACTGGCGGTGCTGCTTACCTTTGGCAAACTCGCCCAAAGCAACGAACTGCTAGCGTGGCAAGCCGGGGGCGTCGCCATGAAGCGGCTCATCAGGTTGTTTTTGCTAGTCGGTGTTGTCTCGGCTGTGGCGTCATTATTACTCAGTGAATTTGTGATTCCCGTAACCAATGCCCGCGTTGGCACGTTGTGGTGGGAACTCACCAGCGGCGGCAGCGGGCTTTTTCGGCTGTTAGAACGCGACATCCCCGTTGACAACTACCGTTTGTACTTTGCTGATATTGACCGCGAGCAAGAAGAAATCTACGGCGTGCGTTTATCCTCGTGGCAAGAACGCACCTTGACCGTCCTCTTTGCAGAAAAGGCGCACGTGCGCGAAGATGGTTTGGAGTTGTTTGGTTATCAGCTTTATGTGCTGGACCTCGCCAGCTTGCAAAACGGCATCCCCGCAGAAGGCCGCGACAGCAATGCCGTCCTGCGTGAGCTATTGCGCGTGGCCAACCAACCCACCGACGCAGGCGACAGCAGCCAAAGCCTCACCATCACCACCTCACAGAGTTTAGACGACATCATCACCCGCTTTAGCCAAGGCGGGTTTGAAGACAGCCGCTCGCTGCGCGAGGTCTTTGCCGATGCCTACCGCAGTGCTGGCAGCGCCCAAGAAAAACGCGACGCCGCTGTGCTCTTTCACCGCAAACTAGCTGAGCCTTTTGCCAACTTTGCCCTGCTGGCTGTGGCGCTGCCGCTAGCTGTGCTCTATGCCAGAAGCCGCAGTGTAGCCTTTGGCTTGTCACTCTCTGTGACGCTGTTGTGGGGCTTGCTGCTGACCCTCGGACAACTGTTTGCCCAAGCAGGGGCGGTGCCGGTGTGGTTGGGCATGTGGACGGGCAACGCCATTTTGTTGGCGCTGGGGCTGTGGTTACTATTTAGGCGCACATCCTTGCGGTAGCACCTGACCTAATACCTAACCAAACACCACCACAAAAACGGCTGCCCGTGTCACAAGCAGGTGACGGCAGCGCGAATACGTGATAAATTGATAGTAAGCTCCGCTAGTTGAGCGCGGTGGCAACCCCCGAACCAGGTCAGGTCGGAAGAAGCAGCCTTAAGGGATGATTGCCAGGTGACGCATTGATGCTAGCGGGGTTCTTTTTTGCCAAGAGCCACCCCGCATAGCGACAACCAAGCACGGCGATAACCAAGTACAACGCACACCAACACATACCAACAGCAGCACACCTTGACGTTTACAGGCGTTTTGGGGTGTGTTTTTTTATTGGTTATCTGCAAGCCTGTTGTCAACAAAGCACAAAAAACCCCCGCACCGAAGCGCGGGGGAATCTGTCAAGCTCTGAGACAGTCGAGAGAGGATTTATAGGTTACGGGGTTGGCGTTGGGTCGAAGGTGTTCGAGGTAACAGAAATGCCCGTACCTGTGACTGAGAAGCGCAAGCGAACAGCGTTGCCTGTAGCAGCAAAGTCACCAGCGGGGTCATCGTCTTGGTCGAAGTCGCCACCTGCTGTCGTATCAGCTGTGGTAGGAGCGCCTGACAAACCAATATGGAAAGCATCACCAGCACCAGCAAACTGTACAAATGAGTCAGCAGCCTCAGGCGTATCAGAACCAGCACTCAGCGTACGAGCGCCAGCCAAATTACTGACGACAGCACCATCGTCAAGGTAAATCCTATTATCATTCGGCGTAACAACGCTAACCGTCACGGGGGTTACAACATCAAGAATGTTACCGAATTTATCGAGCGGGAAAATGAAGATATCCCCTGTACCGACATCAGTATCACCTGAAAGAAGACCCGTATCAACATCAACTTCAAACGGTTGCGCATCAGAGCCATTAGTAAGGTCATTATCGTCATCGATGCGAAGGCTGGCAAGACGACTAGCAATCACACCGAATCGGTTAGTGAATGCCGTTACTCCGCCCGTACCATCTTCAAGGTTACCTGCCGTGAAGGCCACAACATAACCATCGTTGGCAGCAGCATTCTCTCCAGGCACACCGATTTGTAGGCCTGTTGCACCCTCAAAGGTAGCAACACCAAGCGGGTTGGTCACAGCCGTAATGATACGCGTGCCATCTTCATCGGGGTCAGGACCTGTACCAGCAGCACCGTCGTTAGCTAAGAAAAGACCACCACGTTCTGTACCATTAGCAAAGGTACAATATGCACCATCAACAGGGACAGGACCAGCTGCTGGATAACCTGTTGCAACAGCACCACTACCCGCACCAAAGCTTAAATCAGCGTCTGGAATAGGCTTGTAATGACCAGTGAGGTCGGGGTCAGTAGCATCAGTTCGTGCACCTCTCCAAGTTCCAGCACCTTCGTAACAAGCTGCAAGAACGGCAGAAACAGTCACGTTGCTCATTGCATCGCCGTTGGTATCAAGCACCAACACTTCGATAGCTTGACCGCTCACAACACCTTGCAAGTCCACACCAGCAGGCATAGGGTCAAGGATATTCTCAACGATGCTAATGCTACCGACAGTCGGCTCAATCGCAAATTCTGGCGTTTCCACCACAGCAGTCGGGTTGCTCGTCAAAGCAGCGACATTTTCTGCTAGCGTGAAGCGAATCTGGAAGCCACTACCCGTTGCTTGCACACGGAAGCGTGAACCTTCAGTTTGGTTGTTACTCGCTTGACCTGCTGCTTCTGCGCCATAACCAATAGCATCACCGGTGAAGACAAACGTACCATCAGTCGCAGCAGTGGCAAAGTCAATGAGAGAAGGTGTAACAGGCGGCGTAGCCGTGTCATCACGCGCAGGGTAAGCATCACTAAATTGATCGACGGGCGGATCAGAGTCATCAATCGAGATGAGCGCCGTGTCACTCACTGCACCGTTTTGCAACAGTTCAGCAACAAGGTAGTAGCTTTCACCAGCAATATCAACTTCGTTACCAAATTCGTCTTGCGCTTGCAAAGCAAGTTCGGCAGGTTGAATACCCACTGCATCAGGGTCAGCGTCGCCCACGACGGGGTCAGTGCTACCGAATGTACCGGGCCAGACGGCGTCTGCTTCAATAACGCCAGTGTTGTCAGTGTAGACAAGGGCAACTTGACTCAAAGGCCCGGGACCAACATCAAAAGTTTCGACCACTGGCAAAATGCTGCCCGAACGGAACTCGATGGTGTAACTACCAACGGTGTTCAGCACCAATTCACTGAAGACCACTTCACCATCAGCATTGGTAGTACCAGAGGTCGTGCCACCATCAAACGCAAGGGCTGCGCCAGCGGGTGCATCCGTCACCACGGCTTCAATCACACGGCCTTCAACGGGGTTGCCGCTGTCCGTAAGCGTGATGGTAAGACCTTCACCGGGGGTGTTGGTATCCACGAGGGCTTGACCTGCTTGTTGGGGGTCGGCAATGCCGTTAGCATCGCCAGAAAGGGCAAATGCAGAAGCGTCGTTCAGGGTGCACGCGCCAGACAAACCAGCGGCGTCTTGGTTGCGAGTAGCACTAAAGATGGTAGCACCAGAAGCGTCACCAAAGCCAATGCGTACGTCTTCAATACACTGCACGCTATTTAGCGGCACGGTGATGTCGCGCTCGGCAGAACCCAACAGCACTAATGTAGTGACGTTCGTCAGGTTGCTCTCAGCAGCCACAGGGTTAAGCAGGCGCTGTTCAGCAGCACCAACACCAGCGTCTAAGTTGCCCACTGGCGTGCTGATTTCTTCAGCGGCTTGGGTCACACGACCCACGGTGTCTTGCACTGCCACGAAGGTCACAGCAAAACGCGCAAGGGGTGATTCGCCAACGCCTTCGGCATCGTTAGGCAAGCTGAAGGTGACGTCCACCAAGCCTGTTGCACCAGCATTCAAGCTGCCGACTTGGAAACCGAAAGGAAGCAAGCTGAAATCAGTGCCGTTAACACCCGTCAGACCGAAGTCAGGGTTGTTTGCAGCAAGGTTATTAAGCTCGGCGATGACAGGGTCTAGGTCAGTACCTGATTCATCATAGGCCACGAAGTCAGCGCGGGTGTTGATGATTTCCACGCCGCCTTCATCGTTGATGACCACTGGGTGCGTGGGGCTAGGCACAAACGCTGGGTCAATAGCGGTTGGCTCAACCACCGTGCTGGCGTTGAACGCTTCAAGTTGCGTGAGCGGTTGACCAATCAAGTCGCGCAAGCGCGATAGCGTGGTGAACGTACCAGCGCGCGGGGCAATACCCATGAGCGTCAAGTTGGTGATGTTCGCGCCCGTGTTGTTCGTAACGCTTACACGGGTACGGACGTAACGAACGTTGTTGACTTCGTCAAAGACGATATCAGCAGGGCCATCAACGCTAAAGTCGATAGCAGCACCGTCGGTAGGATTAGCCGCTGAGAAATCAATGCCCGTGCTGAGCACTTGCGTTTCTAATCCCTCGGCTGCCACCATAGGAATTTCGCCCATACCGAGCACGAGGTTGCTATTAGCCTCGCCGGTAGGAGCGGTGGTTTGCTGGTTACACGCTGCAAGTGCAACGATGGCCAGCGAAACCGTGATAAATCGGAATGCGTTTTTCACATTATCTCCTGAAAGAATTCTCAAAAAGTTTGGGGACTTAGTTAATTAAGGACTTAGTTAACCGGAATGGTGCCAATGGCAACGAGTTCTTGCCAGTTGCCACAGGGTTCGACGGTGGGCTTTTGGTACTCTTTTTTGGTGTTTTGGTCTTGCATGAAAAAACCTCCATTGGAAACTGCTTGCGAGCGGCGGAGCGGGTGAGATTTACTCGGCGGCTCATGGTGCAAGCGAGCATATATCAACCTTGCAGACTATAACACACCCTTTGCGGCGTGCGTCTGCCCTTCTTACGTAATGCTGCTAGATGTTCTCAGATACTTTGGTACTTACCCTCCTCTCTCGAATAAAGATGGTGATGCTTAGAGTACGGTGAACCCTCTGAACGCTCCCTGAACGCTACTAAGAAACGCATGAGCAGGGCATGAACGGGAGAACACCACCTCCAAAGGCATCAACAGCCGTGACGAGAGTATGTTAGTGACCATTCACACGAAACACCATGTATTTGCGAATCAGGGGCAGCGAAGCAAGTCACGATGACGCTGCTAATACCCACGACCAAAAAGCAAGGCAGGGCGGTTCGGAGTCGCCTTGTTTCCTCCGAGACGCGACGCTGCTTTCTTGCCATCTTTGGGTTTATGGGGTAAGGAGCGCAAACGCGTGTCACCTCTGCTGGTTTGAATCGCTGGTGTCTATCACTGGTGTCAATCGCTGGTTGTGAATGTGCCTGTCATGGATGCCTGTTGTGGGCTATTGGGCGCAGAGCGCAGCCAATGTGAACCAATTAACAGACAGTCATGTGGCTCTCGTCAGCCTCAGAGCCTGCGAGTTGTAGTATGTAACATCAGTGGGGTTGTGTCAATACACGGTGACGCGACAACAGGGCTGATGTATGGCGCTGCGGGTGGTTTGCACTCGGATTATGAGAAATTTTGTGCTGAGTATTGCTGCTGATAGGCTTACTTTTTTTGCTGATGCACGCATTAAAGTACAAGTAGGCGTTACCAGTGCGTTACCAGTGCGTTACTAGGGTGCGTTACTCAAGCGCGTTACTAGGGTGCAGGGGGGCTTTGTGCTATAACCTGACGGTTAGCATGCTGACGGCCTCAGCAGTGACACCATTCAGCACGTGACATGCACCTAGCACATACACACACGGGCAACTAGACACACGGGCACTAGACACACGGGCAACTAGACACACGGGCACGCAAAACGCTAAAACTCCGTAAATATGATATCTAAACTCAATATTAAGGTACTGGATAGGTTATGGATGACGTTATGGACAAAAACACGCGCTACGAAGCCAACGAACAAGTGGTTGTCACTGACTTGGGCGATGAATTGGTGGTAATGGCACCTGCGAGCGGCAAGATGTTTAGCTTGAACAGCAGCGGACGCACCTTGTGGCAACGCTTGCCAGCGACGGTAGACGAATTGGCAGAAGCGCTGTGTGAGGCGTTTGAGGTGAGCGAAGCCGACGCCCAAGCAGACAGTGAAGCGTGGCTTGCGGCGCTAGTTGAGGTGGGTTTGGTACAGGTTGAAACACGTGCGCTTAACTGATACGTCCCTTGATATCCCTGACTTGATGTCACTGATGAAGTCACTGAGATGTCAACTGACGATTTTGCGATGCTACGCTTGACCACACCACCCGTGACAGCACTACTTGTGACAGCAGCCCCTTTCGTGACACCACCTTCGCCAACAACAGCACCGTTAACAGCACCGTCAATAGCGAGATAATGAGGCAACGAGACAATGATGCCACCTAGTTCAGACGCCACTGCAGGGCAGATTTTAGGGTGTGCGGTCAGTTTTGGCCGTGTGCCTGTGGGGGTGCGGACGTGGTTGGCGCGGCGCTGGTTTGGGGCAGCTGGTGTCGAGTCGGGTGCGGGTTTCAGGGACTACACCTTGCGCTTGCAAACCGCAGCAGACGCACCTGACGTGGTGACGTGGCGACAACAGCCCAGACGCGACAAGGTGCTGCCGTTGCTGGGTCAGCAGGTGACGGTGGGTCATGTAAATACAGGGGGTCAGGTAGGGGGTCAGGTAAAACAGGCACACACCCCTGCAACAGTTCGCATTGAAACGCAGGGGACGGTGGTGTGGTTAGACCTTCACGACCAACACGCTACCCTCACCCTTGATACCCTCACCCTTAATCACGCACACCCAGACAGCACCAAGCCCGACAGCACCAAGCCCGACAGCAGCAAGCTCGACAGCAGCAAGCCCAATCAACCCGATATCCCCGATATCAACGTGGCAGCGGCGCAACGGGGCGTGTGGCAGGGGGAGCTGTCGCCATATCCGCTGGTGATTGCTCTGCACGAAGCCTTGCGTACGGCGGGCTGGTTGCCTGTGCATGGGGCGTGTGCGCACGTTGGGGGTGAGGCGGTGCTGTTTTTGGGGGCAAGTGGCACGGGCAAAACCACCACACTGGTGCGGGCGCTACAAGCAGGCTGGGAATATGTGGCCGAAGATGTGGTGTGGGTGGATGCTGACACGCTGGCAGTGCAGAGTTTGGAGCGGGGGGTGCGGCTGTTTGCGGGTGACGTGGCACAACTAGAACCACGGCTTGCAGGCGCTGACTTGGGCGAACTGGTGATGGGTAAAGCGTTCATTGCCAAAGAAACGCTCAGCGACTTGTACAGTACGCCGTCTACACACGCCACTACCGACACCAATAACAACAGCCACTTGCGGCATGTGGTGCAACTGGTGCGCACTACACCTTCACAAGCATCATCACAAGCAAAAACAACCTGGCAGCCACTCAACAAACAACACGCGGCGGTAGCGTTGTGGCAGGGGTTGGGGTTGCCACTCACGGCGCGGGTGCAACAGCAGGTTGCAGGGTGGTTGCCGCGTGGCTTGCAGCAGGTGCAAGCGTGGCAGTTGACGCTGGGGGATGATGTGCGTGAGGTGCTAGCGGCGGGTTTGCCGAGCGACACAACTGACATCTAGTGACATCTAGCCGTGAAATTTAGCCAGTACCCAACACGTCAACACAACAACATCACACCCAACACATCACACCAATAAAAAAAGGCGAACCGATTGGCTCGCCTAGGTCGTTCGCGGCTGGTTTAGTTGCTGGTGAGGGTGGGTAAATCTGTAGAGCCAGTGTCTAGCAGGGTGGCTGTCGGGTTGTCTGCTGTGCCCATGATGCGAATATCGGGCAAGAGCGTGAAGATGCCTGCTTGTTGGTCACTTTGAGCCACCGTGCGGGTGTAAGGGCCAATGAGCACGAGGGTTTTACTGGCATCAACCGCGCCGTAACGCTGGCGCACGCCTTCGGCGTCACTGTAACCGACGTCGTTACTCTCGTTCAATTCGATTTCGGTGATGCCTTGGGTGTAGCGCTCGAGGGTATCTTCAATAGCCACAAAACGGAAGGTAAAACCATTAATGGCGGCGGCGTTGGGCAAGAAGAACGAAATATCAACATTCACCGTGCCTTGGTTGGCAATATCGCCTACTTTGAAGCCATAGGGCAATACGGCAGCGATAGGTACTTTAGCCACACGCTGCACAGCACTGCGCACACTTTCAGAGAGATCAGCTTCGGCGTAGGCTACAAAGTCTGCCCCTGTTGCAGTACTACCACCGTTGTCAAGGTCGTCAACGGTAAACGCGTGAGCAGGTTTGATTTGGGCAATGCGGGTAGGGTCAGTAATAGGGGCATTAGACGGGAATTCACGGATGTCACTAAAAGGTGAGATACCTTGGTCAAGCCCCTCGAGCGACACTGCAAGCAGCACCAAATTGTCAATGGCTGCCCCTGAACGGTTACGGATACCTACTTGAACCCGTGCTAGTCGTCCTGCACCGACCACGCTTTGATCGATAAACGTTGCAGCATTTGATGCACCAACAACTTCAATACCACTATTAACACTGTAAGCGTCATTACTCAATGAAGCGGTAGTGACGCCATCGGCACCAAAGGTAATCGTACCCATTCCTAAAACGTTAGGGGTTTCGGTGGGAGTGGTGGTTTGCTGGCAAGCACTGAGCATCAGCATGAAACCCAGAGCCAAGATTAAAAAGCGGTTGCGCATAACTTCTCCTTACACAAAATGATTTGAGCGGGTTGCTCGAGGGCTAGCGTTCCTATACAGCTTACATAGTACACAGCTTAGGTAGTAGAACGCGGCTGTGGATACTATAACGCGTTCTGACTGCTTGGAAGCATGTTTTGTCAGTATCGCCAACGATACTTGACGCTGTCAACTCGCGTGTTTGGGGGAGATAAAGGTGAATTGTGTGGTGAGGCCGCTTGACAGACGCAAGCCAAGTCAGTACACTCTGTTTTGTCCTTGCTCGCATGTCCTGCGCTGAGCAAGGTGATAGCAAACAACAGCATAGGGGCGTCGTCTAAGGGCAGGACATCTGATTTTGGTTCAGAGAATCGGGGTTCGAATCCCTGCGCCCCTGCCACACTCGCAGCCGCTCTTCGGAGCGGTTGTTTTTTTGTGCTGCTTGTAGCGTGTTGTTGGTGTGTTGTGGTCAGATTTAGCGCACGTACACGTCAAAACGGGTTTGTTTGCCGGTGATACTCACACTAGGCGCAGGCGTTTTGGGAGCGTGTTTGGGGCGTTTGATGACAATGCGAGACACGTTTGTGGCGAGGGCGTGCTCGAGCAACCCGCTAGCATCATCACTACCGAGCAAACCACGCAGCACTTGCATGTTTTTTTTGGGAAGGGCTTTTTTGTTGGTTTCGGGATACATGGGGTCGAGATAAATCACGTCGTACTGGGTATCTTCTGTTAAAACATCCAACGCGTCACGTGATTCAAGACTGAGACGAGTAGCAGCGTCACGAATGTCAGGCATATGGTGCGCACGAGCTAAAGCATCAGCGAGCAGGGCAGCCAGCAGGGGGTGGCGCTCGAGCATATGCACCTTGCAACCTAGACTAGCCAGCACAAACGCATCCCGCCCTAAACCAGCGGTGGCGTCTAACACGTGCGGATACGGCACTTGGCCGCGCCCCACGCCAACGGCTTTGGCAAGGTCTTGAGATTTACCGCCTGCGATGCGTTTTTGCATGTCACGGTTAGCAAAATCTACCTTCAGGGTGTCTTGCGGGGTGTGCAAAACGAGGCCAGAGGGGGTTAGCTCGAGCACATACGTGGCGTCAGGGAGGTTGAGGGGTAGCTCGAGCTGCTCAGCCAACATACGGGCATCGTCTCGTAGTGCTATGTCGCTAAAACTCACTGCTGCTGAAAGCGTATCGGTGTCGGGATTGGATTGTTGATTGAAGTCAGAAACGGCCATCACACCTTTCTCGAGCCACATACCCATCAAATGGACACCTCACCTGCACATCACCCCGCAACAAGCCAAGCAATATCAAAACCTACCGATAACCTATTCGCTAGCAAGCTACTCACTGGCAAGCTACTCACTGACAGTCTACTCACTGGTCACTGGCAATGAATCTACTCGCTGACGATGGTTGTGCCACGTTCACCAGAGAGCGTGCCAGCAACATGCTCAGGGTCGCGGCCATCGGCGATGACGGCAAACGCTGCCCCCCTGGCTAACGCGTGCAGCGCGGCTTCGACTTTGGGAATCATGCCGCCAGCAATGCGGCCATCGGCAATGCGCTCACCAATGGCGGCGCTGTCCAAACGGCGGATGAGGCTATCACTGTCCCTGGGGTCATCTAACACACCTGCTACGTCGCTCAAAAAGATGACCGGGGCAGCCAGTGCGCCTGCGACTGCACCAGCGGCGCTGTCGGCGTTGACGTTATAGATGCCTTTGTCGTGCGCAAACAGGGGATTTTCGGGGGCAGCCAAACAAGCAATGACGGGGGTGAGGTGGTGCTCGAGCAGTAACCGCAGCAAGTCCACGTTCACATCCGTCACATCACCCACCAAGCCCAATTCTGGCAGCGGCTTAGCCCGCATCACCTGCGCGTCACGCCCAGTCAACCCGATTGCCGACGCAAACGCTTGAGCAAGTTGTTTGTTGAGGTAGGTGAGGGTCTTTTCGATAATCGGCAAGCTGACTTCGTCTGTCACCCGCAGTCCACGCACGAAACGGCTTTCCACGCTTGCTTCTGCCAAGGCTTGTTTGATAAAAGGCCCGCCGCCGTGCACCACGATAGGCGCATAGTCACTTAAGGCATCAATGCTAGCAGCCATCTTCACCCGTGCTGCGGGGTCGGTCATGACACTGCCGCCGTACTTAATCACCAAAGGCACACGCAATGGCTCATGCAATACACTCATAAAAACTCCTCTTTACTTACTTTGTGCTTATTTTGTGTTTATAGCAATTCCATGTGTTTTTTCTACAGTTACCGTTTATCCAGATTACCGTTTATCCAGATTGCTGTTTATCCAGATTGCTGTTTATCCAGATTGTTGTTTATCCAGATTGTTGTTTATCCAGATTGTTGTTTATCCAGATTGTTGTTTATCAACGTCACATCGACATAAAAAGCGTTCAACTGTGTGGACATCAATCATGGAAATGCTACTACTTCGTCTTTACCATGCTTATTTATGCTTATGTTTGCAGTCAATCACTTACATTCGCTCGCTGGCATGACGTCGCTGACGCTGTGATAGCTAAGCAGTCAAGCAAACAAAGCCATC
>CAZKAZ010000003.1:37211-40958 GCA_964550765.1 uncultured bacterium | reverse complement strand
TGGCATGACGTCGCTGACGCTGTGATAGCTAAGCAGTCAAGCAAACAAAGCCATCGTTCTCTTCACATGACCCTACTAAAAACGGCAAACGCGGTGAAAACCGCCAACACAGCCCTGCCATGAAGCAATATTGTGCATTTTAGTCGCCAACGTTCATTCCTTGCGTGATAACATACAGCGTAGATGATGGACGCCCTACTGACGACGTTGCAACGTCATACCACCTATTTGGGCAGCGCCGATCAAGCCCGCTTAGCCGCCGCTTATCAACTCGCTGAAGAAGCACACCGAGGCGTGCTGCGCAAGTCTGGTGATCCATTTATCAGCCACCCGGTAGCAGTTTCGGAAATTTTGGCGGAGATGCACTTAGATGCTGACGCGCTCATTGCTGGCTTATTGCACGACACCGTTGAAGATACTGACGTGACCTTTGAACAAATTGAAGACGCTTTTGGCCAAGCGGTCAGGCGCATTGTCGAAGGTGAAACGAAAATCAGTAAATTGTCAGTGCGGGTCTACGAAGACGAACAATCCGAAAACTTACGGCAGATGTTACTGGCAATGGTCAGTGACGTGCGCATTATTTTGGTGAAGTTAGCAGATAGATTGCACAACATGCGCACGCTGGTGAGTATGCCGCCGCACAAACAAAAAAAGATTGCCAAGGAAACCTTAGAAATTTTTGCCCCACTAGCCCACCGTTTGGGTATTAACCACATCAAAACCGAACTTGAAGAACTGAGTTTTCAGTATCTCGAGCCAGACACCTATGCCACTTTGCGCCGCCGCGTGCGCAGCCATCACGCAGAACGAGAAGCCTATGTGGCACGCTCGAGGGCACGCTTAGAAGAACGCTTACATGCTGATGGTTTTAGCGTGGATATTTCTGGGCGCAGCAAAAACTTGTATAGCGTGCACCGCAAAATGCAACGCGACAAAAAAACCATCGACCAAATTTTTGACCTCATGGCCATTCGCGCCATCATCGACGCCGACGACGTGCAGGGTGAAACCTTGTGTTATCGGGTGCTCGGGGTTGTGCACAGCTTGTGGACGCCCATTCCGGGTAGGTTCAAAGATTACATTGCCGCGCCCAAACCCAACGGCTATCAGTCACTGCACACCACCGTGATTGGTTTTATGGGGCAACCCATCGAAGTGCAAATTCGCACCCGGCAGATGCACGAAATTGCCGAATATGGCGTCGCAGCGCATTGGGCGTATAAACAGGGCTTGCAAGACGTCAAGGAAGTCGAAAAACGGCTCGAGTGGATGAAACAACTGCTTGATGTTGACGACGAAGCCGAAACCGCTGGGGCGTTTGTTGAAACCGTCAAAAAAGACTTTTTGTCCGAACGGGTGTTTGTGTTTACGCCCGCTGGTGACGTGGTGAACTTACCGCACGGCGCGACGCCCATTGACTTTGCCTATCACGTGCACACCGAAGTCGGCCACCGCTGCATTGGGGCGCGGGTTAACGGCGAAATTGTGCCTTTTGACTACCGTCTCAAAAACGGTGACCGCGTTGAAGTGATTACCAACCGCAGCAATCAATATGGCCCTAGTAGCGACTGGTTGCACATCGCCGAAACCCGCAGCGCCAAGCAAAAAATCCGCCAATATTTTCGGCAGCGCGAACGCGAAGGCATTTTGGAAAGCAGCCGCCGCAGCTTAGAACGGGCGCTTCGCCGCAAGCAGTTACCCGTTAAAGAAAATCTGACCAAGCAAAAGCTCGAGCACGCTGCCAGCCAGCTCATGCGAGAAGACTCTGCTGACGACTTGTTGTTGGCACTGAGCAGCAAACGCATCACCGTCAAACAAGTCATCGACGTGCTCGCGCCTGACCAAGCCGAAGACAAACCCAAAACACCGCCTGCACCCAAAGCCAAAGCCAAGCAACCCACCAACATCTACTTGGACGACCTAGACGTACCTGCCAAACTCGCCCGCTGCTGTTCGCCTGTGCGCGGTGATGACGTGGTGGGCTATGTCACAAGAGGGCGCGGGGTGAGTGTGCACCGCTTTAACTGCCCTAATGCCCAAAGGCTCATGTACAAAGAACCCGAACGCATCGTAAACGTCTTTTGGGAAGCCGCCGGAGACGAACTTTATCCGGTGGACTTTGAAATTTTAGGTATTGACCGCCCGGCGCTCTTACAAGACATTCTGGCGGTGATTGCCCGCATGAACAAATCTGCTATGCGCGTCAGTGCGGGCGTGCGCGACAACACCCATGCGCGCATTCACTTTCGGGTTGATGTCAAAAACCAAGACGAAATCGAATTCATCAAAGAAAGCGTCGGGCAAATTCCCGATGTCACGCAGGTGTATCGGGCTAGACCGGGTTTAAAAACGTAACGCTACTTTGTTAAAAATCGTGTCAGGAAAGCGCCCAAAGAGTCTTACAAAAATATGACTATCAACGTTGCTGTGAAGCTACTTCAAAAGACGTTTGTTATGGTGACGCTATGACCTCTTCCCTATCCGTTTTGTTCGTGTGCACGGGCAACATCTGCCGTTCGCCCACGGCGCAAGGTATTTTTGAACGCTTGCTCGAGCAAGCCAACTTGCATGCACACGTGCACGTAGATTCTGCAGGTACAGACAGCTACCACGTCGGCGACAGCCCCGACAGTCGCGCTCAGGCCACTGCCAAAGCCCACGGCATCGACCTGTCACGTCAGCAAGCGCGGCGCATTACCCCAGAAGACTGCGACACGTTTGATTATTTGATTGTCATGGATGACGGTCACCGCTGGACGCTGAATATGCACCTTGGGCGACACTATGACGCCAAAATCAGCAAATTGCTTGACTACGCCCATGATGAGACATATAAAAACGCTGACGTGCCAGACCCCTATTATGGTGGTGCGGGGGGCTTTGAGCGGGTATACGCCATGATTGAAGATGGTTGTCAGGGACTGCTCGAAGACGTTAAAACCCACCTTGCTGAACAAGCGTGATACACCATGAACGCTGACACCAGGACGACGCTCGAGCACCTCCTGCACACCACCATCACGCACGTCACACCCCTATCCGGCGGACAAATTGCAGCGGTGTATAGGGTGACGTTTGCCCAGCCGCTCCCTGACACCATCACCCCTACACAAACCGACACACAAACCGACACACAAGACGTGACTCAGGCTGTCGTCAAAGTTGACCTCGAGGGTGATTTGGCTTGCGAAGGACGCATGTTGCAATATCTGCATGACCACAGCCGTCTGCCCGTGCCGCAGGTGTACGCCCAACATGAGGGGCTGTTGGTGCTCGAGCACCTGCCTGGTCATGGCCTGTTGAACGCTGCTGCTGAACGGCACATGGCAGAACTACTAGCAGATGTGCACAACGTCCGCGCCGAGGCTTACGGTTTTGCTGAAGACACCTTGATTGGGTCGCTTAGCTTACCCAACGGTTGGCATGATGATTGGGGGCAGTTTTTTGCCCAAAAGCGGCTGGTACACTTTGCAGCATTAGCCCACGAACGCGGACACTTACCGGAAAAGACGCTGGCTCGAGTCAAACAACTAGCCGAGGGTGTACCACAGTGGTGTGAACCCAACCCGCCCGGCCTCGTTCATGGCGACGTGTGGAGCGGTAACATTCTGGCAGAAGGTGACACCATCACGGGCATCATCGACCCAGCGCTCTACTACGCTGACCCCGAGGTTGATTTGGCGTATATCGACTTGTTTAGTACTTTTGGTGACGCTTTTTGGCAGCGCTATCACCAAGTGCGTC
>CAZKAZ010000003.1:35846-37200 GCA_964550765.1 uncultured bacterium | reverse complement strand
TTATCGACGGGCGCTGTACAGTCTTTATCCGCTTTTGGTGCATGTGTATTACTTTGGCACTGGCTATTTGGCTGGGGTAGAACAGCGGCTGGGGTGGCTCGAGCAGCGTTTTCATTAACCATCAGACCTACACCGTCAAACACATCACCATCACACTTTGCACAGGTAACGTGACCCAAGCAACTGCCAATCTTTACCTCTCGACACAAGCGCCTGAGTATCCATACTTGAGTATCCAAATGTCACTGAGCGTCAAAGCAAACGACTCACAAACCAGATGAGAAACACCACCGTCAACACCCCGCTAGCAATCAGATAAGGCAACACCGAGGACGCCGTTTGCGAGGCGGGCAACTGCTGGCTTTGAGCGCGTTTGAGGCTGCGCACCGCTGGCACGACCAACACCGCTGACAACACTACATAAATGCTGATGCCTATAAGCAATCTCATCGTAGTATCATTGTAGCATTGAACTTTGTAGCATCACGAATGAGCCTGCACGGCACAGGCAAACGCGATACATCACTGCAAACACGGTACTGCGGAGACTGTACTGCAAACACGGTACTGCGGAGACTGTACTGTCAACGGTATGCTTGTTGTCAGTCCTTTTGAGTCCTTTTGAGTCCTTTTGCTACCTGACGCTGACGTAAGGGAATACTATAGGGTGATGCGCCAAGGGATTGGCTGCCCTCGAGTCATTGATCTCACAGTGTTAGAATTTTGTCATGGCAACGCCTCACGGCAAGTGCATCACGGCAGTTTGCATCACGGCAGTTTACGGAAGAAGGTAACAATGTCTGC
The DNA here is from genome assembly GCA_964550765.1 of uncultured bacterium. GTDB lineage: Bacteria > Deinococcota > Deinococci > Deinococcales > Trueperaceae > JBCCBI01. The sequence goes on along the minus strand of CAZKAZ010000003.1, from coordinate 36,396 downwards.
TTCACGGTTGTCATCGTGGTTGTCACACCGCCCTTGGCAGGCGCGTTGGTCGCGGCTTAGCATCACACGAAAGTTCACCTTTGCGTTTGGCCTTTTTGCTGTGCTCATTGTGTTTATGGCGCTCACAGGTTACATGGCGCTCAGGGGCGTGCGCAAGCAGTCCGAAGAGGTACTTGCTAGCAGCATGCAAGCGCAGCAGGTGGTGCTGGAGATGCGGGTGCTGCTCGAGCAAGCCCGTCGCCTCGAGCGTGACTTTATCTTGAGCTACCCCGAAGAGGGTCTTGAATACGCCGTTGATACCTACGCCAACGCCGTCAACGACAACCTCGACACCTTAGTGCGCGCCGAATGGGCCGGCGACACCGCCGAGAACGCGCGGCTCCTGACGCAGGACTTCCTGATCGGCGTGACGAAGTTCTTCCGCGATACCGGCTTCTCGTTTGCAGACGCGGTTGAGAACCCGGACGACCCCGACTTCGGTCGTGATAGCTTCATCGAGGATGAGATTCTGAAAACCGGTCACACCCAGAACTACTACGTCGGTGTGTCG
>CAZKAZ010000003.1:2248-35836 GCA_964550765.1 uncultured bacterium | reverse complement strand
AAGACACTGAGACCACCGAGACCACCGAGACCACCGAGACCACCGAGACCACCGAGACCACCACAGCTGCCAACAACACAAATCAAGAAAACACCCCTGTTGGCAGCACAGAAGTAGAGACCTCAGCGCGTGCAGATAACGAAGCCATGAGCGCAGCGGATATCACCGCAACCGTCATCAGCTATCTCTCAGTAGCCCGTGGTTACCGAGAAGCGTTTAATGAGGCGGTATCTTTGGTAGAACAACTTGCTACTGCTCGCACTGGGGTGCAACCAATCTTTGAACAGCGTTTGACAGTGTTGCGTTTTCGGCTCGAGCTAACCAACAACCCCAACCTGAACACGTTGTATTTTGAGTTGTTAGCTGCTTCTAAAGAGTATCTTTTGAGTCGTCAGGAACGTGATATGCGCGCTGTGTTACGCCTCACTGACAGCATCACCCGCAACCTCGAGTTGATGCTCAATGTCGATGACACCACCCGGCAACAAGCCCTAAATGCCATGGCTGATGTGGTGGTGAGTGCCGAAGCACTGCTAGAACTTGACCAAACCATCCGCGTGACCCTAGCAGGGTTTGACGTACAAGCTAGCACCTTAGATGATGTAGCCACGGACTTGGTGGCGTTTGTTAGCGCGAGAGCCGACCAAGCCCAAGCGGCCATTGCAAGCGCAACACGCTCTGCGACAGTTGCCCTGTTTGTGGCAGTCATTGCAGCATCACTACTGACTGTGCTCGTCGCCGCGTTGGTCAAAACCACCATCACCGACAACCTGCTCGCCCTTGGCCGCACCGCCCAAGCCTTGCGCCAAGGTGATTGGCGTGCTCGAGTGGAGATATCTAGCCACGATGAAATCGGCGCTTTGGCCGAAAGCGTCAACGACATGGCTTCACAATTGTCGCTGCTCGTCACCGACTTAGAAGCTCAAGTCAACGCCCGCACTGCCAACTTGAACGCGGCCAACGAACGCATCAGCCAACTCAACGCCCAATTGCAAGACGACAACTTGCGCATGGAACGTGAACTCGATGTCACCCGCAAGTTGCAACAAATGGTGCTACCTTCTGAACACGAACTTGCTGCTATTCCCATGCTCGATATTGCTACCTACATGGCGCCTGCTGATGAAGTCGGTGGCGACTACTACGACGCCCTGTTGATTACCCAAGACGGCAACACCCAACTGGGTTTGGCCATCGGTGACGTGGCCGGACATGGCCTTGAAAGTGGCGTGGTGATGATTATGGCGCAAGCCATCGTGCGGGCGCTGCACCACAGCGGCAAGTTTTCCCTCGCCGATATCTTGCAGATTCTCAATGCCACCTTGTATGACAACCTAGAACGCATGCGGGTTGACCGCAGCCTGACGTTGTCGCTGTTAACGTGCAGTGACAACCGTTTGCAGATATGCGGCCAGCACGAGTCACTACTGATTGTGCGCGCTTCCGGTGAAGTCGAAACCCACAGCACGCTTGATTTGGGGTTACCGCTTGCGCTCGAGCCAGATATCCGCCAACACCTCAACCACGCCAACTTTGACTTAGCAGCGGGTGACGGCATCGTGCTATACACCGATGGCATCACCGAAGCCGAAAACAACCGCAATCACCAATACGGCCTCGGTCGTCTCAGTGAGATTATCAGTGACCACTGGCACGCAGGCGCACACGCCGTTAGAGATGCCATCATCACAGACGTTCGCCATCACATTGGTGACTACAAAGTCTTCGATGACATCACCTTGGTCGTAGCCAAAAAGCACCCTTAACCACCAATCCTGACGATTCATCTTGACACGACCTCATTCACAAGACGGCAGCGTTTGGTATGCTGAGGCGCCGCAATTGTCATGAGAACGCTAACATGACCTGATAAACTTGACAGTCCCCCGCAGCCAGCTTGTGATGGCATCACACTGCCACGCCGTTGTTTTGAGTTATTTAGTATTTTGAGGCAGTTATTTTTTAAGCTTTGTTAAATTGATTTTTATTGATTGACACGCGGAGTCAGCACGATAGGAGCAGCGATGCAAGGCCAGTCCACTTCTTCGAAAATTACGTCGTCAAAAACTACCCAAATATCTACCGAGACCGCAAGTAGCACGAGTTCGGCATTGCTCGAGGTACGCAACGTTCATAAGTCCTTTGGTGCGGTGCAAGCCCTGCAAGGCGTCAGTTTTGAGATTGCCCCCGGCGACATTGTCGCATTAGTAGGCGATAACGGCGCCGGCAAATCGACGCTCGTCAAAATTATCGCGGGCGTGCACCCGCCGAGCCACGGGGAAATCATCCTCGACGGCCAGCCGTGCCACTTTCACAAACCCGCCGACGCCCTCGCTGCTGGCATCGAAACGGTGTATCAGCACTTGGCACTCATTGAAGCGTTGGACGTAGCCGATAACGTCTATCTGGGGCGGGAAACCTTGCGCGATAATATGTTGGGTAGGGTCTTGGGTTGGCTCAATCGGGGGCAGATGCGCCGGGAAACAGGGGACGCTTTGGCGCAGTTGCACATCAAGATTCCCAGTCCTAGCTCGAGCGTCCGCAGCATGAGCGGTGGCCAGCGGCAGGCTATTGCCCTTGGTCGGGCGGTGTTGTGGGGACGTAAACTGCTCATTCTCGATGAACCTACTGCTGCTCTTGGCGTCGAAGAAACCGAACAAGTCTTGCGCATGATCGAAGACCTCAAACGCAAAGGGATGACATTTTTGGTCATTAGCCACAACATGCAAGACGTCTACCGCATCGCCGATGTGATTATTGTCTTGCGGCAAGGCAAACACGTGGCCACACTGCGCAAAGAAGACACCGACCCGCAAGATATTGTTGCTTACATTACCGGAGCCAAAGCGTGAACCTGCGGCGCTCGAGTAACCACCTTGGCAAACGCATCGCTTTTGTCAGTGCCGAATACGGGATCTTTCTTATTCTCGTGGTGATGGTCGTGGCGCTTTCAGTACTCACGCCGATGGTGCGCGGCGAACAGTTTTTTTTGACCTCGCGCAACATCTTGCAAGTGCTCTTACAAGCCAGCATCAACGCCATTATCGCCCTCGGCATGACGTTCATCATCACCAGCGGCGGCATCGACCTGTCGGTGGGTTCTATTACTGCACTCGCTGGTATCGTAGCGGCGATGGCCATGAACGCAGGCGCGCCCCCTGTGTTGGGTTTTGTGATTGCGGTGATTATCGGCGGGGCGTGCGGGTTGTTTAACGGTTTCCTTATTACCAAAATTCACTTGCCCCCGTTTATTGCTACGCTTGGCACTATGGGCATCTTTCGTGGTTTGGCGTTGGTGATTAGCCAAGGTAGACCCATCTACGGCTTCAACCGCGACTTTTTGCGCATCTTTGCCGGACGTATTGGCGAGGTGCCCGTGCAGGTGTTGGTGGCTTTGGTGCTCGCAGTGGTGTGTTGGTTGCTGCTTACTCAGACCCGTTTTGGCAAGTACACCCAAGCCATCGGCGGCGACGAAACCACCGCCAAACTCGCTGGCATCGCTGTGGCACGCTATAAACTCGGTATTTACTTGCTGGGAGGATTACTCACGGGCGTGGCAGCAGCCCTCCTTACCGCTCGCCTCAGTTCGGCTGACCCGACGGTGGGGCAATTGTTTGAACTTGATGCCATTGCCGCAACGATTATGGGCGGTACCAGCCTCACAGGCGGTGAAGGCAGCATAGCCGGCACGCTGGTGGGCGCACTAGTGATCAGCTTGGTACGCAACGCCATGAACCTGCTCAATGTGCCGACATTTTGGCAGCAATTTGTCATCGGTATGGTGATTATTTTGGCAGTGGTGCTCGATCAGTGGCGCAAACAACAAGCCCACTCACGGGTCGGCTAGCTGGCATCTCGAGTGTGTTATCATCATGGGGTCGTAACAATTCACAAGGGCGGATGCCCTAATCTTGGAGGTTCATTGTGAAAGCACGTATGTTGTGGTTCGTTGTTGCACTTTTGGCACTGCCGTTCGCTAGTGCCCAAAAAATCGGCGCCCTAACCAAAAACCTCAGTAACGAGTTTTTCCTCACCATGGCCGAAGGCTACGAATTTGCCGCTGAACGCTATGATTTAGAAATCGTCATTGGCAGCACGCCCACCGAAAACGCCGCCGATGAACAACTGGCTATTCTGGAAACCTGGCTCAACGAAGGTGACTTTGACGCGTTCATCGTCACGCCGTTTCGGGCAACCAGCCTTAATAGTGCCCTCGCGGAAGCCAGCGCCCAAGGTATTCCTATTATTAATATCGATGAACTCATTCCCGCAGACGCCCAAGAAGGCATCAATATTGCTGCGCAGATTGCCTCCAATAATGAACGGGCGGGCGAGTTGGTGGCTAACATGATGCTCGAGAACTTGCCTGAAGGTGCGTCTGTGGCCGTTATTGAAGGAGCACCAGGCACCACGAGCAGCATCGACCGGGTGACGGGTTTTACCGAAGCCGCTGAAGCTGGTGGCCTCACGGTGGTCGCTAGCCAACCTGCCAACTGGGACCGCGCTGAAGCGTTCAATGTGGCGACTAACATCTTGCAAGGGAATCCTGACGTGCAGGGCATTTTTGCGGCCAATGACGGCATGGGCTTGGGTGCAGTAGAAGCAGTTGCCGCAGCAGGGCTCGAGGGTGACGTGCTAGTCGCTAGCGTGGACGCCATTCCCGAAGCGTTAGCTGCCGTAGAAGAAGGCCGCCTCGCTGGCACCGTCGCGCAATACCCTGACGAAATGGCAGTGCTAGCCGTAGAAGCCATCCGCAAAGTCATCGACGGGCGTCCTATTGCGCCGTTTATCGAATCACCCGTAGTGCTCATCACCGAAGAAAACGTGGCTACTGCCGGCAGCCGCTTGGGTGAACCCGAAATTGCTCCTTATACCTTTGGTGCCCTTACCAAAAACCTCAGTAACGCTTTCTTTTTAACCATGGCTGAAGGTTACGAACAAGCCGCTGAAGACTTTGGCCTCACCATCAACATCGGCAGCACACCTACCGAAAACGCTGCTGATGAGCAGCTCGAGATTTTGGAAACTTGGCTCAATGAAGGCGGTTATGACGGTTTATCGGCAACGCCTTTTAGAGCCACTAGCTTAAACAGCGCTTTGGTGCAAGCTAGCGAACAAGGTTTGCCCATTGTCAACATCGACGAGTTAATTCCGGCTGACGCCCAAGAAGGCATCGATATTGCCCAGCAGATTGCTTCTGATAACGTGCGGGCAGGGGAATTTGCTGCTCGAGAACTACTTACCCGCTTAGAGGCTGGCAGCCAAGTTGCCGTCATCGAAGGTGCACCCGGTACTACCAGCAGCATCGACCGCGTGACGGGTTTCACTGACACCGCCGAAGCAGGCGGCTTAGAGGTCGTCGCCAGCCAACCCGCCAACTGGGACCGCGCTGAAGCCTTCAACGTAGCGACTAACATCCTGCAAGGCAACCCCAACGTGCGGGCTATCTTTGCGGCCAATGACGGCATGGGCTTGGGTGCAGTAGAAGCTGTGGCTGCAGCAGGCTTAGAAGGCGACGTATTCGTCTTGAGCGTAGACGCCATTCCCGAAGCCATCGACGCTGTCGCCGAAGGCCGTTTGCTCGGCACGGTGGCACAATATCCAGACGAAATGGCCTATCTGGCCACCGAAGCCCTCATCAAACTGGCTGAAGGCCGCCCGGTTGCCCCTTACATGGAATCGCCGGTGGTGCTCATCACCCAAGATAATTTGCCCGAATAAGCCAAACACGTATTTACAAGCGTGCGGTTGACTGACGTCGCCGCACGTTTTTTTATTCAAGTTTGTGTTCAAAATGCCCTCTAACCAAGAACCTCAGCGGAACGTTGGCGCACATGCAACACATCGCGGTGGTCAACGGGGCGTACTTGGGAAGCTTCGACGGTGACGACATCTAGTGTGTGACCATCTGCACCAAAAATTTCGAGTTCAAAACCAGCATGATCGCCGTGAATCATTACGACTGTTCCCAAATCGCCTGCTTTGAGGGCATGTTGAGGTAAGTCTTCAATGAGAACTACCTGTTCAAATTCTTTAATCATCCGTATGCTCCAAAGGGTAAGCACTTACCAAGTGTGGTCGGGTATGCCCTTTTGAAATGAACCAAACTACACGTACTAACGGTTCTCTTGTACTTGGTGTTTCCAATACACCTTCAATCACATAGCGCGTCCCGAATACCGTTTGCTCTATTTTAGCGACTTCATGCATTTGAGCATGAGTAAAGAGCGCATTGGCTAATTGCTCCCATCGTTCTGAAGAAAATCCAAAACGCACGAAAAATATAGCTTTCCCTCCTCCTTTTGGGTGTTGCACATTGAGCAAATAAAGAGTGATTTTTTCCTTAGGCACGACCGCTTCTTCATGCCTTGGCAGTTTCATATGTATCTCCATTAACGATATAAATGCGTCACAACGATACCCCCAAAAGCCCCCTCGTCATTTGCATATCACTATGCCCAGCAGCATAAAGTTTAGGCGTTATCACACCGCTCAACACGTCAATGAGTACGCGTTGCAATCCGTCAACGAGGTCAGCTGCATCACCTAAAAAAGCGTCGAGGTCAGGATGCTCGAGCACCCCCGACACCTGCACTAGTGGCACCAACGGGTGAGCTTGCTGAGGATATTCCCCAATATGCGCCAACATCGCCTGACAGCCCGTCGCTGCCAAGCCCGTGATGGTTTCTAACCAATGCGGTTGCGGCGTCATCATCACAAAAAAACCTGTTTGTTCTGGATATTGCCCATAAGCCAAATTAGGCGTGACATCTGCTAGTCCTAGCGTCTCTTTGAAAGTAGGCACTTGCCACAGGGGGTCATTGTCGCTGACGGTAACGCTGCCGCCTGCTGTGATGATGTGTTGACTGAGGATGGCAATGGCTCGAGCCACCTCCGGCACCGGCGCACTATCCGTAAGCAGGGCGATATTGATGTCGGCTAGGGTCGTTTCACGCGACTGAACTGGCTCGAGCTTGTCCAAACTTGCTTGCGCCCACTGGTCGATGTTCCCGAGCACCTTGGTGATGCCGCCATCGAGTTGCACGCTCGCCCAACCAAAGGCATCAGGGTCTAAACCAGCTTGCCGCACATGACGGCGCATGGTGTCGTTTTGGGTTTTTTCGCAACCGTGCTCGAGCAAGAGTGCCGTGCGCACAGCGGGTTGGCGCAAGTAACCCATGAACGTGCGGGTGAAAAGTTGTTCGCTGCTACCGCTCGAGACACCACAACCTTCGGTGTGCGCTAATGCCACAAACCGCGAGACTTTATCCGTTTTTAGTGAGGCGTTTAACCGTGCTGCTGCCATGCGGGCGATTTGCCCCGAGCAGAGACTCGTCGGTAACAATAGGCCAAGGGGTTCAACAAAACGGGCGTTGTTATCTGCGAGCATCGAGAATGTTGCGGGTTGCGGTGTTAGCAGGTTAATGGCCATAGGGATGCCGCTCTGGGGGCGTTCTCGAGCTTCTAGCGCCGCGAGCACGTCCGCATCTAGCGTGTTATCTCTCGGTTGCCGCCAATCGCGCCACAGTTGCACTTGGGCGTGTCCGGCTTTTTCGCCGACGCTGCGTTCCCCAGTTGCAACGCGCAAAGTAAGCTCGAAGGTGTCTTTGGCGACGTCTGCTAAGGGTTCGCCGTCGAGGTAACGTCCGGCGTTAACGTCCATGTCGTTCTCGAGCAAGGCATACCGCTCACTGGTCGTGACGATTTTGATGGTCGGCACAAAAGGAAAATTGGTGATTGAGCCGTTACCGGTAATAAAAAAAATAACGTTACAACCTGCAGCAACTTGTCCGGCGACGCTCTCTAAGTCATTACCCGGACTGTCCATAAAGTAAAACCCCGACTCGCTCATGCGTTCGCCGTAGTCAATAACGGCGTCTAAGCGCACGTCAGGATGTTTTTTGTTGGCAGCCCCCAGTGACTTAAGGACAATGTTGTAAAGCCCCCGAAACTTGTTGCCGCCCGAGGGGTTGCCTTCAGCAGACGTGCCGTGACTGGCAGCAAATTGCTTGTAACGTTCTACTAACTGCAAAAAACGCTCAGCGGTAGCGATATCTTTGACTTTATCGAGCACGTATGATTCTGCCCCGATGAGTTCATCTGTTTCGGCGAGGTTGGCGCTGCCGCCATGTTCAATGAGCATTTTGGCGACTAAGGCGGCTAGGGGATTACCAGAAATGCCAGAAAAAGCATCCGAACCGCCACATTGCAACGCCACTTTGAGGTGTTGTGCTGGCATGTCTTGACGCTGTTGGCTGTAAACCTGCTCGAGCCACGGCACAACCATGCTTTCAGCGTGCTCGAGCGACTGCGCAAAACTACCCGCCAAACTCATAAACGCATGCGGACGGGTTAGCGCGTAGCCATGTTCTTGCATATAAGCTTGCAAACGTCGATTATTTAGGGCGTCACTGGGCATATCGACGGCCAAACAGGCAGCCACATTCACGTGGCTAACTAAACCAGCCAGCGTACGCAAGGTTTGTTCGATGTTGTTGGGTTCAGTGCGGTTACCGCCTTCGGTGTGCGCCACGCAAACAATGCCGTCTAAACCGCCACTTGCGGGATATTGTGCTTGCAAACGGGTTTCTAAATGGCGCACAAAGGTAGCCGTGCGGGAGCTGGTACCCAGCAAAATCACCATGTTGCGGGTGCCAACCCCCGTGAGGTTGCCTTCATTGTCGTAACGGGGATAGCCAGCAAAGGTTGCTGGCACATCAACTTGGGCAACTTGGGCAGCAGCTTGGAAGGTAGTTGGCTCGAGTACATACCTTTGCATGTCGTCTACAAAATTGGCACGTTCTGGCAAATCCGCTTCAATCTCGCGCCCTCGTAAGGCCTCGAGGGTACTGACATTACAGACATATTCACCAGGAGCAATGTCGCGGCTTGCTTTGCCAAACGGCAACCCCCACGAGGTAAGTGCGTCGCCTTTGGCAATACCTTGTACCGCAAAACGATGTCCGAGCAGTACCGTATGCGAAAGCGTCAACGTCTTAGCTTGATGATGCACGCGGCTGCCTGCCTCGAGGCGGGTAGTGGCAATGGCGACGTTACTAGCGGGGTCGGCTAGGCGGGCGACTGCTGTTAAGGGCAGGGCACCGTTTGAAAGGTTTGAAAGGTGAGTCATAGTCACCTCAGCATACTCGAGCGCTATTCGTCACATACCGAGTGTCGTACCGGGTTTTGTTGCCACCATGTTTTGAACTATGTTTTTTTGGTTTACATCATTGAGGCTTATGTTTCATTAGCAAACTTGCTCATTGCGTTTGAGAAATGAAGTTCAGACCACATAAGACTGCACAAACTATCACCTCGCCTCAAAACCTTGTCTCAACATGTAGTACAGACACCGCTGATACACCTATAGACCTATGTATTAACACCTTCAGTACCGTGATGACAGCCAAAAGATGAAGACTGTTAGCAACGGTGATGTTAACGATAACAAGCCACAATGTACCGAGAGCACGTGTCATACGTTCGCCAGTGTGCTTGCACGGTGGCTCGAGGCTTGGTACAATCCAATGACACAAAGTCAAGCAAAGTTTGGTTGCAAGCGATTTGCGAATTGCTGCTACTCGTCTTGTATCATCTTTTGGTATGACTTTATGTAGAATTTCTCAGAAAGAGGTGTTTTATGAAAAGAAGTTTGGTAACGCTGTTACTGCTTCTCTTGTCGGTGGGCATGGCACAAACCGACGTCACACTCACATGGATGACGGGCAACCGGGGCGATGACGTTGACGTTGCTCAGCAGTTCGTTCAGTCCTATATGGATCAAAACCCCCACACCATTGGCGGCGAAGAATACAACGTCACCATTGAAGTCATCGCTGGTCCAGAGTCAGCCACTGACCGCTTAGGGCTGTACTTACAGTTCTTTGAAGCTCAGTCTGACGAAGTAGACATCTTCGAAATTGATGTGATTTGGCCCGGTGACTTGGCTGAACACTTGGCTGATTTGTATCAGTATGAGGGTGTTGAAGAAGCGGCTGCCGAGTTCTTTCCAGCAATTGTTGAAAACAACACCGTAGACGGTGCTTTAGTTGGTATGCCCTACTTTACGGATGCCGGCTTGCTCTACTACCGGGCAGACTTGCTCGACGAATATGGTTTTGACGGCCCACCTGCTACGTGGAGTGAACTTACTGAGATGGCGCAAACCATCCAAGAAGGCGAGCGCAGTAACGGCAATGCCGACTTCTGGGGTTTTGTGTGGCAGGGTAACGCCTACGAAGGTTTGACCTGTGACGCGCTCGAGTGGATTGCTTCTTTTAATGGTGGCACCATTATCAGCCCCGACGGCACCATCACCGTCAACAATGAAAACGCCGCTACTGCCATCGAAACGGCAGCTAGCTGGGTCGGTAGCATCTCACCTTCTGGGGTGACGGGTTATCAAGAAGAAGATGCCCGCAACCTGTTCCAAGCAGGCAACGCCGTGTTCATGCGCAACTGGCCTTATGCCTACAGCCTCGCACAAGCAGAAGACAGTGCCATTGCTGGTTTGGTGGGTATCACCACTTTGCCCGCTGCTGATATGGAAGGCGCAGCCCCGGCTGCTACCTTGGGTGGTTGGCAATTGGGCGCATCAGCCTACACCGAGTACCCAGCAGTGGCTGCTGATGTGATTTTGTACATCACCAACTACGAAAACCAACTTGCCAACGCCATTGACAACAGCAAGCTGCCCACCCGTCCGGCAGTGTATGACGACGACACCTTGCTTGCGTCTGATGTAGCTTGGTTCAATGACTTGTTGCCTGTTTTCATCAACGCAGTAGCTCGTCCTTCGACCATCTCCGCACCGCAATACGGCGAAACCTCACGTTTGTTCTTCAATGCTGTGCACAATGTACTCACAGGTGCTGAAGACGCTGAAACGGCGTTAGCCCTGTTAGAACTTGACTTAGAAGCGCTTCTTGGCTTGCCTACTGGCACACCCTAAGCGTTCACATGTTTATGTTTAGCCAGGCTCTTTGAGTCTGGCTTTCTATTCTCTTATTTTGCTTTTTGTAAGTCCTGTTGTTGTAAGTCCTGTTGTTGTAAGTCCTGTTGTTGTAAATCCTGTTGTTATTGCTACACCGCCGCCATGTAACCAACCCACGCACCATGAGGGACGACTAAACATCACTGGTAAACATAGCTGGGTATTACTCAAACTAAGTATCCCTAAAGATGATGTATCCCTAAAGATGAAGTATGAGGTTGCAACGTCAGCAGTGTGGCAAACACAATGCCCTTTATAAGGAGGTCTTCCTCGTGGCACAGACATCTGCTGCAAGTCAACCTGCAGCCAGCAAAAAGACGATGTCAGAACTCGCCAAACAAGAAGAGCGCACGGCGTGGTGGTTGCTATTACCTTCCATTGTCATCTTGGTGCTCATTGCGATTTATCCCTTGGGACAGGTGTTTGTCTCGAGCTTCACGAATGCCCGCTTCGCCAGTGATACGCCGACACGTTTTGTTGGTTTTGACAACTACCGCCAGTTGCTCACCTTTCGGGTGATTGGTTTGCAACCCGAACTCGACGACCAAGGGCGACAACTCATCGGCAACGATGGTCAACCAGCTTATGAGAATGGTCGCTTGAAATTGGCCAATATGTTCCGCAATGGCGAACTGATATTTACCAACCGTTCGTACGATGCTGATGGCAATGTTACCGAAAGTCAAACACGTTATGACCGCGTGTTTGCGTTTAGTTGGTTTGGTAGTCGCTACATGGTCGCTGCGCCCAATGCCAACTTTGTGCGGGCAGTGTGGGACACCATTGTGTTTACGGTGACCACAGTCGCGCTCGAGACCATCCTCGGCATGATCATTGCTTTGAGTCTCAACAAGCGCTTTTTTGGACGCGATATCATGCGCACCGCCATGTTGGTGCCTTGGGCGATTATCACGGTGGTTTCCGGGCTTATCTGGGAATGGATGTACCGCTCAGACCGCTCGGGCTTTTTTAACGCCCTGACTAACAGCCTCGGGTTCAGTGATGGCAACACGTCATTTCTAACCGAAGCCGCGCTGCAGATGCCTAGTGTGGTGGCCATTGACGTCTGGAAAACTACCCCGTTTATGGCACTGCTGCTGCTTGCAGGCTTGTCAACTATTCCCAAAGAACTGTATGAAGCTGCTCGAGTGGACGGCGCCAACCAGTTCCGGCAGTTTTTCTCCGTGACGCTACCCCTGCTCGCCCCGACGCTAGCGGTAGCGCTTATCTTCCGCACCTTAGATGCATTGCGGGTTTTTGATTTGTTTCAAATCATCTTCGGTGAAAGCCGCTATTCGATGGCCAGTTTTGCCCAAGACACCCTTATTAGCAACCGTGACGTGGGCTTGTCGTCAGCGTCTAGTGTGGTGATTTTTATCATCATCTTTGCGTTTGCCATCTTCTACATCCGCGTTTTGGGGGTCGACAGTGATTGAAGCCGATTTTCGCGCCCGTTGGGCTGGTGCTGAAGACAGTAGCAAAATCGCCGCTGTTGTACTGTTTGTACTTGCCCTATTGACCTTCTTCTTTCCCTTCGTACGGCGTATCGCAGATAGTGCCATCGTGGGACAACCGGTAGGTTTTCGTGCTAGTGGTCTATCTACGTTGGCGTCACTGTTTGTTTTTGTGGGCTTGGTGTTGTGTTTTTTTCGCAGCAGGCTCACCACGGCACTGTCGTTTTTATCGGGTTTGTTGGCTACCGTTTTGCTCGTTGTCTATGGCCTAGCAGCGCGTTCTGCTGACGCGTTCAACTTAGACGCCCAAGTGTTACTACCTGCGTGGTTGTTTGCCCTCATTTTTGCAGCGACTGCTACGGTGTTTGCCATTGCCGAACCGAAAATGCGTAGCAAAGAAGGACGCAAGGCTTTGAATGATGTGTTTTTCTACACGCTCATCGCCATTATCTTCATCTACCTGATGTTCCCCTTCTACTGGGCGCTCATCTCCGCACTCAAAACTGAAAGCGAACTCATCCGCACGCCTGCGACGTTCTTCCCGCAACAGATTTCTTTTAGGAACTTCAGTGCGGTCATGAGCAACGAACGCTTTTTGCGAGGCTTGTGGAACAGCGTCATCGTCGCGACATCTGCTACGGTTGTGTCACTGCTTGTCGGTTCGTTTGCAGGTTTTGCCCTCGGTAAAATGCGCTTCCGGGGACGGTCACCTGCGCTTTATGGCATTTTGGCCATGACCATGTTCCCGCAGGTCGCCGTGCTAGCCGGGATTTACGCGGTGATTCGCATCCTCAGCTTGCCCACGACGGTCAGTTTGATTTTGTCGTATCTGATTTTCACCTTGCCGTTTACGGTCTGGGTGTTGACGGCGTTTTTCAAGGGCTTGCCTGTGTCGCTATTGCAAGCGGCGCAAGTAGACGGGGCGACCATGATGCAAACCTTTTGGCAGGTGCTTTTGCCACTCACCGCACCTGCACTGGTCACCACAGGTTTGCTGGCGTTCATTAACGCTTGGAACGAATATCTGTTTAGCTTGACGCTCACCTCGACCAATCCGGACGCCCAAACGGTACCGGTAGCCATCGCCAACTTGTCAGGGCAAGTTGCCCGTCAAGAACCCACAGGCGAAATTATGGCGGGGGCGCTGGTTGTGACTGTGCCGTTGGTGCTTTTGGTACTCATCTTCCAAAAACGCATCGTTGACGGTTTGACAGCAGGCGCAGTCAAAGGCTAAAAACGCGTTATATCAACAACATAACAACCTAAAGTGCAGCTTAGGCTGCACTTTTTTGATAGCATTGTCCCATGGTGCACTACCTATAGCCATTCCGCGTGTCGTGTCTACGGTTACCCATTTTTTTCAATGCCAATGCCGCATCGACATCAATCGCGTTCAACTGTGTATATATCACACCCATTCAGATTGATTCCTTGCTGACACGCCCGACTAAACGTCAGTGTATTAAACGTTAGTGATGGCGTCGGCAATCGCCTCGAGCGACTCCGGGTTCACCATCACCTGTTTATTAGGCACACTTTGCCCGTTAACCAAGCGAGCGATAGCAATTTCCATCATCTTGCCACTGCGGGTGTAGGGCAGCGCAGGCACAGCAATAACCCGTTTGGGAACATGCCGAGGGCTGGCTTGGCTGCGTAAGGTTTGTTTGATGGTGCGGGTTAATTCTTCATCGAGGGATACACCTTCACGGAGCACCACAAAGAGCCAGATTACCTCGTCGCCATCGTCGCGTTTGCCCACGGCGGCGGCCTCGAGCACTGCATCAATATCCTCGAGGGGACGGTAAATCTCCGCCGTGCCAATGCGCACACCCCCCGGGTTCAAGGTAGCATCACTCCGACCATAAACCACTATTCCCTGTTGCGGGGTGATTTCAATCAAATCACCATGCCGCCACACACCCGCAAAGTGACCAAAGTAAGCATCCACATAGCGCGTGCCGTTGGGGTCGTTCCAAAACATCAGCGGCATAGAAGGCAGCGGCTGACGGCACACCAGTTCACCTGGTTCACCCAAGCGTGGCTCGGCATCATCACTGTAACTAACGAGGTCTACCCCCAACGCTGGCGACTGAATTTGCCCACTGTAAACAGGCAATTCGGGATTACCAAGCATAAAACAACCCACGATGTCGGTACCGCCCGAGATACTGGCGAGGTGCAAATCCGCTTTGACCGCCTCGTAGACCCAGGCAAATCCTGCGGGTGATAAGGGCGAACCCGTCGAGGCGATAGTACGCAGTGTGGATAAGTCAGCGAGGTCTTTGGGCACCATACTTTGCGCTTGGCAACTGTGGATGAAGCGAGCGCTAGTACCAAAAAAGGTAAACCCCAACCGCGCTGCGTGTTGCCATAGGATGTCTAGCGACGGATACGACGGCGAACCATCAAACAACACGATGCTCGCACCCTGAGCAAGACCAGACACAAGCCAATTCCACATCATCCAACCGCAGGTCGTAAAGTAAAACACCACGTCACCCGGGCGCACGTCACTGTGCAGCTTGTGTTCGCTGTGCTGCTTAAGCAATGCCCCACCTGCGCGGTGCACGATGGCTTTGGGCAGACCCGTCGTACCTGACGAATAGAGAATGTACAGGGGATGGTCGAAGGGTAGGGGGGTATACGTCGGGGTGGTAGGGGTGGTAGCTGGCTCGAGCCAATCATCCCACACTCGCGCCCCTGTGGGCGTATCTGTAGGTGTGTCATCGTGGGGAATACTCACCAACACCTGCACACTGGCAATGTTATCCCGCAAGTCTTCCACCGCACTGCGGGTAGAAAAATGCTTGCCGTTGTACCAATAACCATCAGAGGCCAGTAGCACCTTGGGTTCAATCTGACCAAAGCGGGCGAGCGCCGCACTGCCCCCAAAATCGGGCGAACAACTGCTGTAAATTGCCCCAAGCGACGCGCACGCCAACATGGCAATGACCGCTTCAGGCACGTTGGCAACGTACGCAGCCACCCTGTCGCCTTGGGTAACACCCGCTTTTTCCAAAGCTTTTTGGGCTTGGGCTACCTGCTGGCGCATATCTGCATACGTGTAGCGCCGTTCGCGGCCATGTTCATCGAGGGCGATAATCGCTGTGGCATGGTCTGGGGTATGGGGTGGCTCGAGTAGCACCTGAGCGTAATTCAACGTTGCCTCAGGAAACCACGTCACGTTGGGCATTTCCCCTACGAGGGCGTCACCCCTTGTATCAATGGGCAAGTTGGCATCTTCAATGTAGGCTTTCCAAAAACGCCCAATATCCGCCACTGACCAGGCATGCAGGGCGGCATAATCAGGCAAAGTTTCGCCAAAACGTTCCGCCATCCGCTGGCGAAATTGATACATGGCAGTGTTTTCCGGTTGGCTTGGCATCCACAGCGGTTGAGGTTGACTCATGATTCTCCTTATGATAACAAATTGTGACAAGATGATAACAGAAAATCCTAGCGGTCACATCGTTAATGACGTTTTGCTTCACACCCGTTTACTCGACATGTTTTGCTTGAAACACAGCGCTTGACATGCTGCTACGCACAAGCAACGCACACGCTTTGTATGCGTGCTGCTAATCTGTCCTGAATGGTTTTATTGTACCCGCCTCGTCACGGCACAGGGCAAAGCATGTGTCATAATGCCGCTTATGGCAAGTGAGGCGGTGCTCGAGCGTTTTTTGCAGCAGTCGGTGGGTGCATCATTGCATGCAGTAACAGAAACACCCGTCTCTGACGTACCTGCGGTTGTACCAGACGTACAGACCTTGCGCCAACACCGCTTAGCGCCGTATGCCTACCGCACCTTGCCCCAACAGCACCCCGACAAAGCCTCTTTGCGGCCAGATATACTCAAAGCCGCCGCCCATCACGAAAAAATGAAACGCACCCTGTTGCCTTTACTGCGTGCTTGGACAGACGCAGGCATCAAGGTGTTGCTGTTCAAGGGGTTTTATCTGGCAGAATTTGTCTATGACACCCCTGCACTGCGTTTTTATGGCGATGTTGACGTGCTCATCCCCCCACAAGAGGCGGCCAAAGCTGAACAGTTGGCATTAGCAGCAGGCTGGCGGGTGGTCTTTTCGGCGGGGCGTTCACTGACGCCGTATATTCACGAACTGTTGCACTTACGCAGCCCTGACGGGGGCGTGTTTGTGGAGGTGCACGGGCGGGTGCTGCAAAATTACATGCCTTTTTTTCACCGTACGCAGACGCGCCTTACCAAAGCGGTGTGGCAAGGGGCTGTTGAGGCAAGGCTCGAGGACGTCCCCGTGTGGGTGATGCAACCTAGTGACGCGGTGCTCGTTGGTCTGGCGCTCAACCGCTTTTGGTCAGAAGATAACTATCACTTGCACGCTCGAGACTACTTGGACATGCACACCTTGCTGACGCACTTTGCGTTAACCGAAGCCGATTTGTGTGAGCGAGCTAAATATTTACACTGCCTGCGTACCTTTAAGCAGTTTTGGCAGCGTTGCAACCCCCTCGAGGGTGACTTGGATTTATCAACACCGAGCTACTGGCAACGACAACGTTGGAATCTGGCCACAAGTCTAGAAAGACCCTATCCGACGCTCGAGCGCTACCTTGCCAAACTTTTACGCTTACCTGGCTTAATCCGCGACATCAGCAAGCAAATGCCCCTACTTTTGCGGGTTTTACGCACCCTCAAAGACACCGAAGACGTCAATGCGGTATTGCACAAACTCGACGTACCTGTTAGCGAACCCAAAGCTATTCCGCTAAAAGTGCGCCAAAAAATCGTGCGTGGAGTCAAGTGGGGTTTGACGCTACTTAGGGTGCGCCCTGGCTCAAACTGCTTACCGAGGTCACTGGCAATTTATGTGGCACTGCGCAAACATGGGGCAGATGCGGTGTTTTGTAGTGGCTTTAGGCGCAAAGACGGTAAGCTCGAGGGACACGCGTGGGTCGAACTTGACGGTTTTGTGCTAGACGAACTGCACGAACCGCTCAATCCACAGCTTTACAACGTCAACGTCCGCCATCCGCCTGAAGCTGCCTAGACGCTATACTGATTTCATGGCAGACACGGCAAACACAAACATTATAAACTCAGACACTGTAAACGGAGTAGAAACAACCAATGCTGCCGACAGCATCCATCCCCTGCCCGAACAAGCTGCGTTTGTTTTTTCGCACGCCCTGCAAGGGCATATGCCGCTCGTGTTGATGGATACTGAGACGTATCACCGCATGGGCGAAGCTGGCATGTTTACAAATAAACGGGTCGAACTGGTCGGGGGCACGCTGCTTGACATGCAACCCATCAGCCAAAAACACAACTACCGCGTGCAATACATCAGCGAAATGCTTAAAGACTGTCTCGGCAAAAACGCCACCATTTTCAGTCAAAGCCCGATACGCATCAACGACTTCAGTGAACCTCAACCTGACATCGTTGTGTTGCGACCACCTATCGAACGTTATAGCGAGCGCCATGTGCAGCCTGACGATATTTTGCTGATTATTGAAGTTGCTCGCAGTACACTACGAACAGACCGCACGGTCAAGCTCGAGCTATACGCCAGAGCAAATATCCCCGAGTATTGGATAGTGAATTTGGTTGATGGTCAGCTCGAGACCCACCGCCAACCTGACCCTGAGCGCGGCCAATACTTAGCCACCACCATCCACTACCCCGACGAAAAGGTAGCCCCGCAAGCCTTTGCCGATTGTCAGTTAGCTTGGTTCAGTTAAACCTCTAGGGACGCAGTTGCCAACGCACATCCAAGCGGATTTTGCCTTGTGGGTGCTGCACAAACTTCCCCTCGGTGTCGCTGCCAATACTGCCAGGGCTTACACGTGAAGACGCGTCTGCTTGCATTTCGCCCACGACCCAGCGGCGAAACCGACCTACGGGTGGCAGCAAACCCAAACCGCCTTCAAACCCGCGCAACAGGTGCCACGTGCGCTCGAGCGACCACCCTTGCCAGTCAATGTTCAGCTCACCCGGTTTCACCCTCGGCGCAAGCGCCAACCCTTCTTGCTCTGGTTGCGCTTTGGGTTCGGCAAACCCGCCGCGTAAATCCCGTAAGGCTTGGGTGAGAAGGTTATTGGTTAAACGCTGATAATGGGGCATTTGACTTTTGAGGCTTGCCCCCAAGGGAATCTCAAACGACGCTTGTTGCAAAATATCGCCTGTGTCTGCGCCAGCATCAATTTGATGCACAGTGACGCCCGCTTTCAGATCACCGTAGTAGTACTGCCAAAACAGCGGATTAGGCCCGCGATATTGCGGTAGTAGCGACGGGTGCACGTTGATTGCCCCCAAAGGTGGCACGGTGAACACCTCGGGTTTGAGCAGTTGGTTCATGGTGACCACGCAGATGACATCGGCGTGCACGCGCCCAATTAACTCGAGCAACTCCCCTTGCCTAGCAGGGTGATAAAACAAGTACGGCAGTTGGTTATAGCGAGCCAGCCAGCTCAAAAACACTTGCCCATAACGCAACTTGCGGGCTTCACTGACTTCTTTGCGAACGCGTTTGAAGCGGCTGGCTTGATACTTGTGCGGTGCGGATTCCACCACCGCAACAACCTGTTCTTGCAACATCACCCGCATGAGCGCCGAGGTGCTAAGGCTGGCGTTGGTACCGATAAAAACAACACGTAAAGGCGGACGGGATAACACGGGCTACAGTCTACCCTGTTCTGCCTACCCTGTTCTGCGCTGTTCACGATTTAACTGGCTCGAGTTACTTGGCTTGGGTTACTTGGCTTGGGTTACCCGGCTCGAGTATCCGGCTCGAGCTACTTGACGTTTGGCTATCTGGCTTTTGGTGAATCAGCCCGAGGCGGTGCCGCAGTGGACTGACGCACGACCAAGCGGGTAGGTAGGCGCACCGCTTCAAGCCCCTGTCCTGTTTGCAACTGAGCAAGCAGCAACCTGCCAGCATGTTTGCCTTTATCGATGTGAGGTTGGTGCACGGTCGTTAGCGCTGGGCGGGCTTGGGCGGCACTGGGCATGTCGTCAAAACCCACCACCGATAGGTCAGCAGGTATAGCTAAGTCTCGAGCTCTGGCGGTTTCCAACACCCCGAGCGCCATCTGATCACTCATGGTGAGTATCGCCGTTGGCGGTAAGTCGCTATCAAGTAATACCTCAGCCGCGTGCCGTCCATCAGCAGGGCGGTTATCGCAGCACTCAAACACCCGCACGGTGTCTTCCCAAACTAGCCTTGCGTCTTGCACGGCACGTCGGTAGCCTTGGAGACGTGCTCGAGTAGGCCCGTAACGAGCTTGGCTTTGGCGCTTGCTATCAATGATGGCCTGTTGTGGGTGAAGGTCAAGCTCGAGCGAGACAATCCCCAAACGGCGGTGACCTAGCTCGAGCACATGCTTGGCTGCCGCATACGCCCCCGCTTCGTCGTCAACGCCTACTGACGCCACCTGATTAACGTGTTCCCCTAAGTTTCCAGCTTGTAAGTCGCCAGCTTGTAAGTCGCCAGCTTGCGGTTGGTCAACGAGCACCGTCGGCAACGTGCGGGCGAGTGCCGCTTGCAATAGTGCATCTCCTTCAGCAAAACAGTGCACAATAAACCCGTCTACATTGGCAGTCGTAGGCGCTAGCGGATCGGCGCTGGTTTTGTGTCCTTTTTCGCCCCCCATCAACAAGAGCGTGTAACCTTGGCGCTCCACTTCTAAGGCAATACCTTGCACGAACAACCCCGCGACTGGGTTGGTAAACGCGTACGAAAGTGACGATGGATAGACCACGCCGATGGTGTTGGTAACACCTTTGCGCAAACTGCGTGCCATCGGGTTGGGGCCTACGTACCCTAGGGCGTCGGCAGTCGCCAAAATTTTTTCGCGTAAACTTTCCGATAGTTGATCGGGGCGGTTATAGGCATTGGATACCGTCGAGGGCGCAATATCGAGGGCTTTGGCGATGTCTTTTAGGGTGACCCGCCGTTTGTTAGAGGAAGATGTAACGTTAGCAGGCTTGACAGGCATATGCGCTGATGCTACACTCTGAATCGATTCAGAACAAAATCGTTTCAGTTGTTCTGAGGTCATTTTGCCCAAGCCAAGAAACCCCGCAAGAAACGTGGCAAGAAAGCAAGAAACGTGGCAAGAAAGGACGTGACAATGTACGCAACGAACGATAGTCAGTTGGGATTTGTTTTTGCCCGCAACCAATTTCGAACCCTGCGCAAACGCGCCCTGTGGCAGACGTTGCTGCAGCGTCTATCGGGTAAACCCAATCATCTTAAAAGGCTGCAGTCTATGGTGCAGCACGCATCACGCACGTTAACTGAAGTTGCCCTCGAGGACATCTGCGGCAGCATCAACCGAGCTGAAGATTACACGGCTACTTTCTTACCCAAACGCGAACACGACGAAGAACGCTGGGCGCGGGTTTACATGGCCATGAGCGAGCGGGGGGTGCCGCCGCTAGAACTGCTCGAGCATCGCGGTAAATACTACGTGCTAGACGGTCACAACCGAATATCTATCCTGCGGCACTGGGGCGTGAAGACCGCCGAAGCCTACGTCCGCCGCGTCAGCGTGTTTCCAGACAACGCCCCTGCGCATCAACCTGTTTGTGTGCCGATTCGCGATAAGCTAGCCCATGGAACTTACCAACCAACACGCTGTTGTAACAGGTGCTAGTAGCGGTATTGGCACCGCCATTGCCTTAGAACTGGCTCGAGCGGGTTGCTCTTTGCACCTACTTGGCCGCGACGAAACAAGGCTTAGCCACACCCGCCAGCAAGCCCTCGACATCAATACCGACATCACCGTGCAAGTGCACGCGTTCGACCTCAACGACGACAGCGAAGTGAGTGCGTTTTGCCACGCCCAACACGACGCCCGCATTGACCTACTCATTCACAGTGCAGGCGTTGCCAAGCTGGGCACAATGGCAGAAGCGTCGCTTGACACCCTCGATTGGCACTATCAGGTGAACGTGCGTGCGCCTTATGCCCTCACTAAGGGACTGTTGCCCAAACTTGAAACCAGCAAAGGACACGTGGTGTTTATTAATTCTGGGGCCGGACTCAACGCTCGAGCCAGCTGGGGACAATACGCTATGAGCAAATTCGCCCTCAAAGCCTTAGCCGATAGCCTCCGCGCCGAACTGAGTGGCGTGCGGGTGCTGAGCGTCTACCCGGGGCGCACGGCTACCCCCATGCAAGAACAGGTCTACGAAAGTGAAGGCAAAACCTACGACCCCGAACCCCTTATTCAACCTGAAGACGTCGCCAGCCAAGTGATCGCTGCTCTAAAACTACCAGCAAGGGCGTCGGTGATTGACCTCAACATCCGCCAAGGTTGAGCAAAAAATCAGCCCCACGCGCTAGTTGACACCGCGAACGTCAGCACGGGGGATGGTTTTATTGTCGCTTGTTTGCAAGGCAGCTCGAGGCTGTTCACGTCAGACGAGATACGATGTTCTCGCCTTGGTTGATCCTTAGCCAATCGCGTTTACGCCACGCCAATGACCACGCCAAGGGATTCAAGATACTGCCTGTAAGCAATCGCCAAACGGTCACTCTTGAGGTGCAGTTCGACTTGTAAGTCGAGGGGCAGTTGCTCGGGGCGTTGGCTGATGAGGATGCTTTCGTCTTGGGAAAACACCTTATCTTGAAACGCCATAAATTGCTCATCAGGTAAGTCAAAGCCGTAATTGCGCGATAACACGATAAACGCTTTGCTGCGCCGCTCAGCTACGGGCAAGGTTGCCATCAACATCGAAAACACCTCGTCGGTATCGGGGTCGGTCTTGCGAAAACGCACGCACATGGGGCGCAAGATGCTGTAAACGTAGGCGTTGTTGATGACCTTGCCGCGTCCGTCTGGATCGGGTTGAAAGATGGCAATGGGGTCGGTTTCAAAGTGCGTACCCAGGTCGTGCACGCGGTAGTCGGGAATTTCAGCGTGCGACGAGTCTCCAAGTAAACCTTCGTGCACCCACATGAGGTGCGACACATCCAAAAAGTTCTCAATGACCCTGGGCGCTTCGGCGGTCACTTCGTAAGGGCCACACAACACGCTGTGAAAACTGGCGTCTTCGGCTTCAGCAAAAGGCGCGAGGGGCGTGTCGGTATCCCCTGCCAAACACACCCACACCAGACCGTAAGCTTCCCGTGCGCCGTAGACGGTGGCTTTGGCTTTGGTAGGAATACTCTGTTCGGGCGGTTGGGCGGGAATGCGCACGCACTGGCCGTTCATGGCATAACGCCAACCGTGATAAGGGCACACTATTGTTCCTTCTTCGATGCGCCCCAGTGACAGCGCCGTGCCCCTATGAATGCACAAATCCCGAAAAGCGTGCACCTTACCTTCATGGCGAAAGATGGCCACTTGTTCGCCGAGTACCATGACTTGCTGCGGGGTTTCGGTGACCTCACTGGAAAAGGCAACGGGTAACCATTCTTGTTCTAACACGGGGTCGTTGAGTGCCATGACTAACTCCTTCACATGAACCTGACTACCAATAGCCTGACTACCAATAGCCTGACTACCAATAGGTAGTAAACAAGCAGTAAACAGGCGGTTGCAAAAACTTACAACCACATCAGACTTTACCCATCATACGCCCCACACCCGCCACGCCCAACCCCAGCCACGTTAGCGGGTAATGCAAACTTGGTGCATTTGCTGAGTGAGGTGCCATTCGCGCCAATGTCATCATTAAGGGCATCTTTTTGTTGCGCATTGAGGTCACTCAGCCTTTTTTGAGATGACTTTTTTGGGGCATATTTCTGAAAAATGTACTGGACACACCAGCGACAATCACGTAAGCTGAGCCATGCTCGTTTGCAGCCACCTGACCGTGACGCTCACCCCCGAACGTCCTTATGTGATGGCGTCGCTGCCGACGTTAATGTTGCGGGGTGCCCTTGGGAATGCCCTGCGCACCTACACCAACCGCCACGCCCACACGCCCATGAGTAACCGTTTTCAACCCCCGCGCCTCGACCTTTACGACGATGTGTTCAAAGCTGCCCCTAGCGTGTTGCTGCTTCGTCCGCAGGTGTGGCGCACCGAGCAAGCGTTTCGTCCGGATGCGCCGGTGGTGTTTGAGTTGATTCTTTTGCAGCAAGCTAACCGCTGTGCGGCAGCCATCACCGCTGCGTTGTGCCAAAACAGCTTCATGTTGGCAGGTGTGTCGTCTGGGCAAAAGCGGCAGCGCATTGCTCACCATGTCAGTGATATTGTGGCTAATGAAACCTATACCCTAGCCCCGTTAGCAGAAGACAGTACTCCGCGAGATGTACACCTGACCTTCACTACGCCGCTAGCGGTCAAAGTGCGGCAGACACCAAAAAAGTCCACCATTGACCCGGCACCGAGTGCGTCGTTGATTGTGCGCAGTCACCTGAGCCGTTTGGCGGCGCTCACGCGTGTGGGCGGTTGGCAGGACATATTGCCGCTCGACAGTTTTGCCCCCTTAGAAAACCGTTGGCAACGTTGCCGCATGGTCAAGTATCAAGACGGCAAGGGGCGTCCGTTTTGGGGGGTGACAGGAGAGATGACCATTTATCAAGTGCCTGCTGAGGTGCGTGCGCATTTGCAACTGGCCGAAGTCACCCACATTGGCAAAGACACCAACTACGGCTTCGGTCATATCCAGTATCGGAGTTTGTCAGATTGACGTTAGGTAAAGTAACCTAAAAACACTTTTCTTTACAATTCCGCAGGATACAGTCATGTATAAATGTATACTCTCAAAAAATCCCAGAAACACCGTCTGGAACGGGTAAAATCCCTATCTTAATTTTCGCCACTTCATCGCTATCCTTCGGTTTGTGTGACAGACGGCATAAACCCTCGAAAAAGGCTTGCATTTTCAGCAGCTAATGTGTTAATCTTAGGCATGAAAACGCTATCCTTCGGAACACACCCCTTTAGCACTGTCCTAGACGGGTCTTAAAACCGAAGGGTTCCAACCCCCCTTATTTCTCGAGGGGGATTAAAACCACAGCTACTAAGAACACTGTGAGCGAGGCGCATGCTATTAAAGGTTCCAACCCCCCTTATTTCTCGAGGGGGATTAAAACTAAATGAATCTTTAGCGCTTCCTTCGTTCCATGGGATGTTCCAACTCCCCTTATTTCTCGAGGGGGATTAAAACTCGGGGCTCCTGCGAGCTCAATCTCGCGGCTGAGGACGTTTCAACCCCCCTTATTTCTCGAGGGGGATTAAAACTCAAGTTCAAAGTCGCCAGTACGCAATTGCATAATATGTTTCAACCCCCCTTATTTCTCGAGGGGGATTAAAACGTTCATCATGTTTTGACCTGCAAATTGGATCAACGCGTTTCAACCCCCCTTATTTCTCGAGGGGGATTAAAACATGAAACCATCAACCAACTCATCGCTAAAGTCTTCTTGTTTCAACCCCCCTTATTTCTCGAGGGGGATTAAAACAACCCACATCGAATCGACCCAAGACGGCGAGCATGCTGGTTCCAACCCCCCTTATTTCTCGAGGGGGATTAAAACCTGAATTGATGCATCGACGGAAAGGTCATCTCGGTCGTCGTTCCAACCCCCCTTATTTCTCGAGGGGGATTAAAACAATTTCGATGGGGCGCTGCATAGCGGCTTGTAACGTAAGGTTCCAACCCCCCTTATTTCTCGAGGGGGATTAAAACGGTGCCATTTTGACCACACGCAGTGATCAGAATGATGTTCCAACCCCCCTTATTTCTCGAGGGGGATTAAAACGCCTTGGGATTGCTCCAGTAAGGCTTCCAAGTTGTTGGTTTCAACCCCCCTTATTTCTCGAGGGGGATTAAAACTCAATGTCGCCACCAGTACCAGTACCAGTACCATTACGTTCCAACCCCCCTTATTTCTCGAGGGGGATTAAAACTCTTTAGAATTAAGCCGATCCACAGCAACAGCAGCACTATTCCAACCCCCCTTATTTCTCGAGGGGGATTAAAACCTTTCTAAGTGTTGGACGAGCACGAGTTGCCCCGCCCGATTCCAACCCCCCTTATTTCTCGAGGGGGATTAAAACACAGTCAAGATAACGTCTTGATCTAAACGTTGCTCTAGTTCCAACCCCCCTTATTTCTCGAGGGGGATTAAAACGCTAAGCTGTCATAAGCGGCAGCGTTAGCTTTAGCGTTCCAACCCCCCTTATTTCTCGAGGGGGATTAAAACTCAATGTAGTCGCGCACCCCCCCGACTTGTACCACCAGTTCCAACCCCCCTTATTTCTCGAGGGGGGATTTTTTTTGCCTGCTCGCAAGACGTGCACCCATCACTAGACGCCGTGATGCGTTTCGGAGTAAGTTGAAATTGCATCATGAGTGAACACACGGTCAACAAAACCCACAACACAACACCAGCCGTCGAGGATATTCCGGCGCTGCTGGTGCAGGCGCGTGCGGCAAGGGATCTCACCTTGGCACAAGTCAGCGAACAAACCGGACTCACCGTGAGTACGCTTAGCCGCATCGAAAATGGCATCTATAAACCAAGGGCAGAAACGTTTATGAAACTGGTGCAGTGGCTGGAAGTGTCTCCGCAAATCACACGAACAAACACCGCACACCCCGACACCCCTCACCCCGACACCCCTCACCCTGACACCATGACAGTCATCGCCGATGTGCTCAGGCGTGACCCCCGCTTGACAGCGGCAGCCGCCAAACAACTGCTGCGGGCGTGGCGTCCGATGTATGAGCTGTATTGTCAACACGATGCTGAAAAACCTGAATAGCCCCTGAGCTGGCTATAAACTTGTTAAACTAACGTTAATCTCATGGATGACGTTACTGATGTTGCCGCTACGGATGCCGCTCGCCTGACTGCCCGTCACGTGCTGATTACCGCGATTGGTCTCAACCCGGAACCAGTGGCACTGTCGATTGCTCACCACAACCCTGATGTGGTGATTTTTTTGGTGTCCAAACAGAGTATGCCGCATGTAGCGGCGCTCGAGCCAACCTTGCAAGCAGGCGGCAGACGGTTTCATCGTTTGCTGGTCGTTGACATCAGTGACTGGCAAGAAACCTACGAACAAGCCCAACGCGCTTTGGAGTTGGCACTAGCCTATCAAACACCGCAAGCATCAAAACCACACCTCACGGTAGAACCCACCTTTGGCACCAAGATTATGTCAGCAGGCTTGGTGCTAGCGTGCGCGGGGTATGGGGCTACCTGGAGTTATGTGCGCGGTAGCCGCGATGAACGGGGGATGGTGGTGGCTCACGAAAAGGTGCTGACCTTTGCCGATCCCATTCGCACGCGGGTGCAAGAACACTGGCAGACCTTCCAAGAAGCTTGGAACGGGGCGCACTTTGCCGATTGCGAACGCACCCTCAGGCGCATCTTGACGCATCCGCTGCCGCCCGAATTACACGCCCTCTATAGCCACTTGCGCTATGTGGTCATCGGACTCGAACAGTGGCAGCGGGGGCACTACGAAGAGGCTTTAGATGTGCTCGAGGTGCACTTGTCTGCCAGCATTGATGCCACGCAAACTTGGGCAGATGCCACGCTCGTGCCGCTGTTGGGGTTGCTCGAGCAGCTCGAATACGCTCACTTGCCACGCCTTCGCGCCATCGTTGACAGCAAGCGGGCAAGTTGGGCGCTGTTACCAGATTTGCTAGCAAGCATTCGCCGCTTGGCTGCCGCTGAACGTTACGATCTTGCGGCACTCACCTTACGGCAGCTTTTACACGTGGCACAAACAACGTCAGAGACACCCCTCAACTTTGAACAGACCCTTGGCGAACTGGAATTGAGCTTTGTGCGGCACGGTGTTGGCACGGCACAAGCGCCATACTTTGAACAACTAGAAGTGCAGTTGCTCGAGTATTGTCAGATGCTAGGTGTGCAGCCAGCAAAACCTTTACCACAGTGGCATGTTGAAGGTATAATCTGACATTAAACGACTAGAACATCGATAACGTGGTTTTTGTTACCACTTGACAAGCACCCGCCTATCGTCTAAGATGATTTTGCACAAACGCAAAACGTGTTTGCACAAACGCAAAACATCAAATGCAACGTGCAGCGGGCGTTTTCATTTGCACTTTCCCTACCGACAATTCAGCAATCTAACCTAGCTGCGCTTGCGTGGCTCGAGGAGACGTTATGGAAAGACGTTATGGAAACCATTGAAGCCACGTTCAAGGTTGTCACGCCCATGTTTATGAGTGGCGCTGACCAAAGCCAAGCCGAACTGCGCTTACCGAGCATCAAAGGGGCGCTTAGGTTTTGGTGGCGGGCGCTAGCGTGGCAGCGGTTGGGCAACGTGCAAGCTATCCACGCAGAAGAAAATTATCTTTTTGGCAGCGCTGACCAAGACGTGGGGCAAGCGGCGGTACTGATGAAGCTGACGGTGCTCGAGGCAGAAGACGCTAGCCAAAAAAGTTTTGACACTCGGCGCTATCCGGGTTTGCCCTACTTGGGTTACGGCGTGATGGACTACAACGGTAACGTTATCAACAACAACGGCGAACGGTCATATATCCCAAGTGTGACGTTCAGACTGAGCTTACTGTTCAAGCCCAAAGTGCCACAACAGCACAAAGAAACTGTTGTTGATGCCCTCAAGCTGTTTGGGTTGATTGGTGGATTAGGAGCAAAATCCCGCAAGGGCTACGGCAGTGTCACTTTGCGTCAGCTCGAGCACAAAGGTGAGATATGGTATGCACCCACTACCCTAGGGTCTTTACAACAAGCGATAACAAACTTCAAATACAAAAATCAAGCCCCCGAACCACCTTACACCGCCCTTTCACAAGCCAGTCGCTTCGTCATTTTTGAAGGTGAAAGCGATGAATCCGCGTTGAGTTTGCTCGACCGCATTGGTTGTGAATTGATGTTTTATCGCAGTTTTGGTCGGAATGGGCTTGTTTTGGGCGAAGAAATTAAGCCTAACTTTAGAGATGACCACGACTTGATGCGATCAGTAGCAACAAATAGCCCAGCACATCATCACCCGATCACTTATCCAAGACGGGTAGCGTTTGGCTTACCCCACAACTACTACTTTGGCAGTGCGAGAGCCAAAGCAGATGTTAAAGCAGTTGATCACAGTGATCCAGATAGCCCGAAACCAATTGAACGTCGCGCCAGTGGTTTGTTTATTCACATTCATCACGCTGACCGCTATCCGGTTGCTGTGCTGAGTTTCTTACCAGCGCAGTTCTTACCAGCTAGTGCCAAAATTCGCCTCAGCAGTGTGCCACCACGCCGCCCACCTACAGATGTCGACGTTGAGCATGATGTTTGGCAACCAGTCCGGGATTTGCTTGACCGTATCGTTAACGACGGAAGTGTTGAACCTTTTAACAACATGGTGATGATATGACCGAACAGACGTACGTTTTTCATTTCACCCTAGGACCCGTGCAGGGGTTTGTGTCTCAAGCACGCCGTACTCGAGACCTGTGGGCGGGTTCATTTTTGCTCTCTTTCTTATCAGGTCACGCGATGAAAGCCATTATCGACGCGGGCGGTACGGTTGTCTTTCCCAAAGTGAGCGACACCGTAAACGGCAAAGACACCATCACCGACCCGTTACTAGCCGCCATTTGCAAAAAGCCCCTCGCAAGTGACCCCAGACCCAAAATCGGTTCGCTGCCCAACCGCTTTAAGGCGATGGTGCCAGAAAACTTTAACGGTAACGTGTGTAATAAAGCCGTGCAAGAAGCCTGGGAAAAAGTGGCAGGGGCAGTTTGGAACACGTACTTTAAGGACGTTACTACACACAAGCAAAAACACGACATTTGGGAGCAACAGGTCACAAATTTTTGGGACATTAGCTGGGTGTTAGGGGTAGACCCTGGTGATGGGTCTGATAACAGTTGGCTCGATAGACGCAAAAACTGGCGTACCTACAGCCCACCTGCCCAAGCTGGCGATAAATGCACCCTGATGGGTAGCTGGCAGGAGTTATCAGGATTTACCAGAACTACCGAGCGCAAAAAACAGGATGACTTTTGGCAAGAGGTACGCAAGCGAAGAGCAGTTAAGTCTCTCGACCTTGGTGATAATGAACGCTTGTGTCCTATTGCCCTCATCAAGCGGTTTTTTCCCTATGTTGCCAAAGACGCCATCGGCTGGGAACTTGACGTGACCGCGTGGCCATCAACGAGTTATTTTGCGGCGGTGCCGTGGTTGGTTGATGTTCAAGAAGCACCCCATAAACCCCAACCTCCTGAAAACGAACACGTTGACGTTGCCAAATTGCGTGATGACTATGTTGCTTTAGTACACGCTAACCTTGATAGGGGTTTTTACGGTGAGATGAGCACCAGCCTATCGGGGCTTGACCCGCACCCGTTTAACAAACTCGATGGACAACTATATTTTCAGCACAGCCTCGAGAGTGATAAAGAGCGGCAATACACCAATGGCGATGCCAGCAAAGTGGCTCTTCAAAATCACCTTGGCGACATGAACAAAGCCATCGGGCATCCGCCGAGTGCGTTTTATGCGCTGCTGTTTATGGATGGGGATGGTTTGGGTAAGTTGTTGCAGAGTGGGGTGCTCGAGCCAAGCCGCATTTCCGAAGCCTTAGCCGCGTTTACGGCGGATGTTGACCCCATTGTTATCAGTTTTGGCGGTAAAACCGTCTACGCAGGTGGCGATGACGTGTTAGCACTCGTACCGCTCAATCAGGTGTTGAGTGCTGCGACTGCTTTGCGTGAACGCTACGTGCAAGCGTTCCAACAAGAATTTAGCACCCCTGCTGACCAAGCCAAGACACTACCCAAGATGACGATTTCGGCAGGGATTGTATTTGCCCATTTCAGCACCAGTTTGCGAGCAGTCATGGAAGAAGCCCATCACCTACTCGATGACGTTGCCAAAGACGGCAATGGTCGTGACAGCATTGCCGCCAGTGTGCTCACAGGCAGTGGCCGCACGGTGTTGTGGGTGTCAAGTTGGACAGACACAACTACCTCACAAACCATTCCCGAGGTGCTACAGGACTTGGGTACAGCCTTTGAGGAAGAATTTGCTAGCAAGTTTTTCTACAACGTGCGTCAGCGTTTTGAAGTGCTCACGGGTGATGAACACAGCCGCCAAAAAAATGGCTACAGACTGATTGCTGGTCTTAAGCCTTTCGAACTGTTGGTGGCTGAATATAAAAAATCTCGAGAACGTGATGTTGTCCACGAAGAGGTCGAAGAACGGGTCGGCAAACTGGTGCGGGTGTGTCGGGTACGCAACGGTGACACGGGTCAAGAACAGATTGACACCTTAAACATCGCTGGGGCTATGTTGGTGCGCTTTTTGGCTACCAAAGGACGCGGGGTAGAACGGTGAAACATCTCAAATTAACCCCCTTAGATACGCTTTTCTTTCGTGACGGTAGACCTTTTAACGCAGGTGAAACAGGTCAAATGGAAGTTGGCAGCGTCTTTCCGCCGAGTGCCAACACCGTTGTGGGCTGCTTGCGAGCAGCGTTTGCCAAAGAGCTTGGTTGGGATGGTCGTGGTGCTTGGAATGGCGCAATCACTAAAAAACTAGGTGATGGTGACGCATTAAGCCCGCTCACGTTCCAAGGGCCTTATTTGCTCAAAGATGGTGAATGCTTGTTTCCGGTGCCTGCGCATTTACTGGCTGCCCACGAAAACGAGCAAATGGCACACCTCACCTTTTTGCGTCCTAGCGATGAAGCCCTCGAGTGTGACCTCAGCGCCCTACAGCCTGCTGACGAAACCCAAAGTAAAAATCTAATTCAAAAAGCAGCAAATTTTTTTAGCCCGAATAGTGAAGACACTAACCCAAACACTCGTAAAGTGCGCTTGCCTGAAACCTTGCCCGTTGTAGCAGAAGGTAAAAGTGTTACTGGTTTTAAGCCCCTAGGACAAGCCTATGTGACGCTGCGGGGTATGCAGCAGGTTTTGGCAGGGGAAAAACCTGCCCTAGAAGACATCATCGCAGCCAAA
Source organism: uncultured bacterium (assembly GCA_964550765.1). GTDB lineage: Bacteria > Deinococcota > Deinococci > Deinococcales > Trueperaceae > JBCCBI01. The sequence continues at coordinate 4,491 of CAZKAZ010000003.1, read as the reverse complement.
GACCTGTGGACAAGTGAAACCCGCATTGGCATTCAACGCAACAACACGACCCGCACCACCGAAGAGGGGGCTTTGTATCAAGTCGCTCAAACACGCCTAGCACCGGGGGTGAGTTTGGGTATGCGTGTCACGGGTTACGAAGGTGACATTCCACAATCAGCCACCTTAGGTGGAGAAAGTCGCATGGCGTGGCTCGAGCCAACGGATTGCTGGCAACCTCCGATGACACCTGAGTTCAAGCTAGAGGGTGATGATGATGTGCTTCGTTACATGGTTGTGCTTGTTACACCCGCGCAACTGACGGGTTGGCAAACACCAGGTGGCAAACTAGCAGATTTACCTGGCACTATCGTCTCAGCGTGTGTTGGTAAGCCTGTATTAATTGGCGGCTGGGATAGCGTCAAGCGTGCCCCCAAAGACTTACAAGCCTACTTACCAACAGGCAGCGTCTTTTTTGTGGAAGCAAAAAAAGCAGACCAAAGCCAGCTTGAGACAATCCAAAAACGACACAATACCCATATCGGTGAGAGCACCAACTGGGGTTACGGGCAAATTTTCATAGGAGTATGGCCATGAACAGCATCATTATGAGCATGTTGGCAGAAACCTTTATTCACCCAGGCAGCGGTCAAAACGTGGGCGCGATTGACTTACCGGTTGCTCGAGAAGCCGCGACCGACTATCCGTATATTGCAGGCTCGAGCCTCAAAGGTGCTTTACGAGATGCTTACGAGCAGCACCTCAGAGCTACTTTGCCTGATACAGATACACCCGCAGAAGCTGACAACAGCAATGATGGCAGCAATACGAATGCCCCCTCGGAGAATGACGAAGCCACGGAGAAAAAATCTGCCAAAGATAAAGAAGTTGATAAGCACGCCAACAGCGTCTTTGGTGAACAAGCCCAAGCAGGTAATCTCGTGGTTTCTGACGCCCGTTTGCTCTTATTACCTGTGCGCAGTCTGTCGGGGGCATACAAGTGGGTCACCTGTGGGCATTTGCTCGAGCGTTTCCTGCGTGACCTCGAGCGAAGCGGTATGAAGCAGTCCCACACCCTACCCGCCCCTGCTCCTCAACAGGTCATCACCACAGGCTCAGGCAAACTCTTCTTAGAAGAGCTGAGTTTTGATATTCAAGACGGTCAAAGTGAAGCCTTAAAAGGTGTCGTCACTTTGTTACAACAGTATTTACCCAGCAGTGTCTCGAGCCGTTTGGAGCGCCAACTAGCCATCCTTCACAACGACGACTTTGCGTGGTTTGCACGTTATGGCTTGGCGGTGAACGCCCGTAACCAACTCACAGACAAAAAAACCAGTAACAACCTTTGGTATGAAGAAACCATCCCCCCCGATACGCTGATGTACACAGTGCTAGCCGAAAGACGTGGTGCACCCCTTAGAGACCTCGCCAACATTGGTCACTATTTGCAAGTAGGCGGCAACGAAACCGTCGGTCAGGGCTGGTTTCGTTTGCAGGGTTTGGAGGCAAATATGGAGGCAAACAATGCCTAACCTTGCCCAGCGCCGCGCCGCCCACGCGCTTGACCGTGTTGAAGAACTAAAGAAATTAAAAGAAAAAGAAAAGGTGTCTTATGGCAACTACAAAAGCTATGCCAAAGCCCTGCCTGCTAACATCCTCATGAGCGGTCTAGGGCAGGCCATGGCCACGGTGCGCTCGAGAGTCGGCAAACGCGATGGCTACGGACAGCTTTACGACCACCTCGAAAGTTGGCTTTGTGGCAATGATGCCGACGCACCCTACCAAAATTTTCAAGCATCAGGTAACCGCAGCACCCTGTTACACGCCATCACCCAACACGACCAAGACACCTACATCAGGGCGCAAGCTGAAGCGCTAGCCTATCTGGAGTGGTTGCGCAAGTTTGCTGAAGCCTTTTTAGAAGATGGCGATTTAGAAAATAACGATTTAGAAGATGACAAGGTGTCAATCTAATGCGCTTTCTTTACCGTGATTGTGACCCTCATTTTGATATCACCAACAGCCACGCAGGGCTTTGGTATGACAAGTTTTTCCATAAATGGCAACCGGATGCCAGCGTGGCTGATGAGGGCAAACAAGAATGGATTAAAGAAGTTACGGGGCGTCCTGTGGGAAATGCTATGCAGCTCGAGCAACACGTGCAGCGCATGACCCAGCTACTCGACTACCGCGAACAAACACGCTTAATACTCACGCTCGAGTCTGACTTCGTCACAGGTCTAGGCCGCGAACACCCTGTAGAA
>CAZKAZ010000003.1:0-2234 GCA_964550765.1 uncultured bacterium | reverse complement strand
GGCATCACACCCTCGGAACACCCTATTTGCCCGGGTCATCCATCAAGGGCATGGTGCGCACCTGGGCAGAACAGTGGGCAGATATTGAGGGCGACAAAAACGCCACTATCAAACGTATCTTCGGTAGTGAACCTGCTAAACAAAATAAGCCAGCAGACCCCACACCGCCAGCAGACCCCACACCAGCGAACAACCAAGTGGGTTCGGTCATCTTCTTAGACGCCATCCCAGCGCGTCCCGTGCATCTTAAAACCGACATCATGACGCCGCATTACAGCCCTTACTACCAAGATAAAACGGGCAAAACACCACCTGCTGACTGGCACGATCCCACGCCCATTCCCTTTTTGGTAGTAGAAAAAGGCGAAACCTTCGTTTTTGGTGTGATGCCGCGCACCCTTAGCGATGAGGATAAAGCCGATTGTGAGCAGGTAAAAAGCTGGCTTGTTGAAGCGTTAGCGTGGCTTGGCGCGGGAGCAAAAACGGCAGTAGGTTATGGGCGTTTTGGTAAACATGCCCATCAGTCGGGAGGTACTGACACCCCACCTGGCACAACAGCGAGTGCGCTAGAACCACTGTCACCGCTCGAGCAAATCGTGCAGGACTTGCGCAGTACGCCAGAAAAAGATCTTAAAAACCACTTAGATACCTTCGTTAGAGAGTTGAACAAAATCGATACTAGCAAAGAAGACAAGCGCCGTGCTGCTCAGGAGATGAAAGAGATTGTAGAAAACGCCAACATTGGGAGGCTCAACAGACTTAAACCTTACAAAGCGTTATGCAAGCTGGCTGAGGAGTCCTAAAGGTATGCATGAGGCGCAAGAAAGTCAGAAAATCATCCTGTCGTTTTTGGGCATGGGCAACTACCAAGTATGTTGCTATCAGCACAACGGCAAGAGGTACAGGACAGCTTATTTTGTGCAAGCATTGTGCTCGTTTTATCCTGATTACCAGCCAAAAGTTGTCATGACTGAAGTCGCTAGAGGGAAGCATTATCATTGCCTCAGCACAACTGACAAGGACGCTGCGAGTACCTGTGACGAGCCAGTTAAAACGCCTGGTGATGAAAAACCGCCACAACGTCCTTTTGATTTTGACACTATCGATATTCCTGATGGCAAAAACGAAGCTGAGCTGTGGGATATGTTTGCCCTGCTTGCGGATGCTCTACCTGAGGATAGTCAGGTCATTGTGGACGTTACCCACGGCTTTCGTTCGCAGCCGATGTTAGCACTTGCTGCTGGGGTGTACTTGCGCACCGTCAAAAACGTTACCATTGAACGCATTGTTTATGGTGCTTTCGATGCCAAAACAGACCGTGACAATTTAGTGCCTGTTGCGCCTGTCTTCGACCTGACCTCGTTTTTGGATTTGATTGACTGGTCAGTATCAGCCGAGCAATTTATCAAATACGGCAACGCCCGCCCTATGAGTAAGTTGCTGAGCAACCTACATGCAGAAAGTAGCCAGCCTGAGCAGGATAAAACCAAAGAACTCCAGCGTGTCGGTAAACGCCTAGCCGACCTTGGTGACGCGTTGGCAGTAAATCGCCCCAGAGAAGTGGTGCAACGAACGCAAAACCTGCCCGAGACGATTGCCGAAAGCAGCAGCGCCCTCGAGCACCTCAGTCAAACCAAACCTTTCGGGTTGCTATTAGAACAAGTCAACACCCGCATCACCCCGCTCGCTGCTGCCGCTGGTGACCTCTTTTCTGCCGAAGGCTTTGCCGCCCAAGCTGAGATGCTCAACATCTACCTCGACACCGAACAATACGCTCAAGCCATCACCTTGGCGCGTGAGGCGATGGTGTCCAAAGTATGTCAGTGCTACGGGCACAACCCTAACCGCGACAGCGACCGCCGCAAAGCCGAAGACATCTTAAACGACCTTGCTTATGACTATGAAAACTTCTATACCATCCCTGCCGAAAACTACAGCCTCGCCAAGTTGTGGAGCGATGTGCGCAAGTTACGCAACGACATCAACCACGCCGGCATGCGCAACGACGCCAAGTCATCTACCGATGCCATCCCAGAAATCAAAGCCGTTTGCCGTAGAACCCGTACCTTCATCACCGCCCAGCCGAAACGCCTAGCTTAAACGCTACACGTATAACCCAAGCCTAGCCCCATAACCCCTCAAACCACCTTCACGTCATGACACCTACATGGCTTTAGGCCGTCATGTCTCAAATATCGGGTCTCAAATTTTGCGAGGAATGATGCTCATCAACC
>CAZKAZ010000002.1:109860-137192 GCA_964550765.1 uncultured bacterium | reverse complement strand
TCTTCTAATGACTTGGAACTGACGACAGTTTACGAAGGTGTTAATCCCGAGGTAGTAATGGATTGGGAAGAAGAAGCTGTAAAGCTTGATAGTGAAAATGCTTTTACCAATGCTATACAACTTCAAAGCTGGCGACGGAGAAATTGTTTCGATAACGTTCTCCCTGGGTTACCTAGAGCTGGCAACAGTTTACGCATGAAACTTCCATTTGAAAGTGGTCGAACAAGGGTATCTCAAGACTACTGCGGTACATCTTCGCACGGAGGGCATCCTACGCTTTTTAATGGGTGGGGGAGGATTGCGCTTGATTTCACAGCTCAACCTGCGAACACAAGCATCTCCAATCTTAATGACCCAGTCTTAGCTGTGGCCTCAGGTACTGTTAGCTACGTTCAAGACTATAATAGCTCACGCTGTGATAGTGCCCTCAACTATGTAGCGATAGAACATGCGAATGGTTATGTCTCTTATTACTTGCATCTTAACGGTGGGATTCCTGTTTCAGAAGGACAAAGAGTATCCATGGGTGATCCTATTGGCGAAGTGGGATGTACGGGCGATAGTATGCCTCACCTACATTTTCACATGTTCCAAAATGGAAACCGTGCAATTCCTGAACCTATAGATGGGCGAAGCAATTTGCATTTGCCACTTAACGATGAGTCTCCGTCTGCCTATCTTTGGGTTACTTCAACCAATCAGTCTGCTGGTCCAGCACCTCGCCTTGAAGGCCTACACATTCGCGTTGGCTCTGGATCGTTCACGAACTACAGCAGAAACATGGAAATTGCCCGTCGTACGCCTATCGAAATTGAAGCAACAATCACTAACCCGAATCAAAGCAGCAGTACCAATTATTACTATGTGGTTGCTTTACGCGATGGTGATTATGTGTATCCAATCTGGGACAATAATCGCTTACGAGGGCGGTACTTCCTTCGTGCAGGCCAAGAAGACAGTAGAATTGAAGTTGGAGACAAAGATGAAATCACGTCACGTGCAGGCAGCGGTTATGCTTTAGCCCTCTATTACGGAGATAGCCCTGACCTCAGCAACTTCCCCAATGGCTTTACACAATTCGACGCAGACAAATCCATTCGCATTGTCGAACCAAGCTCTGGTGTAGCTGAGGTCACAGGAGTCGGTAGGGTTCTTTCTGCTTCAGATGGTAGCCGCATTAGTGATGTAACCGTTGAGTTGTTTAGAGATCGTGGGGCATCTAGGCCTATCGCCACTACCCGAACACTCAGCAATGGTATATTTGTCTTCCGAAACGTACCAGCAGACGACTACCATATTGTCCTTAGCAAGCGAGGCTTCGAAACCCTGAGAACTATCAGGAGCTTTAACAACCCCACCAACGACCTTGGGAATTTCGAATTGACGCCCCTCTCAGGTGGTGGCTCGGGTGGCACGAATGACCTACCAGAGCCCGTAGTAACACTGCCACCCCCAAGGAATTATGGGCGTGACGACAGACACGTTATCATCCTTTTCAGAGACACTGCTGATCCATTCATTAGAGCTCCTTACTATCAAGTGTATTGGAGTTCATCAAGGAATTTTTCCGATGCCAGTGTCTTAGGGGGTTCAAGCAGGTACTTTGAGGGTCGTTATATCGGTGTTGTTCAACGTCTTTCTTCTTTCTACAGGGGAACCACACTGTGCTACTGGGCAACTGCACATGAGAGACCAAGTCGTTCACCACGCTCGAGACTTATTGGCCCAGAGTGTACATCATTCCCCGTACCTTCTCGTCGAAGCCGCTCCCTAGATGGAGGCAGTGACGAACTCATCCTTCCAGACAACCTCGAACTCTTTGAATTCGACATTAGCGAGTAAGGTAAGCATTCTCGTCATCAAGAAGACTTGTTGAAACACACGAAAGAGGCTCAGTTGATACTGGGTCTCTTTTTTAGTGCTTCCGCATTATACTTGATAAATGATATAATTTAATTTTAAACCTATGGGGCGTTTTTTGGTCTGGGTGGCTTGGCTGGTTGTCAGGTTTGCGCTGGATTTTCAAATAAATTTTTATTGTATCACGGTTTTGAAAAATCTGCTTTCAGGGGGGTTGCGCCTGCATCTTTAGACTGGTTTCAGGCTACAACCCAAACAACAAACTTGCGCTGGAGGCATCTTTTTCATTACACCAATAGCCACCTAGCCAGAAAGAAGGTAATCAACGCAATCATGCACAACATTAAACCAATCAGCCCATCAAGCATATTTTGCAAGGTGCTACCCCACCACAGCGGGAACACAGCTAAACAGATTACTTGAAGGAGATACCTCTTCCCACCAACGCACCAAACACACTACCCAGCGCTACAGCGTGTTGTCCTGCGCTGCTTTGCGGCACGTTCACCATTCACTGTCACCACCAACCGTTAAAGCTGTTAACATCACCCCGCTGCTGGTATCGCTGGTTTTTGAAAGGCATAGTGAACACACAGCTATTTTCGGTATTTTCTGGCACCCTCGAGCGCCTCTGGCGCAGCCAGCACGCCTTGGTTGCGCTAGATGCTCAAGACCATATTGTCGATGGCAACGCCGCGTTTTGTGCCTTGCTCGAGCACCCCCACGACACCCTCATCAACCAACCGCTAGCGGCATTTTGTATCCCCGAAACACCCTTGGGCGTTGTGGCTCATGCGGCTGAGGTGGTAGGTGCCACCTTTGACAAACGCCATTACCCGCACGCGTTTACGCTCCTGAACCACAACGGTCACAGAAGACAGTTGCACGTCGTAGAAACGTGGCTCATCAAAAACAGCGGCACGCTAGTGTATGTTCTGGTGCTCGCCACCGCAGAAAACAAAACGGCCACCTTGCAAGCCCTTGAAACATACTTCGATGAAATCATCGTTGAGGCAACCACCCGCTATTCTCAGTCATGACGTGATTGCGCAGGTGGTGCTGCCCTGTCCCTGAACCCTGTCCCTACGTGAGCACACAGTGATAGAGTGCTAGCTAGTCGATGAAATACCTTCTCTTAAGCGACATTCACGCCAACCACATCGCACTGCAAGCGGTGCTTGACCACGCGAGTAGCCACCCTTGGGACAGGTGCATTTTTTTGGGTGATTTGGTGGGGTATTACCCCGAACCCGAACGGGCAGCCGAGATGTTGCGCCAGCTCGAGCCACAAACCTGCATTTTGGGCAACCACGACGCCATGCTGTTGGACTTAGCCGATGACAAACCCCTCGACCCCAGCCAAGGCAATAACATCGTGCAAGCCATTTTGCAGCGTCACTTGGAGGCTATTAGCGATGAGACGCTGGCGTGGCTAGCCCAGTTTGAGCGCAAGGCAGTGTTTGACAGTTTTGAAGTGACCCACGGGGCACTGCGCGAACCGTGGGCGTATATTGTCAGCGCCACTGAAGCCAAACGCAATTACGCCCATATGTCTACGCCGTTGTGTTTTTTTGGTCACAGCCATATTCCGGGGGCGTTCGTGCGAGCAGCACACATTGGTTTTTGGCGGGGTGTACCCTTTCGCAGTGACTATGCCAGCTATCCGGTGCCCGAAAACGCCAGTGTGTTTTTTAATCCGGGGTCAGTGGGGCAACCCAGAGACGGCATTCCGCTGGCCAGTTATGCCATTTTCGATGACGAAAGCCGCATCATCGAACTGTTTCGGGTGCCATTTGCCATTGATGCCCTGCACCGCTCGGTAGCAGAACATGACTATCCGCGGGCGCTGGCTACGAGGCTCGAGCAAGGTCGCTAATGCCCCTGACCCTCTCGCCACTCACCGTCATCGGTCACGAAGACGCCCAACACACCCTTGCACAACTAGCATCTCACACGTTGCTTTTTACAGGCCCGCACGGCGTCGGCAAACGCACCACCGCTCGCTGGCACGCTGCCAGACTCAATTGCAGCAGCACCCCTGCCCCTTGCGGACAATGCCCTAGCTGTAAACTCTTTCTGGCAAATGAACACCCCGACTACCGCGAAGTGAGCGCTCAAGCCAAAACCAGCACCGGACGCATCAGCCGCCGCCCTGTGATTACTATCGGGCAACTCGTACCGCGTGAAAAAGACAAAAACGACGAAACCCCACTGAGCACTTGGTTACAACAACGCCCCAGATTCAAAATGCGCGTCGCCGTCATTGATGGGGCGGATTTACTAACCCAAGAAGCCGCCAACGCGTTTTTGAAAATTCTGGAAGAACCACCCAGTTATGCCACCATTGTTTTGACTGCCCCAAGCGCGGATGCGGTACTGCCGACAATTGTCTCGAGGTCCACCCAAGTGCGGTTTGGGGCGCTGTCACCAGCAGAACTTCGGCATGTGTCCGACGGACAATTTGACCATCCGCTGTTGCACCTCGGTAGAGCCAGTGATGTGGCAGCACACGCGCAGCAAGGTGACGCGGTAGATGCCTTGGTCAAGGTGGTAGATGACTATGTGCAGGCACTGAAGGGGTCGCTCGAGGACGCCTTTCAGCAAGCTGACGCCTTAGAAAAAGCCTGGTCAAACGCTGAACAGACCATCGCCGTGCCAGACGTGCTGCGAGCGGCGTTGCGGCCACTGGGTAAAACGGTACACGCTAACGCTTTGCCACTCATTGATGCTTGTGAAGATGCCCTCAGTCGCTATGCGTCGCCGTCACTGGCGGTGCAGGTGTTGACGCTCGAGTTGCGGCGGATCGTCAAAAACAATTAATACACAACTAACCCAGTCGCCGCCTTCTGCCCGATTCCGCTTCAACGAAGATGTATCTAACCTCAGGATGGGCAGCGCGGATGTTTTGCTCGAGCTTATCAATGGCTTTCTCTGTCTCATTAACTGACAAGCGGTCAATAAAGTCCACTTCTAAGTTGAGGAGGACGTCTTTGGGCGAAAGTTGCATGGTAAAAGGCGGGTTGAAGCGTTCGATGTTGCTGTCTTGGGCGAGAATCTCGCGGATGCTTTGCACCATGTCGGGGTCTGCGCCTTCGCCAATGAGCAGTTTTTTGCTCTCGTATACTAAAAATATCGCCACCGTGCCAAGGAGCACGCCGATCAAAATGGAGGCAATGCCGTCGATGTGGGGGTTTTCTAAGCGGTGACTGAGCCACACCCCTGCTGCTGCAATGATGATCCCGATAAGGGCGGCACTGTCTTCAGCAACGACCACGAACACAGCGGGGTTTTTGCTTTTCTGCATGGCTTCCCAAAAACCCCTGTCCGGGTAGGCCGTGCGCAATTCTTTAAGGGCGGTTAAGAGCGAAATACCTTCGGCGAAAAAGGCAATCGCCAAGACGAACGCGGTCACTTTGACGTCCTCGAGCGGATGCGGTTCGATGACGTGTTTGATGCCTTCGTACATCGACACACCTGCACCCAAACCAAACAACAGCACCGCCACGATGAGACTCCAAAAGTACATCTCTTTGCCGTAACCAAAGGGGTGCAGCTCATCGGCGGGTTTTTGGCTGCGTTTGATGCCAAGTAGGAGCAAAAGTTGGTTGCCCGTATCGACAAGCGAGTGCACGGCTTCAGCAATCATTGCAGAACTGCCGGAAATACCTGCAGCGATAAATTTGGCGATGGCAATGACCAAGTTGGCGGTCATCGCCGCAAAAACGGCAACTGGGCTTTCGGATTCGACTTCTTCGTGGTTTTCACTGTTTGGTTCAGCAGGTGCTTCAGACATCACAACCTCCTTGGGTATCACACTTGGGTATCACACTTGGATTTGACTGGCTCGAGCACGGGTAGCGAAGCGCAGGTCATGCACAGGTCAAACGCTCATAATCAAATAGCGAACACTCGCTATACTCAAAGCTACTTCAGCCTAACAAGGGAGCAAAGATGTCTTTACGTACATCAGCTAGTTTTTGGTTAACATTAATGTTTGGTTTATGGCTCACGACGGCTTGTGGGCAACCCAGTGACCCGGCCCCAGCGGGCGATGTCATTGCCCAACAGCCCGACGCGGTGAATGCAGAGCTTATGGCGCTGCTCGAGCAATACGTCTTTGACGACGAACCCGGCGTGGTGCTGTTGGTTGGTAACCGCGAAGAAAGCTACCTGGCTGCTTACGGTCTGGCTGACTTAAACGCAGGCACACCCATACAAACGGATGATTACTTTCGCATCGCCAGCACCAGCAAACCCATGGTGTCAACGGCGCTATTAACCTTTGTTGAAACAGGCGATATCGCCCTTGATGACCCCATTGCTGACTATTTGCCAGACGACATCGCGAATAATCTTGCCAATGCAGACAGTGCTACCGTGCGGCAGATGTTGCAGATGACCAGCGGCATTCCTGATTATCTGGCAACCGACGCTTTTTTGGACGCAGTAGATGACGCACCGAGTACGTTTTGGCGACCCGAACAGGTGCTCGAGTTTGCTTATGGTGAACCTGCCTCATTTGACCCCGGTGACGACTACGAATACAGTAACAGCAACTATATCTTGGCAGAAATCATCATCCAAGAACTCAGCGGGCGGTCGCTGGCTGAGGTGCTAGAAACGACCGTGTTTACCCCAGCGGGTATGGACGATTGTTATTTCGAAACTGCCGACACGTTTGCCCAAAACATCGTTCGCGGTTATGACGTAGACGATGATGACGAACTCGAAGACGTCACGGAGATTAACGACGGCGTGGGTTTGGGTGATGGTGGCGTGGTATGCACAGCGGAAAGTTTGGCGCGTTTTTTGCCTGCCCTTATGGACGGTGATCTACTTGGTGACGACGTACTCGAGGAGATGCTTACCGCTGTCCCCTCGGGTGAAGGCGCACCCTACGGCCTCGGCATTGACGTAGACAGAGACGGCGAGTTTGGTTTCAGCGTCGGACATGATGGGGTAAGCAGTGGCTTTCAGGCGGGGTTAATCTATTTTGTAGAAGATGACCTGGTCGTCGTGGCACTCACCAACTTTGTGGAATCAGATATTCTCGAGGATGTAGCCAGTGAGGCGCTCGAGTGGTGGTTCGAGTAGGTCGACGTTTTGTGGCAAGCCTCTACCCTACCTGCGCAACCTAATACAGTCACCATCAATCGTCATCGTGCTAACGTCAACATCTACTGAAAAACACAAGCAAACAAAACAGCCCCCCAATCGCGGGGGGTTTGCCTTTGGTACGTTTGGATAAGACATTAAACTTAAAACCACATTGATTACAGAAGCACATTCTAATAGTGCTATATGGGTTGGAGGCGCTGACGTTTGGGCAACTCGAGGGTTTCATAGCGTTTTCGTCTGCTATGCCAATCTGTTCAGAATGTGGCTCATGTTGACCTCGAGCAATCGTGCTATGCTAACTTATCCCAGATTAAAAAAGGATTCTAGGTTAATTTACGCTTTTTTAGAATTAGACTTTTTACTCACGCTTTTACTTAACAAATTTTACTATCGATTGACACAAGAAGAAGAGTATGATTTTAATTCGTTTTTAGCATTGTTTGCTTGAAACTTTTAGCCTAATCGTATAGTGGGGCGTTCATGGAACGCTCACTCTGCCACAATCCTTGCTAACAGTACTGTCACAGCCACGAAACCATACCCAGTTAGGCGATGGCTTGCGCCCGACTACCCACACACCCTCACAAGGAGACTTATTTTGAAAAAAGCTGTTTTTTTATTGGGCTTGCTGTTGCTTACCAGTTGTTATCAAAGCCAACCTGACGTGCCTAGTGTTGCTAGTAGCCCACAGGTGCTCGGTGTTGGCAGTGTTGATATTGGCGTGACTGATGATGGGGTACTGCCAGCTTCTTTCCAAAGTGGCTACGTCAACATCCCCAGCAATCTTATTTTCACCTCGGCACCCGTGAGCCAACTGACAACAGGCAGCGCCAACGGTGTAGCAGGGCGCTATTTGCTCACCCGCGTTAACCTTCGCAACGTCAGCAACAACAACCTCGAGAACCTCACCTTGCTCGGCATCTCACTAACGGGTGCAGATCAATCATTGACCGCTTACAGCAACGTTCTCACTATCATTGGCACGCCTGTAAGTGACGCTAACGCGTTGTACCAGATTAAGCCCAGCCAACCCATCTCCCAAAACGGCATCACCAACGCCAGTTTTGTGGCTTTCGATGAAAGCGACCTAGATAGCGACTTGCGCAACACCATCGACAGTATTCCTGGTGTGTCCGTAGGCGCGGTGTTTCCCTATGGTTTTCGGGTAGGGGATGTAGCAGCTGGCCAAGATGCCACCGTTGACCTTGGGTTTTTTATTCCTGATGGCAACCCAGTGGGGCGTTTTTCGTTTCGATTTGTAGCGGTAACCGATAACCTCGAGCGCGTTACCCAAGGCATCGACGAAATTGATGTGACTGGTAACCGCGACAATGGGTATGCTGCCGTACGGCAACGTTTTGGTAACCCTGAAGCTGGTAAGACCTTGGTGCTCACCGGGCCTTTTGAACGCGAAGTGTCGCAAGCAGACATCGACAGCGGTATTTTTACCTTGTTACCTGATATTCGCATTGCGGGTACTGCGGGCAATACTGCGGCGACGCTTTTCGCCAGTGGTTTGGCTGCCGCTGCCCAAGTGAGTGCCGTTCCAGACGTCACTCTCAATGCAGAACTTATGGCGCTGCTCGAGAACAACCTCGCCGCTACTGACCCCGGTGTGGTGCTGTTTGTTGGTGACAACCAAAGCAGTTACCGTGCTGCTTATGGTCTTGCCAACATTGAGACAAACACACCCATTAAGCTAACAGATTACTTCCGCATTGCCAGCACCAGCAAACCGATGGTGTCAGCGGCACTGCTAACGTTTGTTGATGCAGGTGACATTGCCCTTGATGACCCTATTGCCGACTATTTGCCAGCTGACATTGTGAATAACCTTGCTAGCGTCAGTGGCACCACCGTGCGACAGATGTTGCAGATGACCAGCGGCATTCCCGATTATCTGGATACAACTGCTTTTGTAGACGCGGTTGAGGCGGCACCACGCACCTTTTGGACGCCTGCCCAGATGCTCGAGTTTGCTTACGATGAACCTGCCAAATTTACCCCCGGTAGTGGTTTTGACTACAGCAACAGTAACTATATTTTGGCACAGATCATCATCGAGACGTTAAGCGAAAAAACACTGGCTGTCGTGCTCAAAGAAACCGTGTTTGACCCCGCAGGTATGACCGACTGTTATTTAGAAACGGCTGACACGTTTGCCCAAAACATCACGCGTGGTTATGACAATTCTTTACCTTGGGACACTGAAAGCGGCGATACGTTGCTTGATGTCACAGAAATCAACGACGGTGTAGGGTTAGGCGACGGCGGTGTGGTGTGCAGGATTGATAGTTTAGTACGGTTTTTACCTGCCTTGCTTGCTGGTGACATCCTTACCGAAAATACGCTAGCCGCCATGCTCAATGGCCTTGCCAATGACCGCGGTGCGCCTTACGGTCTTGGTATTGATGTTGACAACGAGGGAGCATTTGGCTTGACTATCGGACATGATGGGGCAACGAGTGGCTTTCAAACATCGCTGATTTACTTACCTGAAGATAACCTGTCAGTTGCAGCCATCACCAACTTTGTGGAATCTGAAGCATTGGGAAACATTATAGATGGTGCGCTCGAGTGGTGGTTTGAGTAAGCTGTGTTTTCATAGGTCAAGTTTCCGTAGCCAACACTGTCCTACCTGCGTAACCCGATAGAATCATCATTAATCACCACAATAAACAACCCCCCAATTACGGGGGGTTTTAGTTTGGCCTGGTTGTGATACCCATTCCGATTGAATCCTGTAGGAATCAATCCGCGCAGAGCACATAGGAAAAGCTACAGAGTTCGTCAGGAACGTAAGAAAGCCCGTAGGGATTTAGGGAGTGTATAGTCAGAATCCATATGATGCCACATAATTGTAGTGTTACGTTATTGTAGTACCACCTTCAGATATTACTGTACGGATCGTTGACATCTCTAAAAGCATCACCCAACAAATTCCAACCAAGCACAAACAACACGATAGCTAAACCCGGGAAAAACGACACATACCAATAAGCAAACGGACGCCCGGGAGGACCTTGAATCCACGCCCTAGCAAAGTTGATCATCTGCCCCCAATCAGCAAAGCCAATGTCAGCGCCAATGCCCAAAAAACTAAGTGCCGCTGCAATCAGCACCACCGCGCCAATATCTAAACTGGCAACAATAATCAGTGAACCGATGGAATTAGGTAAGATGTGCTTCCAAAAAAGCCGCGGCCCCCTAGCACCCAGTGAACGCGCCCCATCGACAAAATCTTGAGCGCGCACCCGCAAAATATCACCACGCAAAATGCGGGCGTAACTCGGCCAGCCCACCAAAGCAATGGCAATCATCACGTTGCGCAAACTAGCCCCAAAAATGGTAGCAAACACCATCGCCAAAATTAGGTTAGGAAACGCATAAACAGTGTCAGTAAAGCGCATTAAGACGTTATCGAGCCAACCGCCAAAATAGCCAGCCGCGCCGCCCACCATGATACCCAACGTCAAGCTGATGACGGTGACAAGTACGCCAATGTAAAACGCCGAACGTGCTCCCCACACCACCCCGTAGTAGATGTCGTAACTGCCGCCAGTGAGACCCAAAGGGTAGTCGCTCGAGGGCGGCGTGGGTTCTTGAATAAAACTCTGCCGGGGCACTTCAAAACAACTGCCCGGCGACCAGATGACCGCCCGCCAAAACATCAGGTTTAGTGGGTTGCGCACGTCTTGGACGATGGTGTCTCTGGCGTCGCGGTTGGGTTGTAAATCGCGCACACACGACCGACCCAAACGACCAGCAGTAAGTTGCGGGGCAAAAATAGCCACCAGCACGTAAAAAATCAAGATAATCGCCCCGATGAGGGCAAGTGGGTTGCGGCGAAAGCGTTTGAAAGTCTTGGAGTTGTACCAATGGGACTTTTTGCTAGCGGGCACCTGAGCGGTGTCTGATGGGGTAGTCGTGTCCATCAGTTGTACCGAATACGCGGGTCAACCGCTGCATAAAGAAGATCGACCAGTAGGTTAGCCATCACAATGATGACTGCCGTCAACAGGGCAAACCCTAGCACTGCCGGAATATCAAGTTGCACAGCAGCCGTCGCCGCCCAACTGCCCAAACCAGGATAGTTAAAAATTGTTTCCGTGACGACGACACCATTAAGCAAAAACGCAAACGCCACCCCTGACAAGGTAATGACCGGAATGAGGGCGTTGCGGCGGGCGTGTTTGAGGTTGACGGCATCTTTGGGTAAGCCTTTGGCTTTGGCGGTGCGCACATAGTCCTGCGACAGGGCGTCGAGCAGTGACGAACGCATCACCCGCATAATTTGCGCCCCAGACACCACTGCCAACGTTGTTACGGGCAGCACAAGATGTAAGAGGGCATCAGCAAGCAAGTCAAAACGCCCCTGCAAGAGGGCGTCAATCACCATAAAACCCGTGGGCGTAGCAATGCTGCCTGTGGCAATTTCGGTAATAAAACGGTTGGACACCCGCCCAATACCAAACCAACCAAAGCCGCCATAAAAGACAATGAGTAACCATAATCCAAACACAAAAGTAGGTAGTGACCAACCGACAATGGCAAACACCCGCGTGAACTGGTCAATAAAGGTATCACGGTGCAAAGCTGCCGCCGTACCGAACCATATTCCTAAACCTATCACCGGCAGCAGCGCAAAAAACGCCAGTTCTGTACTCGCAGGTAAACGCTTGCGGATGGTGAGCATGACGGGTTCGCTCGAGGAACGCGAAAACCCCAAGTTTCCCCGCATCGCTTGGCGTGCCCACGTACTATATTGCACAAAAAAATTTTCGTCTAAGCCGTACTGGTCGATAATTGCGTTGATGTTGTCACCACGCAGTTGTTGTTCACTGCGCGCAAACGCCGACGCCCGTTGTACCGGAGAAAGAAGTTGTAATAGTCCTACAATAATAACCGAAACAGCAAAAATAACAATCGGCAGCATCAATAGCCGCCGCAAGATAAACGCAAACAAGGGTTACCTCCACACATCACGCTAGATACACAAGACGTTCGGGCGGGTTAGCAAGGCACCAACCTAAACACGCCATATGCACGCCCAAAAACATTCTCGTTCGCACAAACACCTCATCCAAAAACACGCCAAAAAATAGTGAGAAGAGGCTTGCACCCCTTCTCGGATGTGGCTTAGTTTTTGCTGATCTCTTTCCAAAGAAATTGGTGACTGAGCATGGGGTTGTAATAGATACCCTCAACATTGTCACGGGCGACGACAAACGCTTGACGGGTAGGGTAGGTGACAAAGGGTACATCTTCGTACGCAAGTGACGCCACGGTGTTGTAAAGCAGTTCGCGTTCGGCGGCGTCGGTAGTGGCTCTGGCTTGCTCGAGCAAACTATCGATTTCTTCGTTTTGATAGTTCAACAGCCCACCATAAAAACCATTGCTGTGATAGAAGGTGTACATGTAGTTGTCCGGGTCAGCGTAGTCCGGTGCCCAACCCACGATGGATAGGGGCAACTTACCATCTTGGCGGTCAGCCAAAAAGTCTGGCCACTGAATGCCGCGTACGTTCACGATAAAGTCAGAATTGAGGGCTTCGATGTTTTGCTTGAGGATTTCGGTGATAGTTTGCCGCACGGTGTTGCCGGTGTTGTAGCTGAGGGTAATTTCAAAACCCTCTTCCCAAAGTTGGCCATCAAAAGCAGCCCGGAAGGCTTCTTCGGCGCGTTCGGGGTCAAATTCGTACACGGGCACATCGGGGTCGTAACCCAAGAATGAAGGGGGCAGTGCCATGGTGAGAATGACGCCCTTACCGAGGTAAAGCTGCTCTAAGAACTGTTCTTGGTCAAAGCTATAAGCAAAACCCGCACGGACGTTTTCATCGGCAAAGAAGTTCGCCGGAATACCGTCGCCCCATTCGCCAGAACCAACATTGGCTTGGTTATCGGCAGTGACTACGTCTTGGTTCATGTGCAGCGCCCCTACTGACAGCGACGTCCAAGAGGGATCTTCGTGAATGGTCACACCAGCTAAGCCGCGAATTTGCGCTTCCAGGGTGCCCCAAGTATTCACGTCAATGCGGTCAGCGTCGCCTTGTTGTAGTGCCAAAATGCGGGTTGATTCTTCGTCGACACCTTGCAGCAAGATGTTTTGAATGGCAGGCGCGTCGCCCCAGTAACCATCATAAGCTTCAGCCACGACGTTTTCGCCGTCCCACTCAACGAGGGCATATGCACCCGTTCCACTCATGTGGCTATGCATGTAATATTCGCGTAAGTCCACGCCCACCCAGTCGCGCCAGGTGTCTTCGCTGCCGTCCCACATGCCGTTTTCCACTGCCCACATCATGTCTACGACGCTGGCGTTGGTATACATCAACTTCACAAAAAATGCGGGGTCAACTGCGGGCAAGTTAAATTCAACCGTCAAACCATCGTCACCATCAGGGCAGGTGACAGCACCATCAATCATGGCGAAGGTGATGGATTCATCGTCGTTGGCGTTGGCATCGGTACCGGTGAGGGCTTCGGCCAAAAACCACACCCCAGAACCAGGAGCGTTGGTTACGAGCGCCCGTTCGATGGAATACTCGACGTCTTTACAAGTCATGGGGTTACCCGAATGGAAGGTGACCCCTTCACGCAGGGTATAGGTATAGGTAAGCCCATCAGACGACACGGTGTAATCGGTTGCCAGTGATGGCATGTATTCGGTGATGGAGTCACCAGCGTAAGCATAGAGGGTTTCGTAGATGTTCTCGAGCACTGTCCCAGAAGACGTGTCGTAGGCTTCGGCGGGGTCTAAAGTATCGATTTCGCCGAAGGTCATATAGACATAGGTATCTGCCGCAGACTGCGCCAATCCTAGGCTGAGGACGCTAAACAACATCAGGCTTAGCATTATATTGAATTTTTTCATAATTACTCCTTAATATTTTGCGCCACTGCGCGCTTTAGCGCTTAGTGACCACCTCATGGAACGCGTTTCGCTAGTCAGCTTGCTAGTACCCTCATGGCAAGTTGCATGGTAAGTAGCTCGAGCCAACCGCCAAACTGTGTACGCCCCACCTTATGACCATCACCTGATGACCATCACGACATGTCGTTCACACCGTGCTGCTTACGCCGTGTCGTTCACGCCGTGTCACTTACACCGTGCTGCTTACGCCGTGTCATTCACGCCGTGTCGCTTACACCGTGTCGCTCATGTCATTCACGCTATGTCATTCGTTACATCATCACAGGTGTGTTATGAGATAAACGCAGTGTAACAAAATTTGTGCGCTGGCATGCAAACGTAAAAAAACACTTAACCCTGTAAAACCACACTCGCGCCCCATCATCAGCGCAAAAAGTACGGTATTTACATTGTGTAAACTTGCCCTATGATGAGCAGCTTTTTACTTGTTTGGTCAACACTTGACTTAAAAAAGCAAACAACCAAGGGGTTACACACTTAACACCTCAACACACCAGTAGCAGCGTTGGTACGTAGCATGTAAGGAAAAGTATGTATAAACTTTCATTGATGACATGGTTAGCTCGAGCCAATTACCCCTGCTGACCAAACCGTGCGACATCACCAACACACGCAAACGGCAAACGACAGTACACTAATGGTCATGACACGTGAAGCCTTGTGGCACAAGTTTGCTGGATTTTTCCTTGTGGTGTTGCTGACAGGCTGCCTCGAGCGCACTGACGCACTTGCGCCCATCGTGACGGTGACCAGCCCCGCCAACGGCACCGTGCGCAGTGCCGACAACCTCATCATCAGCGGTTATGCCATGGACGACGAGGGCATCGTAGCGATTCGCGTCGATCAAGATGATTTGCTGGCGTTTCCAATTTTTCAAAACGAACGCGGCAAAAAGCTGGTGCAGTTTGGTTTTCGCCCGCAGCAAATCGACGAAGGCCAATGGGAATCGGACATTGTCGTAGAAGATACCAGTGGCTTTGTGACCACCTTGCGCTACGTGCTCGAGATTGACACCACCCCACCGACGTTGGATGTGACCTTGCAAAGCTTGGGCGCTGGCCGGGTGCGGGTGACGGGGACGGCTCGAGATAATCAGTTGCTCGAGCGCATCACCATCAACGACACAATACTTTCGTTTGCAGCCGTGCAAGAACGCCCTTTCTCACTCGACTTTGACAGTGCCGGCTTAGAAAGTGTCACCGTGCGGGTATTTGACCAAGCAGGCAACGAAACCGTGCAAACTGTGACGCCATAGACCCTACGATGCCGCAAAAAACACAACAAACCGTACACCTGCCGGTGAGCAGTGCCGACGTGCTAGCAGAGATGTCGGCTAAACGGGTGCGCTCGCTCGAGCAACACTACGGCAATGGTGACCTCATTCGGGTACTGGACGCCCTTGGCATCGCTGGACCACTGCGGGTACTTGACCCGTGGCAACTCGAAGACGCTGACGGCAGACATCTTATTCACGCGGGGGGTTACGCGGCACTGCCGTTTGGTGAGGGGTATGCGCCACTGGTGGACTTTGTAAAGGTGTATCTGGAGCAAAACACCTCACTAGCCTTCCCCCAGCAATCTGCCGCTAGTTGGCGGGCTGCTCTCGAGACCAACTTAATCGCCTTGCTGGCTCAGTATGCCCCTAGCCACCGCGACAGTCAGGTGTTTTTTGCTAATAGTGGCGCTGAAGCCATCGAAGCCGCCCTCAAGTTTGCTAGAGCCGCCCGCCCTAAAGCGCGCAAACTGCTTAACTTCACTAAGGCCTATCACGGTAAAACCCTGGGGGCACTAAGCTTAACGCCCAACGAAGAATACCAAGCGCCCTTTCGTCCGCTGTTGCCAGATGTGGTGACGCTACCTTATGGTGATTTTGAGGCGTTTGAAGCCACCGTCAAACAATATGCTGGTGATATTGCTGCTGTCATCATCGAACCCATTCAAGGCGAAGGTGGCGTGATTGTTCCGCCTGCGGGCTATCTGGCTGACGTGGGAAGACTGGCTCAAAAACACGGCATTGTCATTGTCGCCGATGAAATTCAAAGCGGTTTAGGGCGCACCGGACACGCGTTTGCTAGCCTTGCGGCTGGTTTGGAACCTGACGTTATCACCTTGGCCAAACCCTTAGGCGGTGGCGTGTTGCCCGTAGGAGCAACCCTCGCCCGCAAAAGTATTGTACAAAAAGCCTTGGGTGGCCTTGCCAGTAAACGCCATTCCAATACCTTTGGAGGCGGCTCACTAGCGATGGCAGTGGCGCTTAAGTCGTTAGAAATCATCATCGAAGAAGGCCTCATTGACCGTGCTAGGGTCTTTGGCGAACGCGGTTTAGCACGGTTACAAACCATCGAGCAGGATTATCCTGACATTATCGCGGAGGTGCGCGGGGCGGGGATGCTGTTTGCGTTGCAGTTTCGTCCGCTGGTTGCGCCGCAACACCTCGGGGAATACGCCGAACTTGCCGCCCAATTTACCAGCGGCTTGGCCTTGCGCAGTTTGCACCGAGGGGGCGTGCACGCCTGTTACACCCTCAACTCGAGCAGCACCCTGCGCCTCACCCCCGCACTCAATATTCCCGAACCCCTTTTTGATACCCTTTTTGACCGCACCCATCACGCCATCAGCCAGCATCCGCGCAGTTGGCAGCTTGTCCCGCAGACGCCTTTTACCAGCTTGCTCAAACTTGCCCGACTCGCCCTTAAATAGTGGCTCGAGCCAGCAGTGGATACGGTTGAAAGGTAGCGTGCTCGAGTTCCCGCTTGGCGCTGTCCGGTTGGCTTGCCGTAAGTGGCAAGTGATGCAATGTCACTTGCTTAGGGGCGATGTGCACCGCCGTCACCGACACTGTGCGGGCTTCTGGACTGTGCATAAGGACATTGAGTGCACCTTGGGTGTGGCTTTGGTCGCTGTGAAACTTTTTTAAGCGGGCGAAGGTATTTGGTTTTTGGTCGTGGAATTGGTCGTGGAACAACGTGCGGCGGTGGTCATTGGCAGCGCGGTGGTGGGTGCTCGAGCTTGCCCACAGCTGCGGTAGGTCGTGTTGCTCGAGCTTGGCGTGTTGCCCGTCCCACGTAAGCGTCATCAGCATTGCGGCTGCGTTTACCGTTACCAGTTTGCAACTGCCATACGCCGTTAGGTCTTCATCGCCTAGTGCTGCAAGCGCCTCGCTGACATCATCTGCTGCCAAAAGCCGCACCACCAAATTGCCTCGGCTCTGTTTACACGTGGGGTCTGGGACGTATTCCGGGTAGTGATTGAGCAAACTCACCGCCGCACCAAGGTCATTGGCGCCCACCCACGTGCCACCACCTTCGGGGTCAACGGGAAATATCGCCCGCCGTTTACCCTGATGTTTCGTGAGATGATGTTTCGTGAGATGATATTGATTGAGTTGGTGAACACGTGGCTCGAGCGACGGCCTTCTTTCGTGTCGTTCATCGCGGCTACTGACTAACCACACGCCTGCCTCGCGGCTCTCTTGACTACGAATCACGCTCACTGTACACATGTTCGACTATTATACCATTCGCGTGCTGCCACAAACATGCCACAAACCCAGTCCTAATCCGTACACAACGCATCATTCACCACTCACTATATTCATCACTACATTCACCACTCACCACCACAAACGCGCTACACTAACGCTATGCTGGACAAGTCAGCCAGTCACCCACTTGCCCTGCTCGCCCTCGTTGCTAGCAACCTGATTCCCGTGGTTGGGGTCGTGTTTTTCGGTTGGGACTTGCTGGCGATTTTACTGCTGTATTGGGCAGAAAACGGCGTCATTGGCGTGTTTAATTTGCTCAAGATGCTCACAGCAGCGCAGGATGGTTTTTTAGCCAGTTTGCCTGCCAAGCTTTTTGTGATGCCCTTTTTTACCTTTCACTACGGCATGTTTTGGTCAATACATGGCGTTTTTGTGATGACCCTCTTTGGGAATGATAGCCTCTTACAAGCAGACTGCACCCGTCAAGGTAGCAGTTTTTCATGTCAAATGCCTTCCACAAACACAACCACGACGGGTGATGCGCCAATGGGTGATGCCTCAATGGGTGGGGGACTATGGGATTTTTTGGCGCTTGATGAGGTGGTGGTGCAAGGCTGGCTCGAGGCTGGCGTCGGCGTGGCCTTATTGGGATTAATCATTAGTCATGGGGTGTCGTTTGTCAGCAACTACTTGTGGCAAGGCGAATTTTTGCGAACCAATGCGCGTGCGCTGATGCGGCAACCTTACAGTCGGGTGATAATTTTGCACGTCACCATAGTGCTTGGTAGTTTTTTGGTCATGGCACTCGGTCAACCAATCATGGCACTTTTGCTGCTCGTGACGCTAAAAACAGGGGTAGACATCGCCGCCCACCTGCGGGAACACACCACAAACGCCCGTCACACCGCCGTTAACACATCCAGCAATACTGCAACCTAGCACGTTTGTTAATTTAGCATATTTATCAATCTATTTTATTAATAACTTTAACATATCAGTTTCTTTATGCGGACATGCCCGCGTCAAGTGACCCGCGTCAAGTAACCCGCGTCAAGTGACCCGCGTCAAGTGAACAGGTAAGATAGTTTATGCACTTTGCGCCCTTTGATGTACTTTTTGATGCTGATATGGCTAACCTCGAGCAACGCGCTCGAGACGGGCTGCTGCTGCCCGAATCCTTGCAACACACCTACCAAGGCGTGTGGGCAATTCCGGCAGGTAGACGCTACTGCTACAGCAATTTCGCCTTGTCTCGAGATGGTCGGGTGTCTTTTAGCGAACCAGGGCACATGGGCGGCGGCGACGTAAGCGGGTTTAACCGCCACGACCAGTGGTTAATGGCACTACTAAGGGCTCGAGCAGACGCGGTGGTGATGGGTGACAAGACGCTCGAGATTGAACCCGAACACCTGTGGACAAGTGACTATATCTACCCCGATGACGCAGCGCGGTTTGCCGAATTACGCGCACGCGAAGGCCGCAAGACCCATCCGTTAGCGGTGTTTTTGTCGTTTACGGGTGAGATTAAAGCAGACGCGAGGATATTTGGTGAAGCCGACATGCGGGTGCTCGTAGCAACAACCTCGCAGGCAGCAGAGGTAGCTAAGGAACGGCTCGAGCACACCCCCGCTGACACTACTGTTCTCGCCCTTGATGATGCTACTTCAGGTGTGGACTTAGCCAAACTTTTTGATGTGCTCGAACGTGACTACAGCGTGCACACCATCTTGTGCGAAGGCGGCCCTAGGGCGTACGGCTCACTGGTCGCTGCAAAACTCCTCGACGAAGAATTTTTGGCGCTGTGTCCCAACGTGATTGGTAGCAGTAACGACAAGTACCGTCCTGGACTGGTCGAAGGGGCGACGTTTAGGGCTGGACAAGCACCCCAATCTCACCCGCTTAGCTTGCGCAAAGCAGGTCATCACCTGTTTTTACGCAGCAAGTATGTTTATGCTTAGAGCATGATAGATATGCACTTGCGCAGTGAACTCGCCGCCGTCGTCGGTGAGCAAGGGGTGTTTACCGAGGGTAAACCCTTAGATGTGATGTCCAAGGATCATTATTGGTTTTCTCCGGTGCTAAAACCTCAACTAGACGACAAACGGGCGGATGCTATCGTTGCCCCCCGCACGACGGAGGCGCTGCTCGAGGTTGTTAAGTTAGCCGTCAAACACAACGTTCCCATCACCATGCGCGGCAGCGGTACGGGCAACTACGGTCAAGGGGTGCCGCTCAAAGGCGGCATCGTCATCAGCACCCACTTGCTCAAAACGATTTTGACGCTCTCGCCGGACTATGCCCACGTGCAAGCGGGCGTCAAACTTGGCACCATCGAACGCGAAGCACGCACGGTAGGTGCAGAGTTGCGCATGTACCCAAGCACGTATGCTACTGCCACCGCAGGCGGGTTTTTGGCAGGCGGTTCGGGTGGTATTGGCTCGATTACCTGGGGGTCGCTGTGGGATGAAGGCAACGTGCTAGGGGCAACGGTGGTGACGGTGGAAGACGTACCTCGAGTACTCACTATCACCGACCCGCAAGAACTGCTCGGGGTGATTCATTCGTGTGGGGTCACAGGCATCATCAGCGAGTTGACCTTGGCTCTGGCACCCGCCCAACCTTGGGCACAATATGTGGCAGCGTTCGATGATATTTTTACCGCTCTAGACTTTGGTCACGCTCTATCAGCCGACACCAGCATCCCCAAGCGGCTTTTGTCCCTGCACGAAGACCCGCTGCCGCAGTATTACCCCAAATTGGTCGAACTTGGTGCCGCCCCTGAGGGTAAGACGCTGGCATTGATGGAGTTAGTCGTTGAGCAAGACGTGCTAGAAAAATACGCCAATCAGCACGGCGGCACGCTTACCTGGTCTAGCCCATTTGAGCACTACCACAAAAAAGGCGTGACGCTTTCGGATTTCACCTGGAATCACACCACTTTGTGGGCGATGAAAGCCGACCCCACCCTCACGTATTTGCAAGATGGTTTTGACGCCGCGCGGGTCTATGAGCAACTCACAGCCCGCCGCGAACGCTTTGGTGATACGCTGATTCATCACATTGAATTTACCCGTGGGGGCGGTCGGGAGATTCCCACCCCAGGCGGTATGACCGTGGTGCGTTATGAAAGTGACGAGCAACTTTATGACATCATCCATTTCTCCGAAGAAGTCGGCATGCGCATCGCTGACCCGCATTCGTACTTTTTAGACAACGACGTGCGCTGGAACGGCCAACCCATCCTAGACGCCAAACGCGACTGGGATCCGCATGGGTTACTCAATCCGGGTAAGCTCAAGGTGCTCGAGGCACAATAACAACCAACCCATGGACATTATCATTCGCAACGCCCGTTTGTTAGCTGGTCAGGTAGTCGACGTCGGCATTGAAGACGGCATGATTGCCGCCTTAGAACCATCCTTGTCAGCAACCACCCAAGAAGAATACGACCTAGGTAGTCACCTTCTTATGCCTGCGTTTGTTAACGGTCAGTTGCACGCTTGCAAAGTCTTCTGGCGGCGCAAACTGGCTGATTTACCCGAAAATATTGGTACTCTTCCCCGTTTTGATGCCGCTAAGCACGTCAAAGCCACCTACACCCCCGCAGACGTTGCTAGCAGAGTCAGTGAAGTCGTCAAACTCGCCATCGCCAACGGCACCTGCGCCATGCGGCTTTTTGCGGATGTGGACGAAGCGTCTGGCTTAAACGCCCTTAAGGGACTGCTACACGTCAAACGCGACTTTGCCCATGTTTTACCCATTCAAGTGGTGGCCTTTCCGCAAGATGGCGTTGGCGGCAAGACAGAAACCCTGATGCAAGACGCCCTAGCAATGGGCGCGGATGTGGTGGGGGGTATTCCTTGGATTGAGGCTAGTGAGGCTGATAAAAAAGCCCACGCGGAGATGTGTTTTGATCTAGCAGTGAAGTTTGACAAAGACGTGCACATGGTCGCTGATGACACCACGGATGCAAGTTCAAGGACGCTCGAGCACATCGCCGCGTTAACCATCCAACATGGCTATTACGGGCGCGTCGCAGCCACCCAATGCGCTGCCTTAGCGTTTTACGATGACGCCTACGCAGCAAAGGTCATCAACAACGTCAAACAAGCAGGCATCACCGTGTTTAGTAACGCGCATGTGTCACTGGTAACCACAGAACCACACGGTGAACCCTATCCGCGAGGTATCACCCGCATTCACGAATTACAAGCCGCTGGGGTGCCGGTAGCTTGTGCGCAAGATGATATTGACAACTGGTATTACCCCTTTGGCCGAAATGACCTGCTCGAGGTCGCGCAATTCATGGCGCACGCGGGTAATTTTGCTTGGGAAGATTTACCCAAAGTCATCCCGATGGTCACACACATTCCGGCGCAGGTACTCGGGCTTGACTACGGTTTAGATGTCGGCAAACCTGCCAATCTTGTAGCACTAGCTGCCAACGACTGGCACGAGGCCATTCAGTTTCAAGCGGAAAAAACCTTGGTGATTTTAGGTGGTAAAAGACGAGCGCAACAAGCGCGGCAACAGCAGTTGTGGCTCGAGTGATGCAGCGTGGCCATCGTCTGCTTAACGCCGGCGTTTGGCAACCATCTCCAAAAACACCTGCGTCAGTTCGGGGTCAAACTGCCGACCACTCAAACGGCGGATTTCTTGGAGGGCTTGCGATGTGTCCCAAGCGTGTTTGTAAACCCTAGGGTTGGTAAGGGCGTCGTAGACATCCACCAAGCTAAATAGTCGCGCCATGAGGGGGATACTTTCTTTGGGTAGATTATCGGGGTAGCCGCTGCCGTCCCAACGTTCGTGATGCGAGCGCACCACGGCAATGGCATCCGTGGGCAAAAAAGGAATGTCGCGGCACAAGCTGTAGCCCAAAACAGTGTGTTTTTTGATGATGGCGAACTCTTCTTCGGTCAAGGCAGCGGGTTTGAGCAGGATGCTGTCGGGTACACCCACTTTACCAATATCGTGCAGGTAGGCCCCCCAGCGCAGGGCTTGCCGTTCATGGTTTTCAAAACCCAGTTCGTCGGCCATGGCCAGTGACAAATCAACCACGCGTTCGCTGTGACCTTTGGTTTCAAAGTCGCGGTACTCGAGCGCCAACCCGAGTGCTCGCAACGTAGCCTCCCGGGTGCTTTCCACTTCTCGCACGTTGTCCACACGTTCAATGGCATTTTCTAAGCGGCGCACAAAACTGCGGGCAATGGCCAAACGCTCCTCACCTAAAGGGCGCACTTGTTGATACGACGACAAAGCGATAATCTTGACGACTTGGCCACTTTGCAATACCGGAATCACCAACAGGGTGCGCACCCCAAAGTCAATGTAGGGCTGAATGGCACGGCCATAGTGTTGATAATCTTCCACGTAGCACAGTTGCTTGCTCGTTAACACTTCAGTAAGCACCCCTGCTGTGGGGCTGAACGCTTGTTTGAAGTGGGCACTAAAACCATAGGGGTGTTGCCCCCACGATCCCGCTGGGTGCAACATCGGGCGGTGTGTTGGCTGGTGTGTTGGCTGGTTTGTTGGATAGTGTGTTAGGTGGTGTGACTGGCTGGGTGCGTGGGCGCGTGGGCGCGTGGACGCAGGGCTTTGCTCGGCTGTGTCAGCAACATCGGGAGGATATGCCGTTCGCAGGTTTAATGGCACAGGGGAATGATAGTGCACGTCGTACGCGTGGGCGGCTTCTAGCTCGAGCTGCGCCATGAGTTGTTTGATACCGAGTTGCATCAAGGTATCAACATCGTTGATGGCTTCGATGGTAGCGCCAAAATTGGCCAGTGCTCGGTACGCGGCGGCTTCTTGGGCACGCGCTGTCACCAGTGCTAGGCGCATAAGGGCACTGCTAGCAGCTTGTGCCAAGGCTTCAGCAAACGCGCTATCACTTTGGCTCACTGTCTCGGTAACAACGACCAACACCCCAGACACCCGCTGCTGTTCAGCAAAGAGAGGCACAGCCAACAAAGCAGCATCGCTCAAGTGTTCACCGCATACCTGCGCATTCCCAAAGACGTTAGCAGCCAGCATATGCGCCCGTTCTTGCAACGAACTTGCATGTCCAGCTCGAGCCACCACATACTCAGCCAACACGGGTGCGCCTTGTTGCTCCAGTAACCCAAGCAGCGTTGTAGACGTTTCTTGTGGTTCATGACGAACATAGAACAACCACACCGCCTGTGCGCCGATATAACGTTCTGCTGAACTGACCGTCTGTTGAAACACATCATTTTGCGAAAAAGCGTCCCGCAGGGCGTCGTTGGCAGCCACCACTGCCCGCATGCGCACCACTTCACGCTCCAAAGCTTCACGGTCGGCTTGTTTGTCGAGGGCAACAGCGATACTACCCACGACCTTGCGAACAAAACCCTCCCCGATAGGCGACTGCGGGTATGCTTGGCGAAAGAAAATATTGCAACGTCCCCACACCTGCCCTTTGCGCAATAGCGGCAATACCTGCACAGCAGCCGCCGTCACCCCTGCGGCAACATACCAAGCGTCATCAATACCCCAGCCAGAATGTTCCGCTAAATCATTGATGTAAACAACGTCATCCACCCTGACATCGTCTGAGCCTAACGACACAAAAGGATTGGGCAAATCATGAAGGGTCGCCGTGACTGGCTCGAGCAGCGCCCGCTGCGCCCGCTGCACCGCTGGGTCACGACTGTACACTTCACAGTGCACGCGTTTGTCGACATGTGTTTGCCCTGTATCCGCTTGCCCACGCTCGCCTACTTGGGAATCATGCACCAAATAAAATAGCTCAATAAACGAAATATCAAAGGTCTCTTCACGCAACAGTCGATCGGCAAGTGCTGGAAAAAAACCATAAATGTCATTAATGCGCAGTAGCAACGCTTCAATATCAGTAAGCAACCGCTGTTGGCGGGCGTGTTGTTTGTGCATGCGCTGCAAGTGCAAACGGGTGAGCACCGCACTGACCTGACTGGCAAACCCCTCGGCCATATCGATAACGTCTTGGTCGAACGCATGTTCGTCGTGCAGGTTGTCAAGATACATAATGGCTTCTGGATGGTGACTTGGTAAGGCGCTGGCAAATATCGGTAGCATCAATACGGCATGGATGCGCCCCAACCCACCCGCGTGTGACAACACCTGCTTTTGGGCGTCATCAAGAAGGTCGTTACGTTCAGCGAGTAAGTCGGCGTTTAAGACGTAACTTGACTGCACCGGACTCATATTCAAAAGGGGTTCGGGGTTGAGGTCAAAACTGATGGTTTGCAATACCTCGAGGTCATAGCCTTCAGCAGCCACAAACACATAACGCCCGGCTGTCGTTTTGGCGATGATGCTACCCGTTTGCACCCCTGGAATGGTGCTAACCGCCCGCTTGAGCACATAGTGATAAAACGACGCATCATCACGAGTACCTAGGGCTTGCTTGAGCACGGCTAACAAAGCTTCTTGATAGCGCACCTGCTGGCGGTTTTGCTTTTCGACCTTAAAACGCTGCAAAAACACGCTCATCTGCGTGGTGAGCAAATGCGCCGCGTCAAGGGTGTCATCGAACGCGTGCGGGTCGTCAAAATTATCCAAGTACATAGCCGCCGTTAAGCTGCCTGCAACAGCTATCGGCATCACCAACGTCACGCTGATACGGTCAACATCGCCCGCGTCATGAAACGCGTCTACTGTTTGTGTCCGAGACATGGTCTCGAGGGTATTGCTAATGCCATGCACCAGTGACGGCATGAACGTCAACGTATCGACAGTGGCTTCAAGTTCTTGTTGCCGAAAGGCATACGAGACGACTTTCTCGAGCTTGTAACCCACAGCGGCCACCATATGATAACTGTCTTGTCGCGCCTTAAAAAACACACTTCCTGCTTGCGCCCCCGGCACCATGGTGATGACCTGTTCTAACACGTAACGCAAAAAAGCAATCTCGTCGGTTTCAGCAAGGGCAGTAAGGAGCATGTCACGAAAGCGTTCTTGCCAGACGCTGTGATGGTTAACCTGCTGCTCGAGCCTAGCCCGCTCGAGCGCCACCGCAACATGCGCCGCAATGGCTTCAGCCCGGCTAGTCGCATCACGATCAAACACCTCACCCACTTGAAAACTGTCCAAGTTAAGCACCGCTACCAAGCGTTCGTGCAGTAATACAGGCACGCTCAACGTCACTTCAATATCGTTGAGGCGGCCATAGTCACGCAGGGCAACGAGCGACCCCTCGTCGAGTTTGGCAGCCGTCTCTGTATGCTTTTGTCGGTGATACATCAAGCGGGGGGCAGGGGTCGTGTGCCACGTTTTGACGATATGTTCAGGAAAGTTGACATCACGCAAGCGCTCGAGGGAGAAACCTTCTACCGCCCGAAAATAAAAATGGCCGTCGTCAGCCCGCATCAGCACGCTGCCAGCTTCAGCACCAGGAATGACACTGATAGCGCGCTCGAGCAGCCGCTGATAAAAGTCACTCCCGGTGTGTGTGAGGGCATCGTGGCTGATGTCTACGAGCACCCGCTGAAACAGCAACCGCGACTGATAAGTTTGCGTGACCTCAACTTCTAACACGGCATCTCACTTTGTACGATGGAGTAAGCGACCCCGTAGCAAGTAACCCCGTAGCAAGCAACCCCGTAGTAAGCAACCCCGTAGCAAGTAACCACGCCAACTTTGACATATAGCAAAGGGCGACAGGGTCACTTATAGCATGAGGGGGTTTTGTAACGTAATGCACAACATCCTTACATAATGATAGACGACGATAGACAGTGGCAGAATAACAAACAGTGACAGAATGATAAAAAGTGGCAGACAACCCGTAACCAGACAAACCGTAACAGCGCACAGCCTCAAACATCACAAAGCGGGTCTGCTACTCGCCAACATATGAATAGTAATACAAAAAGACGTGGTTAAACACATGGCCTTAGGCATCAATCGCCCACGATGGCCAGTACACCAATCCCGTACACCAATCCCACACATCAACGATGACCAATATACAACGACGGCAGTACAACTTACATAGCGCTTTGGGTGGCATCATCCTGGCAAGAAACCCCATTAATATCTAGATGTTTATGACGACATGCTTCAACCAACTAGACCCTTACAAAACACTTACATAGCCAAATCTTAGCATGTCCCAATAACTCGAGCACTCAAGTGCCACGCTATCTTGAAACCGTTATAACGACCTGCAGGCAACACAACCTGCAAGCAACACAACCTGCAAGCAACACAACCTGCAAGCAACATAACGGGAACACGGCTCTGTTACCGTACGTTTATGAAACCACTTTTGTGCAGTGACCTAGACCGCACCCTCGTTCCTAACGGCCATGTACCTGAATCTGGCGTGGCTCGAGCCTTACTACGCACCCTAGTTGAGCGGCAGATACTAGACGTCTGCTACGTCAGTGGGCGCAGCATTCCCCTCATCCGCGAAGCGATTGATGAATTTTCTTTACCCACCCCACAGGTCGTCATTGGTGACGTTGGTGCCACCATCGCTGACGTAAATACTGATATTGACAAGCCGTGGCTAACCTGGGCAGCATGGCACGACCACCTCGCTGAAGACTGGCAAGGGCGTGACGCGTGGGCGCTGAAGGATTTGCTCGAGCCACTCACCACCCGCTTAAACATCCGCCCCCAAGAAGACGCCCACCAAAACACCTTCAAACTCAGCTACTACACGCCTAATCCTTTTGATAAGACACAACTTGAGCTGCTCGAGGACGACTTGCAACAACGCGGTTTTGCGTCCCGTTTGATTTGGAGCGTCGACGAGGCCATAGACACGCGCGTCCTCCGCGCTCATGCCCTTGCGCTTGGCCAGGCTTTCCACCTGATCCCAGAGGGCGGCCAGATTTTCGCCTGGAAGATCGACGCCAGTGCGTCGACCTGCCGGTCGTCGAGGTGGTCGAAGATGTGACGCCTGACGCTGGCGACATGGTCGGGGGCGGCA
>CAZKAZ010000002.1:44915-109850 GCA_964550765.1 uncultured bacterium | reverse complement strand
CTGCCCTTAGCAGTCATTTGAACGCTGTGCTAGTCGCCAATGCCGCTGCTGACGTACGCGAACAAGCCCAGCAAGAGGTAGCAGACGCTCAGACGTTGTACTTAGCAAAAGGCGATTTTCTGGGCATGAATGGCAATTACAGTGCGGGGGTGCTCGAGGGACTAGCGCACTATCATCCTGAGGTGCGCCAGATGATGCAAACCCTCCTTGCTGACATCAACACCTGAATACCTAAACACCTGAATACCTAGACATAACCAAGTTAATCTACCGACAAGACATAGCGCTGAATATTGTGGGGTGTCAGATAGCTGTTGGCTGCTCGAGACCCCTTGCCGAAGGTGCTATGGGCAACATAAAGTGACGTATGTCAGAAAACAACCACAACTTACGCCACTATCAACAACTTTTCGACCTCTCCGGCAAACACGCGCTGGTGATTGGGGCAGGTTCGGGTATTGGCGCAGCCGCCGCCCACGGTCTTGCCGCTCACGGGGCGCATGTGCTCTGTGCTGATGTGCGTGAAGACGTTGCTCAAACTACCGCCGCCAGCATCAACGAACAAGGGGGTACGGCCTCGAGCACTGCCGTGGACATCACCGACCGCGCCAGCATCGACGCCGCCATGAATAACCTGCCGCAACTTGACACCTTGGTGTGCACACCCAGCATCAACGTCCGCAAACCCTTTTTGGACTTAACCGCCGACGAATTCGATAAGGTGGTGGGCATCAACCTCAAAGGCAGTTTCATCGCCATGCAAGAAGCCGGCAAACGCATGCAAGCACAACAATCCGGCAGCATCATGCTGTTTTCTTCGATTCGCTCGCAGGTCGTTGAGCCTGGGCAGAGCATCTACGCGGCTACCAAAGCAGGCACGCTGCAGATGGTGCGCGGGCTAGCCTCAGAACTTGGCAGCGTAGGCGTGCGGGTAAACGCCAT
Organism: uncultured bacterium; assembly: GCA_964550765.1. GTDB lineage: Bacteria > Deinococcota > Deinococci > Deinococcales > Trueperaceae > JBCCBI01. The sequence continues at coordinate 108,908 of CAZKAZ010000002.1, read as the reverse complement.
CGCTCCCGGTGTGGTGGAAACGCCCTTGACGCGTCCGATTCGAGACCAGCCGGACTGGTACAACGCTTATGCCCAAAAAGGTGCACTCGGGCGCTGGGCGCAACCTAGTGAGATGGTGGGCATGGTGATTTATCTCGCCAGCGACGCCAGTTCGTTTGTGACGGGGACGTTGATGGTGGTTGACGGTGGTTGGCTAGCCGTTGATGGCCGTTTTACGCCGCCGCTGTGAGTTTGTATCAGCAACGTATATTACGATGTATATGATAATGTATAAATCAACACACGAAAAGCCCCGTAACGAACTTCATGAGGATGACGGTAGAGGTATGCGGTCGTCTTCTAGGGTTAGCTCGAGCAGTGCTGGGAGTCAACCGTGACGGTGAATGAGGGGTGGCTCGAGCACGCCCGCCGCGCTGCCGACGCCGTAGATGCTGATAAGGTCATCGCCCTCACCCGCGATTTGGTGCGCATCAAAAGCGTTTTTGAACCCGACACGGGCGGCAGCGAAGAACCTGCAGTGGACTTTTTAGAAGACTATTTACGCAACATGGGACTCGACCCCGTGCGGCAATACCCCGTGCCTAAACGCCCCAACCTTATCTGTGACTGGCAGGGGGCCGGCTTTACTGAAGATGCTAAGACGCTGATGTTTGAAGGCCACACCGACGTAGTGACTGAAGGTGATCCTGACACATGGCACTACCCCCCGTTTGCCGCTGAGCTTGTTAACGGGCGCATCTACGGGCGCGGCAGTTGCGATATGAAAGCTGGCGTTGCGGCTGCCATCGAAGCCACCAGAGCCATGATGCACACCCACCCCGACCTCGCTGGCCGCATCCGCCTCGGTATCGTCTGTGACGAAGAAGGCATGATGATTGGCATCAAAGACTTCATCAAACAAGGCTGGGCAGATGACGTTGACGGCGCTATCGTGTGCGAACCAGAACAGCAAGAATTGTGCTTGTTTCAAAAGGGTGCTATGCGGGTAAATATCACCTTTACGGGGGTCATGTCACACGGGGCAATGCCTTACGCGGGCGTGAATCCAATTACACCCTTAGCGGCTTTTTTGGGGTTAGTGACTGAACTGCAAACCCGCGAGCAAAACCGTTTGGGAGCACATCCGCAGTTGGGTTTGCCGTGGTTTACGCCCACGATAGTAAGAGCACCTGCTAGCGGCGAAGCCCAACACAACGTCATGCCAGCAGTGGCAACAGCAGCGCTCGATATTCGCACCATTCCCGGTCAAAATCACGACGAGATTCTCAACAAGTTGCGCGAGTTCGCCCACAACTGCATTCAGCACGATAGCCGCTTGCACGTTGAGGTAGATTGTTTTGAGTCGAGGCCGTGGACGCAAACCCCAGAAGATGCTGCGGTGGTGAGGGCGCTCGAGGCTGTTTATGAACCCATCATGGAAGCGCCTGTAAAATATGGCGGCGTTCCTGGGGCAACCGACGGCACGTTCTTACATGCGTGGGCACACGTTCCCATCGTCACCGTAGGACCAGGTGAGCGCGAAGTACCCCATCAACGTGACGAATGGGTAGATGCCAACGAAGTGGTGCGTTCGGCAAGGTTGTACGCAGCAGCGGCGGTGTATTTTTTGTTGGCTGGCTCGAGCTAACTACCTTCATCACCCCGCACTTATCAGCCCGCACCTATCACCCCGCACTTAGTTACTGCAAGATACCTGTTACCGACGGCAGTGAGCAGCAAGCAACACAAGATTGCCTAACGCGAACGCTGCCCTGTCTAAACCTATTGGGGGCTAAACCTATTGGCGGCTAAGCCTATTAGCGCACAGAATACCTAGCCCCACCCGCTAGCACGTCATTTCGCGTCGGTATGCAATGTGTTTTCACCGTATCTCACCACTAATTCTCTACACTAAAAGCAGATGCAATTAAGTGAGACACGCAAAAAGAATTTGCTCGTTCTGGCGGCTACCGTCGCGGGTTTGGGACTGGTGACCGTACCTTTACACTGGCTGGTAGGCGGTTTGGTGTGGACACCGGTCGTGTGGCTTTGTGGGCTGGGACAACTGGCTGTTGTGCGCGACAGCTATCGAGCACAGGGTTGGCTGCGGGCGGTGCGCCCCGCTTGGTTAACAGGGTTGGTGCTTGCGGCAGTACTTTCAGGCGTCACTGTCTGGTTGCAACCTGCCTTCGTGTGGGCGCTGCCGCTTCTGGCGGGGGTGTATTGGATTGGCTGGTTGTTTGTGTTGCTCGTCGCCCAGACCTTACGCCATGCGTTACCGCAAGTGTCTGTGTGGTTATTTGATAAGACACTCGAGCTACCTAGCCTCGCTTTCCGAGGGCTGTTTCGCAGCAGCCGCTGGTTGTTTCGCCGCTCGCAGCGAGCCGCCCTCATCAGCAAACAAAAACTCGAGAAACGCCGCTTAGAACGCAAGCGTGCCTTAAGCCCCGAAGCGCAAGCGTTATTAGAAACCAAAAACCGCTTAGAACGCCTCGCCCAGCGGGTGCGGCACGACCCCAAAGCCTCAGAGGTCATTAACAACAAAGTAACCAGCGTGCAAACGGCCATTCTCGAGGCACTGCCCAAAATTGCTGGCGCAAGTGAACAGTACGACGTACATACCCTGCGGCAGATTGCCAATGATTATTTTCCCAAGACGCTCGAGTATTTTCTCGAGACCGACACACCTGCAGCCCTGTTTCGCAGTCAAGTCGTGAGCGACGGCAAAAGCGCCGAAGCGGTCTTTTTGGAACAACTTGATATCCTAGAAAATGCCATCGGTGACATCTTGGTGACGGTTCACAACGACTCTACCCAAGACTTGGTTGCCAACGCTCGTTTTTTACGCGAACGCTTTCGCAAAAGTGACTTTGAGTCAATTGGCAAAAATTAGCAGCATTACACCAGCAGCATTACACCCATTACCGTTGCCCAGTACTATTACGGCCAGCACGATTATGCCAAGGAGTCGGCAAAGGGATGATTCACAAACGGATTATTGCTGGTGTTTTTGTCGGGGTCAATGTAGTCAAGGTAGGCTCGAGGGACAACAACCTCAATGGCCTGCGGTAACACTTCAATGTCTAAAGGCGTGTCACCCAACACATCACCGTCAGCTTGTGTCAGTAGCGGCGGTTGTGCTTCGATGCGCACGCGTTTCACGCTGTAGCGGTCAGGGGCATTGCGGTGACGCAGTTTGTGCGTGAGCAAATGCCACGCGTCCACCACAAAACTCCACATGTTGACACCCCGCAATACGGCTACCTCGAGCTTTCCGTCGTGTGGCGTCACCCCAGGGCCTACCCGCAGGGGACCAATGGCTAACTCGCTAGCGTTGAAAACCAGCACCGAATGCGCCCGCAATCGCACCGAGGTGTCATCCTCGAGCCACAAGTTGATGTCATGCACGCGGCGTTGAAACAAATTGCGAACAATGGCTAGCAAATACGCCCTGCGCCCCAAGCGGGCTTTGTTGCCTCGGTTGGCGTCGCGCATGGTGTCGGCATCTACCCCTGCGCCAGCAGCCACGATGAAATAGCGTTGTTTGTTTTTGATAAATCCCACGTCCAAAAAACGTGCTTCGCCAGCGAGCAGTTCGTGTAACGCAGCGATGGGGTCTTCAGGGATGTGCAACGTGCGTGCTAACAGGTTGCCTGTACCAGCGGGTAGCACCAACAGGGGCAAACGGGCTTGCGCAGTGAGCATACCGCTGATGACTTCCATGATGGTACCATCGCCACCTACGACCGCCACACAATCAAAGTGGTCATCTTTGGCCACCATTGCCCAGTCGTGGGCATCCCCTTGAGCCGTGGTGAGGCGTACCTCGGGGCGATAGTCATATTCAGCAAAAAGTGCCTCGAGCCGAGCCGACGTCACCTCTTGCGAACTGCCTGAAGTTGGATTGATAATGACGAGCACAGAACGCGGCATGACGGCAATTATGGCACGTTACGCATTACTTTCTGCCTATTAGCTTGCATTGTTACCGCCCTGTGAACATGTCATGAACATCACGAACAACCCAAATACCGCATGGTTACAGCACCAATACGGCCAACCTCAGGCGTATTCCACGCTAGGGTCAAGTAGCACGTAGGACAAGTCCGTGAGTAAGTTAATGACGGCAAACGCTACCGCTGTCATGAGAACGGCTGCTTGCAACACCGGATAGTCGCGTTGCAAGGTGGCATTCAGCGCCAATGAGCCTAGTCCGGGCCACGCGAAGATAATTTCCACCACGACCACGGCACTCATCAAGGTGGCCATCTGCAAACCGACAATGGTGGCAATGGCAATAGCCGCGTTGCGCAAAACATGCTTGCGAATCACCACCCCTTCACTGACGCCTTTGGCTCTAGCAGTACGCACATAGTCGTTACCGAGCACTTCCAACATGGCACTGCGCACAAATCGCGCCATAATCGACCCGCTGATAATACCCGCTGTAAAAGCAGGCAAGGTCAAGTGTGAAAGCCACGCGCCAAACCCTGCAGAGAGTGGCTCAAAACCGCTCGAGGGTAGCCACTGAAGCCTCTCAGCAAACACCAAAATCAGCAAAATGCCCATCCAAAAATCCGGTACGGACACCCCCAACTGACTGACGACCGACGCAAACAAGTCAATACCGCTGCCCGGTTTGAGTGCCGACAAAATGCCCAAAGGTAGCGCAATCACCAAACCAACCACAAGAGCGGCCAACGCCAAGGTGAGTGTGGCAGGCACGCGCCTTTGGATTTCACCCGCAATGGGCACATCGTTAATGAGGCTATTACCAAAATCACCGCGCACGACAATGCCAGAAAGCCAATCCCAGTACTGCACGGGCAAAGGACGGTCTAAACCCAGTTGCCTGCGCACGGTAGCGACGTTTTCTTCGGTGGCTTGCACGCCTAAGCGCACCCGTGCCGGATCACCTGGAATGAGGGGAATAATAGCAAAGGTGACAATCGACACCCCAAACAGCACAAGTAGAAGCGTACTGAGCCGTTGCAACAAATAGCGCAACGTCATGACATCACCTGCATATGCTTACAAAACAGGAAAGGCACAACTGCCAAAAAAAGCCAATACCAACAACACCATAAGTCCTAAACTAGCCATGACACTCCTTTCGCTCAAGCCAAGTAAAAACACAAAAAAAGGGGAGCTAAACTCCCCCATCACGATATGCGTTATTCGATGTAGGTATCCACAAAGCGCACCGCTTGGTCAGCTCTGGCGTTGTAGCCTTGCACATTGGTGCGATACGCGTTGATATTAAGCGGGTTGTAGATGTAGATGTAAGGGGCATCATCAACGATAGCACGGTTGATTTCGGCATAGATTTCGCGGCGGGCGGCTGGGTCTTGGGTGGTGCGACCTTCGTCGAGCAGTTCATCGACGGTAGGGTTACTGTAACCCGTGAAGTTAAAGACCTCGCCCGTTTTGTGTTGGGCATAAAAGAAATCATCCGGGTCAACGAGGCCGTTCCAGCTACAAACATAGGTGTCGTATTCGCCGCGTCCTTGGGTTTCTAGCCATTCTGCCCACTCGAGGGTATTGATGCTGGCGGTAATACCAAGTTGCCCCAAGTTGGCTTGAATCACTTGTGCCATGCGCACCGACTCTTCATATTGGGTCGTGGGCATGATTTCCATTTCAAACCCATCAGCGTAGCCAGCTTCTTCGAGGAGCGCCCTCGCTTGGTCTAAGTCTTGCTCATAAGGGGCATAGGCAAAGTCCCAAGTGCTCGAGCTAGGAATGGGGTCTTGGGTCGGTTGGGCATTGCCAAACGCCCCCGCCATGGCCAAGTTGTCACGGTTAATGGCATACGCAATCGCCTGACGCACCCGCACATCGTCAAAGGGCGGTTCTTCGGTGTTTAGACCGATGTACCAGTACGCCCCTGCTGGCACGCTGTCTACAATCACGTCATCGCGACCTTCTAGTTCGCTCACACTCTGCGCAGGTACCGAGATGCTCCAATCCACGTCACCACTGACCAACGCGGTACGGCGCACAGATTCATCAGGAATGATACGAATATCAACAGCATCCAAGTACGGCAAACCATCTTGCCAGTAGTTGGGGTTGCGCTCGAGCAGCAAGCGCGTACCGGGTTGAAAGTCGCTAATCATAAATGGCCCTGTGCCAATGGGACGGGTGTTGATAGTGCCATCTTCGACGCTTTCGCGGGCGATAATCCCCACGGCTTTGTTGATACCTAGTTTGCCCAATAAACCCGGATTGGGCGCGTCCAAGGTCATGGTGACGGTACTTGCATCGGGCGCGTCAACGTCAATCACGCCAGCAAGCAAATACGCATTCCCCGAGCCTGTTTCTGGGTTGAGCATGCGTTCGTAGGTGTACACTACATCATCAGCAGTCAATTCGCGGCCATTACTGAACGCAACCCCATCACGCAGGTTAAACGTCCACATGAGGCCATCTTCGGAGACACGCCACGATTCGGCCAGTGAAGGCACCACGTTTTGTTCTTCGTCTAGTGTGACAAGCGTATCTAGGACGTTTTCGAGGATTTGGAAGCTCGAGTAGGCACTGGTAATGTGCGGATCCAAACCCACGGGGTCTTGCGCCCAAGCTGCACTGAGCGTACCCCCTTGCGTCTGTGCAAAAGCACTCGTTGCCAAAAACAATAGCGCACCAAGTAACAATTTTTTCATGAACACTCCCTTCACCTTGGACTATACCAAGGGTTATGCCAATTCCCAAACCACCCACCTAAGAGCGGCGTCAACATCAACAAGACAAGCGAAAAGACACGTGTGACGCATGGATTAGCCTCGAGAATGAAAGGTATCTCCTGCGTAAGCTAGTTCTCCGTAAGCTAGCCTGTGTCCTGACATCAAGCGGGTTTGCTAAGCTATGAAGGCATTGAAGGAGTATATTTATGCGCTCGAGCGTATGAGCGCTCTGTTCGTTTACAGCATTATGTAAGGAGTTTTCATGTCAATATTCGATAAACCACCCGCCGTCTTGGTATTAGAAGACGGCAACGCTTATCACGGTTACGCGTTTGGTGCTCGAGGCGAAACCATCGGTGAAATTGTTTTCAACACCTCGATGACCGGCTACCAAGAAATCCTCACTGACCCCAGCTATCACGGGCAAATTGTCACTATGACGTATCCGCATATTGGTAATTACGGCGTGAGCGTGTATGACATGGAGTCCAACAAGCCCTTTGCCAAGGGGTTTATCGTGCGGGAGTTCTCGAGGATGGCTAGCAACCACCGCAGCAACCAAGACATTCAAAGTTTTATGCAACAACACAACATCGTGGGTATCGAAGGCGTAGATACCAGAGCACTCACCCGCAGACTGCGCCAAGGTGGCGTCGTCAAAGGCATCATTTGGCACGGTGACGCTGACGAGGCTAAGCTAGCAGAATTGACCCAGCGGGCAAGCAACCACGAAGACATCGACGGACGCGACATGACCCCCGAAGTGACCACTGCCCTCCCCTACGCCCGTCCTTCGTTTGCCAGTCGCCCCCGGGTTATCGTCATGGATTTTGGCATCAAACACTCGATTGTCTATAAGCTGGAACTCGCTGGCGCAGAAGTCATCGTCGTACCGGCTCAAACCACGCCCGCGCAAATTATGGCGCTCAACCCTTCTGGCTTGGTGTTGTCTAATGGCCCTGGTGACCCCGATGGCCCTAAGTATGCCCACAACACTGCTTGGCAGATTATGGGGCTTTTGCCCACGTATGGCATCTGCATGGGGCATCAGATTTTGGGACTAGCAGCCGGCGGTAAAACCTACAAACTCACCCACGGGCATCATGGTGCCAACACGCCTGTTAAGAACACGCTCACAGGCGAAGTAGAAATCACCAGCCAAAACCACAACTACGTAGTCGATATTGACAGCATTCCAGGTGGGCAGTTTAAGGCGACGCATATCAATCTGAATGACGACACGCTCGAGGGCATGGCGCACGTGCGCTATCCGGTGTTTAGCGTGCAATATCACCCCGAAGCCAGCCCCGGTCCGCACGACGCCAGTTATCTGTTTAACCGCTTCATCCAAGAAGTGAACGCTTTTGAAGGGGCGCGCTCCCTGCCATCGCCAGCACAGCAACCCGTCGGTTGAACACAACACACCATCACAAGAGGTGGCAAAACAGAAAAAACACGGCCAAAAGTCTTACAGACGTTGGTGTTCCTGCCTGCATCCGCAGCTTTTGCGAATGAGGGTGGCCTATGCAAACGTTCATCAATCAAAACGGGGATAAATCGGCTCGCGTCCCTGTGGTGCTTTTCTACATTTGGCCAGCGATAAGCTTTAAGTAAGCTGTACAATCACTTAGAGGGTTGAGGGAGTGCGCACACACTATACTTTCAACCCTCTTCTTTCGTGCCGAGACTTTGCTGCACATAAGACTTTGCTGCACACATAGTCGCCGCACAAGGGTCACAAGGGTTAACGTCATAAGCCACAATATCTGCTAGTTATACGCTACACTAAACCATGTTCAAGGTACCAGAACAAACGCTAAGCGTAGATGACTACCTTACCTTTGAAACAAACGGCGACATCCGCCATGAGTACATTTCAGGTATGCTTCATGCGATGGCTGGGGGAACAAGTCAACACAACCGCATCGCCCTAAATATTGCTGCGCACTTTTTGGGCATCGCCCCACAATCTTGTCGGGTTTATCAAGAAGGCATGAAACTACGCGCTTCCGAGCAGGTGTTCTACTATCCCGATGTCATGGTGGTGTGCGGTGCTGCTGAGCCTGATCCTTACTTTGAAACTGAACCGTGTATCTTAGTTGAGGTCTTGTCGCGCTCAACGAAAGATATCAACTTGCGTGAAAAGCTCCTGAGCTATAAAAGTCTGCCGAGTGTACAGCTTTATCTCATTGTGGACAGTGAGCGCTTGGCGGTGAAGCACTACTGGCGGGAGACTTCTGGTGTGTGGCATTATCAAGAACACGCAGGCGATGGTGATATTGACCTGCCTGGGTTGGATGGCATTCTCACCTTGCCACAGATATACCGCAATGTCTTCTAGTCTTGCTCGTTGAGGGTGCTCGAGCCGCGTCCACAGACTTTCTTCCGTTCCTGTTATCTGTAGTTTTTCCTTTGCAGCTTGCGTGGATGTTCATCAATGCAGGGATGTTCATCAATACAGGGATGTTCATCAATCGGTATCCAACACAATTTTTATTATTAAATTAAAAAGCCGCGAGCAGCACTGCTGAACGCAACTTTGGAAGACCTCTTGTAAAAATCATTTTCCTGATAAACTAAAGATTTGTCCGAACCTTCAATGAGCACTTTCACAAGAAGTCTAGAAAGTTTCATCAACTACTCAGGAATGATAGCGCTGCTCTTGTCTCCGAGGGTGAGTTGTAAAACGCTGGGACGCTCAGAATGCCCGCGTACTTCGACTTGTACGCCAATCAAACTCGACTGGATGCGGTGCTGCACCGAGGTGATATGGCTTTGCTTTTCCACCACACTGTATTCAATCTCGGCGTCGCGAATCACCACGTCGTTGCCAATGCTGGTATACGGGCCAATGTAGGCGTCTTCGATGACCGTGCCTGCGCCAATGACCACTGGCCCAACCACTTTGCTGTTTTTGAGGCTTGCCCCCGCTTCAACGACCACGTTACCGATGATTTCGGTGTGCTCGAGCGTCCCTTCAATACGCGACGCAGTAAATTTAGCCAGCATCAAGCGGTTGGCATCGAGCAGTTCGTGTGGTTTGCCGGTGTCTTTCCACCAACCTTGGGTTTCTACTGGGGCAATGGTGTACTTGCTGTCGATCAAACCTTGAATGGCGTCAGTAATTTCGTATTCGCCGCGTCCACTAGGTTCTAGGGTTTCGATGATCTTATGAATGTGCTTATCAAACACATACACCCCGGCTACTGCCAAGTCACTAGGAGGGTCTTTGGGTTTTTCGACCAAATTAGTAATGCGACCATCTTTTACGACAGCCACCCCAAACGAACGCGGATCGTCTACCCGCACCAGGGCGAGCACAGCATTGACATCCCCCTCATTAAAGGCATCGACAAACGCTTGAATGCCGTGTTCAAAGAGGTTATCGCCCAAATACATCACAAAAGGATCATCTGCCAAAAAGTCTCTAGCCACTTTGACGGCATGGGCTAGCCCTAAGGGTGGGTCTTGCATCAAATAACTAAACGTCGCCCCTTGATACGAAGACAGGGTATCTTTGAGGTAGTCCACCGTGTCGTGACTGACGACAATGCCAATTTCTGTAATACCTGCCGCTACCAAGTTGTCAATAGCGTGGACGATGATGGGTTTGTTGGCCACGCCGATAATCGGCTTGGGACGTAAGCTGGTAAGCGGACGCAAGCGTGTACCTAAGCCTGCTGCGAGAATGAGTCCTTTCATAGTTGGCTCCTTTGCAAATCAACGCGACGCGGTGCGCCGTGTATGTCGTGACATGTATTTTTACACGTACATTGCTAAATATTGGCTCAATGTTGACTGAGCGAATACGGACAAAACAGCCCCTGCTCAGCTAAGCTAGGTTTACCATGTCAGCTAGCACGCTGTTAATGACGACTATGAAAAACGGCTAACACACCTGCATTCACCTAGCTTGATCTAACTTTCCGCACCCTTGAATAAGCTATTCACTGATTATGAAAAGTGGCGTCTAGCAAGGGGTTTTTCGTTTGGCGAAGTGTAAAAAGTTTCGTTATGCAGTATAAACGCACTGGGTTACTGTATGTATTTGAAATCTTATACAGTGCGTTTTTCCTCCTAGACGCACTTCTCCCAAAGAACACTGGAATCTTCTACGGGGGGTGCGGAATGTCGGCTTGATAGACATATTGAGCCTAAAAAAAGCGCACGGCTGGCTGTACCAACCGCACGCAAAGTGTCACAGGATTATCACAGGATTGTGACCGTATCGTTACTGTTTGGCTGCTGCTTCCATCAAGGTTTGAATGCGTTCCACCATCGAAGCCGGGTCGGGGTGAATGCCTTCGGCGAGGAGGGCGCTATCAAAAAGTTGTTCGATGATGGCGTCACTGACCTGCGCGTCGCTATCTAGTTTGCTCGCTAACGACGCAATCAACGCACTCTGGCGGTTAATTTCCAAAATCTTTCTGGGCACGCCACTATTTTCTCCCATGAGGCGCTGCAGGCGCTGCATGCTGGTGTTGGCAGCATCTTTGGGGTTGACCAAACGGCAGGGGCTATTTGTGAGTAACTTGCTTTCTTTGACGTCTACGACCCGTTCGCCCAATACCGACTTAAAGCGTTCAATCACGGCATCAAAGGTATCTTGTTCTAAGCCTTCGTCACTGGTTTCTTCGGACGGTTCGTCGCCAGCGGGCAAATTAAGTTCGGCGTCATCGACGTTTTTGAGGGTTTTGCCCTCGAAGTTATCCAAACCAAACAGCATGTAACTGTCGATGTCTTCAGTGAAATACAAGACCTCGATATCGTGCTTGCGGAAGTACTCGAGGTGTGGGCTTCTCTGAGCGGCCTCAAAAGAATCTGCAATCACGTAATAGATTTCGTCTTGGTCAGTTTTGGCACGTTCGACGTAACGTTCTAAAGATACCCAGTCGTTTGCGTCTTGGCTTTGGCTCGAGCAAAACCTGAGCAATTTTGCCAAGCGGTCTTTGTTGGCATAGTCACTGGCCACGCCTTCTTTGAGGTAGCTACCAAACTCGAGCCATAGCTTTTGATACTGCTCCGGGTCGCCTTTGGCGGTGCGTTCCAATTCACTCAAAATGCGCTTCACGAGCACGTCACCAATTTTTTTGATGATGGCGTTGTTTTGTACCATCTGCCGCGACACATTAAGCGGCAAGTCTTCAGTATCGACCACACCTTCAATAAAACGCAGGTACTGCGGCAAAAAGTCGGCAAACTTCTCTTGAATGAGCACCTTGCGCACGTACAACTTCACGCCCGCTTCGCTGCCGCCAATCACTTTGTAGTCTTTGCGTGATGGCACAAACAACAGCGCGTATAACTGCAACGGCGCATCTGTGGTGAGGTGCACCCGCAACAGCGGATCACTAAAGTCATAGGTCAGTGACTGATAAAACGACTTGTATTTATCGTCGTCAACGTCGCTGGCGCTCATGCGCCACAGGGCTTGTTGTTGGTTGATGATGGTGTAGCCTGCTTCGGGTTCGCTATCTTCATCCTTAGCAGGTTTTTCTTCCCACAGGTAAATCGGGAAGGTCACAAAGTCCGAATGCGTCTTGACGATGTTGCGCAAGCGGTAAGACTGGGCAAAGTCTTTGTGTTCGTCTTTGAGGGTGATGGTAATGGCCGTACCGCGCCAATTTTGCTCGGCGTCTTCGATGCGGTATTCACCTTTACCCTCAGAAATCCAAGTAGCCGCACTAGCATCGGGCTGATGCGAACGGGACGTCACCCGCACTTCATCGGCGACCATAAACACCGAATAAAACCCCACCCCAAATTGACCAATCACATCAGCGCCTACGCTGCCACCTTGTTGATTGGCTTCTTTCACAGCCTGCAGAAAGTCTTTTGCACCCGAGTGGGCAATCGTACCGAGGTTTTGCACCATGTCAGTCGCCGTCATGCCGATACCACTGTCCATGATGGTCAATGTGCCCGCGTCTGGGTCACCTTTTAGCCAAATAGCCAGTTCAGCGCCCGCGTCGTGCACGGCATCTTTGGTGAGTGAGGTGAATTTGAAACGGTTGAGGGCATCTGACGAATTAGAAATCAACTCCCGCAAAAAGATGTCGGTTTCGCTGTAGAGCGAGTGAATGAGAATATCGAGCAGTTGTTGAATTTCCGCCTGAAACGCAACCGGTTCGCCTTGTAAGGCGGCTTGGGTTGCCGCGTTGGTATTGTCGTTGGTAGTAGTGTTGTCCATAACGCTAATGTAAACCACATTTTGCGGCGGTTTACCGTATCTCAACTAACGTTTGTTTAGTGAGGGCAAGTAAGCATTCTACGTAAGCTCAGCGAGATTACTTGATAATACTTGGCTCAAGTTGGTGTGGCAACGTGACAGGCTCGAGCCGCCCCATTCCTTCTACCGTGATACTCTGTGAGCTATCATTAAGAACCTTAAAGGAGGCATCATGGCAATGGACAAATCGGGGCACAAAGAAGCACCCCTCAAAGGCGAAGTCGCCATCGTCACGGGCGCGTCGAGTGGCATCGGCGAAGCTACCGCCAAAGCACTCGCCAAAGCGGGCGCATCGGTGATGTTGGCAGCAAGGCGCAAAGATAGACTAGAGCAGCTCGAGCAAGCCATCAAAGACGCCGGCGGCAACGCTCAGTATGTCGTCACCGACGTTACCAGTCGCAAATCGGTAGAACACCTCGTAAAAACCACCGAAGACGCGTTCGGAGCAGTGGACATTCTGGTTAACAACGCGGGCGTGATGATGCTTTCTTACTTAGAGAAAACCCACGTTGACGAGTGGGACACCATGATTGACGTCAACATCAAAGGGGTCATGTACGGTACAGCGGCGGTCTTAGACAGCATGATCGAACGCAAACGCGGCCACATCATCAATGTGTCGTCTATTGCAGGCAGACGGGTGACGCCAAGTGCAGCGGTATACTGCGCCACTAAGTTTGCTGTGAGTGCTTTTTCCGATGGCTTACGGCAAGAATTATCTGCCAAGTACGGCATCCGCGTCACTTGCATCGAACCGGGCATCGTGGCCACTGAACTTGCGCAGCACATCACCGACAAAGACGTGATCGAACGCTTTGAAGGCGTGTTTGAACGCATCACCCCGCTTACCTCCGAAGACATCGCCGAAGCCATCATGTTTGCCGTGACCAGTCCGCAGCGGGTGAATATGCTCGAGATGCTGGTCGTTCCCACCAGTCAATAAGCCACCTTTTAACGTCAGACACACGTCTAATCCGGACGCGTGCGGCATTGTTGAGGCGTATTCACGTCATCACCGGCCAACGAGCCACAACCAACGCGCAACAGCCAACCTCTCCACGCGGGGAGGTTTTTTGTACGGGCACATACCGCCCCAATTCCGAGTTGTCAGGTAGGCTATGGTTATGGCGTCTTTGGTCGATCAGCACGGACGGGTCGTGCGCGATTTGCGTATTAGCATCACCCCGCGCTGCAATTTTAACTGCGTGTACTGTCATCCTTTGGCGGCACACTTTCACGAACCAGCGGGCACGCTCACGCTCGAGGATGTGCAGCACGTGCTTGAAGCTGCCGTCAGTCTGGGGATGTCGTCGGTGCGTTTTACGGGCGGTGAACCCTTACTGCGTCGTGATTTGGCGCAGATGGTTAGTTATGCTCGTGAACTCGGAGTGGAAGATGTGTCGATTACGACGAACGCGACCTTGCTCGAGCGCCGCCTCCCCGAGCTTGTGGGCGCAGGTTTAACCAGGGTCAACATCTCGCTAGACGCCGTGAGCCGTGATGCTTTTCGCGAACTGACCAAAACTGACAAAATCGACACCGTTTGGCGCGGTATCGACGCCCTTTTTGCCGCCCGACTTGAACCTGTGAAACTCAACGCGGTGGTGATTCGCGGGGTGAACGACAGTGAAATCACTGCCCTGGCTGAACTGACTCGAGACAAGCCTCTACACATGCGATTTATTGAGTACATGCATTTGAATAACGCCGACAGTGACGATTATCAACGGGATTTTTTCTCAGGCGCAGAAACCAAAGCACGGATTGAAGACGCGTTTGGGCAGTTAGAACCTGTGCCCACTGACCCTAGCGCTCCCGCAAGGTTATTCAAAATACCAGATTGGTCAGGCTGTATCGGCTTCATCAACCCCATTTCCGAACCGTTTTGTGGGGCGTGTAGCCGCATGCGGGTAACGAGCGATGCCAGAATCAGGCCGTGTTTGCTCACTGATAGAGAGTTGGACGCAAGGGCTGCCCTCACCTCACCTGACCCTATCAAAGCATTGCAAGATGTCTTTCTGGTAGCCGCCCACCGCAAAGTAGCCTCCGGCGTGACTGCACCCGTCGAACGCCCCCGCACCATGTTGTCGATTGGCGGCTAAGTCGTTGGTGGTTAGCAGTTACGGTTAGCAGTTAACAGAAAATTGTGTTGCGTATGGCAAGACAGAGTGCCTTTGTGAGGGCGTTTGGCACGTAAAATCAAACAGTAAAATCAAACAGTAAAATCAAACAGTAAAATCAAAAAAGGCTCGAGCCCTCTTTACAAAATGACTTCAAAGGAGATAAACATGCGTGTGATGGCTGTTGTGGCACATCCTGATGACGAAATCGGTTGCACCGGGACACTGGCGCGGCATACCAGTCGCGGCGATGACGCCATGATCGTTTGGACAACCTACGGTGAAAACGCCAGCCAGTTCGGTGACATGCCCCAAGCCGAGGTCGCCAAGGTGCGCACCGAACACGCCGAACACGTCGCCAAACTCATCGGCACAGACCACCGCTTTTTGGGCATTGGTGACGCCGAAATGACCGGTGGCCGCGACGAAGCCCTCGCCATTGCCAAAGTCATCGCCGAATTCAAACCCGACGCGGTGATTACCTGGAACCCCGAAGACGTTCACCCCGACCACCGCGCCACCTACTGGGCAACCTTATCTGCGTTGAAATTATGCCGCATTCCCAAACTCGTCGGCGAAGCCCACCGCAAAAACGTCAAGTTGTACCACTATTTTCGCAGCGACATGCAGCGCCCGGTGGTCAGCATCGACATCAGCCCAGTCATTGACATTAAGCGGGAAGTGTTTGCGTTTTACCGTGATTTTTACAAGTGGGAATACACTGACGAACAGTTTTTGAGCATTCACGCCCTACACGGCAGATACGCAGGGGTTAAATACGCCGAGCGGTTTTTGATGGACGCCTCCGTTGCACCCGCTTATCCGTATTTGCCAGAACCGGGGATGCCGGACTGAGTCGGGGAACTGATTGTCATTATAGGTCAGGATGATAGGGCTTGTCCGCGTTGGTGTGCGGGGTGGCTCGAGCAGCGTCCTCTCTTGGTGTGCTCGAGTCTTGGTGTGCTCGAGCTATTACCCAACGGTTGTGATGTCGTTATATCGGCATACTGATAGCATTTCCATAAGTGACGCCTACACAATTGAACGCGTTTTATGTCGATGTGGCGTTGACAAACATCAACAACTGTAGAAACACCACGTGAAAATGCTATGGGTAGCGGCATACTGACACGCAACATGGCCGAGACAACCGAGCAACAAAATCCCCAGCTAGTCGCCACATACCAAGCTGGGGACGAATTTTATCGTTTAACTATATTTCAGCTACGTTAACTCACCATCAACCTGTTACGCCATCATCAGCGGAATGCTGGTTGCCTCGTGGTCTTTGACCGTGCCATAAAGCGTGTGTGGGGTGGCCGTGTCGATGGTGACGCTGTGAAGCCCCATTGCACTCACTTGGTCTTTGGGGACGAGCACGGTGTGGTTTTGGTCGCTGTGACCCACCACATAATCGCCCTCGCTGGCGGCTTCTTTGATGAGCACCCTAAGCTCGCGGCCTACCCAACGTTGGTTGCGGGTGTATGACCAGTGTTTTTGCCGCTCAATGAGGCGCTGCAGCCTATCGGTTTTGGCTTTGCGGGGCATGTCATCAAAGTGTTTGTACGAAGGCGTGCCGGGGCGTGCAGAATACATGAACATATAAGCGTGGTCGTATTGCACTTCTTCGTAGAGACTGAGGGTTTTTGCAAAGTCTTCTTCGGTTTCGCCAGGAAAACCCACGATGATATCGGTAGAAATCACCACATCGTCAATTTTGGCTTTGATTTCGTGAATGATGTCCATGTAGCGTTCGCGGCGGTATTCTCGAGCCATCCTTTTGAGCACCTTGTCACTGCCTGATTGCACGGGCAAGTGAATGTAGTTACACACCGTCTCGGTTTCGGCAATGGCGTCGATGATGTCTGAAGTGAAATTCATAGGGTGGCTGGTGGTGAATTTGACGCGGGGGATGCCGATACTGCCCACCATCCGCAGCAGTTCTGCAAACGACGGTAATGACGGATCACCTAGCCCATAAGAATTGACGTTTTGACCGAGCAAGTAGATTTCTTGCACGCCCGTAGCCATCATCATCTCAGCTTCTTGCATGATGGCGTCAACAGGACGAGAGACTTCTGGGCCGCGTGTCGTTGGCACGATGCAATAGGTGCAGTGGTGATTGCAGCCGCGCATAATCGTCAAAAAGCCCGTCAACGTATCGGGGGCTGGGGTGATGTAAGTGGCAAGGTCGTCTTTGAACTCGAGCCGCCTCACCGCTTCCCTACCCGCTTCAATCTGTTCAATTGCCGGTAAAATCTCGGTAATTGCCCCTGGGCCAATCAAGATATCAACTTCAAACTTATCAGCAATCTCTTGACCTTCTTCAAGTTGCGCCAAGCAGCCCATCAAAGCCACCGTCAAGTCACGACCAGCGCGTTTTTCTTTGCGAAATTCGCCCAACACACTGATGACCTTATCGACAGGCTTTCCGCGCACGGCGCAAGTATTAAGAATAATCAAATCGGCGTCTTGTTGGCTATCGACTAACTGATGCCCCCCCGACACCAACTCGCTGGTGATGGTGTGGGTATCGTATTCGTTCATCTGGCAACCGTAGGTGATGACATGCGCTCTCACGGACAACTCCTCATAGCAAACTCCACTCATGACAAAACACAGCGCCTTCACGCCGTGAGAAGTAATTTTATCGTTTTTCGTACGTCTTTCGCACTACCGCTTGAGCACTACTTTAGTACTATGTCGTTCGTACATCGTTTTTCGTACATCTTTCGTACATTGTTGTGTATCGTTGTCTGGCTGGCAACGTGACGCGTTGCCCTCAAATTCCCGCATTATGGTAGCACGCTCAAGTCAAGTGGGATGGTGTCGCGGTTAGGGTCAGCGTTGGGGTCATTGCAGGGGTGGGCAGTCGTAGCCGTGCGAAGCAAAAACATGCGTTCAGGATTATCAACCGGAAACCAAAACGAACGCAAGTTGACGTTGTTGCCCGCGTCGCCTAGTTGCTCGAGATAAATATGGCGGTTATACGCCACCGTCTCCCCTTCGCGTTCTCGTTCGACCACTTGGGTAATATCTGGCGTACCTAGCAGGTCTAACATATCTTCTTGACTGCTGCGAAGCGTAACACCTTCGGGGGTGCGCAAATTGATATTGTCCGGAACATGGTACGCTCGAGCGCCAATCACCTGTCCATCCCGTTCGCACACGGTTACCCCCCAACTGAGCCGCCTACTGGCGTCATTAAAAAAGTACACCACTGTAGGGCGGTCTTCGCTTGCTACGGTGTCATCGGGAGACATAGCGAGGATGCTGGCTTGGCTGTCGCCCATGCGCACCCGTTCAGCGAGGCGTTCACCAGCAATGAGCCAGTAGCGACTTTCGTCCGTTTCACTGCAGGCCATCATCAAACCCATCATCAAAAACAACAAAGCCAATTGCACGTATTTTTGCGCCATGAACAGAGCCTAACAAATCTACCCGCAGGTGTGTTTGTTAACATCACCTGCGCCCTGACTGACGTCACCTTACTCAGGCGGGCGTACTGTAAGGTAAGTGACGTTGCATGTCAGCGTAGCTGACGACCTTAACGCACGATGTGACGCACGATGTTTGTGTCAGGTTGTGTATGTTTAACGTCTGTACGTCTTAAACACACATTATTTTGAAGTAGCTCGAGCCAAAGGAGACCTCCCATGACGACCCAAGCCACGTCCAGCCAAACCACCGTGTTGCTACTTTGCGGCGGGCGTTCTGATGAACACAACGTCAGTTTGGCATCCGCCCGTTCAGTGATTACCGCCCTCACCGACGTGTCTGCCGATACTAGCGACATCCCCCGGGTCATTCCCATCGTCATTGACCGCACGGGCAAACTGTATTCTGCTGAGGCCTCGGCGCACATTGTTCTAGAAGAACGCGACATCGCCCCACACAACGCCCTTTTTACCGCAGACGAAGCCGTC
Source organism: uncultured bacterium (assembly GCA_964550765.1). Lineage (GTDB taxonomy): Bacteria > Deinococcota > Deinococci > Deinococcales > Trueperaceae > JBCCBI01. Next base: position 89,968 of record CAZKAZ010000002.1, on the reverse strand, counting down.
ACCGAACACGGTTTAACCAACCTCGAGACACTCGTGAACGAACACAACATCGATGTGGTGTTCCCACTGCTACACGGCCCTTACGGCGAGGACGGCAGCGTGCAAGGCTTGTTGCACTTACTTGACCTACCCTACGTAGGCGCAGGGGTACTCGCAAGTGCGTTGGGGATGGACAAACTAGCCATGAAAGCGGCTTTTTTTGCTGCAGGCTTGCCACAGGTTGCCTACCAAGCCGTCACCCGTTTTGACTGGCAACTTGCCCCTGAAGGTGTCATCGAACGTTTAGCACCGTTGGGGTATCCACTGTTTGTAAAACCAGCTAACCTTGGCTCGAGCGTTGGTATTAGCAAAGTTGCAGATGAAAGCGCCCTCTGGGACGCGCTGGGTGTCGCTGCTAAGTTTGACCGCCGCATTATCGTCGAAGAAGCGGTCACGGCGCGTGAGCTCGAGGTAGGCGTGTTAGGTAACGACGAACCCGCTGCTAGCCCGGTGGGCGAAATCCTCTATGACAGTGAATTTTATGATTACGATACCAAATATACCCCCGACAAAGCCCGTTTGCAAATTCCTACTGAGCTTGATGAGGCAACTGCCTCGCAGTGTCGGGCGTTAGCACTTGATGCGTTTGGTGCTGTGGGCGCCCAAGGACTCGCTCGAGTGGACTTTTTCCTAACTGAACGCGGACGGCTGTTCGTCAACGAAATCAACACCATGCCCGGTTTTACCCAAACCAGCATGTACCCCAAACTGTGGGAAGCCGCTGGCTACAGCTACCGCGAACTTATTGTCGAGTTGGTGCGCTTGGCGTTTGATGCCCACCGCTAACGGGCTAGCTTGACTGAGGCATGTTTGTCGTAATAGCTCTGAAGTAATGTTATAAATTGAATTGTGTTTCCGCCTCGAGGTGAAACAAATACGCTACATGTACAGCCGTAATCAGCATATGTTTGTACGGTTAGAAACCGTCCCTGACGGTATTTAGGGTGTGTGATGCAGGAAGCTCGAGCCAGTCAGTTAATCCTGAGCCAACCCACATCTGACATCACCTTGACCGTGATACACTACCTTTGAACAAATGCTCCAAGGAGGCAGTGCCGCCGCAAACGACCTGGACAATCTGCTCGACCCGCTCGCTGAAGACATCTTCGCCGACGATGACCTACAAGACGGCATACAAGATGGTGATGTTTCCGTTGCCAACCCCAATTCAGCGCGGGTGCTCATTTTGAACGCGAGTTATGAACCGTTGCACGTGTGCTCGGTCAAACGTGCTGTGTCATTACTTATGCACGAAGTCGCCGAACGCGTTGAAGACAGCGAACAAATTTTACGTTCGCCTAGTCAGATGTTCATTGTCCCGAGCGTCATTCGCCTCAAGCGTTACGTAAAGCGGCCACCCCGTCACCGGGTGGCGTTTAACCGCAAAAACGTCTTTCGCCGCGATGACCACTCTTGCCAATACTGCGGCGTGCGCGGTAATGATTTGACGCTCGACCATGTGCTGCCGCGCAGTAGGGGCGGTAAGACAAGTTGGCGCAACGTAGTTGCTTGCTGCCGCCAATGCAACGCAAAAAAACGCGACCGCACCCCCGAAGAAGCAGGCATGCACCTCAAGCGCAAACCGTTTGCCCCTAAGTTTATGTTCAGTGCGGCTTATGGTTTGCTGCCTAGTATTGACCCAGTGTGGGAAAAATACTTACCCCGTTCCAACAAACGTTAGTCATCCACTGAACTAGCACATCACTCTTACCTTATGACCACTGTTTTGTACGATCTTTCGCGGGCTGTGGTTATTTTTCTTGTTTTGTGGTTTAGCTCCCCTGTTAGATGTAGCAACACTGTAGGTCATGCTAGCGCAGAAATACGCGTCCATCACGAGGTAATGCAAGACATAATCCATACAGTCAAATCCATACAGTCAAATCCATACAGTCAAATCCATACAGCCAGCGACCGAGGCTAGCACTCTCATAAACACGTTCAGAGGCGTCTTCAACCCCGCTGTTACTGATAATGATGTTGAGATTGATGAGACACAGTGCACACGTGGAGTATACTCGGTGATATGAAAGTTGAGCGCGTGGCTCTCGAGCTTCTTGAATACAAAACCCAAGACCTCGTTGCAGGCAAAACCTTGGGGTCAGACGCCATACCTGTCAAAGTGCTCTACACGCATTTGAACAAGATGCGCAATAAACTCGACGCCAGCGAAAAACAACGCCTGTTAGAGGTACAACGGCAACTCAAAGCTCGAGCCAACGCCCAAAAAAACGCCAAAAAAACGGGCAGCAGCAGCCTGTCTCAACCTGACCAAAACGCCGCTGCAAAAGCCTCCAAAGCCTTTGACTTGGCTGCTTTTGCCACTGAATCTGATACGGAATTGGCCACTGAATCCGATAGCAACCGTCGGGGGGGAGAATTTGACTTGTTCGGTGGCTTTGATGACGAACCGTCAAGCCCACCTGCTGCCCCTGCGCCCGTTAAACCCAAGCGGATTATTCGCTTGAGCGAAGCCGAACTGCAAGAACAAGAAACCCTCAAACAACTCGCGCAGCATGTCTGGTGGGACGGCATCAACCAACGCTTGCAAAACTTAGCCATGACCTACCGAGCAGAACCCAACCGCCACACGGTGCGTTTGGTATATGCGACCTTGCGCAATCTGGCGCTTTTTGCCAAAACATCTTCGTTTAGCAAAGACCCCGAATTACAGTCTTTTAAGGTCAAAAAAGCCTTACCCGAATATTCTGACCCCCTGTTGTCGCTCAATGACCTCGAGAGCCTCACGGCGCTGCTAAGCGACATGGTGACGACCATGTTGGAATTTAAAGACCCCCGCGAACCCTATTCGGCGCTCGATATTGACGAACACGACGTACTGCCTTACATGCGCCGCGTCGCGCTCGCTGTCGCCAATGACCCTTATGCGGGCAAGATGAGTTTGGTCTCCAGCAAAGAAGTGACCAGCGACCAATTGCGCATGGCCATTACCCAGCTCGAGCGCGAACCCTTGGGTGAAGCCGTCAAACGTGAACAGCGCCAGCAGTTTGAAGCCCGCCTCAAAGAAGCCTTGCGCCATGAGCAAAGTCAACGCGAGATGTTCCACCGTGACGTGCAAACCTACACTCGAGCCATGAACGACTTTTTCGATGTGCTCGAGGGCTTACTGCCGCAGCGCATCGGTGGACGCTGCAAAACCCCCCAACTCAGTGGCGGCGTGCTATTTGCCGAAAACCCGGCGTTGCGCCTCGACGCCGTACCGCCTGATGCCAAGAGTGTCACCTTGCAACTCAAAGGCCCTACCCGCTTTCAACTCGCTGGTATCGACGTCGCCATAAGCGGCGCAGCGCAGCGCGGTTGGCGTGTGCTCGTTAAAAACCGCGAAGAACCCCTGTCTTCACCAACACACATTGACCTTGAAGGGGCGCGTTTGCATGTGTTTGAAAAAAATGGCTACGTGCACGCCATCGTCCAACACCACGACCGCCCGTTGCACACGCTGATTGCCGAAAGTATGGCGGTGTATCAGGTGCTGCGGGTGTCCCAAGAAAAACACACCGCCCACATCATCAGTATGGCCACAGGCATCACCCCAGACTCGAGCGACAACGCCCGTCAGGTGGTGCGCCGCTTGTTAGAACTTTCCAACAACGCCCCCGACCGAGGCAAGGCCGTCAAAGGCTTTTTGTGGGGCGCTGCTCGAGTTGTCGGTCAACAAGACGCCGACAAAGACGCGTTGCAAGATGTGGTGTCTGCTATGCAACTCACCATCGACGCACCCAACATGCAACTCGCCGAGGTAGTGCACAACGTCGACCCGCAACGCACCGCCCTGTATACCTTGGGTAGCAAACCCGTCAAAGTGAACGTCGCCGGACAACCGCTCACCGTCAGAAAATACCAAGCCCGTGTCTACGGTCATGACCTGCCCGAAAGCGTAGTGGTGATGGCACCGGGGCGTCCTCTGGGGTCGTTCAATGACTACATGTTGCAACCTCTCAGTGGTGGCATGGCGATTTTTGTGCGTGCGTCGCACGAGTTAGCAGTGTTGCACTTACCGTTTTAGTTTTTTGAATTATGTCTAAATTTAATCGAATATGTACTTAACAATTGTATAATACGAATCCCAAATAAACACTACAAAAAGTCCTATGGACTTTCCTGCGTTCCCGCCTGCATCCGCAGCTTTTCCTACGGGCTCTGCACGAATTGCTTCCACGAATCAATTGCAATGGGTATAAACGCACCAAGTTGCTGTATGCACTTGTTATACAGCGAATTTCTCTCTTGAACATACTAAACCTCTTGCAAAAATCAATTTGTCAATGATGGCAAAGGGCTATTCCATTAGTTCGGTTGATACTTTTGCAAAAAGTCTACTTCTCCTGGAAAATACCGAAACCTTCTACAGGAGAGGCAGAATATACGTTCATGAGCCAATCAACTTGCTGATGCAGGACGAGGTAGTTTGTCGATTGACGACGCAAATTGGTGACAGCGAACTAATGACAGCGAACTAATGACAACAAACTAATGACAACAAACTAATTATAACGAGAACAATTGTATTGTGTTTGGCCGAGGTGTGTTGACGACAACAGTTAATTACTTTGTCTTGACTTGCGGCGCAAGCGGTTCATGGCGAGACGGAGGCTGACACGTAAGCGTTCGAAGGAGTCACTCAGGTCACCGAGTTCGTCGTTACTGCGCACGTCCACGGTGGTGTCCAAATCGCCTCGGCTCAAGCGGTCAGCAGCCTCAGTAAGGGCAATGACGTTGCGGGTGAGGCGGCGGCCAATCAACAAAGCAATCAAAATAGCCAAGACAATCGGTAGTAACGTTACTAAGATGGTGTTGCGCAGAATCTCGCGCACTCGAGCAATCACCAAACTGGTGTTTACCCCCACGACCACTGCACCTAAGGTTTGCCCACTGCGCAAGATGGGTTGCGAGATGACCTCGAGCTGTCCAATATTCGGCGCTTGCAACACCCCTGAAGGGTTTTCGCTATCAGGGATGTCACCACCATATTGGCTGGCTAACGCCACAGCTTGCCTGCCTTGTTCGGCGATGGCTTGGTTGAGGTCGTTGCGAATGTCACTTAGGGCGTCGCGCTCGAGGCGATTAAACCAGCCCGCTTGATAGCGACCACTGTCGTCGGTAACAGCAATAAAGGTGATACTTTGGTCACGAAACGCCCGTCTAAGGCCTTCAGTGGTTTCTTGCAAGACAGGCAAACTTTCTGCTGTGTCTAAGCGTTCGTTGGCCAGTTCAGTAGACGGCAGCAAACTTTCAATGCGTTCTACAGTGGATAATGCTGGTGCCCTTGCGGTGGCCAGCAACTGTTCGCGCAGCGCCGGCGCCACGTTAAACGAAATCACCGCGAGCGCCCCGAGCAGTGTCAGCAGCACCGGAAACAACACCGACAGCAAAAACTTGGTGCGCAAACTGACCCGTCTACGCCCTTGACCGCCTTCTTTGCTGGTACGTTTGGCGGCTTTGGCTTGGCTTTCGGCCTGGGTTTGGGTGGTCGCTTCACTCACATTGGCAGATACCCGCACGATAGCGCCAAGGCCTGCGTTACGAAAGCGCTTGCTGGCGAGTTTGGCGTGTTCTTGGCTCATGGGTTTAGTGGCTACCCCAGGCAAACGGGCGAGCAGTTGGGAAGCTTGTTCTGAGGAGATATTGAACTGCTCAGACAAGGCAGCAGTAATGCTGTCGCGTTCTTCTTGGGGATAGGGTTTGACTTCAACGACGTAGCGATTGTTGCTGGGGTTTTTGGTTTGGTTTTGCGCGTTCGCGGTCACATCGTCTCCTCAGACAGGTAGCTTGCTGAATATATCGTCATGGTGTTGCGGAAAGGCAATAACATCACGACACCCCATAGGTGGCACGCAGAGCATCAACGTCATTGCGAAATTCTTCTTGCCAGTCTTGGCGGGTGATGTTGGCTTCGACTTCATCGACGAGTTGTTCGATGTGGTTGGCGGTTAAAGTCGTGGGGCTAGCGCCTGCATCTAGCAAAACATCTTCGACCAACATAGCGGCCACAGGACCGAGTTTTTCTTGGGCGAGTTGGGTAAAGTCATCTAAAAACGCCGGATTCACATAGGCGCTCGCGGCTTGATTTTGGGAAGATGTGCTACTACCTCGAGTTAAATCACGGGCAAAATCTGCCAAGTCGTCTTCGTGGTTGGCTGCAGGGGGCTTGGAGGTTTCTTTGGGGGGTGTTGCAGGGGGTGTTGTAGGGGGTGCTTGGGTTGGGGTGGGGCGTTCGCGCTGTTGGACGGGGCGCTGCGGACCGCGGGGGCCGTGCAGAAACAGGCGAGCTTGAGATCGGGGCGCTGCGGACGTGTCGGACGTGCGGGCGTTTCAGGGGCATCATTGGCAGCAGGCGTGTGTTGGTGCGGTTTAGGGGTGCTTTCGTCAATCGGTTGGGCAATGCCTTTAGCAAGCAGCAAACGCGACGCGGTGATGACGTCCTCGAGCGGTTTACCGACGACCTCGGCTGTCTCGCGCAGGGTACGCTGGCCGTCAAAGTGCATTAACAACTCAATGGCAAACACATCAAGCGCAATGGTCCCTGTGGCCAAATCCATGCTGCTTTCAGCACTCAGTACCGTCGAAGGTCGTAAGATGACCCCCAAGGTTGACACTTCTGCGTTGCTGCCGCTCGGGGCTTGTTCGTCGGGTAGGACATTATCCAAAAAAAGTCGCAAGGATTTTTTCGGTGCAATCAAACCATCTTCAAAATGAAACGTGCCTTTTTGCCAAGTGAGCAATTCGGTCATGCCGGCGACGCCTGCTTCGGGCATGTCATGGTGCACGACCTTGCCGCGCTCGAGAAAGACTTGTGTTTCGTGGCCGTTGTTGGACTGTATGGTTAATCGACCCGTGGCCGCTGATTTGGCCAGATAACGCAATAAGTTATGCAACGTAAAGCGGTCAAATTTCGCTTGTAACGATGCCATTGTGCCCCCTAGAGGTTAGTAAAGTTATTGCCCCGCCAGTGAGCGGTCGCCGTATGTCACGGTGTCAAGTAAGCGCAGTGCGCCTGCTCGAGCGCTGCCGGTGATTTGCCCGTTGCTAAAGTCGTTGTGAAAGCGCTGACCCTCGCCAAGCATCCAGCGCACCAAGTTGACGGTGGCTCGAGCACGGTCAAAAGTGCGCCCTTGATAGTCTTGGTTTTGATACACAAGCAGCCACGTAAACCCAGCAATCGGCCAACCCCCAGGCGCGTCGGTATTGGTAAAGGTTGCTCGCAAGTCTTCGGGCAAACTGGTGTTGGCGGCTTCTGCGAGTGACTCAGCGGTAGGGCGCACAAAATTACCCGAACTGTTTTGCATCACCCCGATACCCAGGTTATTTTCAAAAGCAAAATCAAGCGATACATAGGTAATCGCCCCCGGCGTCGCCGAGACGATATCAGCGACTTCGCCACTGCCTTGCCCACCAAAGCCCGCTGGCCAACTGACACTTGATTGTGCCCCTTGGCTCACGTCATTAGCCCATTGTTCAGAGACTTTGGCCAGATAATCTACGAAGATACTGGTAGTACCCGAACTGTCTGCTCGAGTAACCACCGTAATCGGCAAGTCCGGCAAGTTCACGCCTGGGTTGAGTACCTGCAGCGCCGGGTCATTCCAGCGGAAGATATTACCTAAAAAAATATCAGCCAACACCGAGCCACTAAAACGCAATGACTCGGGGTTTTCGATAATGGGTTCGAAGTTGTAGGTAGGTACTACCGCCAGCACTGCCATCGGAATGTGCAAGATGCGGTTGGGTTCGCCCGTAAGCGGGTCAGTAGGGGCGCTAGCGAGCAGGTCATCATTCAAAAAAGCATCACTCGCCCCAAAGTCAACCGTTTGCGCCAGCGTCTCGCGTCTGCCGGCACCAGAACCATCGGGACGGTAAGCCACCGCGATGCCACGTTCTTGTTCATAGACGTCAAACATTTGTTCGTAAAGGGGACGCACCGAACTAGCGCCTACCCCGAGCAGGTCTTGGGCGACAGCGGGCGTGAAGGTGACAAGCACCAGCAAGCAGATGACTAAAGGCTTCATTACCATTAGTTTAGCACAGCGGGGCAGCACTTCTCACGGTTAATTCACTTGTAATTCACGTGCTAAGCGTCACGAATGCAAACATGGCCAGTGCCAAAGGGAGATGTGAAAGGTTGTGTCATGTGTACGTGTTTACGGCATGTCATCTACAAGTTTGCAAGCGATTGATGTCAATACGATGTTGAGAAGCAAAAAGCCTCACAGTTGATAAGCCTCACATAGCATTTCCATGATTAGTGTCTACACAGTTGAACACGGTTGATGTCGATGTGACGTCGCTAGGCATCAGCAACTGTAGCAGCGACAGGTATAATTTTTAACAACATGCAACTATAGAAATAACATGTAGAATTATCAGCAATATCCACACGCTTGCATCCAACGCACGGCTAGCGCGTAGCAAATTGCAAAACTATTGTGGTGTTGCTATTAGGGGCATGCCGCGCTCGAGCCACCCTTCTTCAACCACCACCGCGTTTTGTCCAAACATCACATGGCTACCTTGCTTGCGGTACGTCGCCAAGGTGCGAAGCGGTTCGGGGCTGCGCTCGAGCGTCTCTTGATCGGTTGTTGTCACCAGGCAGCGCCCGCAGGGTTTGACCAGACTGAGTTGCACCTCACCTGCACACAAGGTTGTCCAGTCGTCTTCGTCATAAGGCGCACAGCCTTCTACAACGATATTGGGGCGGAAACGGTTCATGGGTAGGGGTGTCTCGAGGCGGGTGTTTAAATCCTCGAGTGATGCTTCAGAAACCACCAGCACCGCGTAGCCATCAGCAAAACTGACTTCGTTGTGCGCACCTGTTTGAGCATAATCTGGGTCGATGGGGCGGTGGCTGTCATCTGGCAAATACACCAAGCGCACGGGCTGCCCTAGCACTTCACTCAACCAAGCATCGGCTGCTGGGTCAACCGTGACCGCAGTGACGGTATCTTCCCAGACGTGCACAGAGAGGCTCGAGCCACCTGCTTTAAGTGGCACATCGAGCACGGGCATATCCAGCGCGTGCAACTGCAACGTATCAGCAAGGTAGGGCTTGATGCGTGCTAGACGCGGCTCGCTGCGTTGACTGACGAAGGTGTTATCAGTGTCAATCACCATCCAACGGCGGTCGTATTGCAAACCGCGTGCTTCTAAGCGTGCTTTGTCCACAGCAATACCCGCAGCTGACTTGAGCGGATAACAGTACAACCCTGAAAGCGTGAGCATGGTGTAGCGTATCACGCGTCATACAGATTCCTACTCGCTCTGCTCAGATTGATTCGCGGGATGAATGGGTATAAATGGCGCGTCTGACGCGGAGGGCGCTAGGGGCATTATACTGCTGAACCACGTTAAACATCAAATAAACGTCGCTAGTTTGAGGGTACGCATGTAAGGACATCGAAACGCATTATTAATTAACAAATCAGTCTGGTGACGCAGTATTAGGCGAGTTTCGTGACGCCAAAGCGCAAACGACTCATCAGTGCAAAGCCTACCTCGGTTAAGTACAGTTGCCGCATACTCATGCCAGCCCCGTCACTGACGCCTTTGATGAGGTTTAAGGTATAAAGGTGGCGCAGCATATGTTTACACGCTTCTGCAGGCATAAGAACATGGTTACACAGGGCTTTGGGCGACACACCAGACATCGTGCTTAACGCGCTGACGTTGCGGTAATCGATGTAGGTGCGCCCCAGTGAGCGGGTGTGTAAAAACTCGAGTGCTAACACTTCGGTATTACTTAGTGCCTGCAAAATATCCACATGTCTTGGGCGACAACGTGCTGTGAAAGTTGCTAATACTGAAGTGGCCAGCAGCGCCGCCCAGTAACTTTGCTTGATGGTGTCTTGTTTGCTGGTGTCTTGTTTGCTGGTGTCTGGTTCAGCTTCTGCTGCAGCAGGGGGTTGGTCGGTAGTTGCTCGAGCGGTAGCATCAACCGCATCGTCTAAGCGGGTCGCGGCACTCCTAGAACCGTACTCCAAGATGAGCACCCAGTCGCGCAGGTGCGTTGCTTGCCAGTAGATATCTACGTTGGCGCGTTGCACGATGTTGCTAGCTTGCACGGCAATATTGACCGCTTGGACAGTGCGCGTTAACTCAGCGTCACAGCTAAACACGGCGTACATATCAACGACCGCGTGATGGCTCAAGTAGGCTAGGGCAGCACTGCCGCGTTTGTGCAGTTCTTGTTCAATGCTCGAGGTGCTCACGGGCAAAACCACACCAAAACAAGCACCGTGACAGTATTCTTGTTCACAGTACTCTTGATCACAGTGCTCTTGATAAGCGTCATGATGGTTTTGGGCATCAGCCTGCCTATTAACCTACCCATAAAAGACGCAAGACACAACCACAATATCATTGTTCACAAAGAGATTTTTCACAACGAAATTATTAATAAAATGACCAACGCCATGATTAATGCGCTTCATGACTGATGCGATTGTGGTGGTCATTCACGTCGTCTTCATCGTTGGTGTGTGTTAGGGCGTGCCCTTAACAGAATGCCTTACGTGGTGTCACCGCATGCTACCAACGTGTACCAATGTGTACCAACGTGACGGGCTAAGCAGTCTTGCGGCGTTTGGCTTGGTTAAGAATTTGCTCAGGGTTGTCCAAGGTATCAGCGTCGATGGTTACGGCCATGATGTCGCTTCCGGGAACTTCGTACATCAGTTCCAAGAGCATACCCTCGAGCACCGAACGAAGCCCCCGTGCGCCTGTACCTTGTTTTTGCGCCCTGCGGGCAATTTCGTGTAAGGCATCCTCAGTAAAGCTCAAGTCGACACCTTCAATGGACAAAAGCGTCTGATATTGCTTGATGAGGGCGTTGCGCGGTTCAGTCAGCACCCGCACCAACGCGCTGACACTCAAGTCACCCAAAGTAGTCACCACCGATAAACGCCCAACAAGTTCGGGAATTAACCCAAAACTGATGAGGTCTTCGGGGCTGATTTGCCCTAGGATATGGACGATTTCTTCTTCTTTGCTGCGCGTGGTTGTGCCTTGAAAACCCACATTGGAGACCGTTACGCGGTTGCGAATGATGTCAGTGAGGCCTTCAAACGCCCCCCCACAAATGAACAAAATGCGGCTGGTATCTACCGGAATGAGTTCTTGTTGTGGATGTTTGCGCCCCCCTTGCGGGGGCACATGCGTGACAGTACCTTCGATAATTTTTAAGAGGGCTTGTTGTACGCCTTCACCGGAGACATCTCGAGTGATGCTTTGTGATTCACTCTTGCGGGCAATTTTATCAAGTTCATCAATGAAGATAATGCCCCGTTCAGCCGCTGAGATGTTGTAATCAGCCGTTTGCAACAAGCGCACAATGATGTTTTCAACGTCGTCACCAACATAGCCCGCTTCGGTTAGGGTCGTTGCATCAGCAATCGCAAAAGGCACATGCAAGATATTAGCTAGCGTTTGCGCTAGTAGCGTTTTACCGGTGCCACTACCGCCTACCATCAGCAAGTTGGCTTTTTGCAAGTCGGCCTCGGGATATTGCAAACGGCGGTAATGATTAAACACCGCAACGGCCAAGGTCTTTTTGGCGCTATCTTGCTCAATAACGTACTGATCGAGGTACGTTTTGATTTCGCGTGGCGTCGGCAGCCGGAACGCGTCGCCGCTATTGTGTGCTTGGTTTGTCATAAATCAACCCTGCTGACGTGTCCTAACACCCCTAGCTTATCTCGAGGTGTCATCGCTTGCTGGCTTTTTGGCGTGCCGATCAATGTTGCTTCCCTTCTCGACATTACACTTCTTGACATTATGTTGGTCGCGACCTTGGTCTTTAGCACCTTGGTCTTTAGCACCTTGGTCTTTAGCACCTTGGTCTTTGGCTAAAACATTGGCCACTCAGGTAAGTTACTTACGCAGAACATTAGCATAACAGATTGTAGCCTTATGATGAAGATATCATGAACACGGTATCGTGCCAGCATTCTGACGACTCGAGCACGCCCTGCTGCTGTGCCATGCGTAGCGCTTTGCAGTAGCGCTGACGATTCCCACTAACAACACTGACTATATCGTTATCACACAGTCATCGTTTAGACAGTCATCGTTTACGCAGTTATCGTTTATAAGGCGCTTACGTAAGACGCGCATGTAAGGCGCTTAGACGTCTTCCTCAATCGCCTTTCTCAAGCCAGGTAACGCCATGCCCTCACGGGACACCACTTGGTCAATCAAACCGTAGTCTTTGGCTTCTTCAGCGGTCATGTAGTAGTTGCGGTCACTGTCGAGTTCGATTTGTTCGATGGACTTGCCCGTGTGGTGCGCCATGATTTCCATGAAGATGCGTTTGTTGCGCACCAGTTCTTTGGCTTCGATTTCGATGTCGCTCACTTGCCCAGACAAACCTCCGCCGTGAATAAGCGGCTGGTGAATCATGATTCTCGAGTGTGGCAGTGCCAAGCGTCTGCCGGTACTGCCTGACATCAGCAGCAGTGCGCCCATTGAGGCAGCAAGACCCACGCAGATAGTGCTCACAGGGGCGCTGATAAACTGCATGGTGTCATAAATCGCTAAACCAGCATCGACTGAACCGCCAGGACTGTTGATATAGAGCTGAATATCACGTTCTGACGATTGCGACTGCAAAAGCAAAAGTTGCGCCACGATGGTGTTGGCAACTTCGGAGTCGATGGGTGAACCCAAAAAGATGATGCGGTCTTTGAGCAAACGGCTGTACACATCGTACATGCGTTCGCCGCGCCCAGTTTGTTCAATAACATAAGGTACGAGTGGCATAAGCCTCCTTCGTGTTTTCGTGGCCCAATGTGAGGTATCTGACACAATGCACGGGTGTTTTGCGTGTGTCTGACGGTAAAAGCGTATAGCTAGTTGTACCACGTTTGCGGGTATTCATACCCATTCCCATTGATTCCGTGAATCAATTCGCGCAGAGCACGTAGCAAAAGCGACGGATGCAGGCGGAAACGTAAGAAAGTCTGTAGGACGTTTTGACGTGTTTAGTTGGAATCCGTATCACAGCAGCGTGTGACGTTACGCCGACTCGGTTTGGTCTTCGGTGTCTGCTGACGCGGGGTGCGCTTCAGCTGCTTCAACGGCATCTACAGGATTGGTTGTGTCTGCAGTGGTTTCGGCGTCTTCGCTGGCGTTTTCACCGAGCAATTCAGCCAAGGTCTCACGAACGGCTTTGTCGCGCAAGAGCAAAAATTGATAGTTTTCCAGACCCTGCGAACCAAGTTGCTGCCGCAATTTAGCTGGGGTGGTGTTTTGATAGCGAGCCATCATGTCAATGGCGCTATTTAACTCTGCTTCGGTCATACTCGGGCGGCGCTTACCTACTAACTCGGCGAGCACCAAATCGCGTTTGACGGCTTCGCTGGCTTTTTCTGCTAGTTCTTTGTCAAAGTTGTCACGTTCGCCTTCGTTGTCAAGGTATTCAAAATAGCCCTTGAGGTCGAGGCCACGTTCTTGTAAGTCGCTTTCGACTTCACGCAGCAATTGCCCTTTGCGCTCACTGACCATGCTAGGGGGTAGCTCGAGCTGGCTGTTTTCTACTAGCTTGCCAATCAACTCTTCGCGCTGTTCACTGCGGGCTTCGCGTTCCATCTCCGCTTGCAAGCTGATGCGCACCTGCTCAAGAAGTGTGTCCCAGTTTTCTAAGCCGAGCGTCTCAGCAAATTCGTCGTCAGCTTCAGGCAATTCTTTTTCTTTGATATCAGTAATCACCACCGTGAGCGTTTCTGGGGGTGTCTCCTCAGGGCTGTCTACCGTGTCGTCTACCGTAGTGTCGAGCGCTTCGGTGGTGTCTGCTTCGGTGCTATCGGTGGCCTCAGTAGCCTCATCGTCACTACCCTCAGTCATTTCGTCAGCAGCCTCTTCTTTGCGGGGCACTGTGACATGTAAGGTCACTTCTTCGTCGATGGACTTACCTAATAGCTGCTCGGCAAATTCTGGTTCGACCTTGGACAAATCAACGGGCATGGGGTCGGCGTCTGGACTGCTTGCAATGCGCACCAACAAGTAATCGCCTGCTTCTACTGGCCGTTCAACCGGAATTAACACCGCGTTTTCTTCCCGCAGTTGGTCGATGGTATTTTGAATGGCTTCGTCGCTGACGGTAGGTATTTCCGTGTCGATGACGATTTCGTTGACGTCTGCTAGCGCAACTTCCGGATACAACTCGACGCTCACTTCAAAGGTGTAATCTGCGCCTTCAACCGGATGCACTTTGTTGATGTCGGCATGAACGGCTTTGAGCAAATCAAGTTCTTGTAAGGCTTGCGGATAAAAACGTTCCACTAAAGCGTCACGCACTTCGTCGGCGATGGCGTCTTTACCGACGCGAGCTTCGATAATGTTGCGCGGCGCTTTGCCTGGACGAAAACCAGGTACACGCACCTGGCGGGCAATCTCGCGCACGATGGCGTTGTAGGTTTTATCGACTTCGGCAGCAGGGACTTGCACCGAGAATTTGGCGTGAATGGTTTCTTTTTCGAGTAGGGTGGCTTGCATACATATCTCCAGTCTGAACAGCGAACGCCCACGTGGGCGTCATTGAGTGGGCATCATTGAAACGTCAGTCTAACAAGTTGCTCATGACCCGTTGGCCACACAGCTTGCGTTTCGTACCGTGATGGTCTGCACTGACGAATTTGCCTCACATGCGTCGCCTGTTTACCACGGTCATTGTGTCTTGGTGTCGCGTCTTGGTCGCGTCTTGGTCATGTGGTTTTGGTCATGTGTTGGTCATATGTTGGTTGGCCTTGTGTTGATTAGCGATGATGCCCTGTGTTTGTAGAGGGTGTTTGTAGGGGCATAACAGCATGGCAATCGTTGTTACTAAGGCGGACGGTGACATGAAGCGTATGTTGTGAAAAATAGCGTCGTAAAAAGTTTTTTTAACGTCATTCAAACATTCAGTTAGCGGCTACTAAGACAACATCTACAAGACAACATCTACCAGATAGCCTAGACAAAATAAGGGCAACAAAAAAGCCTCGAGCAACCTCGAGGCAACTGGTGCGAGGAATGGGACTTGAACCCACACACCGAAAGGTACTAGATCCTAAATCTAGCGCGTCTACCAATTCCGCCATCCTCGCGAGTGGGGTGGGTGATGGGATTTGAACCCACGGCCCCCAGAACCACAATCTGGTGCTCTAACCGACTGAGCTACACCCACCATGCCATTCAAGTACAGCAAAATTCGCTTGGCGCTTCTTGCGTGCTGTGCGGTCGTATCTTGTTTGTGTGCAGTATCTCTTTGCTGTGTAACACGCGGAGCTGGCGCGCCTGGGAGGATTTGAACCCCCGACCTACCGCTTAGAAGGCGGCTGCTCTATCCACTGAGCTACAAGCGCTCGAGGTCATGCTACACAACATATAAAATATCACAACACATTCAAAATGCCATAGTAACTTGATGTAATACATCAACATCACAACACATTAACGCGCCAAGATGGAGCGGGAGACGAGATTCGAACTCGCGACATACAGCTTGGAAGGCTGTCACTCTACCAACTGAGTTACTCCCGCATGGTCGGGGCAGCTGGATTCGAACCAACGACCCTCTGCTCCCAAAGCAGATGCGCTACCAGACTGCGCTATGCCCCGATTTATGACGTCCCGATTGACGCGGATGCTGCTAGATGCTTAACATGCCAAGCATCACTGCAACGCTTGATTGTGCCAAAAAACCCTTGCCCTGTCAAGATGCTGTGTGACCTGTCTGCGTAAATACCCTCACGATGCTGTCAAGGAAGTTCGCGCTGAGCGAGCTCGAGCCACGCGCTTACTTCATCACTCAAGGGTAGCTGTTGCCACTGTTTAGGCGTGTACCACGCAAACCCATGCGCAGGGCTAAGGCTGCCGTCATAATCTGCTAGAGGCACTGCCAGATACACCAGATCAATATGTTCATGTCCGGGGGAAATGGGCTCGAGCTGCACCCCCCGAGGCCGCACCAGTTGCTGCGGTTCACTTACCGCCAGGGCTTTATCGCCCACAAGTTGAATAGCCACGCCCGTTTCTTCTAAGCACTCGCGCACGGCGGCATCGTCGGGTAGTTCGTTGGCTTCAATGTGACCGCCACAAGGTAACCATAAGCCCAACTTAGGGTGTTCGTGCAACAGCATCTGCCCTTGCCACTTGACGAACGTCGCCACGCTGAAATCTCGAGTTACCCCTGTTGCATCAGTGGGCGTTGCGTTTGATAAAGATGACTGTGGCAATGTCATTACCTCGTGTGTGGTTACTTAAGTTCGTGACTGTTTGGGTTCGTGACTGTTTGGTTACGCGTGCGTTTTTGGCGGGGATAATGCCAAATATTTGCTGAACGTACAGGTCGTTACCGTAGCCGTTGGAAAAATGTACAACAGACATGATAACGACCCAGTAAATACGCCCTCTATTCCTGCCTTGCCAAGTACGCCAGAATGCCCCCGTAGATGCTGAAGAGTTCAGTCGTGTTGAGGGTGGCGTCAGGATTGTTTTGGGTGAGTGCCACGCAGTAGGTATTGCTATCATCCTCGAGCCACGTCACCAGCGACAGTACCCCCGGTTCAGAACCCCCTTTGTAGGCGACCCGCTGCCAGTTTGCGGGGTTGGCCACGCCTGGGTTAATGGTCATAAGCGGTATATCTTGTACGTTGGCCATAACGTCACACAGCTCTCGAGCCGAAAAAAACCACTCAATATCTAGTGCAACGGGCGCACCCGAAAGAATATCAGCTGAAGGTAAATCGCGTTCGCTGATGTCGGCAAGTAGCGCACGTTTGCCTGCGGTGTCGGCTTCTCGAAATTGCTCGCGTAGGTCGCTATTTTCCGGGGCTTTGAGGACGAAAAAGTCTCGAGTGCTCAAAAAAGGCTGGTTGATGTCGGTGGCTTGCTCGAGCGCCCCTGTACCCACCCCCATGCCCACAAGGTCAATCAGGGCGTCAGTAGCGGTGTTGTCACTTTGGGAAATCATCAAAGACGCCAAGGTCTCGAGCGTTATGGCACTGCCTTCTGGCCAGTCTTGCAAAATACCACTCGGCAAACTGCGCCAGTCGTCTTGCAAGTTCACCACATCCGTCCAAGCGTGTTCACCTGCATCAATTTGCTGTTGCAAGATGTCTAGCACCACCAATTTGAACGCTGAGCCTACCGCGAGGGGGGTATCCGTTTGTAAGGAGGCAAGGGGCTCACCGTTCTCGAGCACCAGCAAACCCACCTCACCGGGCAACCCCGCCAGTTCATCTGTGATGCTACTTAGGTCAGTCACCGTGGGCGAAAGTTGCGTGAAGCGCAAGCCGGTGATGACCCCTTGGTCAAGGACGATTTGGGCAGTAGCCGTGCCGCCAGAAAACACCACCGTGTAAGGGTTACTGTCTCCTGAAACGTTTTCAAAGTCGCCGAGTTGATCCTCGAGCTGATTGATAATCTGTTCAATTTGACTTCGGGAAGCGGCTTGCAAAAATTGTTCGCTGAATTGAATTTCTGCAAGTGGCTCGGTGAATAAGCGCTCGAGCACGCCAGCTGGCGTTAGCATTTGAGCGCTGCTGCAAAAAAACGGCAAACTAACCAGTAACGTAATAATAATGCGGGTCATAAACACTCCTTTTGGGCTTAATCTTTGGCGTTTGTTAACGCGACTGTGACAATGCGACTGTGACAATGCGGCTAAGACTAAACTGCCTAGCTGACATTAAGCTGAACGCACAGGGCGTTGCCGCCACGCCAGCCAGATGCTGCCAAGCCCAAGGGTAGTGGCGATGAAAGTGATGACGCCGCCAACAACCGGAACGAGTGCCAGTGCGCCCAAGACGAGCAAACCGAGTAAGAGGGGTGGGGTGGCTCGAGCCACGCTAATGCCGCCAGTATCGCTACCGCCAGTATCGCTACTAGGTTGCCGCAACATCAACCGACCTGCGGCATAGCCAGATACCAACGGCGTCACAAAAAAGACCAACAGGGCGAACACGACGCCGATAACGACCGCGCTCACACTACCAATCAAAGCGACAAGTCCGGCGAGGGTGCCAAGGGTTAACCAGCCAAACAACGCGGCTAGGGCAACGACGAGTGCAACGATGATTGTCACCACGAGAGGCATAGCAAAAACGCCCAACGCACCCCAACCAAAACTGGCTAACGGACGGTTGCGCCATAGGGTTTCACTGCGCTGTAAGACGTAGGGGGCACGCCACGCCAACAGGATGCCGAGCAGGGCAAAACTAATAAAACGCGTTAACAGCGCTAGCAAGTCAAAAGAACGGGTGCGGGTGCGAATATCAGCGTTGACGTTGCCAGAGGTGATGGTCTCGAGCTGTTGCTGTACATTGTCAGCAAGTTCAGCCGTGGTGCTTATTTCCGTGTTACCGCTGATGTTACTGCTCGCATTGATGTCGAGGCCACTAGCAACAAACGGCACCTCAATATCGCCAAAGACCTGATTGGGCGGACGAAAATCGCCCCCTGCTGATACAGCTAAACTGGCATCGCCCCCCACCGAACCGCGCAACTGAGCGGCATCAGCAGCAAGGCGCACATCACCTGTGACGTTGCCAGCCAGAATGGCTTGCCGTCCGCCAAAGACCAAGTCACCCGCCACACTGCCGCCAGCAACTTCCAGCGAATAACCAGACGCCACCACGTCGCCACCAATGTCTGCGCCATCTAGCACCCGCAAAATAGCCCCAGTGATGCGAGCGTCGTCCCCGACGGTGCCTGATATGGTGACACTTCTACCCGCTGCCATGACATCGCCGGTAACTTGCCCACTGATGATGATGTCAGCCGCCGCCGCAATAACGTCACCTTGTACCGTGCCTGCAATATCAATGCGCCTGCCCGTCAGGTAAATATCACCTGCGATGGTTTCGTTAGCGGGAATCACCACCGCTGCGCCACTGCGGGCTTCAAATGCATAGGCTGTGTTGTACATCATGCCGAGCAACATCACGAGGGTGATGGCCAGCAAAAAAGCCAGTGAAAAAGGATGTCTTTGTTGCGTGTGCTGTATTGATTGAATGTATTTGGTGAAGAACATTATGAGCCTCTCAAACATGAACTTGTATGTTTTCGTATTAGCTATCATACTAACTTGCCGAAAACATTGAAACTTGACTTATCTTGGCACAAAGAAAGTGCCGTTTGCAATGCATGTACTAACGTATGCAGTGCATAAATCAGTCAAACAAGTGCTTGTGAAGATTGGCTCGAGGTTCTTTCAATAACGTGTGTAGCCGTGTGATGTCTACTCAGATTGTGTCTACAGCGGGGGTTACGGGGGTAGGTTCTGCTCGAGTAAGACGCAATGCCAACACCATTAATACCAAGGTGACGGGTGTAAAAACAATCCGCTCAAACGGGTTGGAAGCAAATGCATTAGCAAGCGTATTGAGAGCAAAAAAAGCGCTGATAATCCACATGGCAACGCGCAAAGGGCGGGTGTTACGGGTTTTGCGCCCCCACACCACCGCAATCATGCCTGCCAAGATGGTGAGCGAGAGAAGCTCGAGCACGAGCAACTGCCCAAAACTGTTGATGCGGCTTTGCCACACGATGTCACTAGGCACGATACCCACGAGCACTAACACATGAAACACCACAAGCAGTCCGAACGCTGCCAACAAACCCGTCACTGCCATATTCTGAGGAATACGCATCAGCATTTCCACAGCCATAATCTCCTTAAAGTGAAGTACTAAAATTGTAAAACACTAAAACGTGTTCTGGCAAACGTTTGTAACCCTGTATTTGACCGTGTGCTTTGCCGTGTCCTTTGCTGTGTCTTTGATGGGCTTATGTCGCAACCACACGACGCCCTTCGTGTGAGGCTGTTATGCTCTTAGCCATGTCGAAACCGCTGATTTTGCTCACTTCTTCTAGTAAACAACGCACCCAAGGTCTCATGCGCCTCGATGACGTGGCCGGTCACAACTATGCCGATGCTGTGCTCGAGCTTGGTGGCGTGCCTGCTGCCATTACCAACAACGACCCTAAATATGCTGCTGACTTTATCGCTCACGCTGACGGAATTATTTTCTCGGGTGGCGAAGACGTTGACCCGGAATTTTTCGACCAAGAACCGCACCCAGATTTGGGGTTGGTGAGCCGTTTACGCGACGAATTTGAATTGGCGCTCTACCAAGCTGCCAAACAAAAAGGCATTCCTATTTTGGGCGTGTGCCGAGGGATTCAGCTTATTAATGTGGCAGAAGGCGGGACGTTACACCAGCATGTACCTGCTTTGGAGGGTGCCATTTCGCACGCTCAGCGCAACATCAAAGGGGATAACTACCACAAGGTGACCCTCGAGCCATCCTCACTGCTCGCTAGAGCGTTGGGCAAAACCAGCATGCGCACTAACTCATTTCACCATCAAGCTGTGGCTGAGGTAGCCCCAGGATTTGTAGCGACAGGCAAAACTGCCGATGGTGTTATCGAAGCCATTGAACACACCGGTGAGCAGTTCATCGTGGGCGTGCAGTGGCATCCAGAAATGAACTTTCGCGAAGACAACCAGCAACTGACTGTCTTTAAGTTACTTCTCGATGCCGTGGAAAACGCCCGCACTGCGGTGGTGTAATGGCGGGTGAATCACGGGGTGAATCACGGGGAGAATCACGGGGAGAATTACATGGTGTGATGCGTCCTGATCCGCTGTTCGATACGGTGGTGATTGCAGGCGTGGGGTTGATTGGTGGTTCAATTGGCCTTGGCATCCGGCAGCGTTTTTTGGCGCGGCGGGTGATTGGCTTAGATGTTGACCCCACGGTGCTCGAGGCTGCTACGGGTTTGGGCATCTTAGACGAAGAACAACTGCAAGCAGGCGACTGGCTCAAAGAAGCTGACTTGGTGATTTTGGCGTCGCCTGCGCGCACTATTATCAATTCAGCCCAAGAAATTGAACCCTTTTTGCGCCCAGACACCATTGTGACTGATGTGGGCAGCGTCAAAGGCGACATCGTCAAAGCCCTCGGTCACCTTAATTTTGTCGGCGGTCATCCGATGGCAGGTAGTGAACGCGGTGGTGTTTTAAATGCAGACGCGGGGTTATTGGAAAACGCCGTCTGGATTCTCACGCCTGATGTAGAAACCAACTTTGGCGCCCTCAAAAAGGTGCGCAATTTCGTTGAAGAATTGGGCGCACGCACTATCGAAGTCGACCCCATCCAACACGATTACTTGGTAGCCGTCGTCAGTCACGTGCCGTATTTGGCGGCAGTGGCGCTTACCAACGCGGTAGCCAACGACAGAAACCGCAACTTGATGATGTTACTGGCAGCAGGTGGTTTTCGCGATCTTACTAGGGTGGCTTCAGGCAGCCCCAGAATGAGCCGCGACATGGTGGTTAGTAACAAAGAAGCGGTGCGTGAAGCGTTAGCTAGTTTCCGCGCCCAACTCGACACCTTAGAAGACTTGCTCGACGACCCTGATGTGATGCTCGAGCACGCCAATAACGCCAAACGTTCCCGCGATAGTTTCCCCATTGTCAAACGCAGTTTGCTACCTGCTCGCTATGAACTTTTCTTGGCCGTTCCTGACAGAGCTGGGCAGTTCGCCGTCATTACAGGAGCGCTCAGTGACGCTGGTGTCAACATCCGCGACCTTGAAGTGGTGGGCATCCGCGAAGCAGGTGCATCAGTGCGGTTGGCGTTTGAAACCGAAGACGCCTTAGATACTGCCAAAAAGGTGCTTCAAGACAAAGGCTACGACGCTCGCAGTCGGGGACAGTAGGAAAAGCCGCAACGGATTGGCTGACTGACGGCATGTGCAAGGTGTAGCGGCAACATGGCTCGTGTCACACCGCTGTCAATATTAGCGACTTATCACCTAGTGTCATTCTGTTAATCATTTGCTGTTAATGATTTGCTGTTGATGTAGTGACGTTGATGTCGTCATCTAGCGGGCAACATCACTGCCGTTACGGTCGCGTTCTTTGCCGTTACGGTGGCCGTTTCTGGCAAATTCGCGCTCGTCGTCTTCATCGTCTTCGTCGTCTTCGTCATACTCGAGCCGTGACACCAACACCGACATCACCCGCCGCTCGTCGGCTTCTTCGACGGTGAACTGATACCCTGCAAATTCTAGTGATTCGCCCGGTTCGGGAATGCGGTCAAACTCATCAATCAAAAACCCTGCCAAGGTGTCGTAATCACTTTGATCATCAAATTCGATGTGTAACTTGTTGCCCACATCATCGGTATCAGCCGACCCGAGCACGCGGTACGTACCTTCGCCTAAATTGAGGATTTCTTCGTCTTCGTATTCGTCGGTTTCGTCGTAAATCTCACCGGTGATTTCTTCGATGATGTCTTCGAGGGTCACCAACCCTGCCGTGCCGCCAAATTCATCGACGATAATCGCCATGTGATTTTTGCGAAGGCGCATGTCCCGCAGTAGGTGCAGGAGTGCTAGCGTTTCGGGGATGTATTGCGGGGTTTGCATGATGTCAGCAACGGTCATGTCTTCAAGGCTTTCGCTCGAGTCAAGGTACTTGAGTAGATCTCGGGCGTAGGCGATGCCACGAATGTTGTCGATGGTGTCGCGGTAGATGGGTAAGCGGCTGTAACCGTGTTCGGTGGTGCGCTCGAGTAGCGTGGCTAGCGTGGCATCTTCAGGTAGGGCAATAATGTCTACCCGTGGGGTCATCACCTCGCGCACGACGGTTTCTTCAAGGTCAATTACCCCGCGAATCATGTCCCGTTCTTGGGTTTCAATGACGCCCGACTCTTCGGCGCTGCGGAGCATGAGGCGCAATTCGTTTTCGGTCATGAGCGACCCTTGGCGCGGTTCGAGGCCAAAAAGCCGCAGGATGCTGCTCGAGATATAGGTAAAAAACAACCCCACCGGGTACAAAAACACCGACAGCAAATAAATAGGCCGAATGGACAAATTGGCAAAACCCTCAGCGTGGTGTACAGCGATAGACTTGGGCGTGATTTCGCCAAAAATGAGCACCAAAAAGGTCATCAAGGTGGTGCTGTAAGCAACAACTAACCCTTCAGATGCGTTGAGAGAACGTGCCAACCCGACGGCAATTTGTGTTACCAAAGCCGTGGCAATGATGTTGGCGAGGTTGCTGCCAATGAGACAGGTAGTGATAAAACGCGTCGGGTCGCGCTCGAGCAGCCCAAAGGCTTTTTTGCCCCTTTCGGCGAGTTCGCGGATTTTCCACTTGCCGACGGCGGTAAAAGAGGTTTCCGAACCAGAAAAAAAGCCCGATAGCGCCAGCATTAACACGAGCAGACCCACAGACACGGCAGAAATACCCTGTTGTGGGGGAGAAGTTTGCGCCAATTGGGCAAAAACGGAGGCTGTTAGGATGGGGGTCAAAATGGTAATCAGCGCAGCACGCATAAGCTGCCTACGTGAAAATCGACCCCTAGATCGATCAAGAGAATCGTCTAGCATGTCTAGGCGTCAGTGTAGCACAGTCACCTGCAAATGGCGTGACTTTGTGACGTTAGCAGGCGTTGGCAGAGTGACGCACGTAAACATTGACACCTGTAAGACACCTGTAAGCATCGACGCACGTAAATATCAGTCGCACGTGAATATCGGTCGCACGTGAATATTTGTTGTACGTAAACATCGGTTGCATGGGGGTAGCTCGAGCCAACCTCATCTACACGTTTATATGACTTGCTCGAGCTACCTGCAACACTTATCAGCAATCGTTAGGCCAGCAATCGTTAGGCCAGCAATTGTTAAGCCAGTACATCGTTAAGCACTAACGGTCACTTTGGGGCGGTTGGCTAGGGCTGCGTCGATGACAGCAAGGGTGTGCTCGAGTTCTTCTCCCGCTACTTCTAAGCGCGGCGGACGTACCCTCGAGTTACCCCTGTCCACTTTTTCTTGGGTCAGCTTAATCAGTTGCACAAATTTTGGCACAGTATCAAGCCGCAGTAGCGGCAAAAACCACGCGTACAGCGCCAACGCTTCCTCAACTTTGCCTGCCATCGCTAGGTTATAGAGCGTCACCGATTCCACTGGAAACGCGTTCACCAAGCCAGCAATCCAACCCACGGCTCCCGCTTGCACGCCTTCGACGATGGCATCATCTACCCCCACCAAAATCTTGAGGCGTTCGCCCAAAATAGCTTTGAGCCACGTCACTCGGCGCACGTCAGTGCTGGACTCTTTGACGGCTTCTAAGTGTGGATATTCGCCTGCTAGTTCGGCAATGTGCGGCGGGGTGAAGTCTGTCGTGTAAGCCACGGGGTTGTTGTAGAGCATGCAGGGTTTGCTGGTAGCGTCTAAAATGGCAGCGATGTGGGCTTTCATTTCGCGCCAGTCGGTGCTGTAAACATAGGGCGGCAACACCATAAACCCACTTGCGCCAGCGGCTTCGGCGTCTTTAACAAACTGCACCGCATCAGCCGTACTCAGTGACGCCACCCCGGGGATGACGGGCGCACGGTTTTCCAGTGCGGTGGCCAGCGTTGCAATCACCGCCAGTTTTTCGGTTGTTGACAATGTGGCTGCTTCACCGAGTGACCCGCAAGGCACGACCCCCACGCATCCGGCATCCACTTGCCAGCGGGCATGTTCAGCGAGAAAATCATGGTCAACACTCAAATCGCGATTAAACGGGGTGGTGATGGCGGGTAATACCCCTTGCCAAGTAACCTGCATAACGTACCTCCTCATGATATTGCCCCATTAAACCATGCTTCGCTCAGTCATCAGAACGGCACGTTAGAATGAGCTATGCAGCGTATTTCGGTGATTGACTCACACACCGCAGGCGAACCCACCAGGGTCGTGATTAGTGGTTTCCCAGAACTTTCTGGCACGCTTCTTGACAAACTAACGCAACTCAAAACCCACTTTGACCCTTATCGTTCGGCAGTGATTAACGAACCGCGTGGTTCTGATGTGCTGGTTGGGGCGCTTTTGTGTGAACCTGATAACGCAGATAGCAGCGCGGGGGTGATTTTTTTTAATAATGTCGGTTATTTGGGCATGTGCGGACACGGCACGATTGGGCTGGTGAAGACGCTCGAGTTCACAGGGCGCATCACCCCTGGCGAGCACCGCATCGATACGCCCGTCGGCACAGTCACAGCGACCTTGCACGACGATGGCAGCGTCAGCGTGCGCAACGTGCCGAGCTACCGTCATGCGCAAAATGTTCAGGTGGATGTGCCGAATTATGGCGTGGTGACGGGCGATGTGGCGTGGGGTGGCAATTGGTTTTTTCTGGTGGATGTCGATGATTTGGCTTTTGCGCCGCAGATGACACTGGAGAAGCTCGAGCCACTCAGCTACTTCGCTCAAAGCATCCGCAGGTCACTCGTCAAACACGGTATTACCGGCGCAAACGGCGCAGAAATCGACCACATCGAACTGTTTAGCCATCAGGTTACCGATGCCGACAGCCAAAACTTCGTCCTCTGTCCGGGCAGTGCCTATGACCGTTCACCTTGCGGGACAGGCACCAGTGCCACGTTGGCCTGTTTGGCTGCCGATGGCGTACTAGCTGAAAACACCCCGTGGCGGCAAAACAGCATCATCGGCAGTCAGTTTGTGGGGCAATTTCAGCGTGATGTCAGTAACCCGACCCGCATTCATCCCACTATTACCGGACACGCGTTTGTGACGGCCACAGCAGAATTGATTGTCAATGAAGATGACCCGTTTGCGTGGGGAATCGCCGCGCCTGAGCGGGTGCTCGAGGAGACTACATGACTCAGACCAAAAAAGTCGCCGTGATTGGTGCAGGGGTTATCGGCCTCATGAGCGCGTACTATGCCCGTCAGCAAGGCTTTGAAGTCACCGTCATCGAAAAAAATGCCCCCCAACGCGATAGCAGTTCGTACGGTAACGCGGGCTTGATTGTACCCAGTCACATCACGCCACTAGCCGCCCCTGGGGTCATTAACCAAGGCTTGCGCTGGCTTTTGGACAATGAAAGTCCCTTTTATGTAAAACCGCGTTTGGATATGGATTTGTTGCGCTGGGGATACTACTTTTGGCGTTCGTCCACCCAAGCCCATGTTGAAAACAGTGCGCCGCTGTTTCGGGATTTAAGCTTTGCCAGCAAGCGGGAATACCAAGCCCTGTCTCGTGTGTTGGGTGATGACATTCAACTGACTGAGCGGGGGGTGCTGATGTTGTGCCGCACTGAGGCGGGACTCGAAGAAGAAGCCCATGTGGCAGCACACGCTGAGACACTTGGTATCAAGATAAAGGTGCTTTCCCAGCAAGACGTGCAAGCACTAGAACCCAACCTCGAGCTAGACGTGATTGGCGCGGTGCACTTTTTGGATGATGCCCACTTGAACCCAGCGGTGTTGATGGGCAAATTGCAACACTGGCTCGAGAACAATGGCGTTAAGTTCTTCTGGAATCGTGATGTGGTGGGCATTGCACGTGATGGTGACAGGGTGAAGGGGGTGACGGCTCGAGTCACCGATGACACGAACACCGACACCATTAACGCGGACGCTTTTGTGCTCTGTGCGGGCAGTTGGTCGCCCGAATTTGCCAAAGCGCTTAACGTGCGGCTGCCCATCCAAGCAGGCAAGGGCTACAGCATGACGCTCGAGCCACCCCCCATCCAACCCAACTATCCCGCTTTGTTAGTGGAAGCCAAAGTCGCCGTCACTCCGTTTGCCAATAGCCTGCGGGTAGGTGGCACGATGGAAATTGCCGGTATCAACCACCGCGTGAACGCCAACCGCGTGCGTGGCATCATCAAGTCAGCCTGTCAGTATTACCCCGAACTCACCCCAGACGCTTTTCAAGATGTTCCCGTGTGGCACGGGCTGCGGCCATGTTCGCCGGATGGACTGCCGTTTATTGGCAAAACCCGCCAGTTTGAGAATGTCATTGTGGCAACAGGTCACGCCATGGTGGGTTTGAGCCTTGCCCCTGTGACTGGAAAATTGGTGAGTGAATTGCTGGTAGGGGCGACGCCGACAGTGATGCTCGAGCCACTTTCCCCCGACCGCTATGCTGCATAATTAACAGCAATTCCACGTGTTGTTTCTACAGTTGCTGATGTTTACCAACGTCACATCGACATAAAACGCGTTCAGCTATGTAGACGTCAATCATGGAAATACTATAAATAAAAAACCCCGTACCTCAACAAGTACGGGGCAATGGGAGGTTACGCTGGATGATTTATGGGTGGTTTACTGCCAACCCGCCCGGTCGAACATGCGTACGGCTTCGGCGTTGTTTTCACCGTAGACGTTCACGTTGATTGCTTCGGCGTCAAAGTCTTCTAGTGAGGCAATGGGACCACTCGGCGCGACGCTTTCAACGGCGGGGTACTCGTTGTTGCCTTCAGCAAAAAGGCGTTGGGCTTCGTCGCTGGCTAAGTATTCCAAAAAGAGAATAGCGTTGTCGCGGTTGGGCGCACCTTCTACCACCCCTGCACCGCTGATGTTCACGTGTGTGCCGCGTCCGCCTTGGTTGGGGAAAAACACGCCCACGGCTTCAGCAATAGCGTTATCAGCAGGGTCAGCGGATGCCATGAGGCGACCCCAGTAGTAAGTATTCGCCATGACGATGGGGCATTCACCAGCAGCAGCAGCTTCGATTTGGGCGGTGTCGTTGCCTTGGGGGTCGCGGGCAAAGTTGCTGACCACGCCTTCTGCCCAAGCTTCGGCGGCTTCAACCCCGAGGGTTTCAATCAAGGCGGCCCCAATCGATTGGGTGTAGATGTTGGAAGACGAGCGGATGCAAATCATCCCTTCAAACTCAGGGTTAGCAAGGGCTTCATACGTAGACAGCATGCTGGGGTCAACCATGTCTTTGTTGTACATCAGCACCCTAGCGCGGGTAGAAAGACCAAACCAAGTGTTGTCAGGGTCTTGCAAGTATTCTGGAATGCGGGTTTCTAACACCTCAGAATCGATGGCTTGCAACACGCCTGCTTCTTTGGCACGCCACAGTCTGCCAGCATCCACGGTAATAAGCACGTCGGCAGGGCTGTTATCACCTTCGCTGACGATGCGTTCGATTAACTCGTCCGAACCGCCTTCAATCCAGTTGACTTCGATGCCGGTTTGTTCGGTAAAGTTGTCGTACAAAGCTTCGTCAGTGTCGTAGTGCCGTGCTGTGTAGACGTTCACGACTTCTTGGGCAAACGCCGTTGCCAACATACTTAGAATTAAGGTAACCAATACACGCTTCATAGAAGCTCCTCTCGAGGCTAACCAAAGTCGGAGTAATTCCGAGTAATTTGGTCAGGATTAAAAGTAGAATGGTTGCTCGGGGGTGTTAGGGTTGTGTTTAATCCCGAGTAACTTAGTCAGGATTAAATCACGGGTGGCCTAGGCTGTCAAGTGACCGCTGCTCACCGTGTTTTAATATGCCATGACCATGACCTTAGAACCTGTCACCCTACCAACTGTCAGGGACGCCCACAGCCGCATCGCTCACGCCATCTATCACACGCCGCTTGTCCCCTTGGGAGATAACCTCTATGCCAAAGCGGAAAACTTGCAGCGCACGGGGGCGTTTAAGTTGCGTGGGGCGTATAACTTTTTAGCCAATTTAGACCCTGAGGTGCGGGCTAGGGGGGTAGTGGCGTACTCGAGCGGCAACCATGCCCAAGGTGTGGCGTGTGCGGCGCACTTGTGGGGTGTGCCTGCAGCCATCGTCATTCCCAACAATGCGCCTGCTATCAAAGTGACACGCACGGAAGCGTGGGGCGCTGAAGTCATCCGCTGCGACGTTGAGCACAGTATCCGCGAAACGCTGGCTAAAGAGATTGCCGAAACACGGGGTTATACGCTCGTGCCACCGTTTGACCATCCGTGGATTATCGCCGGACAGGGTACGGCAGGTTTAGAGATTTTGGCAGATATGCCCGATGTGGACAATGTCTTGGTGTGTACAGGTGGCGGTGGTTTGCTAGCAGGCGTAGCGGTAGCCATCAAAAGTCAAAACGATAGTGTGCGGGTGTACGGCGTCGAACCGGAATTGGCAGCAGACGCCGCAGCGTCGATGGCCAAGGGTGAACGGGTCATGTGGGAAAGTGCTCGAGTATCGCAAACCATCGCTGACGGGGTACGCACCCGAGCGGTAGGTGAACACAACTTTGCTTTGATGCAGCAGTATGTCGATGGGGTACTGACGGTATCGGAAGCGGCCATTATTGAAGCGACGCGGGCGTATGTGCTCGAGCACCACCTCGTGGTCGAACCCACAGGCGCATTGGCACTGGCTGCTTGGAACGAACACGACCTTGTCGGTAAGACTGTGTTGATGGTCAGCGGGGGCAACATTGAGCCGACATTACTGCAAGATATCCTCGCAGGCTGATGCGGGTTTTGCCACATCTGCCACATGATGTGCAACTGACGCATCATCAGCATACGTGACCTGGGGCGTTCTTTTTGTCATAATACAAGGTAATGTCGTTGCCGCCCCTTCTTAACTTGGCTTTGCTGCTGTACATGGTTGTTGTTTTAGCAGCGGTGACGTTGTGGTTTGCCCTCACCTTGAGGCGGGGTAAACGCAAACAGGCTAATACTTCTCGGCAACGTAACAGTGAGCAAAACAACCAACCTGCTCACAGGCGCGTCAATGGGCGTAGCAGCGCTAGCAAGCGTCAAGGTATGGCTGTCACCGAACCACCTCCCAAACCTGCCATGAAGCCTGTTACCACGTCGCTGTCTCAGCCAGTCGCAGCAGTGCCCCCAAGATTAGCCTCAACTTCGGGGACGCAACAAGCACATCCTGCTCGAGCGAGCCAAGCCCCTAGCAACCCTGTATCTCGAGCCACCAAAGCGCCCTCAGGTGAAGCAAGCAAACGAGCAGGCAAACGCTCGCCCTCAGCAGAACCTGCCTCCCCAGCCGCTACCCGCCAAAACACCAACCCGCGTGAGCCGAACAGCCGCGAAGCCAAACGCGCCATGATGAAAGCTCGAGCCAACCTGCGCAACCGCCCTCGGCCACAGGACTTAGCAGATACCCACGATGCTTACCAAACGACTCAAGATACTCAGAATGATGAGGTTGCCGTAACGCCTGAGGTAGCAGCTAAGGGCACGATAGATAAGGCCGTTACAGATGATGATGCCGTTATAGACACAGCAATGAAACCGACCACAACACCTGTTCCGGCGGATACCTCGAGCCAAACAAACCCAGCAAACACGTCGGGCACAGCAAATCCACCTGCTGCACCTGAAGCAAGCAAACGGCGACTTGCCCCCGTGCGGACTGACAAGTTAATTCCTACTGTGCACATGCCTCCGTCGACACCGTCTACCCCCCCCAACGCTCTGCGGCCAGCCCCCAAACACAGCACCCCCCGCCCCAGTCCACACAACCCGCCACACAACTCACCACACAACGCGTGGCCACGGGTCGTGCCAGCACATCCAACGGATGCGTCAGAGGGTCATGCGTCAGAGGGTCAATCAGCCGACCCCACCCAAGCGTCCAGTCAAGCCACCCAAAACACCAACGACAACAACGACAACAACGACGATGCTTTCGGGGCGTTTGAAACGTGGCTCGATAAAGACCGCGATGGTTTTTGAAGTCAGCTCGCTTATTTGCTTGATTTTAGCGTTCATACTGCTAGACCACGCTAAACATCAAACAGATGTAGAAATTCCATATGTTTCCACTACAGTTGTCGAGTTTTGTTAACGTCATATTGATATCAATCGCGCTTGACTATGTAGTCATTAATCGTTAAAATGCTAAAATATTAACAAGTAAAACACCGCATCACACGAAACGATGCGGTGTTGGTTTTTTGTTGAAGCGTTGCCAGTTTAAAGATTATTCAAAAGCGCCAAGCAAGGCTCGAGCTTCTTCAGTAAACGATGTCTCAATCACGTTACTTAGGTCAATGGGTTCTTCGTAAAGCGTGCGGCCATTTTCGCGGTGAACCCGCTCCACGTCTGCCAAACCTTCTACTGGAATGACCTGATTAGGATCGTAGATAATGGGCGTACCACTGCGGATAGCGTCTTCATCGGCATTAACATAGCCAAGGTAGGCCGCCATATTTTCATCGGACAAGTAATCATCACCTTGCATGAGGCGGGCGGCTTGCATGAGTGCCAAAGTGAAACGCAGTGCGACCTCGGGGCGTTCATTGATAAACTCACCCGAACCAACAAACGCCACGGTCATTAAGCCGGGTACTAAGTCTTCTGCCAAAGGAACAGCTACACCCGATTCAATGGCAGCATCCGCGTAGGGCGAACCGAGCAAACCAGCATCAATAGAACCGTTTTCAAACGCCGCAGGCATATCAGGGTTGCCCAGTTGGACGATATTCACATCGCGAATGGTGAGATTACCCAGCTCCAAAGCTTTCGCAGCCAAATATTCACCCCCGCTGCCAGGGCCACCTGCTAAGGCAACGGTGCGTCCCTCGAGCTGTGCTACCTCAGTTACGTCATCAGCGAGGTCGGCACGGAGCAAAAACTTGGTGGGACTGTTCTCGAGTGGTTCTAGACCACCCGGGGCAAAAACCTGAATATCCAAACCTTCATTCCAGCCATTCCAAAGCGACGTAACAATGGCAATTCCACCCACGTCAATGCGGCCTTCACTCAAAAAGGCAATGGCTTCGGTACCAGAACTGACGCGGTTAATATCAACATTGAGGCCATAATCAGCAAACAAACCCCGTTCGGCGGCTACATACAGGGGTGCAAACTTCATAATTGGCACATAAGCCACTTCAACAGGTGCAGGTGGATCGAGTGGTGGCACCACAGGGTCGATTATCTGGGCACTGCCGTACATTGACAGGACACACACCGACAAGAGTAGTAACCCGACTCGCCCCCTATTTTGCGACCGCCCCATGTTTTGCAACTGCCCCATATTTTGCAACCTTTGTAACATCATGACTCCTTTCGTCACACGCCAACCAGCCAACAGGTTATAACTCGCCTCGAGCAACACCGGCTTGTGCTTACGTTGTGGTGTGATTGTTGGTGTATCTTATCGTGCTGAGCGTGAGGTTGTCCATGTTGAACACCTAGCAATCGCCAAAGGAATAATCCCACAGATAACCCCGCAGAACTTGCTTGCACCCACCTCAGAAACAGGTAAACTAACGTACGTTGTTGTAGCAGCACTGCAGCACGCAACACGGGCAAGTAGCACTGACACGCAACACGGGCAAGTAGCACGGGCATGTAGCACGGGGCAACAGCATTACGAAACAACAGGATTTGGTTGGTGTTTTGAGGTTGGACATGAATAAGACGGTCATTCGTTCGCTAGCACCTGATGAACTCGAGTGGTTCATTAGCACCCACTACGATTTTTTGGGGCACAACTACCCTCGAGGTATTGCCCATCGTGCTTTTTCGCGTTTGCGCGATGTTGATCACGAAGCTGACCGCTGTTTTGTGCTGTTTGCCAGCGACAAACGCCCCCTAGCTGGGGTGTATGTGCTAGCGCCACAACACGATGACGACGACCAAAACCTGCTCATCAGTAATTTTTGGTATCAGCGTGAACCACAAGATTTAACCCACTTGCTGGCGCATGTCCTCAAAGAACACCACCACGAAGCCGCCCACTGTCCCCTTTTTGCCAGTAGCGACGAACTGATTACGCGGGTGCAAGCGGCGCTCGAGCCCCTAGATTTTGTGCTCGAGCAAGCCCACAAACTCACCTTTGACTTAGCCGAATTGCCACCCACAGACGCACCCTTGGTG
This sequence comes from uncultured bacterium, assembly GCA_964550765.1. GTDB lineage: Bacteria > Deinococcota > Deinococci > Deinococcales > Trueperaceae > JBCCBI01. Next base: position 57,287 of record CAZKAZ010000002.1, on the reverse strand, counting down.
CTAGAAGCGTGGGCGCTCGAGACCGACGGCATGTTCCGGCAAGTGTTTCAAGACGCCGAGCAGTTTAATCCTACTGACCGCCGCTGGGCTTACCTCAAACGGCAACACGGCAAATTCACCCCCGACTTATGGTTTATTGCCCGCGAAACCTTAGACCAAGACCCCATCGGTTACGCGTTTTTTGGTTTGCACCATCACGAGGGTGTGTACATGGATGGCATCGACGGGGTGTACTACTTGACGGCAGTAGGCGCACTGGCCAAGTACCGCGATTCCACCCAGATGCTGCGGCGCTTGCTGCTCTCGAGCATGCAAGAACTAGCTGCTAGAAGTCCTTTTGGCCGCATTGAAACCATTTTGAGCGAAGCCGACCCCAAGTTGATTCACATCTTTGAGTCGCTGGGCTTTGCGGCGTCCGAAACCTATCCCCTGCTCAGCAAATTGCCCTAGTGCTCGAGATTTTCCCCACGCATTGAGAACCTCTTCACCTGACACAACACAGCAACGCCCCGCCTTTGGGTAGGCTGCCCCTATGCGATTTTTATTGATTCGTTGGTTATTAAGTGCCTTAGCCTTGTGGCTCACAACCTCACTGGTGCCGGGGTTGTCGTTTACACAAGACGGCGTTGGCCCTATTTTGATTACGGCGTTAATCATGGGCTTAGTCAACGCCGTCGTGAGACCCGTGATGGTGCTGTTAACCCTGCCCCTCACGGTCTTAACCTTAGGACTCTTTTTACTGGTTGTTAACGCGTTGACACTCGCTGTCGTGGCAGTGCTCACGCCGCTGCAGATTGCAGGGTTTTTCAGTGCCATTTTTGGCGCGATTATTCTGTCTATTATCAACAGCGTGCTGATGTCTACCATCAAACCAGAGAAAAAATAACGCTCACAGTAGCGCGTCGGCTTCCATCTCCACCAAATAATCATCCCCCACTAAGTCCGCTTGCACCAAGGTGTTAGCGGGCAAAACCTCCCCAAAACGCTGCCCATGCGCCCTTGCTACGGCTTCCCAATCGTCAATATGCTTGACAAAAACGCGGGTGCGAATCACGTCCTCGAGCGTCCCGCCCAAAGACACTAGTGCTGCCTCGAGCTTATCAATCACAAAGTGCGCTTGCGCCCCAGCGTCTTGTCCGCCAATCACCCGCTTGCCGTGCGTGGCCGTCGTGCCAGACACCGCAATGTGGTTGCCCTTGCGCACTGCCCGACAATAACCTGCCAAGCTTTCCCAGACCGTGCCACTCAGTGCCAACGTCTTATTGCCCTTACTGATAGTTTCAAACGGGGCAGGAAAGTTCGCTAGGTGATGACTCAAATCGCCCGAGGCCGTCAAAAAAGGCGGTTTACGGTATTCGTCGCCGCAGTCACCCGGCATGGGTTTGAGCGCTTGTAAAGCCGTATTCAAGGTGGCTCTGTCAGTCTCATCAAGGCTAATGTCAAATAGTTTTAACGTATCGGGGATGTGGTTGCGTTCGCCCAAACGTGCCCCGATAATGACGGCACCGACAGCAGGGTGCTCGAGCACATACCGTGACGCCACCGTCGCCATCGACACGCCTTTTTTCTCAGCAACGTCACTGAGTGCCGTAAGCAAACCCTGAAACACCTGCCAACCACCCGCTTCACGAATAAAGCGCGCATATTTCGACTGCGACCAAGTCGCCTCTTTATCAGGTTCTGGCTTGCCCAACCAACGCTCCGACAAAAGCCCACCCGCTACCGTGCCATACGCCAACAACTTGACGCCATGCCGCGCACACACCTCACTCAGTGCCCCTTGCGCCCGGCGGTCAATCAGCGAACAACTGACTTGGTTAGACACCACCTCAATGCCACTTTGCAACACCATATCGAGGTGCACTGCGTCCACGTTGGTAAGCCCCAACTGATTGATGAGGCCTTCGTCTTTGAGTTCTTGCAGATAAAAAAGTGCCTCGAGCCAACTAGGGTCAGCGTAGCGCCAGGTGTGAAATTGCAGCAGCTCGAGCCTATCTACCTGCAGCCGCCTCAGCGACGTTTCCACCGCTGCCCGCACTTGTTTTTTAGTGACTGCCCCCGGTTCCGGTACCCACTTGGTCAGCGCTTGCACTTTGTCGCCGTGTTTTTGCCGAAAAATACCCACAATATCTTCTGCCGACCCGTAGTGATCGGCCATGTCAAAGGTAATGAGTCCTGCTTCGACATACGGCAACATGGCATCAGCAAGGTTAGATAAATCAAGTTGTTGATGGCGTTCCATGTCGGCGACTTGCCACAGTCCAGTAATCGCCTTAGTGACGGCTAGGTTACTCGCCAGAGGTTGCAGAGGAATGGTCACGATGTTCCTTTCGTCACGCCTTGATGACGTTATCGTTTGATACTTTTACTTGATAAATACGCACGAGTTTCACAAAATATACACTTAAAATACACTGACAAAAATAGGATTGATAGACGTCCTGAGACTGCTGCATATCGCGATGGCTAAGACCGCACCGCTTTGGGATTGAAGGCGTCTCGAAGACCGTCACCCACAAAATTAATTGATAAGACAGTCAGGAAAATTGCCGCTCCGGGTGGCACCCACAACCACGGTTGCGAACGCAAGACCGTCAAATTACGAGCGTCAGCTAGCATGTTGCCCCACGAGGCGATGGGTTGTTGCACGCCAAGACCCAAAAACGACAGTGCTGACTCGGTGAGAATGGCCTCAGCAACGCCCAACGTGGCTTGCACGATAATGGGGGCAATGGCGTTGGGAAGCAGATGCTTAAGCATCACCCGCACGTTAGTCGCGCCAACAGCATGAGCGCCTTCCACAAAGTCAACTTCCTTGAGGCGGAGGACTTCTGCTCGCATGAGCCTAAAGGTAGGCATCCAACTGAGGAGGCCTATGACTGCCATGACGTTGAAGATAGACGGGCGCACGAAGCTCGAGACCGTCAAAATCAAAAACAGCGCCGGAAAGGTGCTCACCGCATCCGCAAAACGCGCCAAGACGGCATCTGTCCACGCCCCGAAGTAACCCGCGACAATCCCCAACACCGAACCAACCACAATGGCAATCGACGCCGAGACTAACCCGATGGTGAGAGAAATCCTGCCGCCGTAGACGAGCCTCGAGAACACATCCCTACCAATAGCATCGGTGCCCAACCAAAACGCCTCACTCGGCGGCGCTTCAAACTCCAATAAACCTTCGGGCGTCATCGCTAGGTCATAGGGGTCGTAGGGGGCAATCTGGGGGGCAAAAATGGCACTAGCCACCAACACCACCAGGATGATTGCCCCCATGAGTGCCGCTTTGTGACTGGTAAAGTTGCGCCACACCCGTCCGGATACAGGCTTAGCAGGGGCTGAGCGTCCCTGTTTGCGTAGCCGCTTGAGCAGCATCAACGTATCTCATTCATAACAAAGTTCATAGCAAAATTCGTAATGAAGTTCCTAGCAAACCAAACGATCTTACGCGTAGCGAATACGGGGGTCAGCAAGGGCGTAAAGACTGTCTGCTAACAGGCTACCGATGAGCACCAAAATGGCAGCAAACAAGTTAATCCCCATTGCCACAGGGTAGTCTCTGGCAAACACAGCATCAACCAACAAACGCCCCATCCCCGGCCAAGCAAAAATCACTTCGACGACCACCGAACCGCTAAAAAAACGCGGCAATGCCACACCCAACAGGGAAATGATGGGAAGCCAACTGTTGCGCAAAGCGTGACTAAGAAGCACCCGCTGTTCTGAAATGCCTTTGCCCCTAGCGGTGCGCACGTAGTCTTGTGCCAGTGATTCACTGACGGCTGAACGCACGTGCCGCACCAACTCGGCAACGCCCGTAAGGGTCAATACCAAAGCAGGCAAAATAAGGTGACGTAAACGGTTTACGAAAAGTGACCAACCCTCTAAAGACGCTTGATAATTCTGCAAGCCTGAAGTAGGTAACCAGCCTAGTTGCACCGCAAACACGTAAATGAGCGTCAGTGCCAAGAAAAAACTGGGAATGGAAATACCCGCAAACGCCACAAACGTCGCCGCATAGTCAGTAAACGAATAAGGACGCGCCGCTGACACCGTACCAATAATGAGCGCCAGTACAAACATCAACACAAACGCCGTGCCCATCAAACTCAAGGTAGGTACTAACCGACCCGCAATGAGCGTTAGCACCCGTTCACCACTGCGAATTGAATAACCAAGGTTGCCCGAAACCACCGCCCCAAGCCATGACACATACTGCACGGCGATGGGGCGGTCAAGTCCAAGGGAGCGTTCTGCTCGAGCTATCTGTTCTGGCGGGATGCGCGGGTCAATAAACGTTTGTAGGGCGTTTCCCGGCGCGAGGTTCATGATCACAAAGCTAATAAACGTAACGAGCAGTAAGATTAACCCCGCTTGCAACAGACGGCGAATGGCAAACGCTAACATGGGGTTATTGCTCGAGCCACCAGCTCGTCACACCGACGTTGACGCCCCGAGCATCTGGCGCAAATCCGTGTAAACGTCCCCGATTGGCGTAGAGTTCCTGCTGTTGATACAGGGGAATCCAAGGCAAATCTTCTCGCATGGTGCGGGCAAACGCGTGATAAATATTGGTGCGCTCGGTAGGGTCTAAAATGCTCTGCCCCGTGCGCAATAGATTTTCCACTTCTTCGTCTACATAGCCTGTAAAGTTGAAACCGTTAGGCGGCATGTCACTTTCGACGAAGTACGACAGGTATTCGTTGGGGTCGCGTTCGATGCCGTAACCAAGTAAGAACATATCAAATTCGTCTTCGGTCACTTCTCTGGGCGTGCCATCTGGCGTACGCGGCAGCAGATACGTTACCAAAGTGGCAAAGTCCATCGCTTGCAGTTCAGTTTCGATGCCGATTTGTCGCAAGTTGGCTTGAATCAAGGGCGCACTGCGTTCACGAACTTGGTTGCCCGTTGGGTAGAAAATACGGAAACTGAGGCGTTCACCATCGCGGACGCGGACGCCGTTCTCGAGCTGCCAACCGGCTTCTTCTAACATGGCATTAGCCGCTTCTACATCAAAGATAATAGGCTCTAAGTCCGCTGGGTACGACCAGTGGTTGGTGGGAAAAATGGTGTTGAGGGTTTGTCCGTAGCCACGCAATAAGCCATCAACCATCGCGTCACGGTTAAGGGCGTGAGCAATAGCGCGGCGCACTTCATGCTGTCCCAAAATAGGGTGACGCAAGTTAAACCCGAGGTATTGAAACGACAGTGAATCGACAATTTGTAGTTCGGTATCAGGGTCATCTTGCACGCTTGCCACGCTGTTGATGGGCACTTGGGCGGCGTCAATTTCGCCACTTAATAAGGCAGCCAACATGGTGTTTTGGTCGCCAAAGCGCACAATGATGCGGTCTAAGCAGGGGCGGCCAGCATAATAGTCTTCGTTGGCCACTAACTCGATGAGTTCGCCCGAACGGTACTCGACAAATTCAAACGGCCCTGACCCGAGGGGTTCGCGGTTGGTGACGTCTTCTTGCCAGTCAGCGGGTGGCACTTGACCATAAATATGCTCAGGCAAAATGAACACACCAGCAATCACCGACAAAAAGGGCGCAAAGGGTTCACTAGTCGTGAATTCAATCGTGCGCTCGTCAATGACGTTGATGCCAGAAACACTATCGGCAGTGCCTTGGTTGTAGGCTTCAGCACCCTCGAGCACCGCTACTTCTGCGTAGCGCCCACCGTCATAACCCGGATCCGCCATCGAGGTGTAGGTATAGGCCACATCATCGGCAGTTAAGGGCGTGCCGTCGTGCCACGTAAGCCCTTCGCGCAAGGTGAACGTGATGGTGCGTTGGTCGTCACTTACTTCCCACGACTCCGCCAAATCCGGCACAAACGACAGGTCAGCCGTAGTGGTAATGAGCGAAGAAAACACCAGTTCTTGAATGTTTTCGTCGTATTCGGTGGGAAAAATCAGGGGGTTGAGGTTGCCCGGTTCACTCCATTGGGCAATGGACGCCGTACCGCCAACTTGTGGGCAGTCTTGGGCGTAGGCAAGGCTTGCGCCAACAGTTAACAACAGCCAGATGGCATACTTCATAAACTTCCTCCAAGTGATATTGAGGTTTCGCGCTTTTACCTGCATATAGCCAACTCGAGCACTCCAGAACCAAATCCCAGAACCAAATCCCAGAGCCAAATCCCAGAACCAAATCATCGACGTAATTGACATACAGATGTGTTTTGGTGTGGGTTGTCAGGCGCGAACCACTAAAGATAATGCGATGTTAACACATGGCTTGGTGTGTCAGCTCGAGCCAACCCCGACGCACTTAGCGCAGTGACCATCACCGTCTTTTAATTTGTAAACTTAACTTAATCTGTGTTTTTGAAATTACATTGTCATTTATCAAATCGCCTATGCTGGAGACGTCACAGAGGCGGTGCACTGTCGATAAGGCGTCAACAAGACATCGTCAACACACACCTGAGATGCCTTTTTGTATCCACGGATTGTGATGCAAAAAGCATCATCACGCAGACATCATCTGCCTCTATGTAACGAATATATAACGAACAGACACGCCAAGATACCTGCCCGGCACAGGGCAGCTATTCCAAAGGAGTTTTTATGAAACGCAACCATCTTTTATTGCTACTTGCCTTAACCCTACCGCTCATTGCCTGCAATGGTGATGACGCCGCTGAAGCAACCGACAGTCAGTTAGAAAACGCCGTTGAAAACACAGCCGCCAACGCCGCTGAAAACACGGTTGAAGCCGCCCAGAACGTCGAACAAGCTGTTGAAACAGCCGCCGCCAACGTTGAAAGTCAACTCGACACCCTCAACTTTGAACAGGCCAGCGAAGAAAACCTTGCCGAGGTGCAAAACGCAGTGGCCAATACCCGCCAAGAACTGGCTGCTGCTTACGCCAATGCTGACGAAGAAGCCCAAGAAGCATGGACAGCATGGTCAAACGAATTTGAAGAGGTTGAAACGGCATTGGAAGACGGTACGACGGATGCCCTCGAGAATGCCCAAAACTTGCTCGAGAACCTACAAAACGAAATCGGCAGCTAAAAAAGTTATCACACCAAGCCGCTTCTTCGGAGGCGGCTTTTTTACTGGCGTATTTCGTCGTGCTATACCGTCCAAAGCGACTTCTGGCGGCGACTCAACCACTCGGCACCCATTTCGGTTACGAGCACGTTTTCTTCTACGAGCATGGAAGGTTCGGGCGATTGCAAGATGGTTGGTTCGATGGTGAAGAGGTTACCTGGCTCGAGCACGCCAAAAGGCGCATCCCCATATCGCTCCCAACGTGGCCCCAAAATCGTGCCCCCATCGTGTACGTGCCGCCCAATTTGATGCCCTGTGGCGTGGGAAATTTCTGGGTAACCACCAGCAAGGTGGTGATCTCTGGCGGCTTTGTCAACTTGCCACCCTTGCATCCCCGGCTTGATGGCTTCAAACGCGTGGCTGATGGCATCATAAGCCGATTGAAACGCACGTTTTTCCTTGTCTGGGGCGTCACTTTCACCTTCACGCTGAAAGTAGATAGTGCGGGCAATATCCGAGCAGTAGCCTTCAACTCGCAAGCCGTGGTCGAGAATAACTAAGTCACCCGCCCTCACGCGGTCATCCCCAGGCGCACGGTGGGCTAGCCCCACGCGGTTAATACACACCAGCGCCCCACCGTAATCACCACGTTCCATTTCCACGCCCAGTTCATCGGCAATGGCAAGCATCAACGCTTGAATTTCGCGTTCACTTTGACCAACTTGAAGTTGCGGAAGTAACTTGTCGTAAAGGGTGCAACTCGCATCAATGGCTAACCGCACTCGGCGCACTTCTTCGGAGGTTTTCACGCCGCGTACTTTGGCAAGTAGGGGCACACTCGAGCGCATCTCCACGTTGGGCAATACCTCAGCGCAAAGACGTTCCAACGTCAAAAATTGCCCGTGCGTTAAGCCATCAGACAGGTGATCGCTCTCAGAATAATTGAGGTACAGCACATCAGGCGCAAACCGCGTCAAACACGCTTGCAGCGCATCCACAAACGAACGTTCATAAGGAATAACCTCATCGAACACCCCCATACGCTCAACATGCCCGACGTCATAATTGGCGACAATCGCTAAGGTCATATCTGGATGCAAAACGAACGCCGCCCGTCCGCTCACAGCGGCATCAAAGAGCAGTTTGCTGGCTGGGTCGCTACCTTCTCTGGTAAGCGTGAGCCACAGGCTAGCTTTGTCTAGCAGGGCTCGAGCTTGTTGTGATTTTTGTGCGCCAAGTGTTGACATACTTCACCTATCTAGCCGCTTTCTCACTGTCGTGTCCCCTTTGTATTCGTCCCACGATCACATTCAGTCAGATTCAGGCAAAAACGGCACCAGCTTGAGAATGGTTGCATCCTATCTTGCAGCCGCTAATGCGTCAACGGTTACCCACAAAAAAACCTCGACGCTTTAACACGCCGAGGCAGGTTCTTTTGGGATTTACAAATTTAGGCGGGTGATTCGCTTTGTTGCTGACGGTTGCGGCGGGCTTCAATGAATGAGCGCACCGCGAGCACCAAAAACGCCACACAGATAATCAACATGACCACTTTGGCAACGGCTGCCGCCGGACGTTCTACGTTTTGACCGAACACCACCCCGAAAAATGGACCAATACCATCAAGTGAGCCGAGAATGGCCAAGACACTAAGCGCAGCAGCGCCGTGCATGGCGTGCTTAGTCAAAGATGGTTTGAGGGCAACCCCCCCGAGGATGGCAAACGCCACGCCAATAAAACTCGGGATGTAGGCGGTGACGCTACTCGTGCCAGACAAATTGGCACCAAGCGCCCCCACAATCATGAGCAAAATTCCAGTACCGATGGCGACAAAAGGCATACGCATAAAAAAACTCCATTCGTGCAACTATCTCACGTGTCTCTCGTGAATGTATCTCGAGCACCAGCCTGACACCTCATAACCTATGACACCAGGGTGAGATGTCCTGACGGGTTAAATCTTGAGTATTCTAGTTAACATTTGTATGCCCTTGCAAGCCCTCGCCTTACGATTGGTTGGCTACGATTGGTTGGCTCGAGCAGGCATCATCAACCAGCAACATGGGTAACACAGGCAATATGGGTAACACAGGCAGCGTAGGCGGCACAGTGAGCACGTCAAACGCATGCTGCAAAACACACACCGAAAAATGTTTTCAAAATCACAAAGTAAAGCATACATGAAGTCCCTAGTAGACGGCGCTACAGAGTTTGTTATACTACAGGGGCGAACTCATTTGATTAAGTGGTGTTAGCAACGCGTACTCGCTTTGGCGGTCTCATTTTGCCAGTCTCGCTGAGACAGTGCGCTTGTCGTGCCAATTGCAGTGCACTTGTCGTGCCCATTAACGACTTGCCTAAGGGCAGGCTATGTTGCCTATACCTGCTGTACGCACCTTGTTGTCGGTATGAATTGTCAGTACGACTTAGCAAATGAGTAAATTTTTGCACGGAGGAGACATTATGTTAAAACGTTTTATTTTCAGCTTGTTGGCGCTGAGTATGCTCGCGTCAGCACAAAACCCCGATTGGCCAGATTCACTGACCGTCGGTACGGCTTCCGTAGGCGGTACATACTTTATTTATGGGGGCGGTTGGGCGAACCTCATCCAGCAAGAACTGGGCATTCCTACTAGCAGCGAAGTGACAGGTGGGCCTGCCCAAAACATGCTCTTGATTGAAACAGGTGACATCGAACTGGGTATGGTCACCCTGGGGCCAGCCTTTGAAATCTGGAACGGTTCCGAAGAGCTTACAGGCGGCGCACAATTGCGTGAAGCACGGGCGCTTTTCCCCATGTACAACACGCCTTTTCACTTCATTGCCTTAGAAAACTCTGGCATTGATACGGTAGCCCAAGTTGACGGTACGGCTGTGGGTGTGGGTCCTGCTGGTGGTACATCTGGCACGTTCATGCCGCTCTTTTTAGATGCCCTCGAGCTTGATACCCGTGACCGCCAAGCAGGCGCAAGCGACATGGCGTCACAGCTCTTAGACGGCCAACTTGACGCCATCGGGTTTGCTGCTGGTATTCCCATTGCGGCTTACAGCGAAATCGAAGCCCAGCGCAACGCCAATATCTTTTCGTTTAACGATGAGCAGCGGGCAACGTTACTAGAAACATTTGGCTACCTCAACGAAGACATCATCCCCGCAGGCACTTACAGCAGCCTCGAGGAAGACCTGCCTACAGTGGGTATGTACAACTTCGCGGTTGCCGACAAAGACATCCCCGAAGATTTGGCCTACGAAATTGTCAAAGCAGTATTTGAAAACCTCGACTTCATGATTGAAACCCACCGCTCAGCTAGTAACACCAGCCCCGACGACTTAGGCCGCAACTCGTTCTTGTGGTTACACCCCGGTGCCATTCGCTACTACGAAGAAATTGGCGTTGAGGTGCCTGAAGCCCTCTACCCCCCCGAATACCAAGGAAACTAAAGCGTCAGCAAGGCTCTCCTGCGGGGGAGTCTTTTTCTATTTTTTATGAAGAAAAATTAACATGAAACAACGAGGAGAACGCGCATGGACGCTCGAGATGACGCCAACAACCTGACCGCCAACGCCGCCCACAACGACACAGAAACCAGCACCAACCCAGCCGCGCCAGCTGCCGATGAAGCCCCTTCGAATGCTCGAGAATTGCATGGCTGGCAACACTGGCTCGTGTACAGCATGGGTATTGCCTATGTCTTGTTTCACCTGTACATTCTCAATATCCGCGCCATTGACCCGTTAATCTTTCGCAGTGTGCACTTGTCGTTTGGGGTGGCGTTTGGGTTTGTGCTCTTTACGGGCTGGCGTGGGGCGGCCAAAAAGCACATCGGCATCATCGACGCCCTGCTAGCAATAGCAAGTTTACTCACCTGTGCATATTTTTCCTATTACTTTTTGAGTGGCCAGTTGCCACGTTTGCTATTTCGCATCGGGGTCATTCCCACAAACCTCGATGCTGTCGTGGCTATTGTCGGGGTGCTGTTGGTACTAGAATTAACCCGCCGCGTGGTCGGTTGGGAACTACCCATTTTGGCGTTAGTGTTTATTGCTTATGGCTTTTTGGGACCCGTGTTGCCCGGGGTGCTCACCCACGACGGTTACGCGTTTGATAGGCTTTTTAGCTATATCTACAGCTTGAACGGCGTGTTTGGCGTGACCACAGCAGTATCAGCGCGATATATTCTTATTTTTATTGTCTTTGCGTCGTTTTTGGAGTTTTCGGGTGTAGGCGAATACTTTATTCGCTTTGCCTACTCACTCACCGGAGGTGCACGGGGCGGCCCTGCCAAGGTAGCCGTGGTCTCGAGCGCCCTCATGGGCATGCTCAACGGTACTTCTGCTGGTAACGCCGTGGCCACAGGTAGTTTCACGATTCCTTTGATGCGCCGCGTAGGTTACAAACCCCTGTTTGCTGCTGCTACCGAAGCCGTTGCCTCAACCGGTGGACAAATATTGCCGCCGATTATGGGCGCGGGTGCGTTCATCATGGCCGAAATCATTGGTATTCCTTACGGCGAATTGATTTTGGCAGCCATCATTCCAGCACTGCTGTACTTTGCAGCCGTATTTTTTATGGTGGACCTTGAAGCCGTCAAACAAAACTTACACGGGCTTCCCCGCAAAGAATTACCGAGCATCAAAGCCGTCTTGAAAGATGCGTATTTGTTTTTGCCCGTCGTGCTGCTCATTGCCATTATGTTGCGGGGTAATTCGATTACCAGAGCTGGCACACTCGCGCTTTTGAGTAGCATCGTGGTGAGTTGGTTCACCAAAGACAACCGCATGGGACTCAAACGCATGGCAGATGCTATGTATGTGGGCATGCGCAATGCTATCGGTCTGACAGCAGTATGTGCGTGTGCGGGTATCGTCGTGGGGATTATCTCGCTAACAGGCGTCGGTGGCCGCTTCTCGGCGCTGCTGCTGGCTACTGCCCAACAAAACCAACTGTTAGCACTGCTTTTTGCCATGCTCATTTGTATTGTATTGGGCATGGGAATGCCCACCACCGCCGCGTATGCGGTAGCTGCTTCGGTAGTAGCCCCTGGTTTGGTGCGTTTAGGGATTCTGCCCATTGTGGCGCACATGTTTATCTTTTACTACGCGGTAGTTTCTGCCATCACCCCACCTGTGGCGCTTGCTGCCTATTCAACATCAGGGATTGCCAACACCGATCCTTTTCAGACGGCTATATCGTCGTTTCGGTTGGGGCTAGCGTCTTACTTGATTCCGTTTATGTTTTTTTACAGTCCTGCGCTGCTGCTCGAGGGCACACCTTTTAACATTGCGGTGTCGCTTGTCATTGCCGGTATTGGCGTATACTTGCTGGCCTCTGGTATGCAAGCTTGGTTATATGGCAAGCTCGAGCTACC
>CAZKAZ010000002.1:0-44815 GCA_964550765.1 uncultured bacterium | reverse complement strand
GTATCGACTTCTTCAATAATCACAAACGTCGTTTGTGGATTTTTACCGAGGACATCGACCAAAAGCTGGGTCGCTCCAGCGATTAACGCCTCTTTTTGCGCTTTGGTTACCCCTTCTTTGGTAATTTTGATGTTGACGTATGGCACGCGATGCCTCCAAAAATTGGCTTTATTTAAGTTTACATGCCCCCAAAACAACCAGCCACCACAATGCGTAACATCCATACGCTGGTTGTATGACGTTTTCGTCTCGTCAGTGCGTGTTTCAACTATCGTAGCCTAACACCTTGCTTATCGTGTTGAGCACAGCCATGCTAGATAGAGAAGGTGCGCCACGCTAACCACAGCACGCGAATCACTGCACATTAACCACAACACCATGCGTTTTGTGAGCTTGCATCACGGTAGCGTCAAGGGGCAAACGTCACTTGCTGCGCGCATCAACTTCACGTACGCTCGTTTGAGCCTAGTTTGGGAGGTACTCATGCCACACATCATCGCCGAACCTTGCATCGGCACCCAAGACAAATCCTGCGTGGACGTCTGTCCCGTTGAGTGCATCTATGAAGCCGACGACCAACTGTACATTCATCCTGATGAGTGTATTGACTGCGGTGCTTGCGTGCCCGCGTGCCCGGTAAGCGCCATTTTTCCTGAAGAAGACGTGCCCGAAGAGTGGCATTCTTTCATCAAGAAAAACTACGAACTCTCTGGCTTGTAAGCACGTTGGCTTGTAAGCACGTTGGCAATAACCAACACATTGTTGGGAGGCTCGAGCACTCGAGCCTCTTTTTTGTGCCAATCCGGGTCAATACCTGCGTCAATGTCGCACGGCAGCATAACGCCCAGTCGCTAGGGTGCGTACGATTCCTTTAAGCTCGAGTAGCGTCAGTAGCGGCAACAGTTCGTGCGCGGGCATACCCGTTGCGCTCATCAGGTCATCAAGGAGGGGTTCGCCCTTATCTTGAATGACGGTGAGTAAACGCTGTTCGTTTTCGGGCAGTTCGGGCGCGGCAAACAAACTGGCTTGCTGGGCGGCGTGCCAATGAAAAGCATCTAAAATGTCTTGAGCAGCAGTTACGAGCAGAGCACCTTGTTTGATGAGCTCGAGCGTCCCTGCTGAACGTTTGTCACCGATGCGCCCAGGAATAGCAAACACCGTGCGACCTTCTTGGGCAGCATATTCAGCGGTAATGAGTGCACCTGACTTGACATCGGCTTCGACGACCAACGTGCCGGAACTGAGGCCGTTGATGATGCGGTTGCGCCCAGGAAAATGTTTGCGGTCTGGCCGCGTGCCCAAGGGGTATTCGCTGACAATAGCCCCACCTGTCTCGAGAATGTCACGACTCAAGCGTTCGTGTTTGTGAGGATAAATCACGTCCACCCCGCACCCCAACACAGCCACCGTTGCCGCGTTGCGCTTACCTGATCGCAGCGCCCGCACCGCCCCCTGATGGGCAGCCCCATCAATACCGAGCGCCAACCCCGAAATAACACTGACGTCTGCTTCAGTGAGGGATTCCGCAAGATGATGGCTGATATCGCGCCCATAGTCGCTGGCATCTCGCGTGCCGACAATGGCTAGAGCGCGGTTGGTTTCCAAGCCACCCTGCACGGTTTCAGGCACGTTTCCACGCACATACAGTACAGGCGGTGGGTCAAAAATCTGCTGTAAACAGGTCGGATAATCTTCATGACCACTGGCCAACATGCGCACGCGTTGAGCATCGGCACGTTCACACATCTTTTCAATCCACGACAGTACATCGTCATCTTCACGGGTAGCGAGTAGCGCGTCAATGCGTGTTTTTCCCATGCCTTCGACGCCCTCGAGCGCCACCGCATCCGCTTCTTGCACCCGTGTAGCATTGCCAAAGTGGTCACACAACAGCTTGATTCTGCGAGCACCCAAACCCGGCGTGCGCAGCAGTTGTAAGGTGCTGACGAGAATGCCTCTATCATCAGACACCGGGTCACTAGCCATGTACTGTTAACCTCAACCCGACGCTCAACACACTTTTATTCATATCCCAACGCCCAACGAACCTCAAGATGTGATGGCAACAACAACGCATAATGACAATTTTACACGATGCGAATAGACGCAGCAGCCACCGACTCGCGCTTAACCGTTTTTAGGCATCACGTTGCGTCATAAGACGGGTGAGTTGTGCCATTTCGGGCTGCATGTTGAGGGTCGTCGCCTGCTCGAGCCACCCCTGCAACTCGTCTAACAATACTCCCTGACGGGAATCATGGGCACGCTGGCTGACCTCGGCTACGGCAATGCGCAACGCTAGCGGCACATGGGGGGCGTGTTGTGCTGCTTGCAACGCCTCAGCCAAGGTGTAGGCCGTTTGTTGTTGACGCGGCTCACGCAACCCCGCAGCCAGTGCACTGGCGAATTTTGCCCGCGCTGTACCCACTCGGTCAACGGAATCTTGTGCTCTATTAACAGCGCGTTCAGCTAGGTCAAACGCTTTACTGGGGTTTTTCCACAAGACATGCGCGTGTGCTAGTGCGCCTAAGGGAGCTATCGTCAAACGTTTGTCGCTAAAAAATTCGGTCAGTCCTAGGGCTTTGCCGAGCATTTCAATGGCTGTTTCTAAGTGACCTTGCTCGAGCGCCAACTCACCGAGTGCGGTGCGCACAGCAATCACCAAACCGCCATCGCGCTGCGTTTCGGCTTGCTCGAGCGCCTCAGTGAGGGTAGCTCGAGCCTGTTGTTGTGCTTCATTAGCGCCTTGATAACGCAGGGCATTGCCGAGTTGCAACAGCGCATAACCCTGCAATTCATTATCTGGTACAGTGTGCAGTTCTGGTGCAGTGTGCAGTAAGGTCATCGCGTCTGCTAAGCGCCCCAGACGTATCAAACACGCCCCTTTGCGAATCGTCACGCTCGCTTTGGGCGTGTGTAACAACACCACATCACACACCTGCACACAAGCGTCGAGCGCGCCTAGTTGCCATGTTTTACTCAGCAGCACCTCGGCCCGTTCCAGCTGAGGCTGCTCGAGCCACGTTTGCACATAGGTATGTAGCTGCGCTCGAGCGTGTGCGTGCACGTCTTCTTGCCAACTGGGGTGTAATGCCTCGAGGGCAGTCATGTCACTAGCGTGATACGTCATGCTTGTTCTAGCCTAACCCAAGTAAGCCAGTCAGGATTCAACTGGCCAACGTTCACCGCACGTTATCGACCACCCTACCGCCCCCATGACGTCTCTTTGTAACGCTCAGCAACGTCTCGGCAGCATCTCAGCAGCTCTCTGATGTCATTGCAACATCATCACAGCAACACTGCCAAGCATCTTGCAACAAGCAGACACGTTGGGTGTGCAGCCGCGTGCGAAATCGGGTTCATTGACAAACGGTGAGGACAATTGTCAAGCCATGAGGGGACAATTCAAGGCTGCATTACGGCAAGCAAACACCCCAGTCGATATGGTCACAAAATATGAATGCATTAATCATCGGTGCAAGTGGCGGTATCGGTAGCGCCCTTGCCAATCAACTCAAAGACAAATATGACCTGTTTCTGGTAGGACGGGACGGCAGCAAACTCAAAACCGTCGCTGATAAAAGTGGCGGTAGAGCCATTCCCACAGATGTAAGCAGTGAACTGGAAGTCCAAGCCCTCTTCGAAGACCTTCCCAAACTCGATTTAGTCATCTATAGTGCGGGCGACATTCAACCCGAACCCCTCAAAATTGCCAGTAACGACCACTGGCAGCGGGTCATGGACGCCAACCTGACGGGGCTTTTTTACACCCTCAAACACGCTGATGCCAACCTCAATAAGCAGTCGCGCATCTATGTGTTAGGGGCGCGGCCAGAACTGATTACCTATCGCAGTTTTGGGGCATACGCTGCTGCCAAAGCAGGCGTCGCGCAACTGGTCAAAGTAGCCGCCATTGAAATGAAACGCAAAGCCAGTTTGACGTTGGTACTACCTAGAGCGGTCAACACAGACTTCTGGCAAAACGTCGGCACACCCCCTGGTGACGCCCTCTCCCCTGTTGATGTGGCTAGCGCAATCACCAATAATCTCGAGCAAGACCCCGCTGAAGAACTCAAAGTCGACTGAGCGCCACAGATACACCTCGAGCCAAAACATGTATGGCTCGAACTATCAACACGCCTCAAGCACACAACAACACCCATGAAATAAACAGCGAGCAGGCTAACGCGGTTGTAATACCGTTAGCCTGCTTTTTTTATCAGAAATGCTTACCCTAGACCTTGACTGCTAGCTGCGTCTATTCCTCCCACGGCATCACTTTGCGTTCCAACCACTGCAAACCATACGTCAGTAGCGCCCCTAATGCCATCACGGTGATGAGTCCGGCGTACATCTTGTCAACGGCGAGAATCTGCCAGTGATAATAAATCACAAAGCCCACGCCTACTTGCGCCCGAATAAATTCCACGGCCACAATGACAATGAGCGCCGTACCAAGGGCGAGCCGCAAACCCGCAAAGATAATTGGCAGCGCCGCTGGAATAATCACATGCCAAAAGAGTTTAAACCCCCGTGCGCCAAAATTGTGAGCAGCTTCTAAGTACACTTTGTCGATGTCGCGCACGCCCGCTGCGGTGCTGATGGCCACCAAGAAAAACGCCGAGATGGCCACAACTGCCACTTTGGGACCTTCGCCAAAAGGATCGGGAAACATCAACATAAGCAGTGGAAAAATGGCGATTTTAGGGAGCACATAAAGCGCCGAGAGCGTGCCATCTAACATGCTGCGCACGGTCTTGTTAAGCCCCATGATGATGCCAATGAGTAGCCCGGGCATCATGCCGATGGCAAAGCCAACAAACACCCGCGTCAGCGTTGCCCACACGTGACTTTCCCGAAACAAACTCACCACACCCGGCCAGCCTTGGCTTTGTAGCATCTGCCCAATCAACCAAGGACGCCCCAGCAAGCTGGTTTCGTTGAAACGGTCGTAGTTGACCGTTAAGTCCCATAACGCCATAGCCACCCGGCTCGGTGGTGGAAACCACGTGGCACTCAACACGCCCGCTCGCACGATAATCTCTGCGCTCAGCAGTAGTAGCGCCGGAAACCCCCACGCTAACAGCTTTTCAAACTGCACCCGTTGCGCTGGATGTAACCGCTTTTGGGTGCGATCGGCAATGACTACCAACAACACAAAATTGGCCGTGATGAACGCCCACCAATAAGTGTGCCACCACCCAACCAAACCCGCCCCAACGTTGACGACCACAGCCGCTACCAACCACACCAGCAGCGTCATGTTGTGACGTTTGAAGTTTGCGGTTTTGGCTGTACCAATCATGCGGCTCTCGCTTTGTACACTTCGTCTTCGAGGGCGTCCCAAACGGCTCGAGCCAGTTCATTAAACGCCTGACTGCGGCTGGTATCTAAGTTTCTGGGGCGGGGAATATCCACCTCAAAAATGGTCTTGAGCGTACCCGGATGCGCTGTCATCACTACCACGCGATCACCGAGTAAGATGGCTTCGTCGATGCTGTGGGTGATATACACAACGGTTTTACGATTGGCTTCCCACAAGCGCAGCAGTTCTTCTTGTAAGACGGCTTTGGTCTGCGCGTCGAGTGCGCCTAAGGGTTCGTCCATGAGCAGCACATCCGGGTCATTGGCGAGCGCCCGGGCAATGGCCACGCGTTGTTTCATGCCACCAGAGAGTTGCCGAGGGTAGTTGTTAGCAAACTTGCTAAGACCGACGCGCTCGAGCCACACCCGTGCTGTTTCTAAGCGGGTTTTCTTGTTGACGCCGCGCATCTCTAAGCCAAACGCCACGTTATGCAAAACCGTCTTCCATGGAAAGATAGCGTATTCCTGAAACACCACGCTGGTAAGGGGTTTGTCGCTACTTACGTCATGGTCGATGGTGAGCGTACCCGAAGACACCTCACTAAGGCCAGCGAGCATGCGCAAAAAGGTTGACTTGCCGCAGCCCGAAGGCCCCACAATGCAGACAAATTCACCTTCGCCAATATCTAATGATAGCTTCTCGAGCGCCGTAATCATGCCGCTGGTCGTTTCAAAGGTTTTGCCAACCTCGTGAGCGCGAATTTTTGGTTGCATAACCTTAATTTGTACCCTAACCAAGCCACGACTGTAAACCGTCACAAGGTTAAGACTTGCCCAAAGGCATTGCGAGATAGCCCAGCGTTTCATCACCGCAGCACGTGTTACAACCACATCAACAACGCGTGATGTATTCGTGACACACCAGTGAATGATTGGAGACAACCCATGCCCCAAAAACTCAGCGAACAAGAAATCAACCGTGCCCTCGAGAACAGCCCTTGGCAAGTGCAAAACGGTAAATTGCGCCGCGACTTCAAGTTCGGTAATTTCGTTGAAGCCTTTGGCTTTCTCACCCAAGTAGCCATTCACGCTGAAAAGATGAATCACCACCCCGAGTTGTATAACGTCTACAACAACGTCACCATAGAACTCGTCACCCACGACGTAGACGGCATCAGCGACTTGGATTTCAAACTGGCTGAAACCATCAATACGTTAACGTCGTAAACCGTAGGACGAACCGTACGACTTGATTGAGATGCATCTGCGGTTATGTTCATAGCATGATACTTTACATTTTTCATCACAACGCAGTTACACAGTCATTGTTTACAGTCATAGTCATTGTTTGCTGACGTAATTTCACATATCGCCTGACACATGAACCTTGAAACACCCCTACTAACAAGCGTTTGTTATGCTGAGAAGGTGTTTGATATCAATATTGGTCGCTGGCAGCCGCTAGCGTGTTTTTGGTTGGGCGGGAATTATGCCTGAATGTGTCGGTATTCGTTTTGATAATGGCCCTAAGATTCACTATGTCGAAGCCCCCCCTGATATTCCGGAGCTTGATACGCCCTGTGTAGTAACGACGCGGCGTGGCCTCGAGATAGCGACACTACGCACGCACCATAAAAACATCGACAAACCTGTCGGTCACTGGGTGCGGGCAGCTTTTGCTGAAGACTTGAGCACCTACCAGAGTTTGCGCGATAAAGCCAATGACCTCAAGTGGTTAGTGCGGGCGAGAGCCAGGGAAAAAGTGCCAGAAGTTAAGATTGTGGCGCTAGAATTCACCTTAGACGAAAGCGTCTTGGTGGTCAATTACAGCAGCGAGAAAAACACCTCGATGCGGCCGCTACTGCGCGATATTGGCCAGCACACCAAAGCCCGCATCGAGTTCGTGCAAGTAGGCCCCAGAGATCAAGCGCGGATGATTGGCGCACTAGGTGCGTGCGGCAGTGGCACGTGCAGTTCGACGTGGCTACAGAGTTATGGCAGTGCTACTATTCGCATGGCTCGAGACCAACAACTGCCTCTCAACCCACAAAAAATCAGTGGTCCTTGTGGGCGGCTCATGTGCTGTTTGCAATATGAACACGACATGTACAAAGAACTGCTCAAAGACTTACCCAAAAAAGGTAAACGCGCCTGTCACACCGAGTCGGGCAAATGCGGGCGCATCAGCAAAGTGCACCCGCTCACCCAAAAAGTTGAACTGTATCTTGAAGAAGGCGGCAGCGAAGAATATCCTGCGAGCGAGGTCGAACTGCTCAAACGCTAGTCTTTGACGGGAAATTGCGTGTGTTGGGCGGTGTCAGCATCAGGTTTTACCTGCTGTAAAAAAGGCACGCCCAACTGCTGCCCAATGGCACTTGCCCCTGCCACGCCGGTGCTGAGTTCTTTGAGCAAGTTGGCGATGCCGCTTTCACCTTGGCCGCCACCAATCAAGGTGATGTCACCAAAACGCACCTGCTTAAGGGCTTCGGTTTGGATTTTCATCAGTTCAGGCAGTTGTTGTACATAGAGCAGTTGCACGGCAGCCGCTGCATCGCCACCTGCGGCTTCGACCACTTTGGCAAGGCCTTGGGCTTGTCCCTCGAGCACCGCCCGCAGTCTTTCTGCTTCACCAAAACCGGCGCGTTTTTCGCTTTCAGCTTTGGCGTCGGCTTCTAACAGGGCTTGCTGTTTAGCGATTTCACTAGGGACAATTTTTTCGGCATATAGTTTGGCTTCTTCGGCTTTGGCGCGTTCCACTTCAGCTGCTTGTTCGGCACGGTAGGCTTCCATACTGGCTTCAGCAGCACGGCTGCGTTCAGCCACCGTAGCCACTTTACGGGCTTCGGCTTCAGCCACACGAAGTTGCGCTTCAGAATCAGCAATGCGGGCTTGAGAAGTATTTTCACCGAGTTGGGCTTGGGCTTCGGCTTCAGCCACGGCTACGCGCTGTTGTTGGCGAGCTTTGGCACTGCCAGATTCACCGGCCCTCGTGGCTTCAGCAGAATCCACTTTGGCTTGGTTAACCGCTTGGGTGCTGGCTTTTTGCCCTAAGGCTTCAATATAGCCACCATCATCACTAATATCACTGATGTTGACGTTGATGACGCTCAAGCCCACTTTGCGCAGTTCGGTTTCGATGTTGTCCATCACTGATTTTTCAAAGCGCTCGCGGTCGGCGTTGATTTCTTCGATGTCCATGGTGGCAATGGTTGCCCGCAGCTGCCCAAAGATAATGTCTTTAGCTAGGTCTTCAATTTCTTGACGCGGCAAACCCAGAAGCCTTTCAGCGGCGTTCATCATGCTCTGTTCGTCGGTGCTGATGGCCACCGTAAAACGGCTTGGCACATCCACACGAATGTTTTGCTTAGAAAGGGCATTTTTGAGGTTGATGTCAATGGTCATGGGCACCAAGTTGAGATAGCCAAAACTTTGGATAATCGGCCACACAAACGCACCACCGCCGTGAATCACCTTGGCGCTTTTCCCTGTGCCCACTTGCCCATAGACGACGAGCACCTGATTAGACGGACAACGCCGATAGCGGCTGATCCAATACGCCGCTACTGCAAACGCAAATAGAATCGCAATCCCCGTTACAATCGTGACACCTTCCATGCTCACTCCTTTTCTGGCGCAGTGCGCCTTTTGCCCTAACGTATGACGGTAAATAGCAACGTGCTTACCCGATATTCGCTTGATCGTTGATGCGATAGGTTCACATTACGGACGCAACGCCCGCAAGCCAAGTTTGTCTTCTTTGGAGACGAGCAACATGCCATCAGTAACGTCGCAGACTTGCACTAACTCACCTCGAGCCAACCCTTGTGCGTCATCGGTTACGGCGAAACGCTCTACTTCGCGGCCATTAATCGCCACCACAATTTTGCCCGGATTTTGCCTATTGGCGTCAATTTGCACGCTCACCGTAGCATCTTGCCCAATGGCGTTCGTGAGCGGTAAGTTGCCACTGGTTTCTAAGTCTTGTAAGCGCTTTGTGAGCAGACGGTTGAGATTGGCAAAACCAAACCCCACAAAAGCCGCCAAGGCGAGAGCAAAAATCCCCAGTGGGTCATAAAAAAGCACCCCCGTCCACGAAAACCCTAGGGTAAACGCCGCTACGTCACGCAAGCTGAGGTACTCGAGCACGTCACTCACCTCACCTAGCTCAATATCTACGAAACCATCAAAAATAGCTAGCACCATGCCCACGAAGAAAGCGCTCGAGGCTATCGCCAGTAACCACAGTATCTGCTCAACCACAGCCAACGCTTGCCAACTACTCAGCACACCGTCACCTCACTCACGATTTTGTTCAGCTCAGTTCAGCATAGCAAAAAGGCCCTCATTGCTGAGAGCCTTTGCGAGAAACGTAGGGTTGAAAACTTAGTCTTGCAAGCCGACGATACTACCGGGAATATCACCTGCAGTAAAGTCAACAGGGAGCGTCTGCCCATTGGACTCGGCTGCGGCATCCACCAAGAAGGCTTGATACTGCACACCCGCAGGCGGCGGAGGCGTAACGCCACCATCACCACCACCATCATCACCACCACAAGCGGCCATGAAGATGACAAGTAACATCAGCAAGCTCACCCGGCGCCAACGCTTGAGGGCAAGCAGCACCAAGGGCAGGAGGCTAGCGAGTGCCACTACGGGCAAGCGGTTTGTACCGAAATCTGCTAAGAAGTCATAAGTGACCAGCACGTTGGTAACGCTCGTGTTGCTGAGCGGCAGTGGCGTGTTGAGGTTAAACACCAAGTTGTTACCGTCAAAGGTTGTTGTGGTAGCAAGTAAGGCATCGCTGACGTCTACTTGACCGTTGTTGTTACTGTCTTGGTAGAGCTTGGCTGAAGCAAAGCCAGCAAAGTTTTGAGCGCTAGTCACGGGCGTGCGAACACCACCCAAGAGTTCAAACACGGTCACATCAAAGCGGGTCATGCGGGCGGCAATGTCGCCCTCGAGGCTAAGTAACGCTTGCAACACAGCCACGTTGCTATCACCGGGGTTAGCGGTAATGGTCGTAGGCGGTGGGTTATTGCCAGCGCGGATGACCACTCGTTCGCCGTTACCAGAGGTCGTGACTGTGCCGCGCACTGTGAAGGTATAGGGGCTTTCGTCGCTGTCGCTGTTGGTGAAAGACACTTGCGCAACGGGTGTACCTGCACTGACGGCGTTGAGTTGAATCACCAAACTGCCGCTTTGACCAGGAGCCAAGCTAGCTGGCGGCGTACCAACGAGCGTAAACGCGCTGTTGTCGATTTGGAAGTTACCCAATGTGAGGGTTGCACCGCCTGCGTTAATTACAGAGAAGGTGCGGGTAATAGGCGTACCAACCGTCGTTTCACCAATGTTCACTGCCGTGACGCTGCCATCGGGGATGGAGATATTGCCATCACGGACGTCAACTTCAGGGCCAGCACTGATGGTGATAGACAAACTGATGTTGAAGGGGTTTTCGTCGCGGTCGTTGTTATTAAACGCCACATCGGCTGAGAACGTCCCTGCACTGCTGGTATTGACACCGAGGGTAAATTGGGTGTCTTCTCCGGGAGCGAGGGTACTTTGTGCGAACGAATCACGCACACTGAAGGGCGTGCCTGCCAAGGAGCTTGCCAAAGATGCCGCATTGAGCGTCAAGTTAGCGTCACCTTCGTTGAAGACGGTAAACGTTGCCGAAGAGGGTTGACCCACACCAACGCCTTGTAATGACACACTGCCACCATCTTCGAGGGCTTGACCGTTGGGGTCTGTGACGGCAATTTCTGGCGTAGGCACGAACACGTTGGCAGCTAACGCAACGTTGTAGGGGTTTTCGTCGCTGTCGTTGTTGGCAAAGCTGATGTTGCCGCTGTACTCGCCAGGGGCTAAGTCAGCACTGTTGAAACGAAGGGTGAACGTTGTGGAGGCTTCTGGCTCGAGCGTTGTACTAGCAAAGGGAGTCTCGAGGGAGAAACCTTCGCCGGTGATTTCTAGTGGCTCGAGGTTGAGGGTCGCCGTGCCATTGTTTTGCACCGTAAAGTCAATATTACGTGCTTGACCCACAGCCACATCACCAAAGTCAAACGTACCACCATCGGCAATGAGTGCCCCCCCGCGCACCACAGCAATTTCAGGCTGAGGCACTTCCACATCAGCAGTTAGCGTGATGTTATAGGGGTTTTCGTCACTGTCGTTGTTGGTAAACGTCACTTCACCCGACGCTTCGCCTTCATCTTCACCGGCACTAAAGCGCACGGCAAAGGTGGTGCTAGCGTCTGGCTCGAGCGTGGTGCTACCAAACCCATTACTGATGGCAAACCCGTCACCCGAAATCGCCAAGTCGCCGAGGGTCAAGGTGGCTTGGCCTTCGTTCGTCACCGTAAACGTCACTGAAGCATCCGCACCCGTTACCACCGTGCCAATATCAAGGCTGCTGCCGTCGGCAATGACGCTGTTGTCGCTAGCGCGCACCGCCACTTCGGGGCTAGGCACAAACGCCGTACCGTCTAAGTCGAAGACGTAAGGGTTTTCGTTTTCGTCACCGTTATCGATGGAAACAGACCCAAGCGCTTCGCCTTCTTCATCGGCTTCAAAACGAATATCAAAGGTTGTGGACGCGCCTGCCTCGAGGCTGGTCGTACCAATATCGCCTGCGAGCACGAAACTATCACCTGACACCGTCACCGAACCCAGCGAGAGGGGCGCAGTACCAGTGTTACGGATAGTGAAGGTTTCCGTGGCGTCTTCGCCGACGGGCACGTCATCGAAGCTGAAACCACTACCGCTAGCAACCGCGCCAGATTCGCTAGAAACGCTGATTTCTGGGGCAGGTTCTGCCGTGACGCGCCCTTCTAAGGTGATGCTGAAGGGGCTAGCCGTGGTGTCGTTAGAGATAAATTGCAACGCCCCACTGAAGTCACCGACGGTTTCTGCCGTGAGCGACAGCGTGAAGGTGGCTTGTTGGTTGGGGGCTAATTCAAAGGTAAACGGTTCCGGTGAGAGCAACGCGAAGCCTGCTGGCAGGGTATCCAAGTTATCGACTTGCAAGGTCGCGCCGCCGTCGTTGCGGATGGTGAAAATCTTGTTGACGGCGTTGCCTTGGACGGTACTGCCAAAATCAACCGTCGAGCCGTTGGGGACAGTCAGCAAGCCATCAAGCACAGTCAATTCTGCTGCGTCCACCACACCTTGTACCCTAAACGTGAAGGGGTTTTCGTCGCTGTCGTTGTTTTCAAAGGACACTTGCCCGTCAAACGAACCCAGCGAGGTGGCTTCTAACACCAAACTAAACGTGGCGCTGCCGTTGCCGTCAACAGACGTGGGGAAGTCACCGTCTAAGGCAAAGCCCACTGGCACGTCCAAACCACCCAAACTGAGCGGCACACTGCCTAGGTTGTTGACAGTAAACGTCACTGTCACCGGGGCATTTAAGGTGGTCGCGCCAAAGTCAACTGGGACGCTACTGCCGTCTTGCAGCACGCGTGCATCCTGGCGCACTTCGATTTCTGGGGCGGACACTTCACCTGATAAGGCGATTCCGAAGGGGTTTTCGTCGCTGTCGTTGTTAGTAAAACTAAGGGTCGTACTGAACGTGCCGGCGCTACTGGCGTCCAAGCTAATTTCAAAGGTAGTGGACGCACTTGGCTCGAGGGTGGTTTCAGCAAAGTTACTACTGACGCTAAACGCCGTACCTGCTAGCGAACTGGTCAGCGACGCCCGGTCTAAGGTTAAGTCCGCCGTGCCGCCGTTGGTGACCGTGAATGTGGCTGCGGGGCTTTCACCCAACGCACTGACACCAAAGTCGTAACTACCACCGCTTTCAATAGTCCCTAAAGGCCCACTAACGCGCACTTCAGGTTCAGGTTGTTCAGTGACTGTGCCCGTAGCCGTAAAGCTAAAGGTACTTTCGTCTTCGTCGTTGCTATCAAACGACACCGTACCTGTGAACGTACCAGCGGCAGCAGCATCAAGTTGCAAGGTGACATCGGTGCTGCTGTTGGCAGGCACGCTATCAGGGAATTCACCCACGAGGCTGTAACCCTCAGGGAGTTGTAGATTACCGAGTAGCAAAGCGACACCACTAGGGTTATTGATGGTGAGCGTCACGGTGACTGGCGTGCCGATGGTGGTGCTGCCAAAGTCCACTGTGGCGTTACCGTCTACGAGCGATTGACCATCAAAAACGACGTCAATTTCGGATGTCTCGAGCGACCCGCGAATCGGGAACACATAAGGACTATCCAAAAAGTCACTGCTGGCAATTTCTACGTTGCCACCGCTCGTGCCTGTTGTGGCAGCGTCATAACGAATGGTGATGGTTTCGCTACTATTGCCCTCGAGCACACTGGGGAAACCCCCCACCAAACTAAACCCTGCTGGCAAGTTGATGCTAAAGATATTCAAATTGCTATCACCTGCATTGCGCAAGGTAAATTCACGTGTGACGGGTACGCCTAGCGAAGTGACCGGGAAGTTGATGGGGTTATTGCTGCCGTTCAAAATCAGCGGGCTAGTAGGTGAAATGCCGTTTAAGACTTCTAAGTCAGCACCTGCAGGACTATCGTTATCAGCGATGGTAAGAGTAGTTGTATTGGGGGTTGTCGCTACGCCAGGCGA
Source organism: uncultured bacterium (assembly GCA_964550765.1). Classification (GTDB taxonomy): domain Bacteria; phylum Deinococcota; class Deinococci; order Deinococcales; family Trueperaceae; genus JBCCBI01. The sequence continues at coordinate 30,916 of CAZKAZ010000002.1, read as the reverse complement.
GACAACCGCAGGTGCTACTGGGGCAATATTGCCATTGTTGAAGGTCAAAACAATACGCTCAGACACTTCTGCGGTGGTATCACCCACGATGGTAATAGGCAACACCGCCGTGGCTTCACCAGCTGCAAAACGCACCGTACAAGGGAACACCCGATTGGCTGTTGCACCCACAGGGGTACACGTCACAGGGTTGGGCACGAGCGCATCTTGCACAAAGAAGTCATCACCTTCAACCGCCGTACTGGCACTAGGACTAGGTGGCGTGGTGGGTGCAACATAATTCACCGTCACATCCGCTGCTGGCACGGGGTCTGTGCGGGTAATCGTCACCAAGTTAGTCGCAAGGTTGTTGGTGTTGGTTTCGGTTACCTCGTAGGTTGCTGAGGTGAAACTAAACGAGGCGACACCATCGTCATTGAGCAGTGTCAAACGCGTTGTATTCTGCGTGCCCGGCGTGCTACCTGCTGGCAGAGTAGCAGCGTCAATTGTGAGGTCAATGTTTTCATCGGGTTCGATGGCGGTGTCACCAAGAATCTCTACGGGCACCGTAGCAACCGCTTCACCTGCAGCAAAGTTGACATTCACCGCACCTGCCGTAAAGTCAGTTCCTGCGGTGGCTGAAGGGGCAGTGGCACTATTGGCTGCTGTCACTACAATCGTCGCTGCTGTATTGATGCCCCCTGTACGCTCGATGGTGACGGCGGTGGCATTGGCAGTATCGTTGCCCTCGGGTTGGCTGAACGTAGCAGCCGTGAATTGGTACGAAGCGTCATCGTCGGCAATGGTCACAACCGCTTGGCTAGGCACGCCTTGGTCGAATGTCGCGGGGATTTCTAACTCGAGCGTTGTGTCGCCATCTGCAGTGGCGTTATCGGGCAAATTAAGCCCAATCGGTACGGTAGCAGGCCCTGTCGCTGTGAACGTTGCTGCAAGCGACCCTGTGTAGTTCGCGGGATTCGCAGCCGTACTACCTGCACCGACAGTGACTGTCACAGTTTCAGGTGACGCCACAGGGGGCGGTGGTCCTTCGCGTACTAACTGTACGGTGTTGACCGGACCAGCACCTTCTGCCACGGTATAGGTCGTATTCGTAAAGCTATAACGTCGGTCGTCATTGGTGAGTGTCAACACGGCGTCATCTTGCGTGCCGATTTGCCCGCCCCCGCTCGTACTAGCAATGGCGAGGTTAATGGTTTCGTCAGCCTCAAACCCCGTTTCACCTGTGATGTCAATCTCAATGTCTGCCGTGATGTCATTGGCAGCAAAAGCCACAGTGATGGGGCCAGCTTCAACATCGACACCCGCTGTACCCGTGCCACTACTGATGTTAATTGTGACCGTTTCTGCAGCAGTCGTATCACCAGAGCGAATCAACTGGCCAATCACCACATCCGTGGCAGGCGCATTACCTTCTAAGATGCTGTAGGTTGCGTTTTGGAATTCATAGATGGCCACATCATCGTCGTTGTTGATGGTGAGCGTGGCCGTGTTTTGCGCGCCTGCTTGCCCGTTCAAGCTAAAGCTGGCAATCGCCAAGTTAACGGTTTCGTTGGGTTCAAAGGTAGTATCACCTAAAATTTCGATGGGTACTTGGGCAGTAGTATCACCAGCTGCAAAGTTTACAGGAATTGGCCCAGCGGGGTCGGTGACATCTGCAGGAGCAGCAACACCCAGTGTGGCACTGCCGCCGGTGATGTTGACGTTGACGGTTTCAACATCATCAATAGCACCCGTGCGGGTAAGTTGCACCACGACAGGTGTGTCGGTAACATCGCCCTCGAGCACGTCATACGTGGCCGCCGTAAATTGATAGGTTGCCACATCGTCGTTTTGAATGGTCAGCACAGCCGTGTCGGGGTTGGTAACTTCAATTCCCCCAGCACTAGCAGGATCAATCTCGAGCACTACCGTCTCGTCATCTTCACTAGCACGATCGCCAAGAATTTGAATGGGCACACTTGCTTCGGTCTGACCGGCAGCAAAAAACACCGAACCAGGCGCAACATAATCAGCAGCAGTAGCGGTGCTAGCAGCCAACACAGTCAAGTCAATCGTCTCAGCAGCATTGGTGTCACCTTCACGCACTAACGTCACCACGTTTGTGAAATTAGTGAGATTGCCTTCATTGACACTGTAAGCATTGGCAGAAAAGCGGTAACGGCTTTCGTCGTTCTCGATGGTCACCGTCGTGCTGTCTGGCGTACCAATCTCTGCCCCTGTGACCCCGGTACCACCTGAAATCTCAAAGACAATCGTCTCATCTGGTTCAAACGTATTATCACCTGTGATACGCACGATAAACTCTCTGAACGTGTCTGTGCCTGCAAATGTCAGCTCAGCCGACGTGGGCGTCACCACCACACCCGCACCAGGTGAAACAAGCGTGTAATCAATGCCACCACCTAGCGCTGTACCACCCACGGTGTTGACAATGACCGTACCAGCGCCTGTTGCCCCAGAACGCTCCACCCGCACGTTGATATCCATCGTAGCTGGCGCATCACCTTCACGGTCGCTGTAAGTAGCACTCGCAAAGCGGTACGTGGGTCTGTCATCGTCTTCGATAACCAGAACAGCCGTGTCGTTCGCACCGTCAATATAGGGTGATGTGTTATCACCGTCTACAGCAGTAATTTCTAATTCCAAACTTTCGTCGCCCTCGGCTAACGTGTCATCGACAATACCTATCAGCAGCGAAGCCGTGGCTTGACCTACCCCAAAGGTAGTTGTGAAGGTCGCACTTGTGTAGTCAGCAGGCACAGGATCTGTGCTGATATCCGTCGCCGTGACTTCCACTGTCTGCGCAACACTCAAATCACCTTCGCGTTCTAAAACAACCACATTGGTATTGCCAGCACTTTCAGGCACGCCGTAGTTAGCATCACTAAAGCCGATACGCTGATCGTCATTGACGATGGTAATCGTCGCCGTCGGAACAGCCCCTGGCTCACCACGCACACTAAAGTTACTAAACGATAACGGGATAACTTCGTCTGGCTCGAGGTCAAAATCACCAATAATCTGAATATCAGCACCCGTATCACGACTGACCTGTGTACCCGTGAATCCTCGAGTGATGATAGGGCCACCTGTAAAATCTGAACCAGAAAGCGCAAAACCCACAGCGCCAGCTCCGTCACCTACGCGAATATCAACGGTTTCATCACCGATAGCTCCCACCCGATTGACGGTGACGGTAATAACAGCAGTACCAGTATCACCTTCTGCTTGGGTGTAGGTTGCACTTGCAAAACTGTACCGCGCCACATCATCATCACGAAGGATGATGGGAATTTCGTTGGCCGGTACAAATGGGTCTCCAGGTAATGCCACAAACCTGAATTGAAGCTCAGCGAGGTTGTCTACATCCAGTTCAGTGACGTTATCACCAATGATGGTAAAAGGCACTGTGATGATAGTATCGCTCGTGAAGGTGACTGTCGCATCAAAGCCACCACCGGGGGCAAGGATGTTGCCATTAACTTGGCCGCCCGCTGCCCGCACATACACTTGGGTGGTGGTCGCACCGCCGCCCGTACGGCGCACCCGCACATTGAGCGTTTGGTTTACATCGGTTTCTGTTACCTCATATCCGGTATCGACAAACGTGTAAGTTTGTGCTAGCGCCAGCGACCCCAGCATGGCAAGAACGCCTAAGCAGAGCAGGCGTGTGATGGCTCGAGGCATGTTCATTGCCTACCTCTTTGTGTTACGTGTTTCACCTTGTTACCTCCTAAGGTGTCAAAAGGGCTAGGCACAACACCTAGCCCAGAGAAAACGTCTATTGAACAGTCACTACAAACGACTGTTGGGCGGTTAAGCCACCTGCGTCTTGCGCTTGTACCGTCAGCGTCGCTTGCTGACCAATGTTCGCCCCGGCTGCCACATTGACGACAAGCACATTCCCCGCGACATTACTGCCAATAGGATTGGTCACTACGGTGGTGTTGGTATTGCCAATCACCCGATAGCTCAAGTCACCGAAGTCGCTGAAGTACAAGTTCAAGTTAATCGTCGTCGAACCACCTGCTGCGGCGCTGCGGTTACCAATCGTCTGACTGACCGTCGGTGCTTGGTTGGTGATGGTCACATCAAACGTCTGGTCGATGGACTGACCGTCCGTATCGGTTGCCCGAATGGTAATCGTCGTCATACCACCTTCAGCAATGGCCGTACCTGCGTTGAGGTTGAGCGTCACCCCAGCAACATTCGTCGCCACAATGTTGCTATCTGTGTTGCCAATGACCCCATAGGTTAAACCTGCCCCCCCATCTTCGGCATCAGTAAAGAATTCCGTTAAGTCGATCGCAAAGGGTAAGTCTTCTTGATTGAGAATCAGGTCATTGAGTGTGCGCAAGATGTCCGGCATGCCGTTGACTGTTACAAAGAAGCTGGTGCTAATCGACTGCCCTTGGCTATCTGTTGCCGTGACAGTTAACTCGGCGATGCCACCCATCAAGAAATCAAGGTCGAGGGTCGTACCGGTAATATCAGTACTCACGACACTCAAATTGGTGTTATTCGTCACTGCGTAGGTGAGTGCTACACCATCAGCATCATCTTCAACGTCAGCAAAGTAATCGGCCAAGTTGAGCGATTCACTTTCACCTTCGTTGCCGGTGATGTTCGGAATAGCGGTTGTGAGGGTGGGTTGGTTATCGACGACCGTCACTTGGAAGCTATTGCTGACGGTTAAGCCGTTACTGTCTACGGCTTGCAAGGTGATTTGACTGACGCCAGGGGTAAGGAAGTTAAGCCGCAACAAACTACCGAGTTGTGCACCGTTTTGCAAGCGGGCATCGACCACATTGCTAAAGGTGTTTTGCGCGATGGTGTAGGTGAGCGTGGGGTCGTCAGGGTCATTGAAGCGGGTAGACAGTTCAAAGGTCAAATCAGGGTCGTTGACGTTGGCGGTGATGTTGGTAATGGGACTCACCACTGTGGGCGCAGCATTCACGCGCACGTTGAACGTCACCGAGGCCGTTTCGCCACCTGGTTCTTCGGCTTGCACGGTGATGGTAGACGTCCCGGGCACGTCAAAGTCAAGGGTTAAGTTACTGCCAGTGATGCTTGTTGCCACCACGGTCGGGTCGGTGTTTTGGGTGACGCTGTAGGTGAGCGGGTCAGCATTACTGAACACGTCATCGAGGTCAATCACGCGGTTAGGGGCGTTTTCGTTGACGGTGATGTCATTGATGGTGCCCGCTGTCGGGGGCGTGTTGACGATGACTTGGAAGGTCACTGACCCCGTTGCGCCACCAATGTCGGTAGCCGTGACGGTGACGTTGGCCGTACCGTCTGCTAAGAAGTCGAGCGTCAGTTGATCGCTGCCGTTATCCGCTGTGGCCGTGACGATGCCCTCAGGGGCTACTGACGTGATGGCAAACTCGAGCGACCCATCATCTTGATCAGGATCGTTAAACGCCGCTGCTAAGTCAATGGTTTGATTGGGGTCATCAGCTCGAGCGGTCACGTCAGCAATCGTGCCTGTCGGTACGGTGTTGGCCACCACATCAATAGTGAACGGTTGGGCAGCAGATAGATTCACGCCGCCGTTGGCCGTACCACCACTGTCGCGCACTTGCACTGTTAAGTTGGCCGTACCAGCGCTGCTACCCGGCGTAAAGCGCAACGTACCCGAAGCGTCAATGGCTGGAGGTACCGCAAACACACCCGAAGGCACACCATTAATGATGGTCTCGAGCTTGGTCTGGCTGGCTTCGTTGGCAGGGCCAGGGTCAAAGTTAGTTAAAAAACCCGGAATGACCTGTTCACCGTAACCCGTAATGGTTGACAGGTTCGTGCTGGCTGGCAAATCAAAATCAGGGGCGTCGTTAACAGGGTTCACTGTCACTTGGAAGCTCGTCTGGGCGGTTGCCCCTCGGCTATCTTCGACAATGACCGTAATCACCACGGGGCCACCAAACTGGTTGGCAGCAGGCGTCACATTGATGGTGCGGGCGCTGCCCGTAATGGGGCTAGGTCCCAACACAATGCCACTTGGCGGGATGATGCTGGTATTGGATGAATTGGCAGTGACTTGCAAACCAGCTAAGCCCCCTGCGATTGCCCCGTCTTCGTTGTCGTTCACAGTAAAGTTGAGCACACCCGTGCTGCTGTCTTCGTTGATGGTTTGGTTGGGAATGGGCGTGATGGTAGGTGCTAAGTTATCGCTCACCGTGACGGTAAATTGCTGTGTGGCCGAGGTGTCCGAACCACCGTTACCGACGCCGCCATTGTCACGCAAGCTAACGTTGACGACCGCTACGCCGTCGTTGCCCGTAGGCGTGTAGGTGAGGGTACCGTTGTTGCCAATCGTAGGCGCTACGGCAAACAAACTTTGCCCCGACACAATGGTGACATCAAACCCGGCCACGTTTTGGGTGGGTTCGTTAGGGCCTACGTCAATATTGAACGCCCAATTGGGAATGACCTGTTCGGTGTTGGTACCTGAGAGCAAACTTTGGTTGCCTGCGTTGAGAAACGTCGGCGGGTCATTTACAGGGTTCACAGTGACATCAAAGGTTTCTTCGGTGACAGCACCCGCTAGGTCTTGTACGCTCACGGTGATGGTAACGGGCGTACCGCTGGTGTACTGGTTGGCAGCAGGATCGACCACGATAGTGCGGTTAGCCCCAGCGCCACCTAGGGTGAGGGCGTTATTGGGAATAATAGTAGTATCCGATGAAGACGCGTTGACAATAAGTTGATCAACAGGGGTTTGGATGTCACCGATGGTGAATTCTAAGGGGCTAGTTTGGCTGTCTTCGTTGATGGTTTGGTCGTCGATGGCACTGACGGTAGGCGGGGTATTGGCAGTAGAACTCGTCACTAACACGCTCACCGTTTCACTACCCGCTGTACCCGCATCAAAGGTCACGTTATAGGTACCAAGTGGGGTAGCTGGATCAACCACGTAAGCTTGACCGGGGCTGCCGCTAGGGGCAGTAAACACCTGCGGGTCACCCGCTTCATAAGTCACGTTAATGGTAGGTAGCGATCCGCTGCCGATGTTACCTGCCAAGACAATATCGCTACCCGTACTGCCATCGGCAGTGACAGACGTAGGGCACAGTTGCAAGGTAGGGCTCGAGTTACCCAAGAACTTATTCAACGCGGCAATGACATCAGCAAAACTCACTTCGTTGTCGCAGTTGATATCACTATGATAAAGTTGATAGTCACTGATGCTATTGATGTTGGTGTTTTCTAAGTAAATATTGAGAATAGCCACCACGTCGGCAAACTCAAAAGTTTGGTCGTTATCAAAGTCACCCAAAGGACTGTTGGCAAAGGCAGCCTCGAGCACGGCGTCACTGGGGACAGTCACTTGGGTCTCGAGCCAGGCTTCTTGGCGCATATCAGGGCGAGTATCTAAGACGTGCTGGCTACCACGAAACCCAGGTGTCTCGAGCGACACAGTGCCTGCTGCAACTGTGCCTGCTGTGCCTCGAAAAACCAAGGTCACCTCAGTCGCACTCACGTCAGCGGCTACCTTGGCTACCCGCACCACACCATCTTGCGCACCAGCAGCATAAAACGCCCCCTGTTGACTGGTGACGCCCACACTGGTGACACCTACAAACGTCAGCGCAGGGTCGTAACTGACATCAAACGTCGTCGCTAAACTGGCATCGTCTGCTCGCACGGTGTAGCCGACGAGCGCTTCATCTACTGGGGGGGCGCTTTGGCGGCAGGATGCAAGCACAGCAAGCAGCACCGCAATCACGATGTATTTCTTCATACACCTAACCTCTCGTTTCTAAAGGTGAGGCAGTATGACACTGCCTCAAACGCTGAAAACATTACGGAATATCCAAGGTAAATGTGCCGCTAATCACCACGTCACTAGCACCACTGTCGGCGGCGTTGGCACCAAGTTCAGCACCACTGACCGTGAACGTCGATGCGCCCGCTTGGGTGCGCTCAAAGATAATTCTCGCCACGATGCCGTTTTCTTGCGGCTCAATTAAGTTGCCCGCTAAGGTGATAATGGCCACGGTACGGTTGTTTTGTCCTAAACCTGCCGTGCCACCTGCGGTAATCCCTGCAGCTTGGGCGTCGTTGATTTGGAAGTTGGGGTTGGCGATATCAAAACTGATCCCCACAAAACCAAAGGGCGCAACATTACCCGCGAGGCTGACGGTGACCGTACAAGTATCCCCCACGTTGGAAGCTGTATCGCAGTCACTGGTGAGGTTGATAGTTTCGTTACCAGCAACGGTTTCCACGCTCACGGTGACAGTCGCCGCGTTGGAGGTTGCCCCCGCGTCGTCGTTAACGGTGTAAGTAAAACTATCTTGACCAGTAAACCCGGCTGCAGGCGTGTAGGTAATGGCGCCCGTGGTGGTGTTGATGTTGGTCGTGCCGTTGGTTGGTTGGCTGGTTACTGCCACACTGCTAGCTACAATACTGCCGTCACTGTCGCTGTCATTGGCAAGTACATCAACGCTGACAGCTTGGTCTTGGTCGGTTGTGGCACTGTCATCAGCGGCTGTTGGGGCGGTGTTGCCGCCGCCGCCATCTGTGGTGACGGTGAGGTCGGCAGTAGCGTTGCTCGAGCCACCACTGTTTTGTGCCGTAAACGTCACTGTAATAGGGTCGCCTGCATTGTTGTACGTAAACGTCACACTACCTTGCCCTGCACAGTTCGTGACCGTGTAGTTAGGAGCAGTTCCCGACAAACCCGCACCAGGTGTACCCGTACCACCGGGCGTAAACGTGCAGGTAAACGGGCCTGTTTCTGGATTAGCAAAATTGTACGTAAAGGTAACAGGTGTACCGACAGTCGCATTCGTCGTTCCAGGTGCGAAACTGCCAATAGCGGGCGCATTACCGCCACCGCCACTACCTTCTGAGACAGTGACCGTCACCGTGCCTGTAGCCGTGTTACTCGCACTGTCACTGACGGTATAAGTAAACGTGTCTGTACCAACAAAATCCGTCGCTGGTGTGTACGTCACGATGGCGCCTGCGAGTACCGCCGTACCTTGTGACGCCGTGTCATCTACGGCTGTTACCGTCAAGGTGTCACCCGCATCGGGATCACTATCGTTGGCAAGCAGGACACCTGTACCAATGTTGGTAGCGGTGTTTTGACTGGTTGTTGCTGTATCGTTAACCGCTACGGGCACACCCGTGTTGGCCACCACATCTACCGTCACCGTGGCGCTATCAGTCGCACTAAAAGTATCGCGGATGGTGTAGGTAAACGTTACCTGCCCCGTAAACGCACCGGGCGCTGTATAGATGAGGCGGTTTTGACTACGTTCAACTTGGCCAGCGCTCGGTTGGCTCGTGCTGTCGATGGTCAAGGCTTGATTGTCTACATCACTATCGTTAGCAAGCACATTGATATTGGTACTGATACCGGCAATAGCCGTGGCAGTGTCGTCGGTGGCTACTGGCGCTGTGTTGTTAAAAGATGGCACCACATTGACAAATAACGCGTCTGTGACACTAAGACCTTCACTGTCAGTGGCCGTGACGTTGATGGTTGTGTCACCAACCACACCAAAAGCGATGGTTAAACGCGTGCCGTTCACACCCACGGTGGCCACCCCGACATTGGTGCTCACTGCTTCGTAGCTGAGGCCGCTACCGCCGTCTTGGGCATCATCAAAAAAGTTCGCTAAGTTAAACGTGCGAGCAGGTTCATTTTCTTCGGCGATGATGTTGGGTAAACCTCGAGTAATCGGCCCAGTGTTAGCGCCTTCAGCGGCCACTATGACGGTAAAACTGACTTGGCTGACAATATTGCCTTCAGGGTCACGCGCTGTCACCGTGACAACCGCCGTGCCTGGTCCTACGAAGTCGATGGTCAAGATGCCATCATCGTCGATGGCCACGGTCACCACGCTGGTGTTGCTACTCGTAGCGGTGTAACTGAGGTTGTCGCCTAGACCACCAAAAATGTCGTCGAGGTCGATGGTTTCACTGTCATCACCCACGCTTCCGGTGACGTTGGGAATGGTGATTCCCACAATGACCACTTGAAAACTTTGGCTCACTTGTGCGCCCGCGTCATCAGTAGCAGTCACCCGAATGGTGGTCGTGCCAGGGTTATTGAATGTCACTGTCAGGCTGTCAGCACCTGCTGTTGAGGTCGCTACCGTCACATCAGTACTCGTTGACCCAAAGGTGAGGGTATTAAAGCCATCGGGGTCAGTGAATGCACCCACCAAATCAACGGTGATAGGGGCAGCGCCCGCACCCACTTGAATATCTGGCAAATCGCCACTGACCGTTGGCGGCGTATTGTCACCATTACCACCATTACCGCCACCACCTTGATCACCTTGATAGGTAGCAATGACTTCCACGGTGGTGTCAATCGTATTGCCAGCGTCATCAGTGATTTGAATGGTCAACAGGGTTGTGACCGTAGCATCACCACTAACAGCATCCCTAAGTGGTTGCACCGCCAACACGCCGTTCGTCATAGTTGCAGTGATGACATTGGGGTTGGTATTACCCACCACCGTAAACGTCAACGTGTCATTTTCAAAGTCATCAATGAGCGGGTTAAGGTTCAAGGTTTCGCGTTGGGCTTCTTCGGCTTCAATGTCAGGTAAGCTGCCTCCACGCACGCGAGGAACAGCGTCATAAACCACCTCAACGGTGCGCACTTGCGCTTCTACCACACTCAAAGCAACAGGGGTCACGTCAGCCGTAAAGGTATAACCTTGTGCTGTTACGTCAGACGCGTTCACGGTGTAACCGCCGACATCGACAAGCAGCGCGCTCGTGCCTGTTAACACTTGATTAAAAGCACTGCCGACCACGTTCACATCGGCATCGGCACCTGCGGGCAAACCGGTGATACTGACCGCTAGCGTACCCTGTCCGCTACCAATATCTGGCTCGTCACCATCACCACCACACGCACTGAGTAAAAGCACGATAGCCAGCACGAAAACATGACCCGCTGCACGCAGGCTAACAAGCGAACCTTTCGGCTGACGCGTCGTTTTTGCATTTAACATGACAAATCTCCTATTTTTATGTATTTATGATGAACACAACAACAAAATGCCATCGTGCAATGGTACTCCTTCCTTGCTAGCGCCCTCGTTACTTCAATCTTCATCGGGGTCGTCAGGTTATGGGTCGTCAGGTTACGGGTCGTCAGGGTCGTCACGTCAGTTGTCACCTCAATCATCTAGGGTCAATGACACAGTCGTCGTTAGCACTGTGTGCGGCACTTTTCTGGCGTCCTCGAGCCTTAACGTCATCATCACCACGCATAAAACGCCTCCTTTGATACCCCACACATGCCCTTTGGGTACACGCTACCTACACGCGTTGCGACAGTTCTGCGACACGTTCATGGTAGGGGGTTATTAAGGTAACTCACAATTCCCATGTTCGGGGGATAGGTTCAAGTGTGAGCCACAATATGTCCTCAGATTAAAGGGCTAGACGCCCTTCACTCATTAAAAACCCCACTCACTTTGTGCTTGTGCGCACAACCTCACAAGTGGACATATATGCGGTTTTTTTGCGTAACAGAAGGGCTTAATCACCTTATTGCGTTACGGGGTGTAGGGGCTTACTCGAGCTACTTGTACAAAACCTCACAAAAGAACCCCGTCCCTCCTGTGAGCGGTTGCTTGTACACATTAGGCTACGCTTTTGCGTTTTATGTGCAATGTAGGCTCTGTTTTATAACAGTTTAATAAATCATCAAACGTTAAGTGCGTGTGCTAAGCGATTGTCGCTGTTGGTTTTACATCTCAGGGTGTACAATCGCGTTATCCTGACGCAATGCCAACCCATTCATGTCAGCGCCAGACTTCGCCCGCGTCGTATACTCCGGGGCATATTCAAAGCGGGTTTCAACGTCGGGGCATCTGCAACGTACTTGCGCGCGCAATGTCCTGTGAAACGTCCTGTGCAGCGTCCCGTGCCGCGTCCCGCACAAAGTAGTGCCAGAATAGTGCCCACATATTTTCTGGATATTTAGGGTCATTGGCGTCTTGATGCGTACGATGAATTAAATGGTAGTTTAGATATATTAAAATTAGATATACTTACTTTCAAACATTAGCTAACATCAACTGAAAGGAGCCTTATATGGCCGATCTTGCCGAGCGAACCAACCTCGAGCCAGAAAAACGCAAACGCTTAAACGATATTGAGACCCAAGAGTGGCTCGAGTCACTCGAGTATGTGCTGCTGAGTGCTGGCCCTGAACGGGTCGTCGAAGTCCTTGATAAGCTCGATATTTACGCGCTCAGCCAAGGGGTCGATATTCCCTTTACCGCCACGACGCCGTACCTCAACACCATTCCAGCAGATCAAGAACCCGCCTATCCGGGTGACGAAGACATTGAACGCAGCATTCGCCGCTACACGCGCTGGAACGCCATGGCTATGGTGGTGCGCGCCAACAAAAACAGCGGCGTCGGTGGGCATATTTCCACGTTTGCCTCAGCAGCAACCTTATATGACGTGGGGCTTAACCATTTTTTTCGCGGTCATGACGCGGGCGTAGACGCCGATATGGTCTATTATCAGGGGCACGCTTCGCCAGGGATTTACGCTCGAGCCTATCTAGAACACCGCATCCACAAAGAACACCTGCGCAACTTCCGCCGCGAAGTCTATGGTGGCGGCTTGTCAAGTTACCCCCACCCGTGGCTCATGCCAGATTTTTGGCAGTTTCCTACTGTATCGATGGGGCTTGCACCCATTATGTCGATTTATCAGGCACGGTTTAACGTTTATCTCGAGAAACGCGGCCTCAAAGAAGCAGGTTCGGGCAAAGTATGGGCGTTTTTGGGCGATGGCGAAACTGACGAACCCGAGACGCTAGGCGCCATTAAGTTTGCTGCTCGGGAAAAACTCGACAACCTCATCTGGGTCATCAACTGCAACTTGCAACGCTTAGACGGGCCTGTTTATGGCAACGGACAGATTATTCAAGAGCTCGAGGGTATTTTTCGCGGTGCGGGTTGGCAGGTTATCAAAGTCACTTGGGGCAGCGAGTGGGATAAACTGCTGCACAAAGACGACCAAGGCGTTTTGGCTGATCGTTTTGCAGAACTTACCGACGGCGAATCACAACGCTATGCAGCCTTTGGTGGCAAGGAATTGCGCGAACAGTTTTTCAATTCCCCCGAACTGAAAGCGTTGATTGAAGGCTGGAGTGACGAGGACCTCTCGAAGCTTAATCGCGGCGGTCACGACGTGCGTAAGGTGTATGCCGCTTACCACCGGGCGTTCCATCACCAAGGCTCACCAACGGTGATTCTCACCCGCACCGTCAAAGGTTACGGCATGGGCAAAGCCGGCGAAGCCATGAACGTAGCACACCAGCAGAAAAAACTGGACTTAGAAGACATGAAAGCGTTCCGCGACCGCTTTAGCGTGCCCATCAGCGACGAGGAAATCTCGGACTATCCCTTCTATCGCCCCGACCAAGACAGCCCCGAGTACAAATATCTCAGCGAACGCCGCCAAGCGCTAGGCGGTTTCCAACCCGAACGCCGTGTTAAGAGCGAACCCCTAGCGCCGCCTGACGAAAAACTTTTTGACGAGTTTGCCAAGGGTACTGACGATCGTGAAGTATCGACGACGATGGTGTTTGTGCGCATTTTGGGTAAGATTTTGCGCGATAAAACCTGGGGTAAGTTGGTCGTGCCCATTATTCCTGACGAAGCCCGCACCTTTGGGATGGAAGCCCTGTTTAGACAAATTGGTATTTTCTCGTCTGTGGGGCAACTTTACGAACCCGTCGACAAAGAAAATTTGCTCTATTACCGCGAAGACGAAAAAGGGCAAATCCTCGAAGAAGGCATCACCGAAGCTGGCTCAATGGCATCGTTTATTGCCGCAGGCACGGCTTATGCTAGCCATGGCGTCAATACCATTCCGTTTTATATCTTTTATTCTATGTTTGGTTTTCAGCGTATTGGTGACCTTGCTTGGGCAGCCGCTGACATGCGCACACGGGGTTTCTTATTGGGGGCAACCGCGGGGCGTACCACGCTCGAGGGTGAAGGCTTGCAACACCAAGACGGCCACAGCCATGTGCTTGACTACGGCATTCCCAACTTGCTCAGTTACGACCCTTCGTTCGCGTTTGAGTTAGCAATCATCATCCGCGAGGGCATGCGCCGCATGTATCAAGAACAAGAGAGCATCTACTACTACTTGACGGTGGGCAACGACAACTACGCCCAACCCGCTGAACCTGAGCACTTAAAGCGCGACGCCCTCAAAGACGGCGTGCTGCGGGGCTTGTACAAGTTCCGCCCCGCTGCTAGTGATGGCAAACACAAAGCGCACTTGTTTGGCAGTGGTGCGATTATGCCAGAAGTCCTTAAAGCGCAAACGATGCTCGAGGACTATGGCGTGTCAGCAGATGTGTGGAGCGTGACCTCATACAAAGCCTTGCACCAAGACGCCTTAGAAACTGAACGCCACAACCGCTTACACCCCGAAGAAGACCCCCGCACGCCTTACATCTACGACCTGCTTAAAGATGAAGACGGCGTGTTTGTGGCGGCTTCGGACTACCTCAAAATTTTGCCAGATGCCTTAGCGCGGCACGTCCCCAAACCCATCGTGGCACTAGGTACGGATGGTTTTGGCAGAAGTGGCACCAGAGAAGACCTCAGAGACTTTTTTGAAGTCGATGCCCGCTATATTACGGTAGCCACCCTGTACGAACTCGCTTTAGATGGCAAACGCAGCCGCCAGAAGAAGAGCGAACGCCTCAGCATGGACACCGTGAAAAAAGCCCTTGATGACCTCGGCATCAACCCTGACAAAGCCAATCCCCACCGCAGCTAGAGACCTACGCGGCTATTTTTGTGAACGTTTTTGTAAACCTTCACACGATAGCCGCGTTCTGTGTCATCATAAAAACACTGTGTAAGGCTCATTCCAAGGCATGCTACTCGGAATTAAAGCGCACGCTACTCGGAATTAAAGCCATAGATGTCAATGGAAGCGCCCCTCTGTAAGGATTGAAATCGTATTTTGTTGGCATCAGTATAAAAACTCCATAAGCATCACCCAAGAGCGTTCAGCACACGAAAGGATACCTTGTGGCAACAGAAGTCAAACTCCCCGAAGTTGGCGAAGGGATTGATTCGGGTACCGTCGTCGGCATTCTCGTTTCCGTCGGCGACAGCATCGAAGTCGATCAACCGCTGCTCGAGCTAGAAACCGACAAAGCCGTCGTAGAAGTGCCCTCGAGCGCCGCTGGCGTCGTCAAAGCAATCCACGTCAAAGAAAACGAAGAAGCCCAAATCGGCCAAGCCATCGTCACCTTAGACGAAGCAGGTAGTGCCGAATCTGAAGCAGCCTCCGAACCCGAACAGCCCAAACAAGAAGCACCCAAACAAGAAGCACCCAAACAAGACACCAAAGCCGAATCTAAACCTGAAGCAGCTTCATCACCTAGCCCAGCTAGTACCCCCACACCATCATCTTCAGGCGACAGTGACGGATCCACCATTCCTGCTGCGCCCTCGGTAAGGCGACTGGCACGGGAATTAGGCGTCAACTTAGCAGATGTCGCAGGGTCTGGCGTGCTCGGCAGAATCTCCGCTGAAGACGTCAAACAATACGCTGACACAGGGTCTGCCCGCCCCCAAGCACCTGCTGGTCAAGCAGCCGCACCAAGCAGCGGCGTGAGCATTCCCGCATTGCCCGACTTTAGTAAGTTTGGTGAAACTGAGCGCGAACCCATGAGCGGCATCCGCAAGGCTACCGTCAAACAAATGGCACTGGCTTGGTCCACTGTGCCGATGGTAACCAATTTTGATAAAGCGGATTTGACACAACTAGAAAAACTGCGCAAAAAGTACCAACCCCACGCCGAAGCTGAAGGCGCAAAGATTACCCCGACCGCCATGCTACTCAAAGTGGTTGCGGCTGCCCTCAAGCGTTTTCCTAAATTCAACGCTAGCTTAGATGTACACAACAACGAAGTCGTCTTTAAGCACTACATCAACATCGGTGTGGCAGTAGACACCCCCAAAGGTTTGTTAGTACCGGTCATTCGCAATGTTGACAGCAAGGGCATCGTGCAATTGTCAGTGGAACTGGGCGAATTTGCTCAAAAAGCTCGAGACCGCAAACTATCTCCCGACGATATGCAAGGTGGCAACTTCAGCATCTCCAACTTGGGTGGGATCGGTGGTACGAACTTCACCCCCATCGTCAACACGCCCGAAGTGGCCATTTTGGGGGTAGCAAGGGGAAGCGTTGAGCCCATCTGGAACAAAGCCACTGAAACCTTTGAACCTAAGATGATGCTCCCCCTATCGCTCACGTATGATCACCGCCTCATCGACGGCGCAGACGCCGCCCGCTTTTTGCGGTTTATTTGTGACACGGTTGAAGACCCGTTTTTGATGTCGGTGTTTGGTTAACGTTACTTAGTTATACATTATTTATACAAATTCAGACCCTCGCGCTGGCGGGGGTTATTTTTTTGCCCTTGCTCACGTTCACCGTTGAGGCACACCATGTTAAGCTTTCGTAAGCCTATTTTTTGGAGGAAGTTATGGTCAAGTTTGCTTCACGCACAAGCGTGTTTTTGCTGCTACTCGCAGGGGTCGCCCTGGCGCAATCCGTCGCCGTCATCACCCCGTACCTCGCCCAACCGGGCAGCCAATTCATGGTGGAAGCCTTTGAAGAATCAGCTAGCGAGCAAGGTTGGGACGTGAGCGTGATTGACACCGCTGGCGATGTGGCCGCCGTCATCAGCCGCATCGAAGACGTGGTGAACAGGGGTGTGGACGCCATTGTGATTAACGTAGACCCCGCGCAAGTGGTGGTGGGCTTAGATGTCGCCAGTGACGCGGGTGTGCCCGTTTTTGGCATGGACGCCGGCAGTGACCCGCAACTCGTCACTAATGTCACTAGCAACGGTTACGCCATGGCGGCAGAAACGGCGACGTACGTGGTTGACCGCATTAATGGCGCAGGTAACGTGGTGATGTTTGTGTTTGACCCCTTTCCACCCGTGCAAAAACGGGGCGTGATTGCCGATGCCATTTTTGCTAATCACCCTGACATCACCGTGCTTGACCGCATTACGCCCGATGTGAACGACGGTGGTATTGCTGACTCGAGAGCACAAATGGAAGCCGTCCTCGCTGCCAACCCCGAAGCAGGCAGCATTGCCGCTGTGTGGGCAGCTTGGGATCAACCCGCTCTGGGCGCACAACAAGCCATCGACGCCGCTGGTCGCAGTGATGAAGGCATCGTCATTGTTGGCATCGACGCCAACCCACAAGCCGTAGACGCCATTGCCGCAGGCGGCAACTTTGAAGCCTCGGTAGCGCAAGATTTTAACGGCATTGGGGCAACGACCGTCGAACTTGTGGGGCGATATTTGGCCGGCGAAAGTATCGACCAAGCCGTGGTGTACGTACCCACCATCTTGGTGACGGCTGCCAACGTCAGCGAATTCATCAGCGAATAAGCCATTAGCATGACTGCCGTGACGCCTGCATCATCAACAACGACATCATCAAAAACAGCGCCCGTGTTGCAGGTATCACAGGTACACAAGCGGTATGGGGCGACGGTGGCACTAGAAGATGCGTCGCTCGAGCTTCACCCCAGCAGCGTGCACGCGTTAGTTGGCGAAAACGGCGCAGGCAAAAGCACCTTAATCAAAATTCTAGCTGGTGCAGTCAGCCCAGACGGGGGCGTCATCAATTTAGACGGTGCGCCCCTGACGCTTCATAACCCCCAAGATGCCTTTCAAGCCGGACTGCGGTTTATTCATCAAGAACTGCAACTCGTTCCCACGTTATCAGTCGCCGAAAATTTGTTTTTGCAGCATCCGTACCCGAACCGGGGCGGGTTGGTGTCGTGGCGCAAACTCAACCGCGCCGCGCAGCAAGTACTGGACGTTTTGGGAATTGACCTGTCACCCAAGCAAACCGTCGGGCGATTAGCCGTAGGCGAGAAGATGCTAGTGAACGTGGCTCGAGCATTCGCTGACCATCAACCTGACGAACCTGCCAAAGTGTACGTCATGGACGAACCCACCGCCGCCCTTAGCCGCAGCGAGTGCGATACTCTTTTTGCGGTTATTGAACGCCTAAAGGCTCAGGGGGCTGCCGTACTCTACGTCTCACACCGCATGGAAGAGATTTTTCAAGTCTGTGACACCATTACCGTCATGCGCGATGGCCGCACCCTCACGCGTCTCAACGTGCCGGATACCTCTGAAAACGACATCATCCAACTGATGACCGGACGGGCAGTGCAGCAGCATTATCCAGAAAGGCAAGCGCCTGTAGGCGATGAAGTGGTGTTGGAGGTGAAAGGTGGCTCGAGCCACCCGGTTTCCAATCTCAACTTCACTGTGAACGCAGGCGACATCTTAGGCATCGCAGGCCTAGCTGGTTCTGGGCGCAGCGAGGTGCTCCGCTTGTTACTTGGTATTGACCGTTTGTGTTCAGGTGACGTCATTTTGAACGGTCAACGCCTCAAGAAAAACGCCCCTAGTCAAGCATGGTCACGCGGTATTGCTTACATTCCCGAAGAACGCCGCAGTCAAGGGTTACTACTTGGGCGCAGTCTCAGTGACAACATCACCTTGCCTCACTTATCGGCGTTGAGTCGGGTTGGTACGTGGTTAAACCCAACAAAAGAACAGCGGGTGTCACAACAATTGGGGGAGGATGTCAGGTTGAAAGCTCGAGCCATCAGCCAAAAAAGCCGCCAGTTAAGTGGTGGCAACCAACAAAAAGTCCTCTTTGCCAGGGCGCTAGCTGAAAACCCGCGTCTGTTACTGCTCGATGAACCCACACGCGGCATCGACGTAGCCGCCAAGCAAGACATCTACCGCTTACTACGCGAACAAAGCCGTCGCGGTATTGCGGTGGTGATGGTGTCATCGGATCTCAACGAACTGCTCGGCATGTGTGAGCGGGTGCTAGTGATGAATCAAGGCACGCAAACGGCACTTGAACCTACCCGCGACCTCTCCGAAGACAGCCTGTTACAGTTGTGCTACGCCGACCCTGTCAGTCGTTGACCCTGTCAGTAATTAAAGTTACCACTAATATCATTGCTAAGTTATCTAAATAAACAACTCATGTATGAATCAAACACCACCAACCCCAGGAGTCCCCGTGAACACCCTCTCCCCTAGTCGCCGCAAACGCCCCCATACACCCGACTGGCGCACCACCTTGCGTCGCCTTGGCACCCTGCTTGGTTTTGCTGCCATCGTGGGCTTTTTTTGGATGCAGTTGCCCGATACTTTCATGACCTGGCGCAACTGGCTCAACATCTCCCAACAAATCAGCATGCTAGCCGTCACTGCCTTCACCATGACCATTGTGATGGTCACGGGCGGGTTTGATTTGAGTGTGGGGTCGATGGCGAGCTTGGCAGGCATTATCGCGGCCATGCTTTTTCAGGCGGGGCAACCTGTGGCGGTAGGCGTCAGTGTGGCGCTTCTCGTTGGCATCGTCGGGGGATTGCTTAACGGTATCTTGGTCAGTTTTGTGGGCATTTTGCCGTTCGTGGCAACGCTGGGGACGCTCACCATGTTCAACGGGGCGGCGCTACTGGTCAGTGATGGGAAAACTATTTTTGGAAGGGATATTCCTAGTAGTTTTAGTCAGTTTGCACGCGGGGGACTGCCGCTTACTGAAATGGACGGGCGGGCGCTCTTATTACCCAATTTGACGATTGTGGCGCTTGTGGTGCTGGCAGTGGTGTGGGTGGTGCTCGAGCACACCACCTTCGGACGCAGGTTATACGCCATCGGTGGCAACCCCGAAGCCGCCAAACTGGCAGGCGTCAACGTGCGAACCTTTCAACTTATCGCGTTTGTGCTCACAGGACTCGGCGCAGCCTTGGCAGGACTCATGTACGCCAGCCGCGTGGCTTCTGCTAACCCTACGCAGGGTTCTGGCTTAATGCTCGACGCCATCGCGGCGGTGTTTTTGGGGATGACCATGAGCGACGAAGGCGAACCCCATGTACTGGCCACGTTGGTTGGCGTGCTTGTCTTGGGTGTACTCGATAACGGGCTAACGCAAATGAACGTTGACAGTTACGTGCGCGAAGTGCTCATCGGCGCGATTATTGTGCTGGCTGTGGCCTCGAGCAGCCTCAGTCGCCGTCAGAATTAACGGGGTTCGTCATGTGGCTTTCGCTTGATATCGGTACCAGCGGCGTCAAAGCGGCGTTGCTGGATGATGATTTGACCATTCGCTTTCGCAGCAGCAGCGACTATCCCACCCACACTGACGGCAGTAGAGTCGAACAAAACGTCAAAGACTGGTGGTTGGCAGCGTGCGAGACCATGCAAGAACTGAACGTATTGGCGGCTTCTAGCGAAAAAACGGGGATGCAACAAGTGACCGCCATCGCCATCACAGGCCAGATGCAAGACCTGATTTTGTTGGCGGATGGTGCGCCCGTTCGTCCGGTGATGTTGTACAGCGACAGCCGCGCAGTCGGGCAAGCTGAGCAGTTGCAAGCAAGCTGTCAGGAACGCGGTATCGACCTTACGTTGCACACAGGCAACGAACAAACCGCCACCAGTTTATTGGCGAAGTGGCAGTGGTTGCTCGAGCACGAACCCGACAGCATCACCCAAGCGGACACGCTCCTACTTGGGGCGGCGGATGTGATTGTCTACAAACTCACAGGCAAAGTTGCCAGTGACACCACCACGGCAAGCACCACGGGACTGATGGATATTGAAAGTAGGGGGTGGCTCGAGCCAGACCTGTTCACCCAACTTGACTTACCTCACCTCGCTGACCTTCTCCCCACACTCGTCCCCGGCGGTACGCATGTCGGAAGCGTCACGGCAGGTATCGGTGAATTTTTGGATTTACCCACAGGCACACCCGTCTACCTCGCTCCCGGCGACGCAGGCGCAACCACCCTCGGTACAGGCAGCGGCGTCCTCGGCAAGCCCTACGGTTACATCGGCACCAGCGGTTGGTGGGCGTTCAGCAGCACCCAACGCGGCAACCCAACACAGGGCGTGTTCACCCTTGCCCATCCGCAGCCAGACCGATACCTTTGCATTGCCCCTCTGATGACGGCAGGACAAAACCTCGAGTGGTTCACTGGCATCCTCGAAGCTGGCGAGCACGATTACGACACGCTCATCAACCGTGCGCTGACGCGTCCCATCACACCATTGATTTATCTGCCCTACTTAAACGGGGAACGTTCGCCGTTTAGTGACCCGACGGCGCGGGGCTGTTTTATTGGCTTGAATGCGTCTCACACGCGGGAGGATATGCTTCGGGCGGTGCTCGAGGGCGTCATCTTTGCCTACCAACACGCACTCACCGCACTAGTATCGCCCAAGCCAGACACGCTGATTCTCACAGGCGGCGGCAGCCAAAGTAGCGCGTGGTGTCAGCTTATGGCGGATGTGACAGGGGTGGCAGTGTTGCAAGCTTCGGGGAGTGACAGTGGGGTGATGGGGGCGGTGTTGGCGGCGCAGGTGATGCGAGGGGACAAGGGGGATTATGGGCTTGATGTGAAGGGGGAATGGCTCGAGCCACATCCCAACACGCAATACGAAAACAAGTACCAACTGTTCCTTGAGGCATACACACAACTCGCCCCCCTGTTTCCTAAGCTCAATCAACCCAGCGATACACACGCCTGACGCCCCAAGCAAAAAAGCGTGCAGGTTACTCTGCAAAAACTTCAAATCAAAAAAATAAAAAGTAAAATGATAAAAGAAATGTGATAAAGCTTTATGAACTCCTTTGACCGTTCAAAAGGCAAAATCTTGATGAAGATGACGCGGCATATGCAAAAGGGGATAGCAAGCACAAAAGAATTAAAAATGCCTAAAGAGTAAGTCCAATCCCAACGCCCCCAGTACTGAAAATAAAATATAATCAACAATAGAAAAATAAAAGAATCGACAACAGAGACTATAACAACCCCGTTGAGTTTATCTTTGAATTTAAGAAAGATGCAGTTAAACGCTGAGGCAACGAGAAAGAAAATTGTGAAGACGAAGTTTAAAAGCCCAACTGCACGATCAAAGGAAGAAGGTAGGATACCAATCAATATGCCATCGTGGTTCAAAAAGTAGTACGTAATAATCACACAAAGATAAAAGATAAACCCTAAAAGTACAGACTCTAATAATTGGTCATATCTAACGCTTACATTAGAGGGTGTCATAGAAAAACCCTCTAACATTGTAAAAGACATGCAAATTGACAAAACTTTCGACTAACATAACCTA
Source organism: uncultured bacterium (assembly GCA_964550765.1). Lineage (GTDB taxonomy): Bacteria > Deinococcota > Deinococci > Deinococcales > Trueperaceae > JBCCBI01. The sequence continues at coordinate 8,694 of CAZKAZ010000002.1, read as the reverse complement.
TCCATCGTTGCTTTTGTAGGTAGCATGTGTGAGCAGCTTGTATTCGATGTGCTACTTCTTGTATGTGTCATATACTAACTCGCCACCAATCAAACGGATTTCGACCTCTGCTACTTCGGTGACCCCGAGCAGTGCACCTACACCCTCCACTAAGGACGTTCTGCACGCGTCCTCACCAACCTACAAACCAAAGAGTGAACCAATCAACGACAAAATGAGACCAGAAATGAGAATCGTCCCGAAGGCTTGCCAGCCAGAAATCCTGTGAGCTTCACCCAAAGTCTGCGCTTGCACAACAGTACTCCACACTGCCGCTACGATGACGAACAACCCCGTGAGCAACGTCACCAACATAGGGGGAAACAAGACACTAGCAGGTAGCAATACCACCGTTAAAACAACCGCAATCCACGCCGCCGGAATGAGACCCCACGCGTAAGCAAGCCGCGCTTCGGCGTAACTGGCGCTGCCGCCAAAGGCTTTTTCACCGATGAAGTGATACATAAACCCGTTGATATACAAAGTAATAATCGCACCAATGACGGCAAAAACAACGGCAATAAAGAGCACAACACCGACAATTGACACCGGGAATATCAGACTGAGCAAAACCACAGGGATAAGCCCCAACAACACCAACACCACGACAATTTTGAGGTCACTGTTGGCAGATGATATCTCGAGCACCTGTCGCATCGTCTGGCGGGGCGCAAAGAGGACGGTGATGTATGGACTCGAGAGGACTGTACCTGCGATTGTCACTGTAGTATCTGTTGGGGGTGCCGTACGTCGTTCGCTGCTAGCTGGTGGGTGTGGCGGAGTCGCAGGTGGACGTGATGGTTGAGGGGATGGGCGCGAAGCTGCTCGAGATGATGGTGATTCAGATGATGGTGCTCGAGCAGGGCGTCTGCTGGCAATGGGTATGAGCGATACTTGCAAACCTGCTTTGCGGCACAACGTAGCCATGGCTTCGGCGTCTTCTTTAGCCATGGCGCTCGAGATTTTCTTGGGCGCACTATTAAGCAGTTTTTGTACTTTGTCAGGGTCGGCATCAAGGGCTTCAGCGAGGGCTTGAGCAGCGGTAACTTGCGTCGCTTCGTCCGGTACGGCGGTCAGTTCTACCGCATAGCGGGTGTGTTGATCGGACACGGCTTCCATCTCCTCATGACATGATTTATTCTAGTGTATATCAATCAGTATATATTTTTTGTCAAGTGAAATAGACGTTAGTTTTTGAGGTTGGCTTTTGAGGTTGGCTTTTACTGTCGATGAAGCGTCGCTATTTTTGCGGGTTTTGGGTCGTAATGCTAGTGCCGATAATTGTCCACGTGCGTGCTAGCATGGGGCTTATGTCGTTAACCATGAACGCTCCGGAAACGGTCACACCCGTTGCCAACGCAAGCAGCTTGCAGGCTAGGGGGCTGATTAAACGCTATGGCAAACGCACCGTCGTCTCGGGCGTCAACATTACCCTTAACCCCGGTGAAATCGTGGCCATGTTGGGGCCTAATGGCGCGGGCAAAACCACCAGTTTTTATATGGTGGTGGGTTTTGTGCAACCCAACCAAGGCAGCATCACCATGAACGGCCAAGACATCACCAAATGGCCGATGTACAAACGCGCCCGTCACGGTCTGGGGTACTTGGCACAAGAACCTAGTGCCTTTCGCAAGCTGAGCGTACGCGATAACCTGCTGGCGATTTTGGAGTTTCAAGACTTAGACAAAGACGCCCAACATGCCAAAGCAGATAGTTTGCTAGCGGAATTTGGACTTACCAGACTGGCTAATAACCGAGCGGATACGTTATCTGGTGGGGAACGCAGGCGGCTCGAGATAGCCCGTAGTTTAACAACCGACCCCACGTTTATCTTGCTCGATGAGCCGTTTACGGGCGTTGACCCCAAAAGCATCCGCGAAATTCAACTCCTCATTGCCGAACTGCGCGAACGGCGCGGCTTAGGCGTGTTACTGACCGACCACAGCGTGCGCGAGACCCTTGCCATTGCCGACCGGGTGTATTTGATGTTTGACGGTAACGTCCGTTTTGAAGGCACACCCGACGCGTTTGCCAAAGACGAAGACGTACGCCTCACCTATCTCGGGAGCGATTTCCAACTTTAGATGCTCTACACGGTTTCGCTCATGATGCTGCTCGTAGCACTAGCTGGCGTGATTGCTTACGCGGGCGACGTGCTCGGTACGACCATCGGCAGAAGGCGTTTGAGTCTTTTTGGCTGGCGGCCTAAACGCACCGGGCAGGTTGTCGGTATTGCGGTGGGCATTTTGATTATGCTGGTGACGCTGAGCATTTTGTCGATTGCCTTTCGGGGGGCAGCAGCGGTGTTGCTCGACGCCCAACAAACTGCCGAAGAACTCACCAGCTTGCGGCGCGAACGGCGCGAACTAGCAAGAGAAATCGAAGACGCCAACGCCCGCTTAGCCGAAGCCGAAGTCATCATCGCAGACGCTAGGCGCGAACGGGATGATGCGTTAGCTGCTAGGGACGAAGCCAACGCCGAAAGGCTAGCACTGCGTGAAGAAGCGTTGCAGTTTAGTCAATCGGTGCTGGAACTGCAAGACGAAATCAGCGGTTTAGAAGGTGAATTATCAACGGTGCAAGAACAACTCACCAGCGCCCAGACGTCACTAACGAGCATCCAACAAGAACGCGACAGCGCCGAACAAGAGTTAGCCAGCGCCCAAGAAAACATCGCCCAAGCTGAACTGGAAGTTGACCGCCTCAGCAGCCAAGTCGAACAAGCGACGCGGGCAAGAGACCAAGCTTTGCAAGACGCCGCCGAGTTGCGCCGCACGCAGTTACTGCTCGAAGAAGAAACCGACGCCTTAAACGAACAAATTGACGCGTTGCGCTTTACGGTGCGCGACTTGCAAGACCAAGCGGCATCACTCGAGACAATCAATGCAGAACTGTTAGAAAGCAACCGCAGTTTGCGCATTGCCAACACTGCGTTAGCTAGTGAAAACGACACTCTGCGCAGTAACGTCGGTGACTTGGACAGTCGGGTACTGAGCCTCGAGGATCAACTCAACACCTTGCGGGCAGACCTCGCCGAACAAGCCGAAGCCTTACTGCGCGCCCGCGAACAAGTACGCGCCGTCGGCGATGGGGCGCTTACCTTTGAACAAGGCGAAGAAATCTATCGGGTGGTAATTGAGGCAAACCGCGAAAGCGACATTCAAAGTTCCCTAGCAGACGCCGTAGCAACCGCTAACAGTCTGGCACTGAGCCGAGGGGCAGGCGAACTGCGGCTAGCAACAGACACGTTCAATGACGTTGTCACCCAACTCGCCGCTACGAACCAAAGCGATTTGTTGCGGTTTGTATCCCCTCGAGACCAATACGGCACCTCTGCACTAGAAGTCACGTTTGATGTGCGCGAAAACACCCGCTTGCTCGACGCCGGACAGCTTTTGTTATCGCGGCCTATCTTTTTAGGTGAAGGCGACAACAGCAAAAGTGATGCCGCGTTGCGCGATGATGTCACCCGCTTGAGTACTGCCGCCCGGCAAGCGTTGCAACAACGCGGCTACAGTGGCAACGCCGTCGTTTCAACCAGTGACGTGGAAACATTACTTGCTTGGTTATCTAGGTTGTCAGGCGAAGCAGTGGTAGGCGTGGTGGCCAAAAACCCCGTGTATGTGGCAGGGGATACAGCACTCGAGTTCGTCATTGTCCGTTAAGTAGGGTGCTCGAGCCACCTCACATCAACCAACTTAGCGCGACTATCTTTACAACCCTAATAATCCCTCAATACATGAGGCCGTATGGCAGTTTGTATGCTGCTAGCGGACGCCAACCTGTCTAGCAAACGCGATAGACTGACATTATCCAACCGATTGCGGCTTTCACGCTTTTTTGTTTATGTTTTTTTACTAAGGAGACTTATGATTGAATCCATCTTGCTTGCTGTTGACGTGTCTGATGTCTCGAGCGTCGCTAGTGACTACGCTTTAGACCTCGCAAAACGTTTTGACGCTAGTGTGCATTGTTTGTATGTTCTCGATGATCATCTTATCAACATGCCCCACTGGGCAGATTACGGCGCGGTGAGTTTGCCAACGCTGACTTTCAAAGATGACATGCGGGCGCTTTTAGAAACCCAAGGCGACTTGGCACTATCGCGTTTTCAGGAAAAAGCCGAACCCACAGGCGTACCCTTCGAAACCGAAAAGCGCACGGGTATTCCAGCGCGCACCATCCTCGAGCTTGCCAAAGCCAACGACCTGCTGATTATGGGCAGGCGCGGCGAGTCCAACCAACTTGACGCTAGCTTAGAGCTTGGTAGCACCACCGAAAAAGTCTTGCGCAAAAGCCGTTTACCCGTGCTGGTAGCCCCCGCCAGTTTTTCCAGCATCGAACGGGTCGTCATTGGTTTTGATGGTTCTGAACGCGCTAGTGCCACTATGCATTACGCCATTGAATTTGCCGAACGCTTGGAGCTTCCTGTACTAGCTATCAGCGTTCACGACGAAGAAGCGGTTGCCAACAAACAGCTCGAGACCGTGCGCCACTACGCTCAAGACCATCACGTGAGTGTAGACACTCATGCGGCTTCTGGCGAAGTTGCAGCGGCTATTATCGACCAATTGGAAGAAGGCGACCTCATCGCTATCGGTGCGTTTGGCGAGAACCGCATGCGCGAATTTTTGTTCGGCTCGACGACTGAGACCCTCTTAAAAATTGCCCCTTGCCCCGTGCTCTTACATCGCTAACTGCCAAGACCATCACGAAGGTGGGCAGATAGTGCTCATGCACCACCTTCACTTTACCCACTGAGTGCTGAAGGCTGCATGGCTTTTGCTGCTTCGCTGTCACTGAGGGTCATCGCATGCAATCTCAGCGGGTACAGGCTTTCTTCAACGGGCACGAAGCGTACCAAGGCTTGGCCGTTTTGTACGAAGAAAACTTCCTTACCAGCGAGCACCTGTTCGACCAGCTTAGACGAGCTGGTTTTGGCATCGTGCATGTTGATGTTATGGGTTTTAGTGGAGATACTGGGTATGTAATAAAAAACACACCTAAAAGTGTGCTCGATGTCTTATTGAACAACTCAATGCTTGTCTTTATCGGTGATACCAAGTAGCGCATCAAGTTCTTTTTCAACGGCTTCACCTGTTTCAAACATCTCTGGTGCAACATCATGATGTTCCCAAAAAGCAGCTTCTTGGGCAGGTGTCATATCACTAAGCAGGGTATCTAGGTCAGTTGTGACCGTCTTAGAGTCTATCACACATGTAGTTTAGCACTAAACGCGCTTGCGGTAGGTGCGTATGTCGCGCTTGGAAGAAGGATAGGCGGTCACGACGCGGGGGTGTTGCTCGAGGGTAATCCCCAGGATGACTGTCACAAAGTCACCAGCGCGGGTCTTACCAATGACACGAAAACGCTTGCTGTCTTGTCTAGCTTGCTGTCCATCGCGGCGGCGGGTACGGGCAGTGAAGCGACTGCGGTCGGTCAGAGCCTCCTCAACGTCTTGCGTTGTCAGGCCATGTTCAACAATTTTGCGGGTATTGGTGGCATCCCAGACGAGATTCACAGTTTTACCTTAACGCGCTTGGCAGCAAAAACGCCTCTAAACAGTTCACTGTTCCATTGTTATAGAGGATGTTTGGGTTGCTTGAGCTACCTTCACGCCACTTTTTTAACGTTCTTTCTTGGCAGCCCGACGGCAACGTTCCGAACAGTACTTGACGTTGTCCCAGTCGCGCTGCCATTTTTTGCGCCAGGTGAAAGGCAGACCACACTGGGCACAAATTTTGCTCGGTAGGTCGCGTTTTTGACGTTGCTTAGGCACATATCAATTGCAGCAAGCAAACCCAAAACAAACCAGCGGATGCCTTACAAACACCTTGCCAACCGCCTTGCTAACCTTACGTGACGAAACACTGCCTGTCACGCGCTACCGCATAAAAAAACGCCTTGTGTTATGGTTTTGCATCATGATGCTCTCACCTTTTGCCCAATGTCTACACCCACGCCATGCTTGATAGCTATCAACCTGGCCGCGCTTTTGATGAAGCGTTTTACACTGATAGTAGCCCTAGACCACATTACCAACGGGTCATCGAGGGTCTAAACGCTTATGGCAAAGAAGCCTTTCACAAGCGGCGTGCCTTGATTGATCTCATGATGCGGCAACAAGGGGTGACGTTTACGGTGTATAGCGATGCCAAGGGCGTCGAGCGTACCTTTCCGTTTGACCCTTTTCCCAGAATCATTCCCGCAAACGAATGGACGGAACTTGAAGCTGGCCTGAAGCAACGGGTGCGGGCAATCAACCTGTTTTTACATGATATTTATCACGAGCAAGCCATCCTTAATGACGGGGTGATTCCGCGGGCGTTGGTCGAAAAAAACCCCAACTACCGCCCCCAAATGCGCGGCGTTGACGTTGCCCACAATGCCTATACCCACATTGTTGGCACTGACCTCATTCGTGATGCTAAGGGAAATTACTTGGTATTGGAAGACAACTTGCGCAGCCCCAGCGGGGTGTCGTATATGCTTGGCAACCGCACCCTGATGACCCGCAGTTTTCCTAAGCTCATGACCGAAACGCGGGTGCGCACCATCCAAAACTATCCTGGTGCCCTGTTAGCCACGTTGCGCAGCATCTCCCCTGTTGACAACGAACCCACCATTGTGGTGCTCACGCCCGGGCAATTTAACAGCGCTTACTACGAACACGCTTTTTTAGCACAGCAGATGGGCGTTGAACTCGCTCACGGTAGCGACCTATTTTGTGATGAAGGCCGGGTGTGGATGCGCACCACCCAAGGCAAGCAAGCCGTGGATGTTATTTATCGCCGCATTGATGATGCTTTTTTGGATCCTAATACCTTCCGTAAAGATTCTATGCTCGGGGTGCCGGGGTTGATGAACGTTTACAAAGCAGGTCGGGTAGCACTCGCCAACGCAGTGGGGACAGGGGTAGCCGATGACAAAGCCATGTATACGTATATTCCCAAAATTATCGAGTATTACTTGAGTGAAAAGCCCCTGCTTAATAACGTGCCCACTTACAGCGCAGCAGACCCCGAGCAGCTCGAGTACATCACTCAAAACGCCGCCAACATGGTCATCAAAGAAGTCGGTGGCGCAGGGGGTTATGGCATGCTCGTGGGCAGTGAAGCCGACGACGAAACCATTCACACCTTTTTGGACACAGTGCGCGCTGACCCCAGCAATTACATCGCCCAACCCATCATCACCCTGTCACAGCACCCAACGTATTACGCCGACGAAGACCGCTTTGAAGCCTGTCACGTGGACTTGCGCCCCTACATCTTGGTGGGTGAAGACATCACGGTAGTGCCAGGGGGACTCACTCGAGTGGCCTTAAAACGCGGTTCGCTGGTGGTCAACTCCTCACAAGGGGGCGGTTCCAAAGACACCTGGGTGCTCGGCGAATGATGAGACAACGCCCCGATGTCACGACATGCTTTTGCGTTCCATTAACTATGACTACATTGATCACTGAGACTACATTGACTACTGACGCGTCTGACCCGTTACCGCATTACCGCACCGTCAACCCTGTCGATACTGTCAATCCCACCAACACAACACATGCCCAAAGGCACGTAACACGATATATCTTTCGGAGGCTGCCATGCTGAGCCGCATTGCGGAAAACCTCTATTGGATTGGGCGCTACGTCGAACGCGCCGAGAACACCGCCCGCCTGTTGGATGTTAATTATCACGCGGTGATTGAAGCGCCGAGTCAAGCAGATCCCCCTGAAGCCCTCGAACAAATCATCGCCGAACAGTGGGCACCACTGCTAACCATTATTGACGACGATGATGGGGCATTTCGGCAGCACTTTGACCGCAAAGACCGCAATACCGTCTCGGAGTGGTTGGCGTTTCATCGGGACAATTCAAGCAGCATCACCTCGAGCCTCACCTTTGCCCGTGAAAACGCCAGAACCTTGCGTGACCGCATCAGTTCAGAAATGTGGCAAGCCATGAACCGCACGTACTTGCGTTATTGCGTAGATAGTGGCGACGTGCTCGAGCGCGAAGACCTCCACGACTACTGCGCGGGCGTGCGCGACGCCAGTCACTTGTTTTTTGGCATCGCCGACGCCACCATGCCCCGCGACTTGGGCTGGTTTTTTATGCGTGCTGGTCAGTACTTAGAACGCGCCGATAACGTCTTGCGGGTGCTGACCTTGCGCTACCGTCAACAGCAACAAAATCACCTCATTGCCCAAGAATTACACGTGCACCGCAGTATGGCGTTGCTTCGTTCGATCAGTGCCTATGAAGCCTTTCGCAAGCAACACCACAGCGCCATCAGTACCGACGACGTAGCACAGTTTTTGCTACTCAACGCAGACTTTCCGCGCAGCGTGCGCTTTTCGCTCAACGTAGTACACAACATCTTGCGTGATATTCAAACGCGTAATGACGCCGCTGTGGCCAAAACCCCGGTGCGGCAAGCGGGTTGGTTAGCCGCTAGGCTCGAGTACCTGCCGGATGCCAAACAAGTGCTCGTCGAAGAACAACCTTCAGCAGAAGACTTGCTCGAGAGCATCGCTGACTTATCCAACAGCATCAGCCAAGCGTATTTTGTGTTTAATACGGACGCCGTGCAACAACAGCAACAACGGGCATAACAAAACAAGACACGAAAAAAGCGAGGTGCAATACCTCGCTCGAGTGA
>CAZKAZ010000001.1:136210-181358 GCA_964550765.1 uncultured bacterium | reverse complement strand
TCAGAGCTGACGACCTTTTTTTCTGTATTCAGCTTTTGTCCCGTACTTAGATGCTACACATAAACTGCAGCGCGATTAAGTGATGGTTCAGTTTACGCCGCCGCTCGTATCAGTAACAAACCTGAGGTACGTGGTTAATCGACCTCGAGCAACCCTTCAGCCTCATCTGCTGGCAGTGGTTTGGCAAACAAATACCCTTGCCCCATCTCACAGCCTAGGGTTTGTAATTGCTCGAGCTGGGCGTCTTCTTCGATGCCTTCTGCCACAATCGACATGTCCAAGTTGTGCGCCATGGTGGTAATCGTCTTGATGAGTTCTAAACTGGCCTCACCCAAGAGCATCTGATGGATAAACACGCGGTCAATTTTGAGGGTGTCTACCGGAAACTGCTGCAAGTAACTCAGTGACGAGTAGCCTGTACCGAAGTCATCTACACACAGTGACACCCCATGTTCGGCTAGTTCTTCTAGCACGGTGACACTGTTTTCGGGTGAACCCATGAGGGCGTTTTCGGTGATTTCCAGCTTGAGGGCGTGTGGCTCGAGGCGCGCATCTGCTACTAAGGCTTCAACATAAGACGCAAGCGTTTTATCATCAAACTGACCACTAGACAAATTGACGTTCATGGTCAAATCCGGCTGCACCTGACGCCACAGCGCCAATTGTGCCAAGGCTTGTCTGAGCACCCAACGATCAAGGTCGTGAATGAGGCCAGTTTCTTCAGCGAGGGGAATAAAATCTCCTGGGTGAATCGTGCCATGTTCGGGGTGTTCCCAGCGCACCAGAGCTTCAAAGCCGCACAAGCGTCTATTCTCCAATGTGACAATCGGTTGATAGTGCACCACAAACTCTTCACGCAGGAGGGCTTGCCGCAAGTTATTATCGAGCACCAACAAATTGAGGGTATCTTGGCGCATGTCATCGCGAAAAACCGCAAACCGCGCTTTACCGTCGGCTTTGGCGCGGTACATGGCTGTGTCCGCGTCGCGCACGACTGCTTCGGCGTCATTGTAATTGTTACCGCCCATTACCACCCCGATGCTGACGGAGGTGTGTAACTTGTACGTGGCAATTTCAAACGCCCGACTGAGTTTCTTTTGAATGCAAGCAATCAGCGAAGTGACGTTGGCCATGCTTTCAGCGTCAGACAGCAGCACGGTAAATTCATCACCGCCAAAACGCGCTACCGTGTCGTGCGGTTGTACGCAGTCGCGTAAAATCTCAGCTAGGGAGGTGAGCAGGGTATCGCCAACGCTGTGCCCGAGGCTGTCGTTAATGAGTTTGAAACGGTCAAGGTCCAAAAAGAGCACCGCAAACTCGCGGCTGGGGTCGTCGTGACACGCAGCGATGGCCTTGTTGAGGCGCTCGAGAAACAACGTCCGGTTAGCTAACCCCGTCAGTTCGTCGTGAAACGCGTGATAGTAAAGTTGGCTGTTGGCGTGCTCCAAAGCTTCGGTGCGCTTGGCCACCTGTTCTTCAAGGTGTTCGTTAAGTTCTTGTAGTTTTTGGGCGGTGTCACGTTGTTCGGTGATGTCTCGAGCCACCGCATACATCTGCCCCGAAGTTTTATCAAGGTTGGCACCCCACCGCAACCACCGGCAACCACCGGACTTGGTGAAGTAACGGTTTTCAAAGTCCGTCAGTTCGCCTTCATCTTGCAACTGCGCCATCGCCGCCGCCGTGCGCTCGCGGTCATCGGGGTGTACAAACGCCATCAGCGGCTGTTCACAGAGTGTATCGGTGCTGTAACCCAGCACGGTTTCCCACGCCGGATTAGCTCGCACAAAATGCCCCGCTTCGACAATCGCAAACAAATCTGGTGACAGGGCAAAAAAGTTAGCCAGTTCACTGGCGATGTGTTCACGTTCGGCTTGGACGTCGTGCACCCGCTTGTGACTGAGGCGCAATTCTAGGGCATCGACGACCACGGCAGCCAAGTGTATGAGTTGCTGTCTTTGCAGTTCGCCAAAAGACGCTCGAGGTTTGGTGTCAATCACACACAGTGACCCTAGGTTAGTGCCATTGCTGACGGTCAGCGGTGCACCTGCATAAAAGCGAATATACGGTTCACCTGTAACCAGTGGATTATCGCGAAAACGCACGTCTTGCTGGGCGTCATGCACCACCATCACGGCATCATCACGGATGGTGTAGTCGCAAAAGGCAATTTCCCGTTCCGTTTCTTGCACATTCACCCCGTAGCAGGCTTTGAACCACTGCCTCGAGTCATCAAGCAATGTCACCAAGGCAATCGGTACATTAAACATGGTGCGCGCCAAGTCGACGATGCGGTCAAACTCAGGTTCAGAGGGCGTATCGAGGATGCGGTACTGTCGTAAAGTCGCAAGACGTAAAGCTTCCGCAGGTGATGGATTGACGGAAACGGTGTCATCTGCAATTGCCATAGCCCTTAGTATAGGCGGGCAAGCCAAGACACTTTTGTTCACTGACACGCGGTTGGCGACAGATTAACCAAGACTGAACGTATTTTTGACCACAATCCTAAGAAAAACGCTAGGTGTTTTTACAGTGAAATTTATGTACAGTAAATTTTATGTACTGTGGAGTTTATATTAGTAAAATCGCCTTACGCACGCCGCGACAGTGCCTCGAGCGCCATCATCTCGTACACCAAATTGGCTGCTAGTAGCGAGGTGATATTGGCCGGGTCATAGGTTGGCATCACTTCCACTAAGTCATAGGCGACAAAGTTAATACCTGTTAGTCCGCGCAACAGGGCTTGGCAGGTGTAACTGTCAAAACCACCCACTTCGGGTGTACCCGTACCAGGCGCAAAGGTGGGGTCGACAAAGTCAATATCGAACGTCAAATAAGCGGGTTTGGCGGCGGCTCGAGCTTTTATCCTCCGCACAATTTCCGCTACACCAATCTCGTGGGCTTCAGGGGCGGCAATCATCTCAAAGCCGAGCGTTTCGGGCAGCAAAAAATCTTCTTCACCATAAAGCGAACCGCGCAGTCCCACTTGAATGGAATGACTTGGGTCAATCAACCCTTCTTCAACTGCCCGACGAAAGGGCGTCCCGTGGGTATCTTTGCCGCCAAAGTAACCTTCCCACAAGTCACTGTGCGAATCAAAATGCACCAGCGCCACAGAGCCATGTTTTTCAGCGACTGCTCGCAACAAAGGTAGCGAAACAGAATGATCGCCTCCCAAGAAAATAGGCGTCACCGGACTATTCACCAATACACTGGCAGCTTGGCGAATTTGTTCGTGCGATTCGGGCAAGTAACCGGGGACAATGGGCAAATCACCGTAGTCAATACAAGAACAGGTTTCTGCCACGTTGACTTTCAAAAACGGATGATAAGGCCGCAACAACACCGACTCGTGGCGGATACCACTAGGGCCAAACCGTGCGCCTACGCGGTAGGTGGCACCAGTATCAAACGGCACGCCAGCGATGGCAATATCGACGTCTTTGAGGGCTTCCACATCGGTCACAAAGGGTAAGCGCATAAAGGTGCGTACGCCTTCAAAACGGGGGTAGGTCATGGCGTCTAAGGGCTGATATTTTTTGCTCATATTCGACTCCTTGCGAGAACCAGCAGGTCAATGTGTGTGTGAATTGGCGGTGAGAGTATCTCGAGTATGATGGCACGTCATTCACGCTGCCAGCCGCAGTAGCGCATACACCCCAGCAGGTGATAAGGGGCAACGCGAAGCAGGGCAGTTAGCAAATGTGACCATGTTTAGCGATACCACATGTTGTTGCGACAGTGACTGATTGTTACCAATGTCAAGCTGACATTCACCGCAGTGAACCGTGTAGCCGTCAATCCTAGAAATGCTATTTGTCGGAAGACCTTGTTGTACTTGACGCCAAAGACATGGCTCGAGGCGAAGCCGACATCACCCTTTCAGGCGGTAATATTGTCTATGAACGCGTCTATGAACGATGAACCTGTGAGACCTGACACTATCAACGACATTGCTGGGGCGGATGTGATTTTTGCCAACGCCAACGCTATCACCTTTGACCCCGCGCAACCCAACGCCGACACGGTGGCCGTGCGCGGTGACACCATTATTTTTGTGGGTAAAGAAGCCGACAGCGTGGCTTTGCGCACGCCCAATACCCGTGTCATTGATTGCCAGCAGCAAACCTTACTACCAGGGTTGATTGACAGTCATTTTCACTTGTTTGCAGGCTCGAGCATCACCAGCGGCGCAGATTTGCGGGGGATGAAGTCGCTCGAGCGCGTCCGCGATACTATTCGTGAACATGCCGCTGCCCACCCAGAAGACACCTGGGTCACAGGCTACGCCACAGGCTACAGCCTCCCCACACCCGACGAACCCCTGACCCGCCATCACCTCGACACCATCATCGACAACCGACCCTTGGCACTGGTTGCGCACGACATTCATGCTGTCTGGCTTAATACCCTTGCTTTGGAAAAAACAGGCTTGTTACGTGGTAGCAACGACCCCGATTTGAACGCCGACATGACCTTTTTGGCAGACGGCACAGCCAGCGGCGAAATCGTCGAGGGGGGCGTGTTTGTCATCGCCATGCAGCACCTCGCCAGTGACGATACTTTTATGACCAGAGCCATCAAGGGAACCCTAGCGCAACTGGCGTCTTTGGGCATTACCAGCGTGCACAACATGCTCGGGGATGAACGGCAAGGGCGGGTGTATGGGCAGCTCGAGCAATCCGGCGACCTCAGCGCCCGCGTCTATCTTCCCTACCACGTCACCCCCAAAACACCCCTTGAAGCCTTACAAAACGAAGCCCTACCTTTGCGCGACACCTACACCTCAGCAAGATTGCGCGGCGGGGCGGTCAAGTTTTTTGCTGATGGCGTCTATGACGGTAAAACGGCGCTAACCTTGCGGGGTTATCCAGACGAACCCGCTAACCTTGGCGTCAGCATCTTTGCCCGCGAGCAGTACTTGACCTTGGTGACCGAAGCTGACCGACTGGGCTTGCAAGTGGCCACCCATGCTGTTGGTGATGGGGCAGTCAGACTGGCGCTCGATGCTTATGAGCACGCCCAAAACCAAAACGGCGTCCGCGACAGCCGTCACCGCGTCGAGCACATCGAAGTGATTGACCCAGCAGATATTCCCCGCTTTGCAAAACTGGGCGTGATTGCCAGCATGCAACCCTTACACGCACCGAGCAGTCTGGCGGATGCGGATATGTGGTTTCGGCATGTGCACGCTGACCAATGGGGGCACGCTTTTGCTGTGCGGCATTTGCGAGCTGCAGGGGCGCACGTTGTGCTTGGTAGCGACTGGGCGGTGGTCACCATGAACCCCTATGTCACCTGGCAAGCCGCCTTAACCCGACAGGCGTGGGGTGATGAAGGCGAAGGGCATTTTAAGCAGACGCTGCAAGAAGTAATAGCTGGCTACACTTGTGATGCTGCCTATGCCGAGTTTCAAGAAGACCGCAAAGGCAGGCTCAAAGCGGGCATGCTCGCTGACATTACGCTGCTCTCGAGCAACATCTTACATACCCCTGTTACGCAACTTGACACCCTTGGCGCTGAGTTGACAATGGTCGGTGGTGAGATAGTTTATGCAGCCTAGCGCATGACGCACTCGATGACATACCCGATAGCAACGATGATGTGCAGTTTGAACCAGACGGGACACGCTGCCACTCTATCGGCCAAAAACCAGAGATTATGTGGCCACATCGCAGGAATCAGTGTACTTACCTGCTTGAATAGGCGATGTTGGCAGTGCTCGAGCTACCCTCTTTCTTTTTAACTGCTTGCTCAACTGCTTACATAGTCACCACCTCATCCTTGCTGTTGGTGTATAACATCTTATAAAGATGACACCTAGACCCTTACACAGCACCTACCTCAGATTAGGAGGTTTCCTTTGAGCCAAGCGCCAGTAGCCACGCTAGGCAATGCTTCTCGAACGCAATCCCCTCAGCTAACACGTACTACCGCTATCGACGTGCGCGGCGTGCGCAAAGTGTTTAACGCAGGTAGCGACCACCCAGTGACAGCCTTAGCAGGCGTTGACGTGCAGATTTTTGACGGTGAGTTTTTTACTTTACTTGGTCCTTCGGGCTGCGGCAAAACCACCTTGTTGCGTCTCATTGCCGGCTTTGAAGAAACCAGCGAAGGCGATATTTTGCTGTTTGGTGAACATATCGAACGCTTAGCGCCCTTTGAACGCCCTATTAACACCGTCTTTCAGCAATATGCTCTGTTTCCACACATGACAGTAGCTGAGAATGTAGCCTTTGGTTTGGAGATGTTGGGTAAACCCCAAAGTGAGATTGATACGACGGTGACGCGGATGCTCGAGCTCGTCAAAATGCCCGACTACGCTAAGCGCAAACCCAGTCAACTCTCCGGTGGTCAACAGCAGCGCATTGCGCTCGCTAGGGCGTTGGCACCCAACCCCAAAGTGCTGCTGCTCGATGAACCCCTATCAGCCCTGGACTTAAAACTGCGCCAAGCCATGCGCGGCGAGCTTAAAACCTTACAACGGGAAACCGGGGTGACGTTCATTTTTGTCACCCACGACCAAGAAGAAGCGTTAACGATGAGTGACCGCATCGCGGTGATGAGCGCAGGCGAGGTGCAGCAGATTGGCACGCCCAGCGATATCTACGAAATGCCCGTTAACCGCTTTGTGGCGGATTTTATTGGCCGCAGTAACTTTATTGCAGGCACCGTCGTGCAAGTCGATAGCAGCGAAACCCACGTGCAAATTTCAGCCAGTTTGCGTTTGCACTTACCCGGCAGCAACCATCAAGTAGGTGACGCGGTGACGTTGGTGATGCGGCCAGAAAAGTTGTATTTATCATCCGAAGATGACGGTGATGGTCTACCGGGCATGGTCACGGAAACGACTTATTTGGGAACAGATACCAACTATCAAGTGCAGCTCGAGGCAGGTTTCACCGTCGAGGTGCGTGACCAAAATGGCTTGTTTGGTTCGGCGCGGTTTGCTCGAGGTGATAATGTCACCTTACAAATTGCCGACGGTGCGGCGCGGATTTTGCAAGCATGAGTTTATCCATTCGCTCTCGAGCCACCAAAAGAACGCGGCAACGCACCATCAAACGGGTCTTAAGCCTCACCCCTGCGATGGTGATGCTCACCTGTTTTATGCTCATTCCCCTCGGTATTGTCGTGGTGTATTCGTTTTTAGAGCGCGGCACCTATGGCGGGGTAGAACCTGCGTTCTCCCTAGAAGCCTACCGCCAGCTGGTGTTCGAGCGCGATTTTGACAACACGTTGATGTTTAGCACCGCCAACGTGCGCATCTTTTGGCGTTCGCTGTGGCTTGCCTTTGCCACCATGGCACTTAGTTTGGTTGCTGCTTTGCCCGTGGCCTACTACATCGCCCGACAACCCAAAGAGCGCAAAAACACCCTCGTGTTGCTCATCACCATCCCTTTTTGGACAAACTTGTTAATTCGCACCTTTTGTTGGATTTTGATTTTGCGCGATACCGGGCTTATCAACCAAGCCTTGCAACGCCTCAACCTAATAGACGAACCAGTGACGTTACTTTTTACCAATGGCGCAGTGCTGGTGGGTCTGGTGTATAGCTATTTGCCGTTTATGGTGTTGCCGCTGTATGCCAGTTTGGAAAAACTGGATATTCGCCTGCTAGAAGCTGCCCACGATCTTTATGCCAGTCGTTGGCGGGTGTTTCGGCGCATCACCTTGCCGCTAGCGATGCCCGGGATTGTAGCAGGGTGCACGTTAGTGTTTATTCCTTCGCTGGGGGCGTTCATCACCCCGCAGCTATTGGGTGGCGGCAAAAACTTGATGCTCGGTAGCCTCATTCAGATGCAGTTTTCGTCTAGCCGTAACTGGCCGTTTGGGGCAGCCATGGCACTGATGCTGCTCACGTTCGTGCTCGTTGCTTTGCTGGTCTACGTGCGCAGTCCCGCCCAACGAGAAGGGGGTTTGCTGTGAGTGTGATTTCTACCAAAGCCAGCCGCCAAAAAGCACCCGCCCGTTCCCGTCAGCGGTTTGAAGTGGGCAAACTGCCAGGGTTTGGCTTGTGGACGTTTTTCGTGTTTGCCTACTTATATGCACCTTTGTTGGTGCTCATCGTGTTTTCGTTTAACGCCAACCGCACCGTTACCGTCTGGGGTGGTTTTAGTTTTGACTGGTACCGGCAAGTGTTTGAAAACGAAGGCATCAGGCGAGCCGCCGTCACCAGTTTGACGGTTGCTAGCATCGCCACCATCGTCGCCACGGTCATCGCCACCTTGGCCGCCCTAGCACTGGTGCGAAGTGGTGCGTTTCGCGGTAAGCGTTTGGTAATGGCCACCTTGATGTCGCCGCTGATGGTGCCGGAAATCGTTACAGCGGTAGCCACTTTGGCACTCTTTGCCACTTTGAGTGTGTCGCTAGGCGTCGGCAAGGTCATTTTGGCGCACTGCGTGTTTTGTATTCCTTTTGCTTACTTGCCCATCCAAGCCCGCCTGCAAAGCATGGACACGACCTTAGAGCAAGCGGCCAGAGACCTCTATGCCAACGACTGGCGCACGTTTAGGCGCATCACCTTGCCACTGATGATTCCGGGCATTATTTCTGGGGCGATGCTGGCGTTCATTATCTCGATGGATGACTTCATCATCACCTTGTTTATTGCTGAGGCGGGCACCACCACGTTGCCCCTGTATATTTACGGCATGGTGCGCACCGGGGTGACGCCAGAGGTGAACGCTATCTCGAGCATCGTCCTCGCCATCTCCATCATCTTCGTGGTGTCGTCTTTACTGATCGGCCGCCGCAACGCCTAAACACGCCCCCCAAGGAGGTGTTATGACCTGACATGTTATTGATGTATCCGTTATCTGATGGTTGATGTATCCGTTATCTGACGACCTAAATCAACACGAAAAACAATCCATTCAAGGAGGAAACATGAAACATATTTTGTTAGTAGCTTTGCTACTTGGCGCTACTGCTTTTGCCCAAGGTGAGCTTTACCTTTACAACTGGACGGGCTACACCAGCGAAGAAATGCTCGAGAAATTCACCGAAGAAACCGGCATCAACGTTATTCTCGACACCTACGACACCAACGAAACCCTACTTGCCAAACTCAAAAGCGGCAACCCCGGTTACGACATCGTGGTGCCTACCCACAACTTTGTGCCTATCTTTTTAGAAGAAGACCTGTTAGAACCCATCAACGCCAGCGAGATGGCAAACTACCAAAACATCTCCGAAGCGTGGCGCGACCCCGACTGGGATCCCGGCAACGTCTACACCGTGCCGTGGCAGTGGGGCACAACCTCGTTTGTAGTAGACACCGCCGTGTACGATGGTGATATCAACACCTACGAAGTGTTTTTCAACCCACCCGAAGAACTCCAAGGCAACATCAACGTGTTTGATTCGTGGGATGAAGTGGTGCCAATGGCGCTGTATTACCTCGGTTATGACGCGTGTGAAACCGACCCAGCGGTGTTTGGGGAGATTTTGGCATTGCTTGAAGCGCAACGTCCCTCTGTCGAAACCTACACCTCAGAAGGCATCTTAGACAACATGATCGCTGGCGAATACGCCATGTCCAACTACTGGAACGGCGCTAGCTTGCGGGTGCGCCGCGAACGTGACACCGTGCAATACGCTTACGCCGCCGAAGGCACCTCCGGCTGGATGGATAACCTCGCCGTTGCCAAAGACGCCCCCAACCGCGAAAACGCCCTCACCTTCATCAACTGGTTCTTACAACCCGAAAATGCCGCCATGCAAAGCAACTTCGCGGGTTATGCCAACGGGGTTGCGGGTTCCGAGGCATTTTTGCGTGATGACTTACGTACCGCCCCGGAAGTAGTTCCACCCGAAGGTGCGAATATCCGCTTTGCGCAAACCTGCCCACCGGAATACATTGACCTCGCTAGCCGTTTGTGGACGCGCTTAAAGCAGTAATTGGGCTAACCAACGTCGAATCAGCGCAGGTGAATACACCGCCTGCGCTTTTTTATTGCGCTGCGGAACAGTTATCCCCTGAATCCAACATCAACCATCAACCTCGAAGGAAATCATCGCAGATGATGGCGTCTACTTTTATCGGGTTATCAACGGCTACAAAACACGCTGAGACTATTATTGTCCGTGTTCTTTGGCGAAGCGTTCAATTTTTCTCAGGTCGCTGGTGGCTTTTTCTTGTTTCATCATTTCCAGCATCTTTTCACTCATGTTCACGCCTTCAGTGCCGACAATTTCGATAATATCGAGCATCTTGGCAGAAAACGCCCGCAGGGGCACTTCGGTATTGATGTCTTGACTGTTGTCGGCAGTGGCCATGTCAAGTAATAATAAGTCTTCTTCCAAACCGTTTTTACAGGCTTCATTCACAGTGACTAGCACATCGCCATGGTCAGTTTTGACAAGATATTTGCGCACAGTTCAGCCTAACACGTTTGCAAAAGCTGACACGCTAGCAAGCCGCAAAGCGCGGTACGATAGCACCATGACGTTACTCCGCCCTACTCGCCGCCCCCGCAGGCTGCGCCGCACGCCCAGTTTGCGCGCCCTGCATGAAGAAACCCACTTGCACGTCGGCGACCTCATCCAACCGCTGTTTGTGATTGATGGTGACGGTGCCCCCGAAGCCGTCAGCTCGATGCCCGGTATCTACCGTTACAACATCGCTGATCTTGTTGAACAGTGCCGCAAACTGGCTGACCTTGGCATTGCTGCGGTGGCCCTGTTTCCGCAGATTGACCCGAATCTCAAAAACGACACTGGCGACGAAGCACTGAATGACAATACCTTGGTGCTGCAGGCTGTGCGAGCGATTAAAGATGCCAACTTGCCACTAACCGTCATTACCGATATTGCCCTTGACCCGTATACCAGTCACGGACACGATGGGGTGCTCACCGCTGATGGTAGCAACGTGGATAACGACCGCACCTTGGAGATTCTTACCAAGATGGCGGTGTTGAGCGCCCAAGCTGGCGTTGATGTGGTTGCCCCTTCGGACATGATGGACGGACGCATTGCCGCCATTCGCCATACGCTCGATAGTGAGGCGTTTTATGACGTGGTGATTATGGCGTATTCGGCCAAGTTTGCCTCAGCCTACTACGGGCCTTTTCGGGATGCGGTTGGTAGCGCCAAAGCTGCTGGTACAACGTTGCTGGATAAAAAGACCTATCAACTGTCCCCCGGTAACCGCCGCGAAGCCATCATCGAAGCCCAACTCGACGAAGCGGAAATGGCCGATGTCGTTATGGTCAAACCCGCCGGCCCTTATTTGGATATTATCCGCGACGTGCGCAACAATACCCGTTTGCCGGTGGCTGCCTATCAAGTATCGGGTGAATACGCTCAAATTCAAGCTGCTGCCCAACTAGGTTGGCTTGACTTGGAACGCTGCCGCGACGAGTCGCTGCTAGCCATCAAACGCGCGGGCGCGGATATGATTTTGACGTACTTTGCTGAAACTGTTGCCCGTAGCCTATCATAAGATAACATTTCACAGCTTGTTACGTTTTGAGATTGGCGCTACAGCATGAGGGTTTCCTTATTAAAGACCAGATGTATCGCACAATGAATAGAGTTTTACCTTTATTCTCATGGTGTTACGGTATGCTCGAGCTAGCAGCTCGTTAACGAACCTAGACACTCAGAATGAGGCTTTTTAGGAAGTGATGTTGTGGCGCGTATCCTAGTCGCTGATGACCAATATTCGGTGCAGTTATGGCTCGAGCATATCCTCACTCGAGCTGGTCACAGTGTGGAACTTGCTTACAACGGACGCGAGGTGCTCGAGCACTTTAATCTCGAGCGTACCCCCGTCAAGCCACCCGCGTTTGACGTGCTCATCACCGACATCACCATGCCCGACCTTGACGGCTATGACGTGCTGAAGCGTTTACACGAAAAAAACATCGCCACCCCAGTCATTGTCATTACCGTTCACCGCGACGACAGCGACGTACAAGAAATGAAACGGCTCGGGGCACACGCAGTGCTCAACAAGCCGTTTAGTAAGTATCAGTTGTTTGAGGTACTTGATAGCCTCTTGCAAGACGCTTAAACCCCGTTAATCGTCAATCAAATCAACCATCAATCGATGAACTGGTAGTGCTTGAGGCCTTCTAGGATGCCTTGGGCGTAGCTGCTTTCGGCGAAGTAAACGTAACGCTGGTTGCGCAGGTGCTCGAGGTTGCCGTCGTGATTGCCCACCACAATGGCACGAAAACTGCCCCGTAACATCTCTTCGTCGTTTTCCGAATCGCCTGCTACAGCAATGCGGCTCGGGGCGATGCTCCATTTGTAGCTGAGATAGCGGATGGCTTTGCCCTTGGAGGCACGCTGCGGCAAAATGTCTAAAAATTGCCCGGATGAATACACCAAACTGTAACGCAACTTGGCTTCGCTTAAGTGATGGTGCACGGCGGCCAAATAGTCGTTATTGTCTTCAAGATAATAACTGACCTTAAACGGGCGCTGCATTTCATCCTCTTGGGGGTGAAGAAAGTCGAGGTGCTCGAGCACTTGGCGAATTTTGCGCGGTTTCCACTGATAGGAAATGTGCTTTTCGTAACCTCTATCGAGACGTAACTTTTTGCCATAGTAGATTTCTGAACCAGCTGAAGAGATAATCACATCTGGGCGCGGCAAGTCAGTGTTCTCGAGCAAGGCTTTGACGCTCTCCAACGAACGCCCCGTCACCAAACCAAAACCGATTCTATCACGTTGCGCTAGTACATCACGCAAGTGCGTTAACCCTTCATCAGACACATCAACGTCAGCAATATCCGCCGTTTCCGCTTCGTCAACGTCTGGATAGCGGATGATGGTGTCGTCGATATCGGCGAGCAGCAAAAAGTCGTTTTTGATGAGTTGTTTGCCGACGGTCACGTGATAGTCTTTGTCGTCGGTTTCAGCTAGGATGGGCTCGAGCTCCGTCAAGTAGGTGTCTGCGTGTGCCGTCCACGAATAGTGCTTGCGCACACCATTAATGCCATTATTGGAATATTCGCGCCACAGGTCACTGTCGGTGAGGATTTTTTTCAACGCTGATTGGATTTCTTCGGTGTTGCGCGAGTTAATCAAAATGCCACTGTTGCAATTTGCCAAGATATCTTGCGGGCCACCGTGATCAGTAGACACCACCGGCAACCCCGAAGAACTGGCTTCAATAATGGTGATGCCAAAGTTTTCTACGAGGGCGGGGTTAATAAATACCCCCCCAGTAGACGCAGTCAAGCGATATAAAGCGGGGATTTCGTTGCTGGGGTCGTGTTTTTTGGGTAATGCCAACTTGCCATATAGGTCAAACTTATCCATGAGCAAGAGCAAATTGGTCAGCACTTCCCGTTCGTTGTCGTCCATGTCGCTGATGTCTTTGCGCACACCCGCAAAAATCGCCAAGTTCGCCATCGACTGCAATTCTTTGTCTAGCCCGTATGCAGTCACTAAACCTTCGATGTTTTTGCGCTTATCAGGGCGGCTGACTGCCAAAATCAACGGTTTGTTGACGTTGTTGAGAAAGCGGTTGATTTCATCACGCATCTTGACGCGGGCTTGCATGGCGGCTTCGCTGCGTTCTTGGGGGTCGTCGTCGTGATAGTAAGGATAAAACTTATCGACGTTGATACCGGGGGGAATCACTTGGTAGTGGGCGCTGTGATGGGCTTCGTAAAGTTCATAACCGCGCTTGACCTCGTGACTGGTGCTAGCAATCACCATGTCGGCTTTGCGCAAGACTTCTTCTTCGACTTTGATGCGGTGTGAGATGTTATAATTTTTGTCAATTTCTTCAAACGACAAACCAGCGTTCTCGAGCACCTCTACCTTGTTGCGCCCCAGCGAGTGCCCCGTAAAAATAAGCGGCACGCCCAAAAAACCCGCCAGTTCCGCTGCCACATAACCCGCATCAGCGTAGTGACCATGGACAAAATCGGGTGAGAGGTTTTCTTGGCGAATAAACCGTAAGGTCTTATCGACAAATTCATCGAGGTGTTGCCAGAGGAGTTCTTTGCGTTTGTAGGTCTTGCCACCACAAGCAATGCGTACGATACGCGCCCGGTCACTGATGGCTTCGATAGGCTGGGCATAATCGTCGGCGACACGCTTGTCGTCAATTAAGCGGGTAAACAAGTCAACCTGCTTGACCCGAGGGTCATCACCCAAGGCTTGGGCAAGTTCAATCATGTATTTGGTCTGCCCGCCTGTGTCGGCATCGCGGCCAAGTTCTAAGTTGTGCGAGCGGATTAACCCGTGAATGCTAAAAAGCTGAATATACAAACCATCTTCGACACCTGTAGCGTCAGGGATGGCATTATCAGAAGTAGCATTATCAGAAGTAGCATTGTCAGCAGGGTTGTCTGCCCTTGGCAAATCAGTCATGCCATCACTATACCTGCCCTAAGACGCCCCAAAGTGTTTCACGAGTTTTAATCACTTGTTGAACCGGCTGTTCGTCCAAAACAGCACAGAACACGACACCTGCCCACAGCGACGCACGTATTCGGCGACAGGTGAGCAGGTGAAAAGCGACATCAGACACGTTTAAGGTGACCCAAAGGTCAGTCGCCATTTGGGTCAAACGAACGCTTAGGCCAGTTCGGGTTCGGGGTGTAGTACCTCGAGCCAACTGTGCTTATCAGCAAAATCACTGAAGATAGTACCGGGGTCGCAGTGGCTGAAGCTCGAGCGCAAACCTTGCAGTTCGCCGCGCAGTGACGCCAAAGCAGCCTCAACAAGGTCGCTGCGATAACCCGCATCCGCTAAGGACACCAACCAATCAGCGGTAATGGCGCGACCCAAAAACTGCCCTAACAACACCTGTTGGCGCTGGCTGAGTTTGCCATCGATGCGAATATCAAACAAGGGCGCACCCAACGCGGCAATACCCTGTTGCCACTCCGACGCACTCAAGTAGGCCTCGAGTGAAGCGGCTTTGGCTTTGCGCATTTTACTGAGCACAAAGTTACAAATTTGCTGGTAAAGCACGTCGTTTGAGCCTTCAAAAATCTGAAACGGACGGCTGTCGATGACGCTGCGCCCGGCCATGTGGGTCAGTTTGTAACCGCTAGCACCAGCAAGTTGCAAAAACGACTGGCCGGCTTCTTGCATGTAATCGGTCACCACGGCTTTGAGCACATTGGCAGAAAGTTCTTGTTGGTTGATATCTGCTGCCAAGTCGGCTTGCTTGCTGGCGTACATGCACATAGCCGCACAAATCGTGGTCATAGACTGAATACGGCTGACTCGAGCTTGCACTTGGTCGTAATCCACCAAAGCTTTTTTGCCCACAAAACGCTCTTGACCATAGGTTAAGGCTTCGTCGCTGATGCGCTTGAGAAAGCCCATCGCCATACCGCAAAACTGCAAACGGCTGCGGCGCAATACCGACATGAGCATACGCACGCCAGACTGCTCAGGAATCAAACGGCTGCTTTCAGGCACAACAGCATCCACGAGGTTGCGTCCGTAACCAATCAGGTACAACCCCAGGGCTTTGAACTGCTCGTCTACATGGATGCGCTGTTCTTCTTGGTGCTGATCGCAGACAAACAACCCAATATCACGCAACAGTTTGCCTTCGCTGTTGCGCCCGCGTGCAGCCATCACCCAATAGTCAGCTTGTCCGGTCATACCCGCCCAATGCTTGACGCCCGATAGGTGATAGTGACTGGGGTTATCCCCGTTGGGTTGGGGGGTGTAACTAGTTTGCATGTTGAGCGCGTCAGTGCCGTAGCTGGGTTCGGTAATCATCAAACCGCCCAAAGTTGGCTTGCTCATAAAGTCGCCAAAGACTTTATCTTTGATGGTGTCACTACCAAACTTAGCAATAGGCTGCAAAAAGAGGGCAAAGTTGATGCCAAACATGAGCGATAAGGGCAAAGAGTGATAGGCACAAGCCTCGAGCACACCCAAAGACTCATGAATATGACCGCCACGCCCACCGTGTGACGTGGGAATGAACGCCGACATGGGTGAGGTCGTCCACAGGTCGTCTAAGAACTGCTGCGGAATCCCCCGTTCGACGCCCATCGTGTCACTGTAGTCACGATTATTAAAAATTTCGTTAAGTTTGACGCGATATTTTTGTAAAAACGATGCGGTACTTTCCATAAAACAACTCCAAAATCAACGCCCTAATTGACGTCTTCATCAATGCCTTCACAGCGATGGCTCGCGGGCGTGCTCGAGAACGGTGGGGTTGACGTCAACCAAGTGAACGCAGTGAGCGCTAAGTGAGCTAGCGAGAAAGCCCGTGCTTGGCCACGGCAAAACGTTCGCACTAGTTCTACACAATACCTGATTGTCGTACCTAAGTTTCGTGGTTTGCATTAGGTTGTGGGCGCGGTAAGCGGGGTTTCAGCCACGACAAACCCTGTTGACACCCTCTATTGTGTGTCGTATCACGCAACGTAAATCACAAAGCGTTGTGGTGGTGAGTCAAAACGTGATTTTCGCTTCAATGAGCCTCACTATCACTGACGTCTACACAGTTGAATGCGTTTGATGTCTGAATGCGTTTGATGTCAATGTCATCAATGTCATCAATGTCATCAGTAGCATTACTAAATTTACTAATGTTGTATAAATTTTATTGCTTATGTCTACAAATTTGAATTTATGTCGATGTGACGTTGGTAAACATCAGCAACCGTAGAAACAACACATAGCAAAGGTATTGTCAATTGCTGTTGCCAATGTCCAAGGTCGTCAATGTGACATCAGCAATGATTGACAACATAACTAGGGATAATAGAAACGATACACAGAATGGCTAAATGATTGCACTTTATCGTGAATTTGATGACAACATTTTGATAGCTGATATAGCCATCGTCAAGTGAACCCATACACCTTGATAATTATCACGAATGACCATCACATGTATCTCGATGCCTACTCAAGATAGCAAAAACTATCTCCTAGATGTCCTGATTGAGTTGGCGACTGCTATATATATCGAGGATAGCAAAGGTAGCGTTGACATTTTTTCATGTAGAGGTCTTAAGCCAAGGGTTGATGTGAGCATCACGGGTAGAAACCGTTACTAGGAAATGAGCCTAGTAGCCTGGGTCAACCAAAACGCACGGTGCGGTGCGAAATAAGCCAACCTTCGTCACTAGCATAGAGTTCATCAACGTATTGGCCTGCGTAGGCGATGTCAATTTTGAAAGATGCCATCTCTTGCCGGGTAATAAGAAAGCTCGAGCGGGCGTAAGCGGTTTGTTCTGACACGTCCAAAAAGACGGTGTTCATGACCATGTGCCGCTCAAACACACTGACATCGTTGCGCACTAACCAAGTATTTTCTAAAAAGCGCACGATGCTTTCGCGTCCGTGGTGCACTCGAGGGGCGCTCGAGCCAACGTAATACGTCGCCAAGGTGGCATCTTTGGCAAAACAACGACTCAAATCGCGTTTGTCGGTGCGGTTGATGGCGTCCATGAACGTGTGGAGGACGTTGAGTATCTCGAGCTGAGCACGAACGCGACGCAAGTCACTGGTGTCAATCGATGGGTTGCTTGAACTGAGTAACATCGTTAGCGCGGCTCCTTCGTGGCTCGAGTGGGCGTCGTGATTAGCCTTGGTTAGGCGTCAGTCTGGCTAATAGTATAAGTTGTTTTACGTGCGCCTGTCAGTGAAGCAAGCAGCCTTATCAGCATCTAAAAAACCGCGCCATCATCAACCTCACTTACCCAACACCCTCACTTACCTAACGTACACAAGACCTACCAACGTACGCAAGGTCGTTTTAACGTACACAAGGTCGTTTTGACGCCTTGGGCCACTAGCAGATAGCTGGCAAATAGTTAGCGAACAGCCCACGCCACGCTTAAACATCTTTTTTAGTTTAATACTTCAAGACCACAGTACA
This sequence comes from uncultured bacterium, assembly GCA_964550765.1. Taxonomy (GTDB): domain Bacteria; phylum Deinococcota; class Deinococci; order Deinococcales; family Trueperaceae; genus JBCCBI01. The sequence goes on along the minus strand of CAZKAZ010000001.1, from coordinate 163,528 downwards.
CATGAGAAAAAACCCTGAAGCAGGCGTTGAGGCATTAGTTTATGCGGACAACTGCCGAGGTTTATGTGGAAAACTGCTGGGCTTTGAGGGCGCTGTACAAACTTAACACGTCGGTGGTGAGTCCTTCGATGACGTCAAAACTGGTAGGGGTGTGCGGGTCAGCACTGCACGCGAGCAGGATGTGTTGTTCGCCAAGTTTTAGTGAAGGACGAAGCGCAGGGTCACTCGCTCGAGTGATGACTTGTAATATCACCCGCTTGAGCGGTGGTGTCAAAAAGGCGTGTACCTGCTGCGGATGGCGAGCGTAGAGCGTCACGGCGGCGCTGAAGTCGGGGTCGTGCTCGAGGCGAATGATTTCACCGCCTGCGGCTGCCGCAGCTAGGTTTTCTAAACGCACATCTTGGCGCGGGTTAGCTTGCAACGACAAAGGGGCAATGGTTTCGCTGGTGCTAAGGAGACAGTTGCTGATGAGTTTGTGGGCTTCGCCTAAAGGGCCGCGGCGGGTACGCAGGTAGTCAAATAATAGTAACGTCACACCGGGCAGGGGCTCGAGGCCGTAGATACTGGCAAACTCGAGCGCATCATCACTATAAATCAACTCCCGCAGGTATCCTTGGCGAAAGTCAGCAGGAGCGAGTTCTAACCGTTCAGCAAACGCCTGCCACGCATCTTTTCTTGCCGCCAAGGGCGAGGTGCGTGCAGGCGCTGCCCGACGGAAGAACACCTAGATATTAAACCCAAACATGCGCATTTGCTTTTTGCCGTCGTCACTCATTTTGTCCGTAGACCAGGGCGGTGACCAGACAAATTCCACCTCAACTTGCTTGACGCCTTCAACTTGCATGCAGGCCAGTTCGGCATCGGCTTGAATCATGTCTTGTACTGGGCAACCCATACTCGTTAGCGTCATTTGAATGTCAACTTTGCCGCCTTCGTGCACTTCTAGGTTATAAATTAACCCCAAATCCACCACATTCACGGGGATTTCTGGGTCTTTGACGATTTTGAGTGCCTCGAGCAGATGTTCTTTACTCGGCAGTTCGTTATTGGACGATTCGTTACTGGGCAAGCCAGCAGATGTTTCGGTAGCTTCACTCATAGTTGCAGCCTAGCAAATTTGGGCCTTACGTGCCGTGTGTGCGTCACAAACCCGAGTACATCACTCAACATTCATCCTACTGCTGCGCGGCGCGCTGCCGTTCAGGATAAAGCATGATTTGAGCAGCTAAAGCGTACGTCTCACCCCTTGTGAGAACACCATCAGGCGCAAAACGCTCAGGCACAAAACCGCGCTGGGCGAGGTCTGTCCAATCAGTAGTGTCGCATTCACCCAAGTAACACGCCGCATCACGGGTAATCGCCAAGGCAATGTCTGCTGTTAACGGGTTTTGGGAGTAGTGACGGGCAATTAATGTGGGCCCTAATTCAGTATCGTCCATAAAACGCCGCGCCACGTTGCTTAGTAAGTATAAATAACTCAGCGAGGTCATCTCCGCATCAAGTTCGGGGTCGTTGTCATAACCGCCGACGGCCAAACCGCGCGCCCTGAGCAACCTAAACGCATCAAAAAACGCATGGCGATAGGGACCTACTGGCGGGCGTTCACGCACGTCTGCGAGGTATGCCCCCCGTTCACGTAAGCGGTTACGCAACGTTTCGATGGCTTGGCTGTTGGCGGCAAAATTTCTTGGCGTAGCACCTAAGTTGCTAGCTCTAACAGCGGCTACCCCGACAGCTTCGGCGACGCTCATACCGAAAGGGACAACACGGGCGCTCGAGTGGGCAATGGGGTCATAGCCAGCCGCACGCCCTACCACCCAAAGATTGTCCGTTCCTACTGGCACCGTCACACACAACTGCGCTCCGTACACTTCCGGCACGCCAAACACAAAGCCGTTATCTTGTGGGGTAAGTGTTTGCACGTCCAGCGGATAGCTACCCGCGGCAATGTCCCACTCTGTCACTCGGTTGGACAACACATCATCGGCAGTGAGTTGGCACTCTGCTTGCAGGTGACGGGTTTCACGGATATAGAGCGTCTCAGCAACGCCGCCATAGGTGGCATTGTCAAAACCGGGCACATCTTGTTTGAGGTATTCGATAATGCGCGGGGCTTCCCTGGCTGCCCGTTCAAACCCATGCTGAATACTGGCTTCGTCAAAGGGGTCAATGTTGTAGATCAACAGGGCGTTAACGAGTACTGAACCGTCTTCTTGCAAACCTAAATTTAAGCCGCGCAAGCGGACGCCGTGTTCTTGGGGTGGGTAGTTTTGGGGATACCTACCAAAATGCCCCCAAGCAGCTTGGGCGTTGGCTTCGGCGTAGGCTTTACCGCGCCTTTCGACCCCGCGCCTAAGTTCACGCCAGTCCACGCCGTCAATTTGAAACACCAAGGTATCCACCATGCGGGCGTCCAAACCAAGCGAACTAAACCCCATGGTGTAGGGCACACCAAGGGCGGCAAAAATGTCACCGTCGGGTGTGGCGTCAATGTAGTGCTTGGCACGCAGTTCGGTGGGTGCGGTTGCCCAGTCGGGGCGCTCAGCATCGGGGTTGGGGCTATCACTAGCAATAGCCACAATGTGGGTATCGCCCGTTTCGGTTTCTAAAAAGACTGGGCGGATGTTTTGCTCACCCAAACGCACGTCGACACCCGCTTCGCGCAACATCGCCCCAAAGGCGGCTTCAGCGCGGCGCACATCAAACGAAAAGCCACGCCCGACCCTATCCCACCAATCTTCAAACAATCCCCGCTGCATCAAAGGCTGCACAGGCAAGTCTAATGAATTCATCATGCCGGTAACAAACAAACCGCCAATGCGGTCAGCTTCGGTCATGAGCAAGACGTTAGCCCCTTCTTGGGCGGCAGCTACCGCCGCGGTGACGCCTTCAGGTTCACTGCCAATCACGATGATGTCGTAGTTAAAGGGCATGTTGAGGCGTTCGTGCGGGGTCATGGTTTCGGTGATGATGTCTTCGAGTGACGCCCTTGGTTGCGGGTTGAAACTCTGCAGGGTGTACGCAATGGTCACGCCAGCAACGATGATACTGACAAGGGTAAGGGTAAGTTCTAGGTAGCGAAAACGCTTCGGCATAATGGCTAATTTAGCAAACCCCGCTGATGAGAGATGTGTATACCTCTCAGTTCACGTTCATCACCCCATCAATCAACCGCACACGGTAAACCAGACACGGTAAACTGCCGCATGGCCGAAGAAACCATTTTTAGCAAGATTATCCGCCACGAAATCGATGCGGACATCCTCTATCAAGACGACTTAGTGACAGCATTTCGCGACATTAGCCCGCAAGCACCCACGCATATTTTGATTATTCCCAACCAGCTCATCCCTACCGCCAACGACGTCACTGAAGCAGACGAACAAACACTTGGTAGGCTTTTTACGGTAGCCGCCAAACTGGCCAAAAAAGCAGGCATCGACCAAGACGGCTACAGGCTGCTAGTCAACTGCAATCAACACGGCGGACAAGAGGTCTATCACTTGCACATGCACCTCATGGGCGGCGAACCCTTGGGGCCAATGCGCTGTAAGTAATTACATAAGGCCTGTAAGTGAGTCACATACGCACGAATCCAAGCACGGCATAATCGTCTTGTGCGTAGGCGTTTTGTGGGACAAGGAAAAAATACGGGTTTTGTGTGTGCAAACTGCACTCGCGAAGTACCCCCGCTTGCTAACGGCAGTTACCGCAACCACTGCCCGTATTGTTTGCATTCGCTGCATGTAGACATTAACCCTGGGGATAGAGCCAGCGACTGCGGTGGGCTGCTAGAACCTATCGGCGTGGACTACAGCGGCAAAAAAGGCTGGATTATCGTCAGTCAGTGTGTGAAATGCGGACAAATCAAACGCAACAAAGCCGCTTTGGATGATGCCAATGTAGCCGATGATTTTGACAAGGTGCTCGAGCTATCCCGCAATATCTGAACTACGGTTTTTGACGCTGCACTTTGCCATCAAACGTTTCGTCGTACTCAATCGTTCCAAAAAGTGCCAGCAACCCTCGAGCCTCATCCTGCGTTTGGGACTGCGTCTGACGCTTGCGAATATATTCCCGCAATGCCGCCTCAATCACCTCGAGCGAATCATCATGCTCACCAACGGCTAGGGCTTGCGCAATGAGCTTAGGGTCAATCTCGTGCATAGCTTAGCTTAGCAAAACTAGACACAAAAAACCCACCAAGATACATTCTGTCTGACCGCATTTCCTGCCAACAGCGCGATACACTGAGCGCGTGCAAGACATTTTTTCAGATATTCTCTTTCATAACGGCACGATTCTCAGCATGGACGATGCAAACAGCCAACCTGAGGCTTTGCTCATTCGTGGTGACAAAATTATGGCGTGTGGTGAGGTTAACGCCCTTAAAGCGCAAGCTGCACCGGGGTTTGAGACGGTTGATTTGGCAGGACGTTGTTTGCTGCCGGGGTTTCACGATAGTCATGTGCATTTGACCCTGCACGGGCTGGAACTTTCGCGCTTGAACTTTACCGAGACGGAGACGCTCGAGCAAGCCATTGCCGCCATTGCCGAACAAGCCAGTCAGCAACCTGCAGACACCTGGATTTTAGGGGCGGGTTTTTCGGTGGTTCGTTGGGGACGCCGCACCCTCGATAAAGCCGACTTAGATCGCGTCACCCCTAACCATCCGGTGATGATTCTCTCGCAAGATCACCACAGCAGTTGGGTCAATTCTCGAGCCTTAGACGTCGCCAACATCACCGCTAGTCGCACTAACCCGCCTCAAGGCACCATTGTGAAAGATGCAAACGGCCAGCCCACAGGGATGCTGTTAGAACAAGCCTCTAACTTGGTCGCTGATGTCATTCCCGAACCCAGTCCGCAAGCTTTTGCTGGTGCATTACATGCTGCAGCAGCGGATTTAGCGGATTATGGGGTGACGACAGTGCACTCAATGGCGTATGAACCCGCTAATTACTGGCGCAATATGGCCAAAGTCGCCAGCCGCGCTGATTACGGACTGCGGGTGTGGGGGTGTATTCCCCACAAAAACGCTGAAGATGCCCTCGAGCTAGGCATCGCCACCGGGCAAGGTGGCAACCGCTTTTGCGTGGGCGGGGCAAAGTTTTTTGCCGATGGGGCGCTCGGTAGTTTGACTGCTTGGATGCTCGACCCATATGCAGACACCGACGACACGGGCGTGCAAATTGATGACGCCGAAACACTGGCTGAACGTTTTCCCCTTGTCATTGAAGCGGGTTTAACTCCGGTAACGCATGCTATTGGTGACGCGGCTAACCGAACGGTGTTGAATGTGCTCGAGACTACCCGCGAACTGTGGCAGGCTAAAAACATTCGCCCCCGCATCGAACACGCCCAACACATCCACCCCGATGACGTAGCCCGTTTTGGCAAACTTGGCGTGATTGCTTCAGTGCAACCGTTTCACATGGTGGTTGATGCCCCCAACGCCCGGCAGATTATCCCTAAACGCTTGGAGCGCGCTTATCCGTTCGCTAGTCTGCTAGCAAGCGGGGCAACCTTGATTATGGGTTCGGATACACCCGTGGCTGTACCAGGCGTGCTCAAAGCCATTCGCGCTGCTGTAAAGCGCATTGGCGCAGATGGCAAGGTCTTTCAGGAACAGGAAAAACTGACCGTGCAGCAGGTATTACATGGCTACACTCGAGCAGCCGCCTACGCCATACACGCCGAGCACCGTTCTGGACAACTTAAAGCCGGGTTTGACGCCGACGTGGTGGTGCTGTCGGATAACCCCCTGACGGCAGACCTGGACAGTTTGGAAGTAGCAGGCACGATGCTAGCGGGTAGCTGGACGAAAGCGCTCGAGTAGGAGTGCTCGAGTAACCCTGACTGCGGCTATTTAGACTGCAGCATTTACTTAGCGTGTAACTACACTGCGTGTAACTGCACTTCTTGGATGCGCCCTCGGTTAGAGCGCGTCACCATGTGCAACAGCGTGTCGGCGATGTCTTGTGTCTCGAGCCAGTTATCTGGATCGGCATTAGGCATAGCATGGCGGTTAGTCTCGGTGTCGATGGTACCCATCGGATACAGCACGCTCGCCGTGACGCCCTGTTCGGACACCTCGGCATTTACCGATTTGATGTAGGCGCTCATGGCTGCTTTGGAGGCCGCATACGCACCCGTGTTGCCGCCACCGTTGAGGGCTTGACCCGCACTCACCGCCGTGATGTGGCCACTGCCTTGTTCGACCAAATGCGGCAACACCGCACTCGTCAGGTTAAACACCGTCCAAAAGTTGAGGGTGAAAAGTTTGTTGACGTCTGCTGGTGTCACCTCTAAAGCACTTTGCATAGCGAAACCACCGGCTACCTGCAACACCGCATCAAGTTGGGTGTGATGCTCGAGCACCTCTGTGATGACGTCTTCGGCTGCGTCTAGCTGGCTTAAGTCAGCAGCCAAGGTGAGGGCGTCGGGAAATTCGTCTTTGAGTTTGTCGGCAGAGGTTTGGCTCGAGCCAAGCAGGACCAGTTGCCAACCAGCTTCGGCGAAAGTCTTGGCAACAACACCACCAACGGCGCCACTTGCGCCACTAATCAAAGCAGTTTGCGTCATAAATATCCTTTCAAAAGAAAATACATTAGAGAAGATGTATTAAAGAGGAAATTCACCAGAGGGATGTAGGCTTGTTTCGACACAATAACCGCCGCATACGAAAGTGCACACGGCGGTAAGTTAAAGTCGGTCAGTCAGAGTCGATTAGTTAAGGTAACGTACCTCGAGTGCGTAAGCGCACAAAGCACCTTGGGAACGTTTTTAGAAGCGGTACACCGCAGCTACGAGGTGTTGTTCGGGCAGGTGTTGCTGTGATGCCACGTGCACCTCACCACCTGTTAGCAAGGTTTGCAACGCAGTGACATCAAGCAGGTCGCTGTCGCCTGGTTGTGGGTCGTCGTGAACATCGGCGCGGCGTTGGTCGTGGTCGTAGTGACCCCAGATATGCTTATCTTGGGCGACAAAAAGCGTCTCGATACGGCTGTCAAACGCTGCTGGCAATACATCGCGTAACACGTCAGACGCATGTTCAGCGTCGTTGCCGACTTTTTGTAAGTACTGTGCTTTGGCGTCGTCAAAAGCCTTATTTAGGTGTGGCTCGAGCACCTGCCACGCGTGTTGGTGAAGCGTCTTGACGTCGTGTTCGTCGGGGTTACCCGTTACCGCGTCTGCAAACAAACCCTGATAGTGATTGGCGTCTTGGTAAATGGGAAAGATACCCTTATCACCTGCAAATACTAAGGGGATGCGCGCTCCTTGTGGCTCGAGCAGCTGCCGCACGCCATTGTCTAGCGCTTGGAAAAACCGCAAGATATCCGTGTTGCGTTCGTCTTTACCAGCCCCTTGGCCTTGAAACACGGCGTCGCCACCAGCAGATACTGTGTAGTGATCCAAACTGGTTTCTGGGTCATCAAATTTGAGTGCTTCAGCAAGGCTAGTGGGCGTGTCATCGGGCAAAGCGACTTCACTGATGTAGTAGCGACTTGCTTCAAACAAACGCACGCAGTTGAGGCTTGCTGCCAACACAAAAAAGCGGGCATCCAACGTAAAATACGGTATCAAAGGCTTCACATGAACGTGAGGCGCAACCACCGTTAGCGCTTCAGGATTACCCGGTAGGTCGTATTCAAACATGCCTTCGGGGCTTACGAACACTGCCAAACCATGCTGCCTGTGCTGCCAATAGTCATTATCTTCAACTCTGGCGTAAGCAGCTTGCAAAAAGTCTTTGGCACTGTCTTCGTCATAGCCCAATGCTTGCAGTTGCCGTTCGGCGTCCTGCAAACGGTTCTTAAAGCGAATCGCGTTTTCGCGGGTGTCAGCACCAGCCATATGGGTTGGCAAATACATTGACACACAAGGGTGGGTAAGTTGGCTCAATTGTTGCAGTTGGTTGCGATCTGGTAACATCAAAACCTCCTATTGATGTGAAATGACGTCTCGAGGTCTTGCTTTTTGTAAGTCTTGTTGTAAGTCTTGTTTTGTGAGTCTTGTTTGTTGTAAGACGGCTTGTTGTTTTGTAAAACTGTGTTTGCAGTCAGCATTTTGGTTTGCAGCCAGCATTTTGGCTGCTCGTATTTATTAGGGTGGCACGCGTTGGCTAATGAGAATGTAAGGCAATTTGAAACAAAAACAAACGATTAAACGCGTCCCTTACGTATTTTTAGTACGACGAGCATCCTTTTGGTATGACTAACATCGTTTTTTACAGCAGGTTCGTCCTCTGGGCAGCCACGACGATATGCACACGTTGCCTCGAGGCGACAAACGGGCTATATTGACGGACATGACCATGACTGCGCCTGATACGACTGTGGATATGACGGCACTTTTTGACCGTGCCAGACGTGCTTCTCGAGGTTTAGCTCGAGCTGACCGCAACAGCGCCCTGCTATCAATTGCTGATGCTTTACTTGCTAGTCAAGAAGACATTCTCACGGCCAACCGCCAAGATGTTGACGCAGAAACCGCCAAAGGTACCTCGCAAGCCTTAATTGACCGCTTGACGTTATCTACCAACCGGCTCGCGGGTATAGCTGAAGGGGTGCGGCAACTCGCCAACTTGCCCGACCCATTACACCGGGTGCTTGATGGGATGAGATTAGAGAACGGCCTCGCCGTGCGCCAAGTGACCGTCCCGTTCGGCGTCATCGGCATGATCTATGAATCGCGCCCTAACGTCACAGTAGACGCCGCCACGCTTGCCCTCAAAGCGGGCAGTGCCGCCGTCTTGCGTGGGTCTGCTAACGCCCTTAACAGCAACCGTGTGCTCGTTCGCGTCATGCGTGATGCCATCGGTGCGTATGTGCCAGCGGACGCCGTGCAACTTATCGATTCGACGGACAGAAAGTACGTTACGACATTGCTAGAAGCGCGGGGCAAAGTGGATTTGGTGATTCCTCGAGGTGGGGCGTCACTGATTAACCACGTGGTCAATAGCGCTAAAGTGCCTGTGATTGAAACAGGGACAGGCAACTGCCACGTGTTTGTAGACAGTTCTGCCGATGTCAAACGCGCCCAAAGCATCATCATCAACGCCAAAGTGCAACGCCCAGGGGTGTGTAATAGCGCTGAAACCCTGCTTGTTCACCAAGACGTCGCTGAGCAGTTTTTGCCCACTGCCCTACAAGCCCTTCATGATGAAGGCGTGAGCTTACGCGGGTGTGAGCGCACCCAAAAGATTGTTGACGTTGAACCCGCTGCTGAAAGCGATTGGGAAACCGAATACCTCGATTACACCTTGGCAGTAAAAATCGTAGACAGCGTGGAAGACGCCATCGACCACATCAACCACTACGGCACCCAACACAGCGAAAGCATCGTCACCGAGAGCATCGCCAACGCGCGCAAGTTTCAAGATGAAGTTGACGCAGCGGCAGTGTATGTCAATGCCAGCACCCGTTTTACCGATGGGTTTGTGTTTGGATTCGGGGCGGAAATCGGTATCAGCACGCAAAAGTTACACGCTAGGGGCCCGATGGGACTGGCGCAAATCGTCACCTATAAATATCTCATTGACGGCGACGGACAAATCCGCGAGTAGCGTATCCAACCAAAAAAAGACGCGTCACGGGTGAGTCCATGACGCGTTTGTCGTTATTTTTTAGCATTTCCATTAGCTTTTCCATCAATGACGTCTACACAGTTGAGTACGATTGGTGTCGGTGTGACACTAGCAAAAATCCGCAACTGTAGAAACGACACGTGGAATTGCTATTTTGATGTGACTAATCGCCAGCCACAGGAGGTTGGTAGACAGTGTGTGAAACATCGGCGGTGAGTTCCGGTTCATCGTAAGCAAGTAGCGCTTCCAAAAACCCCTGTCTTTGTTCCACATAAAAACTCTGGGTAATCCCTTGTACCAACCTCGGCACGGCAAACCCCAGCCCACTAATGGACGCCCCACTGAGTCCCATCGACGGCAGTGCCCCAAAGGTAAAGTCGTACATGTGTGCTAAGTAAGGGGCATCTGCGCCGTCTTTAGCCGTCCACTCGAAGTGTTCACCCAAGTAAGGAAACTGCCCTAAACGGTCATCGGCCAGTTCAGCATCGGCGGTGTAATGGTCGCGCCACAAGGCGATGTTGCCTGCAAAGGCTTGCAATTCTGGCCGGGCAGTGAGGTCAATGGAAAAACCTGTGCCGACAATGATGAAGTCAACCTCGAGGTCATACTCCTGCGTGGTAATTTTCACGCCATTGGCGGTTACCTCGAGGGCTTGCCAGTGATTGTCCGGATGCAAGTGAAAACCCGCGTGTTTGGCGGTGCGAAGGAATGTCTCTTGCGGTGGCGGCTGGTTGAGATCCAGGATGTGCTTGGCAAACGCCCACCGTTCGCTGTCGGGCAAGTCGGCGTGATGTTGCAAAAACCCTGCAAACTCCATCCAGCGGTAGGGGTTCACTCGAGGTAGTTGCTTGCGGCGGAAGCACAGATGTAGCTCTCGAGCACCCGTTTCCAAAGCCGTCGCGGCATTGTCAAACGCGGACGCCCCCGCACCCAACACCGCAATCCGCTTGCCCTTGAGCGCCTCAAAGTCAATCGCTTCAGCGGTGTGCGCCCAGTAAGCCTTAGGTAGAGCGTCGCGGATTAGCTCCGGCACTTGCCACGCGCCGTCTCCTGCCATGCCCGTTGCCCACACCACCCGCTTAGCGCGTAGGGTTTCGCCGTTTTCTAGCACCACTCCAAACACCTCATGACCTACTTCTGGTGGCACAATGCGGGCGACCTTGGCGTCATTGCAAACAGGCAACCTCAGCACCTGACGGTACCAACGCAAATAATCCATCCACATGCCCTTGGGAATCTTGCCAAGTTCCTGCCATGCTTCTGCCCCATATTGGGCTTCGTACCACGCCCGAAACGTCAAACTGGCCACACCCAAGTCCGGCCCGGTCACTTCTTTGGGCGTACGCAAAGTTTCCATGCGGGCGTAGGTTTCCCAAGGGCCTTCCCAGCCTGCGGGGTTGTCATCCAACACGAGCACGCCCGCAATACCTTTGCGAGCAAGACCAAACGCCGTTGCCAGTCCGCCTTGGCCTGCTCCCACAATAATGACGTTGTACACCTCGGGGTCGGCAGTCACCCAGGTGCGCTGGGGGTAGTTGAGGTAGTCAAGGTCACGCACGAGCAACGCCTCGAGCGCCTTTAGAGAATTTTCAATGCTATGTACGTTCATGTGTCCCTCCATATGTCCGTCCTTTCTATCACCGCAAGCGCTCGAGGCTGACGGCGTACGACAGCAACTTTATACATACCTTCGACAATCCTTGATATCAGTAAATCGTTGCTCGGTGCTAACATTACCACAACAGCACGGGACAAATGCCCACATCATGTTTTGGATAGCACTAGGTAGTTTTTGTATGTTTTTGCAGGGTGTATTCCCCACAGCAGACAAATGCGCTACACTGCACTCATGGACGGCGTGCGCGTGCTCATCGTTGACGATCATCCGCTTTTTCGGGTGGGCTTAAAATATGCGTTGCAAGCGCAAGGGTTCGATATTGTTGCCGAAGCGGGCAACGGTCAAGAAGCCATTGAAATGAGTCAATACTACGAACCCAATGTGGTTTTGCTTGATGTCAAAATGCCCGAGGTAAACGGTATTACTGATGGCATCATGGCGTGCGGAAAAATTCGCGTGCTACTACCCGATATCATCGTCATTATGCTGACGACCTTTGAAGAACAAGCCATCATTCAAGCGGCACGCACTGCGGGTGCGCATGGTTTTTTTTCCAAAGAGACCGAACCTGCCGAGTTAGCACGGCGCTTAACCGAGATTATGAAACGCCCCGAATACGACTGGCTTCCCAAAGTGACCCTGCCGGACCTCACGCACCGCGAACTGCAAGTGTTACAGCTTTTGGGCGAAGGCCACACCAACAAGCAAATCGCCAAGATCCTCGACCTTAGCCCGGAGACCATCAAAGACTATTTGCATGGGGTGTACCGCAAGTTGGAAGTGAAAGACAGGCTGGCGGCGGTGAATAAAGCGCGGAGTCTAGGGATGCTGCGGCTCGAGAGTTGATTGTTTATCATTGACGTTATCTCAAGCATATTCAACTATTGCTTATTCAGCTTTCGAACGGCGCTTGAGTCCATCAAATTTCATACTCACCATCAGCATAGTTTTTGTTCAACTGGGCAATAATCTTGTCAAACTTGCCCGCTTTACTATCGGCAATCATCTCTTTGTCCCAATTATCTAATGAACACATGTGCTCGAGCATGTACAGCACGTTATCTAAGGTGTCATCATCGGCATCTTCTAAGTGCGCGTGGATTTTCTCGAGGGCAGCGTGGCGGTTCATAGTCAAACGCTAAAGCACGCATGAGGCTCGAGCAACTCACTAAGCACGAAACGCCCTGAGCAAAAAATGATGGTGTATTGTCATTCTTATCAGCTAAATATGCTAAAATCACCAGCATGACTACGGTGAAACTGGACAAGTTTGGCAGGGTGCTCATCCCCAAACCTGTGCGTGACAAGCTCAAGGTAGATGCCAATCAAGACTTGCAGTTGTCCATTCAAGATGGTGCGCTTGTGCTTACACCGCAACGTTCGGCTGTGCTGAAGGTAGTAGATGGTTTGCCGCTACTTGAGGTCGAGGGGGCATTGACCGCTAAAGATGTCGAGGATGCGATTGACCTTGCAAGGGCTGAACGTGACGAACAGTTAAGTGGCATGTGAGCGTTTTATTCGATACGTCAGCACTGGTTGCGGTACTGATTGCGCAACACCCTGAACATGACTCAGCTCGAGCCTGTTTTATCAATCATCAAACTAACGGTTACATTTGCGTAAGTACTCACGGCCTTGCTGAACTTTTTGCAGTCCTAACCCGCATACCGCACTGGCGCGTGAGTGTTGAACAAGCCAGACAAATCATTCACAGTTTGCGCCCTCACGTGACGGTCGTTGCTCTCGATGAAGACGACTACATGTGGGCAATTGACCGCATGGTCTCTTTGGGTATTGCTGGTGGTGCGATTTATGATTGTTTGCACGCTCGAGCTGCCCTCAAAGCAGAAGCTACGACGATTTACACTTTCAACACCAAACACTTTGCCAGACTCGGAGATGAGGTCAACGCATTGGTGCGCAAGCCCTAATGTCTGTGGCTGTATTTAGTTTAACGCGAAGCAACCGCGTATATCAGTACACCCTGCTCCAGCACACCTCACGTCACACCACGATAGAGCGCCGTGATACAATCTCCACATTCACAGGAGGTTTTTATGCGCACGTTTTTGTTGCTGCTTATGCTTTGCTTGCCATTAAGTCAAGCTCAGACGTTAGAAATTGCCGTCGATCAGGCACCCGTAGGGCTTGACCCACACGTCGTCACGGCGTTTTCCAGTTTTGCGGTAATCGGGCAAATTTATGATGGTCTTTTGGAGGTTAATGCTGATTTGTCGCTCGAGCCAGCCCTTGCTACCGACTGGATCATTTCCGAAGATGGTCTCACCTACACGTTTAACTTGCGCGAAGGCGTCACCTTTCACGACGGTAGTAGCTTCACAGCAGACGACGTGGTGTACTCGTTTAATCGCATCATGGCCGAAGACACCGGGTCACCGCAAGCCAGCCGCTTTGCCCAGGTCGCATCCGTCGAAGCTGTTGACGGGAGCACGGTGGTGTTTACGCTTAGTGAACCTTTTGCGCCCTTTTTGTCGAACTTGCCCAACTTGAATATCGTCCCTCAAGAAGTCGTCGAAGCCGAAGGCGATTTGCAGCAGGTTGCCGTGGGAACCGGGCCGTTTATGCTTGAAGAAGTCGTGCCAGATACCTACGTGCTGCTTACGGCCAACCCGAATTACTACCGCGAAGGTTTGCCTATGCTCGAGGCATTGCGCTACAACATCGTGCCAGAAGCATCTACTCGAGCCGCTGGCTTGCGCACGGGTACGTATCACTTGCTACCAGATGTTGACCCGGCAACCGCCATGACCTTGCAAAACGTTCCCAGTGTCAACTTGTTAGGCACGCAAGACTTGGCGTATAGCCTGTTGGGCGTAAACGTGACACGCGAACCGTTTAATGACCCCCGGGTGCGGCGGGCAATTAACTTGGCCATTAACCGCGAAGAAATCGTTGACGCGGTGTACTTTGGCAATGCTGCTGTGGGTGGCGTGCTCAGTCCGGGTTTGCCAACGTGGGAAGTGGACGTAGACGCCTTTGATTGCTACCGTCACGACCCACAAGCCGCCCAAGCGCTGTTAGAGGAAGCGGGCGTCAGCAACTTGGAAATGGAACTGCTCAGTTTCGGCACCATTCGGGTGGTGTCTGATTTGGCTCAAGTACTGCAAGCCCAACTGGCCGATGCTGGTATCGAAGCAGAAGTTAACATTGAAGAATTTGGTAACTTTGTGCAGCGCTGGCGCAACAGCGACTTTGATGCGTTTGTGAGCTTAAACGGCGGTAGCACCGACCCAGATGGTTATTTGCACCGCACGTTTATTAGTAGCGGTTCGACCAATGTGTTTCAGTACAGCGACGAAGAAGTCGATAGTTTGCTCGAGGCAGGCCGCACCACTACGAATGTGAGTGAACGTGAAGCCATCTATAGCGACTTGCAAAACCGCCTTGCTTGCGAAGGGCCAGTTATGCACATTGCTTACGCCACCTTGTTCACAGGACTCCGCGACAATGTCAATGGTTTCGTGCAGATGCCCACGCGTAGTCTTCGGTATTTGCGAGAAGTGACGCTCGAGTAACCCCCATTTGCCAACGATTCACCCCCTGCTCTAGTAGGGGGTCTCTGTTTGGAAACCTCATGAATTTTATGGATTTAGTGACTAGTACTCGAGTGACGCAAACCCCATGACCGCTTACATTTTGCGCCGTCTCCTTGACCTGATTTTTGTGCTTTTTGGCGTCTCGGTGGTGGTCTTTTTGATGCTCAGGCTCATTCCCGGCGACGCCGTAGAAATCATGCTCGGTGCCAACGTGGACATCACCCCCGAACGGGTTGAAGCCTTGCGCAGACAACTCGGTTTGCATTTACCTTTGCACGTGCAATATGGGCAGTGGCTATCTGGCGTGTTGCAGGGTGACTTGGGTACCAGCATTTGGACAGGACGCCCTGTCAGTGCCGAAATTGCCGCCCGCTTGCCTGCAACCTTGCAAGTGACCTTTTTGGCGCTCTTTGTGGCACTACTGGTCAGTTTTCCCCTGGGGATTACAGCAGCCCGTTGGCGCGGCAGCAGCGCGGATGTGTTTGTGCGCATTCTGGCGATTGTTGGACTAACGTTGCCGTCGTTTTGGGTGGGGGTGCTGCTTTTGTACCTATTTTCGCTCCGTTTTCCGAGTTACCCCAGTATTGGCTTTGTCCCTTTTCAAGAAAACCCCTTGGGCAACTTGGCGCGGTTGGTGTTGCCTGTTGTGGCGGTGGCGCTACCAATGATTGCGGGCTTGAGTCGAATGTTGCGCTCGAGCCTCCTTGACGTTCTCAGCCTCGATTACGTGCGCACCGCCAAATCCAAAGGCTTGAATAGCCAACGCATCTTCTACAAACACGCCCTCAAAAACGCCCTCATCCCCGTGATTACCGTGATTGGCGTCCAACTGGGTTATTTGCTTTCTGGCGTGGTGGTCATCGAGCAAGTGTTTGCTATTCCTGGTTTGGGCAGGCTCATGATTGGCGCGATTAACGAACGCAATTATCCGCTAGTGCAAGGCATCATCTTGGTGGTGACGGCGGTGTTTGTGTTGGTAAATTTGTTGGTGGACTTGGCGTATGCTTGGGTTGACCCTAGAGTGGAGTACCGCTAATGGAGCATATCTGATGTGGCGGCGTTTGCGGCGTAATCCGATTGGCATGATGGGTTTGGTGCTCTCGAGCTTCGTCATCATCCTCGCTATTACTGCACCACTAGCAGGCGATCCGCTCGAGCAAACCATCCGCGCCCGTTTTTCTGCACCGGTGCTCGAGTACCCCCTCGGTACTGACAACTTCGGCAGGGACACTTTGAGCCGTGTTCTCTATGGTTACCGCACCAGCTTAGGGATTGCGTTCAGTGCCGTCGCCTTCGCCTGCATCCTCGGGTCAACTGTCGGGCTTTTGGCAGCCTTTTACGGCGGTTGGACGGACAGAATTTTGATGCGGTTGATGGATATTCTGTTGGCGTTTCCCATCATCCTGCTAGCTATTGCCGTGCTCGCGGTGTTAGGTCGAGGTAGCAGCAACACGGCGCTGGCTATCGGCATTGTCTATTTACCGATTTTCGCCAGACTCGCTAGAGGCCCCGCCTTGAGCGTGCTTTCTTGGGATTACGTGGCCGCAGCTCGGGCACTCGGCGGCACTGCCCCAAGGCTACTCCTGCGTCACGTGCTGCCTAACATCACCGCGCCCATTCTGGTACAAACCACCCTGTCACTCTCAACCGCCATCTTGGTGGAAGCATCACTGTCCTTTTTAGGACTCGGCACCCAACCGCCACAACCTTCCCTTGGTTTGATGCTCTCCGACAGCCGCGATTACCTACTGATTTCGCCGTGGGTATCGGTCTTTTCCGGCTTGGCGATCCTACTGGCATCACTGGGGTTTAACCTCTTAGGTGATGGGCTTCGAGACGTGCTCGACCCAACGCTGCAGCACGTGGGTTAGGACATGAGGATAGGTTGATGCACAACAGGTCAATATCTCAAACTTCAATATCTCAAACGTCTACACCTCAAAAATCCGTATGCCAAAACAAGCAGGTGACAAGGTGACGTGGTTTTTGTGGGCGCTAGCAGCAGGTCTGGCAAGTGCCGTAAACGTGTGGGCGTCCAAGGGCTTGGTCAGCCAGCAGGTGCGCGTGATGGTGGTTGGCGGGTGGGTGCATTTATTGGCTGGGGTGGTGTGCTTGTTGGGGATGCTAGGGGCATTGATTTGGTTGCCTGAGGGGACGCTCGAGTACACCCTCTCCCCTGCTATTCTCTTCGGCCTACTGGGCATGGGCAGCGTCTATGTCTTGGGCAACAGCCTCTACTTTTCCGCCCTTGCCAAAAGCCAACTTTCTGAAATCGACTTGCTCTTGCGCAGTTCATCGCTGTGGACGCTGGTGATTGGTATCGCCTTGCTCGGTGAAAGTACCGCCCCGCGTACCCTTTTGGGGAGTGCGCTCATCATCACCTCGGTGTTGTCACTTGCTCGGGGCAAACGCTTGACGTTTAACCGTCCCCAAGTGTTGGCGCTAGCTGCCGCTTTGAGTTTTGGGCTGGGGAACGTGGTCGATAAAGCACTCAGTCCGTTTTTTGATGTGCTGACGTACACGACACTCAATTTATTGCTGACAGGTGTGGGGATGTTGGGGGTGGCTCGAGCTAACCCACAAGAACTACGCACCCCTACGTTGTGGACACTGCCCGCGTGGTTAGTAGCGAGCACGTTTGCGCTTACGCAAGCGTTTATCATTTTGGCGTTTCAAGCCGGTGGCAGCGCCGGGCAGGTGATTTTGGTCGCCCAAGTGCGCTTATTGATTCTCATGACCGTCGGCATCGCCCTCATGAATGAAAAAGACCGACTGCCACGCAAAGTGATAGCAGCCGGGTTGATGATTGCGGGCATGGTCAGCTTGTACGCTGCCCCGTAATCGTTTACTGGTTTATTCCCATTCAATCGTGCCGGGTGGTTTGCTGGTGATGTCGTAGACAATGCGGTTTACTTCTGGCACGCTGTTAACGATACGGTTAGAAATGGTCGCCAAAAAGTCATTGGGAAAACGCGTCCAGTCTGCAGTCATGCCGTCTTGACTAGACACTGCCCTGAGTGCCACCGTGTTGGCGTACGTGCGCCCGTCACCCATGACGCCGACCGAGCGAAGGGGGGTGAGTACTGCTAGGGCTTGCCAAGTGTCATCGTAGAGGCCAAACTCGCGCAAGCCACTAATGAAGATATCGTCGACGCGGCGCAGTACCTCGAGCTTCTCGCGGGTCACATCCCCCAAACAACGAATTGCCAACCCTGGCCCCGGAAAAGGATGCCGCTCGCGCAAGGCTTTGGGCAACCCCAACTCAGCAGCAATCTCACGCACTTCGTCTTTGAACAGGGTGCGAAAGGGTTCTAACAGTTGAAAGTGCAAGTCTTTTGGCAAACCGCCTACGTTGTGGTGCGATTTGATGTTGGCAGCCCCATGTCCACCGGAGGATTCAATCACATCAGGATACAAAGTACCTTGCGCCAAAAAGGTGAATTCACCGCCGTCTTGCAGCGCTCTGGCTTGTTCGCTAAAAACGTTAATAAATTCGCGGCCAATGATTTTGCGTTTTTCTTCGGGGTCACTGACGCCTGCTAACGCCGTCAAAAAACGGTCTTCAGCATCGACGGTAATAAGATGAACGCCCAAGTCGCGTAGCGCCCTATCGACCTCATCGGCTTCACCGAGGCGCAACAGGCCGTGATCCACAAAGATGGCAGTGAGTTGGTCGCCAATGGCGTGGTTAAGTAGCAGACCGAGGGTGCTCGAGTCCACCCCACCAGAAATCCCTAAGAGCACCCGCGCATCCCCGACTCTCGTTTGCACATCCCGTGTCAGTTCGCTGACGATGTGGTCCGGCGTCCACGTCGTAGCAATGCCCGTTTTGGCAACAAAGTGCCGCAGCAGGTCGCGCCCTTTGGGGGTGTGTTGCACTTCGGGGTGAAACTGCAGCCCGTACCAACCTTTTTGTTCGTTGGCCATCGCCGCAACAGGCGTATCTGCCGTGCTAGCAATTACGCTGAACCCCTCAGGTACGTGGGCAACGCTGTCACCGTGACTCATCCAGGCAATAACTTCGCCTTCAACGTGGTCAAACAGTTCGCCGTGATAGTCCGTTAGTAGTGCTTTACCGTATTCACGCACAGGGCTGGCTTTGACGTCACCCCCTAAAGCACGGGCGAGTAATTGCATGCCGTAGCAGATGGCGAGGATGGGGAGGTTTTGCTCGAGCAATCCCGCTGGCAACTGCGGTGCGCCGTCATCGTAAACACTAGCAGGCCCCCCTGAGAGCACGAAACCCTTCGGATGCTGGGCAAGGATGGTCGTTAGCGAACTGTCAGCAGGCAAAATCACCGAGTAGACATTAAGCTCGCGCAAGCGGCGGGTAATAAGGCGGGTGTACTGCGAACCATAGTCGAGCACCACGATGCTCTCGCTGGTGTAGGTATCAGCCATCGGTGGGAGGTGTCCTCTCGGGGGTTATTGGTTTGGGGGTGGCTCGAGGTCTTCTTCGGGCACGGGAATCTCGAAAGTGACCGCGTTAGGGCCAGGTACAGTGAGCGTTTGCACCTCAGACAAAGCATCTTGAAAACGCGCCCGCAGTTGCCAAGTGCCTTCGCTATCTAAGAACACTCGAGCAGGCACTGTGGCCATTTCGTCACCGGCATCGTGCACCGAATCTTCGGGGCTACTCACCACGACCAGTTGCGCTTGGGCAATACTCGCAGGACGCACGCTGACGTTGAGCGGGAAAAATGTGGCCACCGGATTAGGCGGTGGTGGTGGGTCGAGCACCCCATAGCGGTCAAGCGCCACAAACACGAGCACCCCAAGCGCTGCTACCAAGGCAACGACGCCTATTTTTCGTCCGAGGTTGCGTTTTTTGCGTTTGCTAGGTGGCATATAGACTTTGGCTTGCTTGCTAGCTGGCAGCTCTTGGGCAGGGGCTTTTTTCTTGCTTTCGACGGTGCGCACTGTCGCCCCGGTAGGCAAACCCTTGATAAATTCACCAGCATCAGCTTTGGCGATGGGTTGGTCGCTCGTAGGGGCATTGGCAGCAGGATTGTTAGCAGGTGCCATGATGTCAGATAGGTCACCTAGACCGCCACCGCTCGAGCTTGCTAAACCACCACCTGCCGCAGGTTCGTCAGCAAAGTCATCATCAAAACTGTCAAACGAAGCACTATCAAACGAAGCACTGTCATCCACATCGTCAGTATCATCGGCGCTAGCAAACCCATCAGCTTGAAACGCACCATTATCACGACTGACCAACGCATCTTCGGAAAAATCATCAGCAAAACCATCATCACCATAGTTACTGTCGCCATAGTCACTGTCATCATCGTCACTAGCAGTGTCAGCAAACGTCGCGCCACCAAAATCGGCTTCAAACGCTTGCCCTAGGTCGTTAGTGTCGACAGAACCACCCGTTGCGACATCGGTGTCGTCATCTTCATCGCCAGCAGCAAAGAAGTCATAATCATCAGCAGCAGAACCGGACGCAGGCATCATGGCATCGTCTTCGTCGTCTTCGTCGGCAAAACTCCCCAAATCAAAGTCAGCTAAGCGCGATGCTGAAGCCATTGGCCCATGCGCTTCAGTGGAAGACGCAGTATCAGCCGCTGATTCAGACACTGCAAAGGTTGCCGTGTCGTCATCTTCAAAATTGAGATCAAAATTCTCCATGCTCAGTGGCACGTCACTAGCAGCATCAGCACTAGCCACATCAGCAGAAGTATCCGTGTCAGCAGGAGCTGACTGGGTAGGAGCTGACTGGGCAGGGGCTTGACTGGTCGTGGTCGTTGAACCATCGGCTAAGGCTTGTAGTTGCTCGAGCAACGACCCTGCCGTCGGACGCTGTTCGGCGTCATCAGCCAAGCAGGTAGCCAACAACTTGGTCATCGCCCTGGGCATGGCATGACCGGCCATGTCATAGACCGATTGCGCCCACGAAAACACATCCCCTTGCAACGACACCGATTGTTCTGGGGGTGAAAAACGCTCGTCACCACCATGCCAGTTAACGCCGTACCCCTCGAGCCAGTAGTGACCTGCTTCCGTCCAAAAACGCCCCGGATAAATATCACCGTGTACCACTTTGGCACTAGCAGCCGCCGCTAAAGCTTTGGCGGTATCAAGGAGCAACAACTGGGCTTCGTCTTGACTAGCGACCCGATCAATCTGTTGCCGTTCTTCGCTGTGGGCAACAACGACTTGACCTTTGTTTTTTTCGCCGTTAAAACGCGCTGCCAAAATGCTAGGAATGGTGTCGGCCTCGAGCCTGCCTACAGTCACACGTGGGCGGCCTTCAAAGATATAAATCAGCACAGGCAACCCTGTCACCGGGTCAACACCCGTGTGGGTGCGGCACTTGCCGCGTTTGCTGATCACATCTGTGACTTGATAGCGCGTTGTCTTTGTCATAACCTAAACCCAATCTTACTGTGCCGAGCGTGCTTGATGCTGTGTACATTTGCGCGTGCTGATGCGGGCATGTATGTGTGCCAAATGTCCTGTTAGCACCATGCTACCGAGCCACCATGTGAATATCATACCTTGAATGCTCGAGCCTACAACAATTTCTTTATCCTGCCTTTACCCCTATCGTTGCGCGCCTACAGACAGCACCCTGCGGTTTCACAGACAACCTCTTACACAACAAACAATCTCTTACACATTAGTCTAAGCCTAACCACATTAGTCTAGGCCTAACCACATTCAGTTTAAGCCCAACGCTATCCGCTCACCGTGT
The DNA here is from genome assembly GCA_964550765.1 of uncultured bacterium. Lineage (GTDB taxonomy): Bacteria > Deinococcota > Deinococci > Deinococcales > Trueperaceae > JBCCBI01. The sequence continues at coordinate 142,064 of CAZKAZ010000001.1, read as the reverse complement.
CATCGCGTGGTATGTCTACTTTAGTGAACCCGCGCTAAAACCGTCTGAGACCTAATTGGACACATCTGAATTGGACACATCTGAGCGTGATACCTTCAAGGTCTATCGCATCCTCAAAGATACACAGCAAGCCTTAACCAACAACAATTCCACGTGTTGTTTCTACAGTTGCTGATGTTTACCTTGCTGATGTTTACCGACATCACTATCGACATACAACGCTTTCAACTGTGTAGACGTCAATCATGGAAATACTAATTGAAATGCCACAAGATAGCCTTAAAAACGTCATCCCAACGAGGCCATCACCCCTAAAAAAAGCCTGTCACAACTTAAGAATCATGTCACAACTGATGTCACAACAACATTGCATCACAACATTGCATCACAACATTGCATCAACAAACACGGCACGAAACGCACATCCACATCAACCATGTCCTGTCAACCATGTCCTGTCAACCATGCCCCATCACAACGCTACGCTAGAACAGCCGCTGGTCATTCACAAAAAATCACAACAGACACCATCGACCCTCGCCAGATGGGTGTCAGAACTCGTCGTCCAACACGCAGCTTGCTAGCCAACACACGCCCCTCGAGGCATTTTCTGCGCTAGAGTGAGGTAATGGCAGACGAACAAACTATCCTCAGCGCCCTCAAAAACGTGCAAGACCCCGAACTCCATCAAGATTTAGTGAGTTTGGGCATGGTCAAAGATATTCACCTCGAGGGCGAACGCGTGCATCTCACCATCGAACTCACCACACCAGCGTGCCCCCTCAAGGGCAAGATTGAAGCTGATATCAAACAAGCCTTAGCCGCTGTAGACGTGCGCAGTGTCAGCATTGACTTTACGGCACAAGTGCGCGGCAGCAAGCAAAATGACAGCTTGCCAGGCGTGCAAAACGTGATTGCAGTGGGTTCTGGTAAAGGTGGCGTTGGCAAATCAACCGTAGCGGCAAACATTGCAGCAGCATTGGCTCGAGACGGTGCGAGTGTGGGGCTTTTGGATGCTGATATTTATGGCCCTAGTCAAGCGCACATGTACGCCGTCGGCGGACGCAGGCTGATGGCCGACCAAGACAAAAACATCATTCCTTTGCGTAACTATGGCGTTAAGGTGCTCTCGATTGCCAACTTGGTCGAAGACGGTCAAGCCTTGACTTGGCGCGGCCCCATTTTGCACGGCACCATCACGCAAATGCTGCAACAAACCCTCTGGGGCGAACTCGATTACTTGGTGATTGACTTGCCACCTGGTACGGGCGATGTGCAGTTGTCACTGTCGCAACTGGTATCTGTCACTGGGGCAGTGATGGTAACGACACCGCAAGATGTAGCGCTCATGGACGTGCAACGGGCATACACCATGTTTCGCAAAACCCACATTCCCGTCTTGGGCATCATCGAAAACATGGCTTATTACCAACTGCCCGATGGTAGCCGCGACTATATTTTTGGCGAGGGCGGGGCTAAGGTGTTTGCCGAAAAAGAACATGTCCCGCTGTTGGGCGAAGTGCCCATTACCAGGGCGCTCCGCGAAAGTGGTGACGCAGGTAAGCCCTTGGTACTCACCGATCCCGACAACAGCAGTGCAGCGGCGTTGATTGAAGCCACCCGCACGCTGGCCGGACAAATCAGCATTCAAAACTTGATGACCCTACCGATGGCGTAACCTGCAGGGATAACGTTGCGTCGATGGGTGTTGATGGGTGTCGTTAACGCTTCGAGCCAGCCCTTAACCAACACCCAAAAAACACAGAAACCGCGCTGCTCATACCAAGCTTGGCGCGGTCTTTTTGTTTATATAGCATTTCCATGATTGACGTCTACACAGTTGAACGCGTTGTATGTTTGAAAGCATTATATGTTGATGTAGCGTTGGTAAACATCAGCAACGGTAGAAACGACACGTGAAATTGCTAATAGAAATTGCTAATATTAGCAACTAGCGGCGGTTCAACCACACTTCTAAGTGGCGATTTTGCGGCAGGGAAAACGTGCCACGAAAGGTTTCAAAGTTGCTCGCTCGCACTTCGTAGTTGTAGTCACCTGCGGGCAAGTCAAACGATGCCGTGGGGCCAGGTTGCTCGAGCATCGCCACCAAATCACTGCCCTGCGCCGTTAAAATCACTTGTGCTTGCCCCGGGTGCACCGTAATTGCAATGGGATAAAGGGCAATATCTGGCGTGGTATCTGCTGCCGTTTGGGCGGGCAGTAACGCGCTCACACTGTCTGGCATATTGCCATCACATGCTGCTAGCACGAAAGCCAACAACACTATCATCCCCACTTTTGCACGTGCCCCTTGGGTTGCCATGTCCTTGTAACTATACCGCAATACCACAAGACATACGCTCAGGACAATTTTCGCGAACACTTCTACAAATATCCCCACGGTTACATGCCCCATCCGTCACGCTCGCCTCACACTTACATACATGGCGTCATCAACAGCCGTTCATCAATCCAAAAACAGCGTCCATCAAGCAAAGTTACCAACAACAGCCACACATCATCTGTCAGCATGTCTTGTATATGTGAACGAACAAAAATCCGTTAGATCAACACAGCAACACAACTTTTCTACGCCTGACGTACACACCAACGTGACATCAGCAAGGCAAGTTGGCAACAGACACCTTAACGCCCAAACAGCACCTCACTATCAAGCCACAACGTGACCGGGCCATCATTAACGAGATGCACGTGCATGTCAGCGGCAAATTGGCCGGTTTCAACAGCAATACCTTGGGCACGCACGCGTTCACAAAACAGTTCGTACAGTTCGGTGGCGTGTTCTGGTGGCGCAGCGGCGGTGTAACTGGGGCGATTGCCTCTCTTGGCGTCGGCATAGAGTGTGAACTGGCTGACGACCAATACACAGCCTCCTACCGCCCTAAGGTTGAGGTTCATCTTGCCTTGCTCATCGTTAAAAATGCGCAATTTGACGACCTTTTGTGCTAGGGCGTCAGCGGTTTCGGCGTTATCTTGAGGAGACACACCCACAAACACCAACAAACCCTGCCCGATACTGCCGACAGTGCTACCAGCGACATCTACTCGAGCTTGCTTAACCCGCTGCACCAGCGCCCGCATCAGTTGAGATGGTCACTGGGGGTAATCATGGCATTGAGGGTCGTTAGGGCGTTGTGGAGCACATCACGCTCGGTTTCGTCTAAGTTGCCGAGGGTCTTTTGTTGCAACATATCGAGTAAGTCGATGCTTTTTTGGGCGGTGCTGCGTTGCAGTGCGCCCCCTTGGGCGAGGCGGTGCGTCATGGGGCTCGAGTCATCCCCTAGTGCTGCTTGCGCCGAACTGAGCAGTGATTGTACTAAACCAATAAAACGTGGATCAGCCATAGCGTTAGCATACTTGACACTGCAACCCTTACACCCCATGACCCTGACACCTTGCGACCCTGACACCCCATTAAGCTGACACCTTGCGGCTTGCGACAATGTAACCCGTCAACGGTCACACTCAGCCAATAAAGACCGTTGTATTCATGACCCGTTCACTACAACCCTCATTCACTACAATTCCCATTCGTTACTACCCCCCCACTCGTTACAATGCAACCATGACAAACGAGACAGATGTCACTTTTCGCCACGCTACAGATACAGACGTGCCAGCTATTGTGCGCATGTTGGCTGATGACCCCCTCGGCGCACAGCGCGAAGCCTACCAAGACCCCTTACCGCAAAGTTATTATGCTGCGTTTGCTGCCATTGATGGCGATGCCAACCAGCAGCTCATTGTGGCGTGTTTAGGAGAAAAAGTCATCGGCACATTGCAACTGACGTTTATTCCGGGCTTGAGTTATCAGGGTAGTTGGCGAGCGCTCATCGAAAGCGTACGTATTGATGCAGCGTATCGCAATCGTGGTTTTGGTCGGCAATTAGTAGCTTACGCCCTCAAAGAAGGTCAAGCCAAAGGGTGTTATCTGGCGCAGTTGGCAACCAACAAACAACGCCCCGACGCCCGTCGCTTTTATGAACGCCTTGGCTTTGAAGCCAGCCATGAAGGGATGAAGTGTCTTTTGTGAGGCTCGAGCGGCTTGAAACGCATTCATTCCCATAGCCAAACATGCAAAATCCTGTTGAAGCCGCGTAAACCATGCGTTTGCAACATACGTTATTGCGACATACGTTATTGCGACAAGATATTGCAAAACAAGAGACGTTCGGGCTGCATATCGTTTACAGCTAGCCACAAACCCAGTAACAATCAATACCTCAGGTGGTGGCTACGTTGGCAGCAGGTGCGTGGGGGATGAGCGTGCGTTTACCTTCGTTGCTAGACATGCGGGCACGCCATTGGTCTTCACTGTGGGCGAGGCGATAACCTTGCCAACGTGCCATATTGGTGTCAAAAAGTTGATAGGCGGCGAGGTGCAACCTGCCTTGTACGCGCACCCGCGCAAGGGGCAAACGCCACTGTCTGACCAAGTAACCAAGGTTGCCATAAGCAGTGGCCAGTTTTTCGGGTAAACGCACCCGTTGATGCGACGACCGTTCGTAGCCAAACGCGTCGAGTTCTTCGGCAAAAAAAGCGTCTAAGGCTGCTTGTTGTGAGGGGCTAAAGGCATCTTTGTAACGACCTTGGCGGGCATTGGTAAGGGGCTTTTCCAGCAGGGCGTGGTGCGGCCGCAAGTCTTCAGGCATAAGGCGCTGCTGATGAAACTCGAGCATAGCCGGTTCAAAGGGTTGCTCGAGCAGTCCGCACACCTTGGTCAGTTGTCTTTCGGGGTCTTGGGTGATGTCTTCGTAGCGCACCCATACCTGCGACGCCTCAGGAAAGGGATTGACCTGCTTGAGGGCATGAAAATAATTTTTGAGGCTAGCGGCTTTGGCAAACACAAAACGACTGTCGAACTTGCCACCATTCCAACGCACCGCATGCGACACCAGTACATCTCTCGGATCGCGCACCAAACACAACAACGTGGCGTTCGGATAAAGGGCATACATCTCCGATAAGTGAAGCGCGTGTACGGGCGTTTTTTCGCCCCAAGTTTGGGCGTTCTTTTCTTGACAGTAACTCGCGGCCAGCTTATTAAGCAGCAACCGGGTTGAACCAGTGTAATTGGGTTGCTTAGCCGCTACATCAGCTACACACCAAGCGGCTGGGTCGTTATAACGTACAAAACCAGCATAGAGGACATTCATAAACAGGTGATATTGCCACAGATGGGCAAATTGTTTTTCGCAACCAAAATAATAGAGCAACCTAAAAAGAAGCGCTTCTGGAAAAACACAATTGGCACTGTGCTGGTCGAGCATGCGCGCAAGTAAGGTCGTCCCTGCTCGAGGCATACCCACAACAAAAAAGGGAGGATTCACGGTTGACCTCCAAACACTGGCTTGCTCAAAACATTCTCCTTAAGCGCAAGCTTGCCTGCAGCGCACGCAAAACGAGGCGCGCTCATAGCCTAGCACAAGCACACCCTGGTTGGCACGTCACTTTTAACAAAATCATTAACCGATTACATCTGCGATTGTTAAATACACAATCACAATTAAACACATTGATAAACCAGAAAAACACGCCCCAACACATCACAATAACCACAAGGAGCAACCATGCAGCTATAGGGAGTGCTCACACCAAAACATCCACCCCATAAAAGCATCAACCCTGTCAACAGACACCCGCCCTAGCTCGAGCAGCTGTTGACAAGGTTGATGATCATAAGTTCAACACGTTGCTGGTCGTAAGTTGCTGGTCACACGTTGCTGGTCGTAAGTTGCTGGTCACACGTTGCTGGTGATAGTGCCACGTTAGACAAAAACGCTCTACGCATTGACGTCGAATCTAAGCACGTCGAATCTAAGCACGTCGAATC
>CAZKAZ010000001.1:86789-136110 GCA_964550765.1 uncultured bacterium | reverse complement strand
TCGAATCCAGTCACACCGAATTTAGTGATACCACGTGATGCTGCCGTTGCTGACAAGCACATCAAGCTGAGCGCACAACCTGCTGACGAACTACTGCAACAAGTCTACCTACTGCAACAAGTCTACGAAGACGTTTTGGGTTTCGCCGGGGACAACATTGACTTGCACAACGGTCTCGCCTAAACCGGGAGCAATGAAACGCAGTTGATGCACGCCTGGCTCGAGGGGAATCGGGTTCATTGGGGTAATACCTAAGTAACGCCCGTCAATAAACACCTGTACCGCACGCGGGTTGCTATCAATCAGAACATCACCCAGACCACCAAAAGGCCCCGCTACACTGGTCATACGTCCTGCACCCACGATGCCAGATACATTGCCCATCGTTTGCGAAGTGATTTGGGCGTTACTGGGGTTATTCAGGCTGGGGTTGCTGAGCATGCTACCCGGTTGCACCCGTGGGCTGCTGTTCATGGGGATATTAGAAGACATTCTGGTGTTGGTAGGGATGTTGGTAGCACTGTTGGGCATCATCTGCGCCATGCCGCTACCGTCTGCGATGATATTGGTCACTTGATCAAGGCCTACCTCGAAGGCTTGCTCGAAGAATTGCTGGCTCGAGACTTCAAGTCGCAACACATGTTGACCGACGGGCACACGCCTGACCGTAAGCACGCCACCATTGGGAATTATCCCAACGGTATTGCCGTTAATCACCACAATCGCTCCGGTGTAAGGGCTGGCGATGCGAGCAGTACCATAGGCTTGAGGCGCACTTTGTACCCGTTCTACCGCTACTTCTTGGCTGCCCCCCGTCATACTTGAGGTTGTTGCTGAAGCATCAGACATGCCACTCGAGCTAGCTAGTAGCTGCCCTGCTACCGTGATGACTTCATCGCCTAATACCCGCACTTGACTGGCAAAGGGGGTGAACCCATCTAGCTCGAGGCGCACCTGATAGTTGCCTGTTGGTACATTGTACAAAAGTGGCGCATCGCCAACATAGCTGTTGTTCACATACACTGCCGCTCCGGCTGGCTCAGAACGAATATTGAGCGCCCCTTGCGCAGCTACAAACGACAGTCCAGAAAGCAAAAACATTAACATTACTTTAGAGATTCTCATCATTAAACACCTCAAGGAGATGCTAGCAATGACCACACCAAACAACTGTAAACAAGCTTAAATCAACCAGAAAACTGGCAATAATGTGAGATTTATGACAAGACTCGAGCCCCTCTATAACATTCTCACACAGGCTTCTCTAACGCATACTTGTGAGCATTGACGCATGAAATTGCACAAGGTAGAGTATGACCTTGGAGGCTTTAACCATGATTAAAAGACTGTTTTTGCTGCTTGCTAGCATGTTCACCCTCGCGTATGCCCAAGACTTGACGCCCGTGACGTTCACCCTCGACTGGGCCATTCAAGGGCCCCAAGCGTTTTTCTTATTGGCAGAAGACCAAGGCTACTTTGAAGAAGAAGGTATCGATATCACCATTGACCGAGGGTTTGGGTCTTCGGGTACGGTCTCGCAGATTGCCGGCGGGGCGTATGACATTGGTTTTGCGGATATTAATTCGATGATTGAATTTAACGCTAGCAATCCCGAACAAGCCCTCACCGCCGTAGCAGTCGTTTATAACTTTCCACCATTTGCCATTTTTACATTAGCAGAATCGGGCATCGACACACCCGAAGCACTCGTCGGCAATACCCTAGGTGCGCCCGTGTTTGACGCCGCTTACCGCTTATTTCCCCTGTTTGCTGAAGCTGAAGGCATCGACCCAGACAGTGTTGAGTGGATTGCTATGGACGGGGCACTGCGCGAGCCTAGTTTGATTCGCGGAGAAGTTGAAGGCATTTCTGGTTTTTATTTTACAGCCATTTTGAACCTCGAGGCCGCTGGCGTTTCCCGCGATGAGGTCAACAGCTTTTTGTACAGCGATAGCGGCGTAGACGTCTATGGTAACGCCATCATGGCACCGACGAGCTACATCGAAGAAAATCCTGAGGTTATTCGTGGGCTGCTTGCCGCCCTGACACGCGCTTGGCAAGACACCCTCGCTGACCCCGAAGCCGCCATCGCCGCCGTGCAAGCCGCTGACCCCCTCACCGACCCCGAGGTCGAACTTGCCCGTTTGCAACTGGCCATTGACACCAACATGCTTACCCCTGAGGTGATGGAGCTTGGTTTTGGTGCAGTAGACGAAGAACGCCTCGCCCGTTCTATCGCCCAAGTAGTAGAAATTTTTGACCTACCCACGACACCAAGCGTCGAAGAGGTGTTTAACGGCTCATTTTTACCGCCCTTAGAAGACCGCTTACCGCCGAGCGAATAATGGCGGGCGGCAGCGAACAGGTCTGCAGGGATGTTTAATACCTACGCTAATCAAGACGTAATTGTTGACGTGCGGCAGGTGACATTATGCTATGGCCAAGGGGCAGATGCCACACTTGCACTCGATAATGTCTCCGTGGATGTTCACCGAGGTGAGTTTATTGCCGTCGTGGGGCGCAGCGGTTGCGGCAAGTCGTCGTTGGTCAAGCTCATTTCCGGTTTGCTCAAACCCAGTGCTGGCGAGGTGCGGGTCGACGATGAAGTCATCCGCAAACCTTTGGGCAACGCAGGTATGGCCTTTCAGAACTCGAGCCTCTTACCTTGGCGCACCGTACTTGATAACGTCTTGTTGCCGCTCGAGGTAGTGCGAGCCAAACGCCAAGCTTACCGCCGCAACCCTAAACCTTTTGTGGAACATGCTAAGGCACTGCTCGAGACGGTTGGTTTGGGTGGCTTTGAAGACCGTCACCCGTGGCAACTTTCTGGCGGCATGAAACAACGCGTGTCCCTGTGTCGGGCACTGGTGCACGAACCTGAATTGCTGCTGCTCGATGAACCCTTTGGGGCGCTCGATGCGTTTACCAAAGAAGAACTGTGGTTGGTCTTACAACAGCTTCGGGAAAGTACAGGCTGTTCGATGGTGCTGATTACCCACGATTTGGCTGAGGCGGTGTTTTTGGCAGATCGCGTTTACGCCATGACCGCGCGCCCAGGTCGGGTAGCGGCTGTTACCGACGTGCGTTTGGGCGGTGACAGGCATGACCTTGACATTCGCTTTACGAAGCCGTTTATTGATTTGGTGGCCAAAATTCGCCACGATATCAGCGACGCCAACATGAGGACTGCCGCATGAGTGATACCCCTGTCGATACACCTATCAATGAGGCTGCCGTAGCCTCGACTCAAGCCCAACTCTCTTGGCGTGACAAGGTGATGACGCGGCAGACGCTCGAGCATGCCCTTCCTTGGTTGGTTATCCTGGTGTTTTTCATCCTCTGGGAAGTGCTTTGCACCGTCCTGGACATCGACACGTTCATCCTGCCCAAACCTAGCGACATTGCCCGTTCACTGGTGCGTTGGCGCGGCGCTATCTGGCAAAACGCCCTGCGCACCCTCTACACGACGTTAGTAGGTTTTGGTTTTGCCATCGTCGCAGGGCTTATTTTGGGGCTTATCGTGGGCTATTCCAAACTGGCCTACAAAGCCCTTTACCCCATTCTGATTGGTTTTAATAGTGTTCCCAAAGTGGCACTCGTGCCTGTGCTTATCATCTGGTTTGGCATTGGCATCGTGCCTGCCATGATTACCGCGTTTTTGATTTCGTTTTTTCCCATTGTGGTGAACGTGGCCACTGGACTCGCAACAGTAGAACCCGAACTTGAAGACGTACTTCGCAGTTTGGGAGCAAGTAAACCAGAAATCTTCGTCAAAGTGGGCTTGCCTAGTTCGCTACCATACTTTTTTGCATCCCTGAAAGTGGCCGTCACGCTGGCGTTTGTTGGTTCGGTCATTGCCGAAACGGTGGCGTCCAATCGGGGCATTGGCTATTTGATGTTGGCAGCCTCATCACGGTTTGATGTGCCGTTGGTGTTTGCGGGTCTTACCGTCATTGCGGCAATGGGGATTGCCCTTTACGAGATTTTTGCGGTGATGGAAAGGCGTCTCACCCGCTGGGCGTATCAGGATGTCACCTGAGTAAATCCCACGGTGATTGAGTCAAGTAATCCCCCGTTGTTGTTTGCAGACTCTGCATTAACGGTTTATACGGATTCCAACTAAACACTGCTTAAAGTCCTGCGGACTTTCTTTCGTTCCTGTCGGAATCCGTAGCTTGTCCTACGCGCTCTGCGCGAATTGATTCCTTCAGGAATCAATTGGAATGGGTATTACCGATGAATTTTGAGTGGGATGCCACCAAAGCACGTCTTAATGTCATGAAGCATGGTGTGTCTTTTGAAGACGCCATAACCGTGTTTGATGACATTTTTACTTTTGATGATCCTGACCACTCCGATGACGAACTTCGTTTTCTGACCATCGGTTTGGCACAGTCTAGCAAGCTACTTATCGTCTCATACCCTGAACGCAACAACATTCGCATCATCAGTGCTCGTGAACTCAGTAAGCGTGAACGAAAATTTTATGAAGAGAGGTTTTGATGGAAGAAGACACACTGCGCGACAAGTACGACTTTACACAATTAGGTAACCCCGTACGAGGCAAACATGCAACACATACTGCTTCAACACGAGGTAAAGTTGTTGCTGTCAGGCTTGATGCTGATGTTGCAAACGTTTTTCCCGATGCTCGAGCTGTCAACAATGTCCTACGCTTACTCATCGACATTTCTCAACGCGTCAACGAACCAAACGATTCACCCACGTCGTAAGCACCCACCAACCTTGCAGCAAACAACCTTGCAGCAAACAACGCAGTAAGCCAGCGGCAGCGGTGACATACTAAGTTTGTGATTGTCTTTTTGACGAATGTCTTTAGCACCCTGTACATGACCGGACTCATCTGGTTCGTGCAGGTCGTTCACTACCCGCTTTTTGCCTATGTGGCAGGCGATTTTGTGCGTTACGAGCAACTGCACACGGTGCGCACAGGCTGGGTGGTTGCCCCGGTGATGCTAGCAGAACTTGGCTCGAGCGCCCTATTGGTTCTCAATCCGCGTTTTATGACCCGCACCGAAGCCAGTATCGGCTTGGCGTTCGTGATTGCCCTGTGGGTGTCTACCTGGGCGCTGCAAGTGCCGCAACACACCACGCTCGCTCGAGGTTACGACGCAGCCGCGCAGCAGTTTTTGGTCTCGAGCAACTGGCTTCGCACCGCCCTGTGGAGCGTCCGCAGTGGCCTGCTCTTGTACTGGCTCGGGCGGGCATTATCAGCTGCGGCTTGATACATCCTGTTTGATTATCCCTTCAACCCCCGCAACATGGCATGCACAACGGTGTTGGCACGTTCAGCGGCTTGCGCCATGAACGCCCGAAAATCCACTTCAGCGGCTTCGTCGGCGGTGTCACTGATGCTGCGGATAATCACAAAGGGTATTTCGAACTTGTGACACACTTGCGCCACGCTCGCGCCTTCCATCTCCACACAGGCCGCCCCAAAGGTATCGAACAAACGGGTTTTGCTGGCAAGATCTGCTACAAACACGTCTCCTGTGGCAATCGTTCCCATGACGGCATTCACCTCAGCGAAGTCTTGGGCGGCCATGAGTGCTAGTTCAGCTAGGTGGTTATCAGCATGCCAGCGTTTTTCGTCACCCGGAATCAACCCCAGTTCGTAGCCTAGTCCGGTCACATCAACGTCGTGTTGTAAGGTGTCGCGGCTGATGACGATATCGCCAACTTGCAGACTTGGCTCGAGCGCCCCTGCAACCCCCGTCATAATGATGTGACTGACCCCGCGCTGAATCAACAACTGACACAAAATGGCTGCGTTCACTTTGCCGATGCCAGACTGGGCGATGATGACAGGCCTATCTTCAAGGTTTCCCGCGTGCAAACCAAACCCTGCTTCGTGTTCATCAAAGCGGTCTGTTAACGCACTCAGCAAGACGGCAATCTCTTCAGGCATCGCGCCGATAATGCCCACTTTTGTGTCTATAGGAGGGGTGACAGGGTTGGTCATGGCGTGAGTGTATCATCTGCTTGCTGGGTATTGGCTAATAAGCGTTTGTGTGGGTATGTCGTTATCACACGCATCAAATTGTGAGCTTACAAACAACATGTCAGACCTGTGTTGACGATGCAACGCATTACCTGTCCAGCATCACTGACTTGCCTTATCACGTCCACATAATGCATTACGTCCACATAATGCCCCATCACATCCACATTACATCCGCAATAACATGCCCTTGACCTGAGCGCGTTAAGCTACAGCTATGACTTGGAACACCGTCACGCTTGTGTGGATGTTGCTCTCGGCAGTTGGCACAATCGCCATCACCATTGGTATTGCCGTGTGGGTGCTCAAACACTACAACCAAGACATTCAAGAACGCGAATCGGTACAGCAACTATCACCGCAAGACCAACAATCACCGCAAGACACGGCATCAGACACACCCAAGCACACCTGACCGCCACACCTGACCATCATGGTTAATACTGAGTTTATTATGTATGACGCAACGACCCCACGCCCACATCGTTCGCCCTGAGGAGATTCTGTGCAGCTCATTTTGTTTTATGTGACCCTGATTATTATTCAGGGAGGCATTGCTGCACTGCTCATGCCGCTGCCGCCACCGGATTTGTTTTTACTCGGTACATTGACACTCCTGTGGCGTTTGTCGGCCTGGCAGATGGTGTTAGTCGCCTATGGTGTGGGACTGCTACAAGACATCATGGGGCACGGCGCACTTGGCTTTCATGCTTTTGGACTAGCAGGGGCGGTGTTGTTTGGGGCGGTGATTGCCTCGAGGCTCAATCAGAGTGGGTTTGCTGAACGGCTTCTCATTGTAGCTTGTGCCATCATAGGTAAGTGGTTGGTGTTTGCCTTGATGTTGCAATGGTTGGGGCAAGCCAGTGACGTGTGGGCCACCGTCAGCCGCGTTGCCCCGTTTGATGCCCTGTTTACGCTGCTAGCGAGCATGGTGCTTTTGCCCATCGCCGAGTGGTTGATTGAGCGCAACGCCACCTTAAAACGTGAACTGCTGTAGGCCGTACGTCGTACACATCCCACCAAAACAGGCAAAACTTGCCAAGATAGAGTTATGAGCCAAGAACGCAAAAATCCTTTACTGACACGGGCACGCTGGCTACTCGCTGCCATGCTCACGGTCATGGTCATTTTTGTTGGTAGGCTCACCTACTTACAATTTATTAAGAGCGAAGAATACCGCCTTTTGAGTGAAGAAAATTTTTTGGAGCAACGCCGTATTCCCCCGCTGCGCGGGCGCATCTTGGCACGTGATGGCACGGTCTTAGCTGAAAACCGCATCGCCGTTGATTTGATGTATTGGGGCGGCGAGGTCATGCACGAAGACCGCTTGCGCTACTTGTTGGACTTGCCGTTGCTGCTCGAGCCACCTGACAACACGGACCCCCGCGAACGCCTCTATGGCAGGGTACTCGCTTGGAACGTCGCTGATGATTTGGTGCCGGCTATCGAAGAATTAGTCGCTGGCCAGCAAAATGTGTACTTGCGCAAACGCATCGAACGCACTTACCCCACTGGCCTAGCACCACATGTGGTGGGTTACACCACCGAAGCCGATCCTGAACGCTTTCCAGGCTATTTTTTGGGTGATTTGGTGGGGCTCAAGGGGGTCGAAGCCAGTTACCAAGAGGTGTTGTTTGGTGCGCCTGGTACGGAACTGGTCGAAGTCAATAACCGTGGCGTGGTGCTCGAGCGCCGCACGTTACTTGCCCCCCAAGCGGGTCAAGACATCACCCTCACCATCGACCCAGACTTGCAAACAGCCGCTGAACAGGTACTTGCTGGTGCATTAGAGGCCGTCAACAATGACCGCATTCGTCAAGGCCGTCCGTTAGAAACCCACCTGCGCGGGGCAGTGCTAGCCATGAACCCGCAAAACGGGGAAATTTTAGCGATGGCCAGCTACCCAGACTTTGACCCCAACGTGTTTACCTACCGCCCTAGCCCAGTAGAGGCTATTCAGACGTTACTTGCTGATGACGTGGGTATGCCGCTGATGAACCGTGCGGTGAGTGAATATCCGCCTGCGTCAACGTTTAAGTTGGTCTCGAGCATCGCCTTAATGGAAGGCGGTTTCATCACCCCCGAGACGCGCTACGCGTGCAGCGGCAGTTACAACTTCTTGGGCATCACCATGCGCAACTGGGCAGGCTATTACCGAGGTAACTACACCAGCGCCGAAGCTATCGCCGATAGTTGCAATACGTTTTATTTTCAAGCCGCTGCCAATGCCCCTGAAGCCAACACAGGTTGGAGTCCCTTTGCGCAATTTTTGACCGATAAAGCCCGCGAACTGGGCTACGATGCTCCAGTGGGTATTGGTCTAGAAGAAGAAAAAGCAGGGCGCATTCCTGATAATGACTATTCACGGGAAGTGCGCGGCTACCCTTGGCGACCCGGTGATACCCTCAACATCGCCATTGGTCAAGGAGATTTGCTAGCCACACCTGTACAAGTGACCCAACTTGCAGCAACGATTGCCATGAACGGCAGACAAGCCACCCCCCACTTGGTACAGACCGTCGGCGGTACCCCTGTTGACGTGCCAGTCAAGACAATTCCGGGGCGTTATTGGTATGCTATCCAAGACGGCATGCGGCTCATGATGACCCAATACGGCGGGCGCAGCACCTTAGGACCGAACGTGTTTCCGGTAGCGACAGCGGGCAAAACAGGCACCGCACAAAACTCGGGCATTGACCACGCGTGGTTTACGGGCTATGGTCCCCTTGACAATCCCGAATTAGCGGTCACGGTGTTCATTCAACACGGCGGCTCGAGCACAGCCGTAGCCATTCCTTTAGCCCGCGACATCATGGCGCACTATTGGCAGGTAACAGACGAGCCAGTCGCCACGCGCTAAGCCCGTAACACGCGTCATTAAAGAGAGACAAACATGAAAACACGCGGCACCCTCGGCGGAATCATTTTAAGTTTTGAACCGCAAGACAACCTGAGCAATATCAGCAGTCAGCTCGAGCAGCAAAAAAAGCTCTTGGCGGACAAAGTTTTTTTTGAAGTAACGGGTAACATTCCTTGGGACGTGCTCGAGCAAGCAGCTAATGCGGTTCGCGCAGCAGGTGGCCACTTGAGTGACGTGCGCCCCTTTAAGCCCACCAAACACACCCCCGTAGACACTGCCGAATCGCGCCTTCGCGCCCAAACCAAAGGTGAAACCGTAGTCGTAGCCAAAACCGTGCGCAGCGGTGGTCACGTGGAAGCCACCGGTTCGGCCATCATTTTGGGCGACGTCAACGCGGGTGCCGAAATCATCGCCGCCGATGATATTATCGTCACAGGCACACTGCGTGGCCTCGCTCATGCAGGCGCACAAGGCAACGAAAACGCCATTATCTGGGCGCAGCGGATTCTTTCACCACAACTGCGCATTAGTGGTTCAGTCGCTAGAGCAGGTGAAGGCAAACCTACCTCAGGCGGTCCGGAAATTGCCCATTTGGTTGATGGCAACATCGTCTTGCGGCCTTGGACGCGTTAACACGTTAGCAACGTACTTTCAGACGTACTTTCTAAAAATCACCAACAAGCAAAAACCACATCGGCATTTCTGGCTGGAATGTCCTCGGTTCAAAGTTGAACGTTAACGCGTCGGTATTGGATAACCTCGCTAACAACACGTCACGGTTGTCACGTTCGCCTCGAGTACCCCCATCTATAAACAAACGCAGTTCGCTGGCTCTTGCTACTGCATCACTGGCAGCTAGGGTAAAACTGTCAACGGTCACAGGCACAGAACCTGCTGGCACAGACAGATAAAAACTCATCAGCGGCACGTTCTTCTGCCCTGCGCTGACCACCACGTCACCCAAATCAACACCGGGAAGCACATACAGCGCATTGGTGGGTTCATTGCTGACAGTAATCACCACATCAAACACAAACGGGTTTTCAAATTTGTCAGGGTCGTTGCTGGCTAAGCTGATTTGTCCTGTGAACTGTCCAGCTGTGCTGGTATCAACCGCGAGCGACAACACCACACCCTCAAAACTGTCCAGCGTGTCAGGTAAGGCTTCGCCTGCGTTCAATAAAAAGCCAGGCAAGACAAGTTCACCTATTTCCAAAGATTGTTGACCGGGATTGCGCACCAAAAAGTCTAACACCACCGCTTGACCGCGCTTAAACGTGCCGTAGCGCAAGGGTTCAATGCTGCCTGAGGTGATGCTTTCTGCCTCGAGCGTGCTGCCGTTTCTGATTTGCATGTCGGGGTTAGGGTTGATGGTCATGCCGCCACCTGCTTCACCGCCAACCTCATCATCTACAGACGCAACCACAAAACGCTGCGTCACCCTTGCTGCTGCTTGGAACATCTTGTTTCCCGCTTGGTCAGCATGAAGCGCACATGTGCCTGCGCCTACAAGCGTCACTTGTTCGCCATATGTACCACTCACTTCACAAACCTCAGGCGTGGCAGTAGTGAACGTGACTGACAAGCGTGAGGTGGCAAACGCACTAACATTAAAAGGCACATCATTCTCTGACTTTTCTGCTAAAGCTGGAAACACGATGCGTTGTGGACACGTGTTTTCAGTGATGTCAATGGCACTGGCTCGAGCCGTCAACTGCTCCACACACCCTTCCACACGAGCAACATATTCATAATAATTATCACCAACCATGCTGCGCTCAGTGACCGCCACACCCTCACACACGTCAATTGCTCCGTTTGTAGCTATCAACTGGTCATAGGTCGTGTACACGCCATTATCAATCAAATAGAGTTCTTGAGCCACGGCAATGTTCACTAAACACGCCCTAGCACGATTTGCCAAAACAGGCTCAAACAGCGACACGAAGTTAAACGTCTGCGGACAGCCATCATCACGTGCCACGAAAAGTCCATCTCGAGGCGTCACCTGCAACACACAACCAGAAACATCACCCGAATAGAGATAATCATCATCACTGACGCTCTGTTCGCTAAAGTCAACGCCATCGCACGCGTTAGGGTCGGTGTAGTCAACAAAATAGCCAACCACGTCGGCATAATTTCCATAACGCCAATTGTCGATGTTGTGTCGTTCCTGACTGTACGCAATGCCCCTGAGACACGTCACCAGTTGACCCACCGCACCAAGTTCACCCATTTGCATAGGCACAGCTTCAGTAATGCCCGAATCTGGTGTGGCGTTATAGGCAGTATCGCCAATGCGTCCGGTAATGAAGTAGCCTGACTCGAGGCTAAAATCTGTAAACGTCGTCAGCAGCACACCATCACAAACACCACCGAGCGAGCCAAGCAAGTCTTCATGCTGGCTGTAACGTCCGTTAGTAGCAAAATAGGCATCTTGTGCGGTAACGAGGGCATTCAGACATGGCGTAATTTGGCTGGCATCTGCGGGGTTTGCCATGCCCCACGCTGACCAGCACAACAACGCCACCAAAACAAACACGCTGTGTCGCACGGAAGGGTATTTCATTTTTCTCATATTGTGAAATAGCGAGCTGGGATGCTGCAGTAATAACAGGTTGGCAAGACATTGTGCAAACATACGCGCAATTATACACGATAAATGTCAAATAAGTCTTCTTTTCTTATACAAACGTCAGCAACTTACCTTCACGTTGCATCATGTGGTCACTCGTCCGCAGTGTGCCACGCGTCTACGAAGGCACTGAAAAATCTGCCTGCTTGATACTGGTGTAAGCTGGTTGCTCCCTCGAGCTTATCCCCCTTGCGCTGCTGCCACAGGGTCGTACCCACTGAATCACGAGCCGTCATCACTGCGTCCCAACGCATGGTGTGGGCGCTCGAGCGCATTTCATAGTGCACATTGAGCGCCCCAGCAGAACAAGCCAAGGTCACACTGCGTTCCCTAGCAATTTGCCGCATACTTTGCAGCGCCCCCTCAGCAAGGGCGGGCATGGCGTAATCTCCTACGTGGCTTTCTGCCGATAAACACAACACATCAAAATCAGCTAAGCCAGCTAAGTGCGGTTGGGCTTGTCTAGCTTGCCATCCCCACAACATCAATCCGCACAGCAACCCCATAAGGGCATAGGCAAACCCCTGCAGCGACCTTGCTGATTTTGTTAACGGCATTTTGGACGGTCGTGTTGATGGCGGTGTTGACGGCGGTGTTGACGGCATTGCGTAGGCTTATACCCGTTCTGCAGCCGCTAGTTGTATGGCCACCGCGACTACCTCCATGGCTTTTTGTACCTCGTCTAAGCTAGGGAAACTGGGGGCAATGCGGATGTTTTTGTCTTCGGGGTCTTGTTTGTACGGATACGTCGCCCCAGCAGGCGTGAGCTTGACGCCTGCTTCATCAGCGAGTGCTACGACTCGGCTGGCTAAGCCCGCTTGTGTGTCGATGCTGACGAAGTAGCCCCCTTGGGGTTTTTGCCACGTGGCTACGTCTTGCCCTGCTAGTTCGCGGGAAAGTACCGCATCAACGGCGTCAAATTTTGGTTTCAGCAAAGCAGCATGCTGGCGCATGTGAGCACGAATGCCGTCCATATCCTTAAAAAACCGCAGATGGCGCAGTTGGTTGAGTTTATCTACACCGATGGTCTGCACGCTGCGCAACTTTTTGAGGTGCTGCATATTGCGCTTGCTCGCCGCCATCATTGCTACACCTGCCCCCGCGAGGCTGATTTTGGAGGTCGAACCGAACATATACGCCCGCTCACTATTACCTGCCGCTTCACAGGCGCGCAGCAAGTTTTTCAGTTCAGGGGGGTTGTCTGTAAGGTGATGCACCGCGTAGGCGTTATCCCACATGATGCGAAAATCCGGCGCGGCTGTGGGCATGCTGGCCAGTCTATCGACCACGGCGTCGCTGTAAACCGTGCCATCAGGGTTGCTGTACTTGGGCACGCACCACATGCCTTTGATGTTGGCATCCTCAGCAACAAGCTTTTCTACTTCGTTCATATCCGGGCCTTCAGCGGTCATGGCTACAGGAATCATGCGGATACCCAACAGTTCACACACTGCAAAGTGACGGTCGTAACCGGGAACAGGACACAAAAAAGCGGCGTCCGTTTGATGCCAAGGGACAGGGCTATCGACAGTACCGAAGAACATGGCACGCAGGAGGGCGTCGTGCATCATGGCGAGGCTCGAGTTATCCCCCATCAGCAGTTCGTCTAGGGTCACTTCCATGTATTCTGCAAACAAGGCTTCTACGGCAGCCAAACCGTTCAAGCCGCCGTAGTTGCGGGCGTCAACACCGTCATGCGTAAAGTCGCGGCTTGTGACCACATCGAGCATGGGCAACGCTAGGTCAAGTTGTTCGGGGGAAGGTTTGCCCCGGGTCATGTTGAGGTTGAGGTTTTGAGACTTAAACCCATCAAAGCGGGCTTGCAAGTTGGTGCGGTCTAAAGCAGAAACAGTCATGGCTTATTGTAGACAATCTCGCCAGCTAGCAAAAGCAACCCGCAAGTAGTATTTTGGTAAAGTTACAAACAAGTTATCGGCAGAGAGCTTTTGCGAGAACGCGCCTATGAGAATGACGTTTTGGAACACCAAAAACAATGTTTCTGATGAAACGCTTGCTACGCTGGTTGAAACCACTGCCACGGACGTGCTGGTTCTTGCTGAATACAAAGCCGATAAACTCAGCTTTTTACGTTACGCTCAAACGAGAAACCTATCTCTTTACGCCGTGAGAGACGAAAGATGTCCACGCATTACTGTCTTTACAAAATTCATCCCCGAAACGTTTCGACCAATTTATGCCAGAGACAGGTATGTCATCTTTGAATTCAAAATCAGAGGGCAACTACCACTTTTGCTAGGTTTCGTTCACTTTTTGAGTAAAATGTATGCCAATGAAGAAGACCAGTCTTACGAAGCTGAAATTTTGCGCCATGACATCGAGCAAAGCGAACAAAAGGTCAAGCACAAAAACACTGTAATCGTCGGCGATTTCAACATGAATCCTTTTGAAACGGGCATGGTCTCTGCCAAAGCTTTACATGCGCACGCCTGCCTTATCACGGCTCAGTTGCCACGCACGCGCCAGGGCGAAACGCACCACTATTTTTACAATCCTTCTTGGAGTTTATTGGGTGACCGCGAAACACCACCTGGTACGTTGTTTTACCGTTCGTCTAATCTCAAGAGTTACGACTGGAATCTGCTCGACCAAGTTATTTTGCGCCCTGAGTTAGGCGACTATTTTGATAAAGACTCACTGGCTGTTTTGACAGACATTGGAAGTGCTACACTATTGACCAAACAAGGGCGTCCATCAGCCAAGTTTAGTGACCATCTGCCCATCACATTCACCCTGCGAACGAGGTGAGACTATCATGAGTATCAAAAGTTTATGGCCAGAAAGTTTCGACGTCTCAGACACTGAACCCCCACCTGTGCAGGTGCTCGAGGAACAAGCCAAATTACTCCCCAAGCTCACTAACGATATAGTCTATGCACACGTCGACTCTGTACCATCCAAGCGCAAGATTTTTGTAATTGATGGAGGCAGTCGGAGTTTTGACTTCACTTATTCTTTTTTCATCAAAGGCAAGTTTGTCACGGACTTTTCGTTTGAAGTCTTTTCCTTAGGTCATGATATAAATTTATATCCTGTAATTATTAATCTCGATTACGATATACGTCAACAGATTTTCCCAAACAAGCCAGAGAGTAAACAGCATGATGAACTTGACAGCATTCACATTCCAAATTTACCAGCTTTGGAGGAACTTATCGAGAAAGTTCTCAAGAGTGAAAAGATTTACCGTGTCATCACGTCAATTATGAAGTTGTCAGTCACAGTTACGTAAGTAGACTCACGTCGTCATGCAAGGCTGTTGCCTCGAGCCTTTCCACATTCCCATCTCGAGCATTCATCACCAGCACGTCCCCCGTCTGCAAGGCTTGCATCACGCCAGATACGTTGGTAATCGCAGGTAACCCCAACTCCCGCAAAATAATCGACCCGTGTGACAAGTCGCCACCTGTTTCTACCACCACGCCAGCAACAAGATTGAACGTCGCCAACCAACCACTATCAATAGAAGGCGCAACCAAAATGGTGTTTTCGGGCGAGAAACCCCTCGGCAAGCGGCTTTCTGGTTCGCGTAAACGCCAGGCTTTGCCGCGCACACTGCCTTCGGTGAGGCTGATGCCGTGAAAGTGGAGGTGGTTGCGGGTATGGGCGGGGGTGTATTGCTCGAGGTCATCAAAGCGCCTGAGTAAATCCGGGAGATTCATGCTGCTCAGGGCATCAATCTCAGCTTGACGGGCTTGCATGAAGGACTTATCGAAACACTTGCCTAGGTCTAGCTCGAGCACCTCAGCCACACTCAACTGCCAAATGGCATCCCGCTCGGGAAGTTGACCCCGCGTGACGGCTTCATCAGCGAGTGCTAGCAAAGTGAGACGCAACCGTTCAAAAGCACGCATGGCATCAAAGCGAAGGCGTTCTCGAGCCGCAATCGCCCCTTTAGCTTGCCACCATAACGGCAACGTCAGGAGCACCCGCCACGCCGATTGCCAACGCCACTTGCGGGTTGGGTTGCCTTCACCAAGGGGAGGTTGTAACAGAGTTCGCAACATGGGTGCTGGGTCTTCGCGCAGTCTAGGACGGGCAATATCACTTTCAAAAATGCCGCGATGGCCGTGTTTGTCTAAATATGCTTGCCACATCTTTTGCAAGGTGTTGACTTTAGAGGTGTTGACTTTAGAGGTGTTGACTTTAGGGGTGTCGTCTTCAGGGAGGTTGCCCCGCAAGAGGGTGGCGTGCCACTCGGGATGTTCTGCCACGAGTGCTTTGAGGGGGTTTAAGTCGGTGAGCATTTCAGTACCGATGGTGCGTTGACTGGCGGCATGTAGCGACAGTGAACCAAGGCGGCGCAACAAAAATACGGGCGCACTGGTTGCGGCGGTGAGGGAAAACATCTCGCGTACCAAGTGGCTGTAGGTTTGCTCGAGCACCTCCACAACTTCCCGAAATGTCACTTCGGTTGACGCTTTGGTTGATGCTTTGGTTGACGCATCAGTCACAAACGCTGCATACTTGGCTGTTTTGGTGAGTAACACCCGCCGCGTATGTTGGGAAGACGGCACCGAAAACATCTGCGCCAACCCCAACCGCAAGAGTACGCCCACTTTGCGCAGCATACGCAAGGGTCTTGCGCCCACGTCATCACTGAGGCTGCCGCCAATGGAATCAGTCACCAAGCGGGTCGGCAGTCCAAAGTGCCGCATCATGTCGGTCATCAGAGACAGGTTGATGTAAGGCCGCCAGCGAAACAGTTCAATAAAATGCCGCGCACGGGGCAGAGTGCGGTCAAACGCCCGGTAGTAAGCAAACAAATCTGGCGCACAGGCTTCGATAACACTGGCCATGAACCTCGAGGGCAACTGTGGCAAAATCTCTTTGTGATTGGCGATGGTAAACACGTCGTTGCGGCGCACCGCCCTCGTGATGGGACGCACCTGCAGCAGATAACACTGTTCGCCGTCGTCTGCCCACTCCACATCCCATGGTTTATCGCCAAATACCTGCCGCACCCGCCGGAGCAGATGTTGCACCCGCGCTTGCCAATCATCACTGCTAGCTTTTTCAAAAAACCGTAACCGCGCTAGCGCGTACTGTTCACCGCGTTCTTGCCCCGCGAGTAACTTATCGGCAAATCCTTCGCTGACGTTGAGCCAGTCATCTTCATAGTCAGGGTCGCTAAACGCCACACCCGCGTGCTGAGCGGATACTTGCGGCATGATGAGCACGTCGCGGCGCAAGTGTGCTTTGGCGTGAGGAAGTTGTTTGTAATGGCTAGCTGACTCGAGCACCTCACTGATCGCCGCTTCTAAGTTGTCGTGTGTAACATGCAAAACAGACGCAAACATACCCGCAAAACTGCTCACCGGGCTATCTTCTACATCAAAACACGAGCGCACCACCCACGGCGCAAACAGCCCGCGTTCTTGCAGTAAGTTAATGAGTTCAGTGGTGTTTTCGCTAGGAGCAACGTCGAGTTCGCTAATAAAAGCACGTTGCTCGAGGGCTTGCCAGGCTTCTTCGAGTACCACCACGCCAGGCGGCACTGGCAAGCCTTTGCGCAGCGCCACATCCAAAAAGCGCCCCTTAGGCCCCAACTGACGGCGGGAGACTTCACCCGTACCAAGGGCGATGACGTAAGGCGTAATCACAGGTCAGTGTACCGCGAGCAGTGCCAATGTCACTACGTTACTTCACGATGTTGACTTTCCGATGTTGCAGAGTCGCCAATCTAACGTGTTGTGAGATTTATTGACCAACCACGTCAGGAACGGGGTGTTTGGCGAGCAGCATGTCGGTCAATGACGCCACTTGGCTCATGTAAGCATCAGGGGCATCAATCATGGCAAAGTGATCCCACTCAGGCACGGTCACCCGCTTTGCTGCAGGAAGTAGCTGCAAAAAGGCCTCGAGCTGTTCTACCCGCAAGACTTTTTCCCGTTCACCCCAGAGGAGCACGGCAGGGGTAGCTCGAGCCTCAAGTTCTGCAAACCATTGCGCTGTAATCAAATCAAACATCTGCCTGAACGCTGTACAGTGGCGATATTCGGCAAAAAACTGCCGCAGGTAATCTTCTGGCACGTCACCATGAAACAGTAGCCGCGTCCACAGGGGACGAAACAAGGGCGACGCGAACACCTGCTTGCCAAGTTCGGCCATGCCGGGAAGTTTCATGAGTTTGGGGAAACGGCGCTGCTCGAGCTGCGCGCCTACGGGTGCATGCAATATCACCCCTTGGATGCTGTCCGGGTAGTGCTGTAAATACTCGAGCACTATTGAACCACCAATCCCGTGACCAAGTAAAATTCTGGGCGTTGGCACGGGGTCGATGATGGTGTTGATATAAGCGGCATAGTCTGAGAGCGTATGCAAATTGGGGTCTCGAGGCACGTCAGCAAACCCGGGTAAGGTGGGCGTATGCAAGGTGATGTGTTGAGGCACAAAGGGATGCAACCGCGCAAAACGAAAACCGCCGCCGCCGTTACCGTGCAACGCCATGATATGCACCTGTTTACCACTCACCCGCTCACCACTCACCCGCTCACCTCCTCCGCCTGCAAATCACGCACGTCATGCACTATGTCAACCAGTTTGGGAATGTTGGGATGGTCGCCTGCGTGGGCAAAATCGTGTTGCCACAAGACCTGTTCACCCTGCACTACAAACACGCCCGGCATCATCCAAGGGTCGCCTACGGGTTTACCGATAAAATGCCCCTTGAGAGCAGCCCGCACGCCACACGCCCACACCCGCGCCCCAAACATCTGCGAGGCACTACCACGTGCTAAGCCAAACAGATGATAAAGCTGTTGTTCGGGGTCGGCGATGGCCCTCGCATCCGGCCACAGGTCAGCAAAAAACGCCTCCCCCTCTTGCGGAGTACCCTGATAAACAAACACCACCGGGGGATAGTCAGCATCAGCCGCAGCGCGGCGCACATCAGCAACCAGTTCACGGCAAAAGATGCAACCGAAATGACGCAAGAAGATAACTAAGGTAGGTTGACGGAGCAGTGGCTCGAGCGTCCCCGAGCAATTCACGCCCTGCACGGGCATGGTGGTAAGACCAGCAACATGCATAGGGTCAATGTACCCAAAAGCGCACGCCAACACGTTTGTGCAGGTCGCACTTGGCTAACAGGCTTATACTCAGTCAACCTATACGCAATCCGCCTATATGCAATCCGCCTATACGCAATCCGCCTATATGCGATCAAGTTGGGCGTTGAACTCTCATCTCACTTTAGACTGCCCCGCTTATGCTTGGGTGATAGGCAACTGTCCTTTTCAGACGACATGTTCTCAGCAAAGGAGACCTTTGTGAAATACCTTTGGCGTGCTCAAACTCTGTTTGTACTTTTGCTTGTCTTGCTGACACTTGCAGCGTGCTCAGGTGGCGGCGATGGCGACACCCCAACCAACCGCCCTCCGATGGTCAATCTCACGCTCAATCCCGCTAGCGGTCAAGCACCCCTCGAGGTAACTGCCACTGCTAACGCTAATGACCCCGATGGCGATAATCTATCTTTTTCGTGGCAAGTTGACGGCCAAGCCAACACCGAAACGGGTAATGAGATTCGTTTTGTGCTCGAGCAACCCGGCACCTATCCCATCCGCGTGACGGTCTCAGATGGCAGCGCCCAAGCCAGCGCCAACCAAACCGTCACCGTAACTAGGGCTGATGGCAATGACACGGTGGTAACGGGCTTTGTCAGCGAACAGTCGCGCAACGTGGTGGTGATTCTCACCTCAGACGATGAAGACGAACAAGCAGACGCACCCGAGACTCCCAGCGTCAATAAAATCAACCAAGCAGTAAGCGCTATGCTAACTGGCACACTCGGCAGCCAAGCCGAAACGCAACCGGTGGTGCGCGGCGTCAATGCATATGTGATGAACGCCATTTTTAGCCAACAAGAGGGCGCTAACACCCTGTTCAACTTTGCCGGTAAAGACGTGGTGGCCACCAAAGCCTCCGGCGAAGTGGTCAGCCGGGGCGAAATTGGCACAGACGGCAGTTTTAATGTGCCGCTTAGTAATGAACAACAACAAGAACCATTGGCGTTTTTTGTGGCTGAACAAAACGAAGACGGCTCTTGGCGCTGTGTTGAGCAGCTCGAGTACGGTGATGGCGCAACCAGCGAAGCCGCCTTGCTTAACTTGCAGAGCAATACCGCCGCTCAGGTCACTTTGGGGTCGTCGTTTATTCCTAGCAGTAACTCGAGCGACCTCGTCGCAGGTGTGGCAACTGCCCCCGAAGCGTTGCGCATTGACCCTGAAAGTGAGGTAGCTCGAGACTTTCAAGATGGTGCATACCGCGCTTGCGGCAACGAAAACTGGCGCAGTGTTGACGTGACGGCAAGCTTTAGCTGGTCTGGCGAGATGTTTGAAGAGAGCGTCGATATTAACGACGACGGCATCGTTGACTTTCAAGGTTTTTCCGAGTCTATTATCTACGACAGTTCACTCGGCATGGGCTTGTTTATTCCCGAGATAGTCTCACAAGTGGATATCACCACAGGTATCGATAACGCTATTGACTTTTTTGACATTATCGAAACCGCCGAGATTCGCGGTCTTGGCCCTATCACAGCCACAGGCGACATGACCATGGAAGTCGTTAAAGAAGTTAACGAAGACGTGGACTTGTCTTTGACCCTCATTGACGTTGGTTTGTTCGACCCTGACCTTTCACCCCAACCTTATACCCCCGTGTTTGACCTCAACGATGCCTTACGCTTTGTTGACAACAGTATCAGCGATACCACCACCGTTACCGATGATGGTTTTGCTTATGGCAATTTGCGTGGCAGCATGGCGTATCGGGCAGGGTTTGCTGGTTACATTGACCCGCAGACCGGTAATGTGTTGCCTGCAGAGGGCGCGTTTATTATTATCGTCTTGCAGCAAGATGACATTTTGGCATTTAACTATGCCTTTGCCGATAAAGACGGACTTTATCAGCTTATGATACCCACCATTGGCGTCAACAGCCAAGGAGAAGTGCCTTCCTACTTTTTTGGGGCGTTTGACTTTAACCGCAACCTCGGTGATTTTGCCTCGACTGACCCGATTGACCCAAGCAATCCCACATACTTTGTCACCACGCCTGACGCAAAACAGCAAAACTTTTTGTTGGTGTTACCGCTCGAGTAATCACCCCCAACGCAACACCTGATTGACCTGCCTACGGGCAGGTTTTTTCGTTGCTCATCTGCCACACAGCTATCCCACAAAAAGCCGTCATAGCATGATAAGCAACAAACGAAACACGCTCATAAACCCACAGAGCGTTTTCCTCTACGTGTCCTCGGACACCACACCACAACGGTAATACCGCAGTCGTAACACCGCAGTTGTAACACCGCAGTCGTAACACTACATTCACAGCTACTTTTTGTATATCAATTTGTGCATCAACAAAAACGATCACGACAGGAAACCCATGAACCAATCACGCAAAACGCGTCAACCTGACCGCTTCATGTTGTACATGACGTTGACGCTCCTGTTGTGGGTGGTGGTGTTTGTGGTGGTGCTGTTGACGCAGGTTACAAATCCAGTTGGCACACCCCCCGCTACTGACGCCTCCCGCCCTGACGCCCCCCGCAACCCTTTTAGCAGCGGTCAGTTTGCTAGCCCCGAAGACAGCCAGTTCATCCCCCGCCCCCGGCGTTTAGACCCAGTGCAGTTGCCACCTGCTCGAGCCTATACCAGCATCGTTTTTGGCGACGCCTCTTTCAACGTGATCAACCCCGAGTCAAACAACTTTGCCGCACAACTACCCGCAACAAGCGCATTGGCAACCGACCCCGAGTCAGCCACCCTAGATGCTAGTAGCAACCCAGCAGACACTACCTCAGACACCACCCCGAACATCACTCAAGACACCACCCCGAACATCACTCAAGACACCACCCACGCAGAACGTGTTGCAGAACCTGTAGCAGACAGTGTCACAGCAAACATCAACGCAGAAGGCGGTGATAACGAAGGCGGTGATAACAACAACAGCGGTGACATTGCCACTGCTGAGGTCAACACGACAAACGTTGATACCACACACGTTGATACTGCAAAGACGGATGCCACTGCTAACGTGGAAGCTACAGCGGTCAACGCGGTTGATAACACATCACATGCTACGCCCGATACATCCTCAGACGTTCCCAACACGCCCCCCGCAGCTTCGCTCGAGGTCATTGCAGTCGAGGTCATTACCGATAGCAACCAAACCTCAACGCCACCAGACAACACGCAAGACAACACGCAAGACAACATGGATGTCACGGCTGATGACACGCGCCGCGTTGCCAACATCACACCTCCCGAGCAAACTGACATTGCTTCAGCACACGCTGATACAGCCAAAGCTGAGGGCATAACAGCAGATACGGCTCTTGGAGTATCAAACGCATCAACAGCGGTCACAACAGACACCACAACGGCAGCAAACAGTACCTCAACCTTTCCTGAAGACATTCGCCTCGAGCCACCCCCCTTGCTACCTACGAACCCAGCACCTGCCACAGCCGACCTCATCACTGTCACCTTTAGCAGCCAACCCAGCGGTGCCGAGGTCATCGTCGAAGACGAAGTGATTGGCACCACACCGCTCGAGCTTCGCTTACCTGCCAATCAAGATATTTTTTATACCCTCGCCGTGCCCAGTAGCAGCAGCGGCACATCGGGGTTTCGGCGTTTTTCTAGCGTGGTGCGCAGCCCAGAAGATACCGCTGTCGCCATACAGCTCGAGCCAATCAGCAACGTGCCAACTGCTTCTATTGAAGGTTTTGGTACTATCAGCGCGTTACGAGGCAACCGTGCTAACGCCCAAGTGGTGCGCGATGCGGTAGCGACATTGCTCGAGCAAGCCGTGACCGAATACCAAGCCGCCATCAGCGATAGCCGCATAGCCCGCTTACAAGCCGAAATCGACGCCCTTGAAGCTGAACTTGCTCGCTTAGATGCTGTGTTGGCCACACCTGCAGAACCTAACGACTAACGGCACATGCTTTACTGATTTTCAGAGTCTAATTATCAAAAAATGATTTAGCATTTATACACATATTTTTATTTTAAAAGAAGCAGCAATTTTGCTGACCCTAGCCAACGACACAGCCTTCCATATGCTGGCTGCATACAATGCCCCATGCCTAGAGAAAGCCTCAAAAATAAGCGGGAAAGGGCGCAGACGGTGCTCGAGCAACTGCGGCAGGATTTTCCCGAAGCCAAAACTGAACTTAGTTACCAAAGCCCCTTTGAATTACTGATTTCGACGATTTTGTCAGCACAAGCCACCGACGTAAGCGTCAATGCGGCCACACCAGCCCTGTTTGCCGCCTATCCAGATGCTACAGCGATGGCACAAGCCACCCCAGCGGACATTGAACCTTATATCAAAACCATTGGCTTATACCGCAACAAAGCCAAAAACTGCGTCGCTAGCGCCCAAAAACTGGTTGCCGACTTTGACGGTGATGTACCGAGCGACTTTGATGCTTTAACGACCTTACCCGGCGTAGGGCGCAAAACTGCCAACGTGGTGCTTGCTAGTGCCTTCGGGCGTCCTGCCATCGCGGTAGATACCCACGTAGGCAGGTTGGCACGGCGCTTAAAATTTTCCAAGCATGACAACCCCGACAAAGTTGAAGCTGACCTCGAGCAACTTTTCCCCAAAGAAGACTGGATTTTTACCCATCACGCCCTGATTTTGCACGGCAGACGAGTCTGTCACGCCCGCAAACCTGCTTGTGAAGCCTGTTCTGTACGCGAACTCTGCCCGAGTCGACAAGCGTAAATATGACCTACTTGCTTATTTAATATGACCTACTTGCTTATTTGCCTCGACCTACCCATCTAGATGTGATAAGTCTCACAAAATAGATATGGCATTTCCCCACACATGTTTGAGGTGGCTCGAGTAGGCTCGTAACACGTCGTTGTTCTGCTGGGTTCTGCCTTGATTCTACTGACAGGGCGCGGCATTCGTGACCCCTCTCGGGGTGACCGCGCTAGCTTGGCAGCCTAGCTTGGCAGCAAGGTTGATGGCAACATGCTGATTAATCATGGTTTGTTTAGAAAGGAAGTTTATCGCACAAGGGCAAGCCGTAATCTGATATAGTCTTGCCGTAGTACTGTTTGTGGTCACCACCACAAAATTATGTTGTTAGAAAGGATGAATGCGATGAAGCAAGCGAAATACTCGCGCTACGTCTTACGCCGCTGGGTGGCCGTACTTCTCACGGCGACACTGCTTGGTAGCGGCTTAGCGCAAACGCCTGTTGGTGCGCTCAATCCGGCACCCGTGCGCTTTCCTGACGTACCTGCGGGTTTCTATGCCGAAGAAGCCATCAACATCGCGGTGCAATCAGGGATTATCGTCGGACGTACCGACGGTACATTTGACGGCACGGCCAACTTGAGCCGTTACGAAGCAGCCATCATCATTGCCCGCATGTTGACCTATTTTGAAAATGGTCTTTCAGCTGTCTATGACGATTTGGATTTGCTCCGTGCAGCAGTTGAAGAGTTGCAAGCCCTTTACACTGAGCTTAACATCAGCATGGCAGACATGATTGAGGTCATCAACAGCAAAGCCGATCAATCCCAAGTGGACGCTTTGCAAGCAGAAGTCAATGACCTCCGTCAGCAAATACAAAGCCTGCAAGCCGAAATCGACGGTATCGATGTGGTAGAAGGCCCTCCTGGCCCTCCTGGCCCTCCCGGCCCTGCTGGCTCTCCCGGAGTTGACGGTGCACCTGGCCCTGCTGGCCCTCCTGGCCCTGCTGGCCCTGAAGGCGAACCTGGCCCTCCTGGCCCACAAGGCCCTCCCGGAGAAGTCACCGACGTCGAAGTCATTCCCCCACCTGCAGAACCCATGGATGAAGAACCCATCGTCATTCCGCCACCCGAACCGGTGCGCCGTGATGCGCGTGAGCGTAACTTCTATGTGGGTATTGGTGGCTCGCTCGAGTACTTTGGGGTCGAAAACGCCAATGACGAAACCTACCGTTTCCCCTTGCGCCTTACCCTTGGTATCGACAACATGGTGGGACCATTTGGCATTCGGGCAATGGCAGACTACGGCCGTCAATCACCCTTTGAAAATGGTACTTTGACCCTCGCTGGTCACCTTAAGTATCGCCTCGGTTCACCGCGCTTGAATGCGTACGTGGGTGCAGGCGGCGGTTACATGCTCGACATTGCTGAAGTAGGCGACGACCTCGGCCAAACCGTCGAAAGCCCCTTTGTGGGTGGCTTGATTGGTGTTGAACTTGGTCTTACCCGCAGCATCGGTTTCTTTGCTGAAGCCACCGGCGACTACTACTTCGACACCGTCGAAGGCCGTCCTGATGATGCTCCTTATCTCTACGACGAGTTCTACCCACTGGTTACCGCTGGGTTCAACTTCCGCTTCTAAACACCACAACAGATCGACGAGGGCAGGCTTCGCGCCTGCTCTTTTTTTGTGTTTTAGCATTTCCATGATTGACGGCTACACAATTCACTCGAATGAATATCAGCGTGACATTGGAGAAAATCGGTCACTATAGCAACGATAGATGGAATTGATATTTTTAATTTTATAATATTTTCATGACTGACGTCTACACAATTGAACGCGTTTTATGTCGACGTAATGTTGTTAGTGATGTTGGTAAACATCAGCCCATGTAGAAACAACATGGAGAATTGCTAAGTATTGATGTCGTGCTCTACCGCAGCGGTGAATGCTTAGCCCTTAGATAACGTGTCAAGCAGGTGAGATTACAACATGATTGCTCGTCTTTTGCCCTCGAGCCACCCTCATTGAAGCAGGTCAAACGCCATGCCACACCTCACGAAATGCTTCCTGCTAGCACCCCTTCAACACAAAACTCTGTGAACACAGCCAACCTGACTACCAGTGGATACATCCACGCGCTTAGGACAATTCTATGCAGCCTGAAGCGCGAAAGCTGTATATTTATTTGACCAGAGGGCAACTCACTGGATATAATCAGGCTTCTTTAAGACGCTCGCAGGCTATGCTATGCTTAAAGCAACGCCAAAAAATTGTGGTCTCGAGCGCCCTCGAGCAAAGGAGTCTCACGCCATGACTGTAATCAAAGGTGGTCTCATTCAAGCATCCAACCCTATTCCTGGGGACGACGACCTCGCCGCCATCAAAAAAGCCATGATCGATAAGCACATCCCCTTGATTGAAGAAGCGGGCAAACAAGGCGTGCAGGTCTTGTGTTTGCAGGAAATCTTCTATGGGCCGTACTTTTGCCCGAGTCAAGACAATAAGTGGTACACCACCGCCGAATCCATTCCCGATGGTCCTACCACCCAAATGATGATGGAATACGCCAAAAAGTACGGCATGGTCATCGTTGTGCCCATCTACGAAGAAGAAATGACGGGTATTTACTACAATACCGCCGCCGTCATTGACGCCGATGGTACTTACTTGGGCAAATATCGCAAAACTCACCTGCCGCAAGTAGCTGGTTTCTACGAAAAGTTCTTCTTCCGCCCCGGCAACTTGGGTTATCCGGTGTTTGAAACCGCTGTGGGCAAAGTGGGCGTGTACATCTGCTACGACCGTCACTTTCCTGAGGGTGCCCGCGCACTCGGACTCAACGGTGCAGAAATCGTCTTTAACCCCTCGGCAACGGTTGCTGGCTTATCAGAGTACTTGTGGAAGTTAGAACAACCTGCCCACGCAGTAGCCAATGGCTATTTTGTGGGGGCAATCAACCGCGTCGGACACGAACAACCTTGGGACATCGGTGAGTTTTATGGTCAGTCGTATTTTTGCGATCCAAGGGGGCAGTTTGTAGCCATGGGTAGCCGCGATAAAGACGAACTGATTGTTGCGGACTTGAACATGGACATGATTCGTGAAGTACGCGATTTGTGGCAGTTCTACCGTGATCGCCGCCCGGACATGTACGAAGAACTCGTCGAACTCTAGTGACCTGCAGGGGGTGATGATGAACCCGACACCACTAACCCTAGATGAACTGCAAGCGCGTTTTACTGAGCTAGAACCGCCCATGACAGCTCGAGAAGCCCGCATTGAAGCTAACCGCTGTTTGTATTGTTTTGATGCACCTTGTATTAAAGCGTGCCCGACCAATATTGACGTGCCGACGTTCATTCGCAAAATTGGTACCGGCAACACCTTTGGTGCCGCCAAGACGATTCTCGAGGCCAACCTCGTAGGCGCAACTTGCAGCCGGGTATGCCCGGTAGAAGAACTGTGCGAAGGCGCGTGCGTACTCGGTAGCGACCACAAACCCATCGAAATTGGTCGCTTGCAGCGTTTCGCTATGGATCACATCTATGAACGCGGCACGATGCCTTTTACCCCGAAATCGCCTACTGGCAAACGCATCGCGGTCGTTGGCGCGGGGCCTGCTGGCGTTTCGTGTGCAGGTGAACTCGCCAAATTAGGGCACGAAGTCACTATTTTTGAAAAAAATCCTTTGCCAGGGGGCTTATCGACGTATGGCATTGTGGTCATGCGCGAACCCATTCAGGTCGCCCTCGATGAAGTGGCGTTTATTCAACAACTCGGCGTAGACGTCAAAACTGAACATGAAGTGGGTCGTGACATCAGCGTGGACACGTTACTTGCTGACTTTGACGCGGTGTTTATTGGCGTAGGCATGGGAACTGTACCGCCCCTTGGCATTCCGGGAGAAGACTTAGATGGGGTGATTGACGCCCTGCCGTTTATTGCGCAAACCAAACTGGCAGAAAAACAAGGCCTCGAGCAACTCTCCCAGCTACCTATTGCCGATAACATCACCGTGATTGGCGCGGGCAACACCGCCATCGACGCGGCTACCATTGCCAAACGTTTGGGTGCTGACCAAGTCACCATTGTCTACCGCCGCAGTGAAGCCGAAATGCCTGCTTATGACTTTGAATACGACTTTATTAAGCGCGAAGGGGTGGCGTTTCGCTTTTTGACCCAACCGCTTGAAGTGCTTGGTAGTGACGGCAAAGTGACGGGATTGAGGTGCTCGAGGATGCAACTCGGTGACATCGGTCGCGACGGCAGGCGGCAGGTTAGCCCCGTTCCTAACAGCGAAATCGTCATTGAGTGCGAACAGGTCATCAAAGCCATCGGCCAAGAAAAACTGACCATTGCCGATTTGTTCAACCTCGAAACTGAACGCGGGTACATCAAAGTAGATGGTTTGTGTCAGACGTCTACCCCGGGCGTGTTTGCAGGGGGCGACTGCATTCGCAGTAAAGGCGAAGCCATGACAGTAACCGCCGCCGAAGACGGCAAAATTGCTGCCAAAGCCATTCATGCCCAACTAACAAGCGCCCTGGCTGCGGATTAGGCCGCTGATTAAGTAAGGAGACAGTGTGGCAGATTTAAGCATCAACTTTGCAGGCGTCAAAAGTCCCAATCCCTTTTGGCTGGCCTCCGCACCACCTACTAACAGCGCTTATCAGATCAACAAAGCCTTTGAACAAGGTTGGGGCGGTGCTGTCTGGAAGACCATTGGTTCGCCTGTTTTGAACGTCAGTAGCCGTTACGGCGGCTGGAGTTATGGCGGGCACAAACTGGCGGCCATCAACAACGTGGAATTGATTTCGGATAGGCCTTTAGACGTCAACCTCAAAGAAATTGCCGAGGTCAAACGCCTCTGGCCAGACCGCGCCGTGGTGGTGTCAGCGATGGTGGAGTCCAAACCCGAAGCGTGGCACACCATCGTCCAACAAATTGAAGACACGGGCGCAGACGCCATCGAGCTGAATTATGGTTGCCCGCATGGCATGAGTGAACGGGGTATGGGTGCAGCCGTCGGTCAAGTGCCAGAATATTGCAGCATGATCACCGAGTGGGTCACAAGCGTTGCTAACATTCCAGTGATTGTGAAACTCACGCCCAACGTCAGCAGCGTGACGCCTCCCGCCCAAGCTGCCCTCGCTGGCAACGCCCATGCGTTATCCCTTATCAACACCATCAACTCGATTATTGGCGTTGACCTAGATACCTTTGCCATTTCACCCAATATCGGCGGCAAAGGCAGTCACGGCGGTTACGCAGGGCCAGCGGTCAAACCGATTGCGTTAAACATGCTCAGTGAAGTCGCCAACCTCGCTGAAGTGCAACAAGCGGGTATTCCCATTTCTGGCATGGGCGGCATTCAAACTTGGCAAGACGCGGCGGAATTTTTGCTCTTGGGTGCAACCAGTCTGCAGGTGTGCACAGCAGTCATGCACTACGGTTTCCGCATCATTGACGACCTCACCGATGGTCTTAATACATGGCTCGACGACAAGGGTATCGCTTCAGTCAATGAGGTGATTGGGGCGTCCATCTCGCGCATTTCTAGTTTTGGCGACTTGGACATGAACAGCCACGTGGTTGCCCGCATCAACCCAGACACCTGCATTAACTGCAACCTTTGTTACATCGCCTGCGACGAAGGCGCGCACCAGTGCATTGACCTCATGGCTGATGGCGTGAGAATTGACCCCAAAACCTACACGGGCAACATCAAACCCGACCCAGTGGTGCGTGAAGACGACTGCGTGGGTTGTAATTTGTGTTCGCTGGTGTGCCCAGTCGACAACTGCATCACCATGGTGCCCGTAGAAAGGCAGCGCCCGCACAGCACGTGGAATCAGCTAGTGAGTGAACGTCCTGAGGTGCTCGAGTGGGACGGCATGGAACGCTATCGGGAGGAGGTCGGTATCGACATCCACTGAGCCTAAGCACCCTGAGCCTAACCACCCTGAGCTTAATAACCATCATGTTTCCCGTCATCACCTTAACCTTGCGTCACCAAGTGAGAAAGGAACCAACTATGAAAGACAAATACACAACCGACGAATGTATGGATATGATGACGGCGAGTGCGTTCAGCCTGGGGCCGGTGAGCCGCGAACTGAAGCGCATGGTGCTCGAGAGTTGCCAAGGTGAAGACTGCGATGATGGTTGCCCCGAGCACTTTGCTTGCACCGACCCCATTGAAGCGCCCACGCCGTGGTGGCAACGCTTGTTTCGTGCCAAAGGTGACGACGTTATTCAGAGTTAGTTCGTTGATATTGGCAGACACATTGGCAAACACATTGGCAAACACATTGGCAAACGTTGAGCGGCGGCTTCGGCTGTCGCTTGTGCTTGTGATTGGTCTATCCGACGGCGTAAAGAGCCGAGATTCGGTAAGATTATGCTATGACTTGTTGGATGTATGCATCCGTAACGCTTGGTAATGTTCCACGTCAATTAC
The DNA here is from genome assembly GCA_964550765.1 of uncultured bacterium. Classification (GTDB taxonomy): domain Bacteria; phylum Deinococcota; class Deinococci; order Deinococcales; family Trueperaceae; genus JBCCBI01. The sequence continues at coordinate 106,373 of CAZKAZ010000001.1, read as the reverse complement.
GCAATAACGCACTCAGTAACTCACGGGATAACGTACAGGGTGACTTGCTAAGTAATATCGTTGAGGCTAACGTCGTTGAGGCTAACCCATGACCGCTAGCCCCCAACCCCACATCGCCACTGATCCCTACGAAACCGCTGAACCCATTATTGAGATTGACGGCGTCAACAAAATCTACGACGGACGCGCTGGCAAAACCGTCGCCCTCACAGACGCCCACTTGACCATCCGCGAAGGCGAATTCGTCAGTCTGATTGGCCCATCGGGTTGCGGCAAAACCACCTTGCTTAGGCTCATTGCTGATCTGATTCAACCTACCTCGGGTAGCCTCACGGTGACCGGCAAGAGCGCCCAAGAAGCTCGTCTGGCCCGGGAATATGGTTATGTTTTTCAAGCGCCTGTGCTGTATGACTGGCGCAACGTCATCAAAAACGTCATGCTGCCTTTGGAAATTATGAACTACTCTCGCAAAGAACGCCGCGAACGGGCAGCAAAATTGCTCGAGATGGTCGGCTTGCAAGATTTTCACAAGACGTACCCGTGGCAACTTTCTGGCGGCATGCAGCAGCGGGTGTCGATTGCTAGGGCGCTCGCGTTCGAACCGCGCATTTTGCTGATGGACGAACCCTTTGGTGCGTTGGATGAAATCACCCGCGAAGCCATGCAAATTGAACTCTTAAACATCTGGCAAGCTACTGGCAAAACGGTGGTGTTTGTAACCCACTCCATTCCGGAAGCGGTGTTTTTGTCGAGTCGGGTGGTGGTGATGAGCCCGCGCCCGGGCAAAATCGAGCAACTCATTGACATTAACTTGCCCTATCCGCGCAACATCGACACTCGAGAATCTGAAGCCTTTTTCCACCTTGCTACCCGCGTACGCGAAGCCCTCCGCGAGGTGCATTGATGCCGCAACACCCGCTGCTCGAGACACTGCGTCAACGCGTTCCCCTGTTGGTAACCTTGGCGGCGTTGTTCATCATGGGCTACCCCATCGCCTTACTATTTGGTTTACCCCTCGCGCAGCGCGATATGCAGGACTTGCGCAAGTGGAATCGAGACACGTTTGAAGCCGCGCCCTTAGCGCAAATTCCTGACGACAACACGGACACCTTGCAATTTACCGAAGGGCTTACCTCGCCTGCGTTACTGACGTTCAGAGAAGCCCCCGTCAACACGGATTACCGTTTGACCGACAGTCAGTTGGAGCTAGAAGTTACCCTTTCTCCCAATGATGTGGTGAGTTGGCAGGGGGTGCTCGAGCCCCTTGATGACGGCGTCTACGCTTTTAACGGCGTCCCTGACGCCCGCCCAGACATTTATCTCAACAGCACGCACGTGCAAGCAGGTAGTGCTAAAGCCAACGAAGTGCCTGACGGACAACGCACCACGTTCACGTTTGCCCTAAACGCTGATGTTGGACGCTTGCTGGTTGATAGTCAGGTCATTGACAGTGATAGGTACACCGTGACAAGCGACAACGGGATGGCGCGGGTGATGCTCGAGGACGCCCCGCCCTTTAATAGCGACGTGCGCGCCATTCAAGGTGATTATGCTTGGCTCGATGATAACCGCATCGTCTTCAACACGCCCCCTGCGAATGACAGCACTGTGCAAGCGGCTGAACAGGTCATGCGACTCGCAGCGCAGCTAGGGGGCGACGTGAACGGCACTAACCGCACGTTCACCTTCCCCCGTAATAACTTGCTCGAAAGCGATGACGAACGGCAACTTTTTGTCGGTAGTACCCGCCTCAGTAACGACGATGAACGCCCCGAAGAACGCGTAGACGGTGAAACATCGGTGTTTACCTTCCCGAGTGAGCAAGGCATCATCACACTTGACCGACGCGTTTTAGCAGAAGGTGTCGATTTTGAACGCGATGGCAACACAGTCAGCCTCACCAGTACGCCTGTGCGCAACGCCCGTTTGCGGCAGTATCCAGATTATGTGGTGCAAGATGCTCGCTCGAGTACCGTCCTGCTAGCCACTGCCCCACAAGCACCTGTGTGGACAAGCCGATACGCCTATTACGCCGAACCTGCTTGTGGACAAACAGTCATGGCCTGCTTTTTTGCCCTGCCGCAGCACCCGGTGCCGTTTCCGCACTGGATCGTGGCACGCGCTCCGGCGTTTATCCAAAAATTTCCCCTTAGTGACGAACGCAACGTCTTTCGGGCGATTGGTTATACCACCACAGGCACCCTCGTATCGCTGTTACTCGGTGGGGTTATTGGCACGATGTTAGCAGTGGTGTTTGTGCTGGTGAGGCCGCTCGAGCAAGCCCTTCTCCCTTGGGTCATTGCCTCACAGACCATTCCCATCATTGCCTTAGTGCCCGTGCTACTACTGGTGCTTGGCAATCTCGGTATCACCATCCAAACCAGCTTGCTCCCTACTGCCCTCATCGGTGGGTATATCACCTTTTTTCCTGTTACCGTGGGTACAGTTAAAGGTTTACGCTCGGTTGACCCCCTCGCGCTGGACTTGATGACGTCGTATGCAGCCTCGCCTATTGACGTGTTTATGAAATTGCGCTTTCCTGCTGCTGTGCCCTTTTTCTTTACCAGCTTGAAACTGGGGGCTGCTGCCGCCTTGGTGGGTGCACTCGTCGCCGAGACAGAATCCAACAACGCACGCGGCTTGGGCTTTCAGATTCTTGGTCAAGTGCAATCGGGCAACGTCGCTGACGTGTGGTTACTGTTACTTGTTTCGGCTTTGCTCGGTATTTTGTTGGTCGCCATCGTCGGCTTGGTAGAACGTCTGGTTGCCCCTTGGCTCACCAGTCAGGGAGCGTCATAATGTTGCCGTCACTACTCATTGTCATTGCCCTATTAGTCTTATCTCGGCGCAGTTTGTGGGCATCACTGGCGCTCGTACCCGTTTGTGTGGCCTTGGGTTTGGCTGCCGTGTTGCGGGTTGATGCCATGGCAGCTTGGGCATACTGGCTCACCTTCTGGACGAGCCTCATCGGCCTCACCATTTCTGTTACCCAACTTGGCCTTGCCCAACCGCGCACACGGGGGATGCAACTTGCCGCCAAAGCGCTGCCGTCAGCGAGCGTGCCCTGTTTTTTGCTACTCCTCTGGCAAGGCTTAGTCGTGGGGTTCGACGTCCCTCGAGGCATCTTCCCTAGCGTCGGCGACGTGGTGATTGCCCTACAAAGTTCGCTGCCTGTTTTGCTAAATGATAGCTACGTCACGTTTGTACAAGAAATCGCCCTTGGGTTTGCGTTGGGCGTCCCGAGCGGTATTCTCATCGGCATTGCAGTGGCCTACAGCCGCTTTTTGCAACGGGGGTTTTTACCCTTGGCAGCAGCATTCGGGGCGGTGCCCATCGTCGGACTCGCGCCCGTTCTGGGGCGAGCGTTTGGGGTGGACTGGCAAAGCAAAGCCGCCGTGGTTGTCATCGTGACGTTTTTTCCGGTCTTGCTCAACACTGTGCAAGGCTTAACCTTGGTTGACACCCTCAAACTCGAGCTCCTACACGCCTATGCTAGTAGTCCCCTCACCATCTTCCGTAAACTGCGCCTCCCCAACGCCCTGCCGTATCTGTTCAATGCCCTCAAAGTGGCCGCTGTGGTGTCGGTTATCAGCGTGATTGTGGCTGAATTTTTGATTCCAGGGCCGCCTAGAGGCTTGGGGCAGCGCATCAGCTTGTCGGCGCGGCAAGGGGCGTATGACGTGGTGTTTGCGGCGATTTTTGTCTCGAGCGTTATTTCGATTACTATTTATGGGGTGATTGTGGTGCTCGAGCGCGTGTTTACGGGCTGGCATCCGTCGCTTCGGGGCGAAGGGTCATAATCTGCACCAGAGAATACCGGAGAATAATCATTGGCACGATTGGGAGTTGAGCGTATGACTGACAATACCCCACCAAACAGGCTGCCCATACCCCTTGACGAAGGACTTGCTGCCCACATTATTCGACAACACTACCCACAGCTAGAAGCCATCTCACTGTTTGGCAGCTACGCCCAAGGGACACCGTGGCCACAGAGTGATATTGACTTGGCCGTCTTACTGCCTGCTGCGCTCGCTCACAAAGAACCACCTATGGTGCTGTCGCCTTGCGTATCCGAGCTATCTATGAAGCTACAGCGTGATATTGACTTGGTGAATCTTCGGCAAGTGAGCACCGTTTTTCAAAACGAGATTATTCATACCGGACGCTGGATTGACATTACAAATGAAGAAGCAGTGCTAGCGTTTGAAATGCAGGTCTTGAGCGCCCATCAAAAGCTCAATGAAGAACGGGCTGACATTATTGAGAGCTTTCTGACGACCAAACGCGCTTATAAGCTATGAACGAGACGCTCATCCACAAGATAGAAAGCGCCCAACGCTGCTTGACGCGTGCTCGAGAGATATACGCCAAATTTCAGGAAGATTTCACCGAAAGCTATGACGCCCAGGACGCTGCTGTACTCAATTTGGTGCGTCTGTGCGAACTCTCCATTAACATTGCCAATTTCCTCATTCGCCGCGATAAGTTAGGCATTCCCACCTCGAGCGCTGATGCGTTTGCGCTTTTGGGGCGAGCAGGCGTCATCAGCAGCCACACGGTTGCGCGCATGCGGGACATGGTTGGCTTTCGTAACATTGCCGTTCATCAATATGAAAAGCTTGATATCAACATCGTCATTCGGGTGATTGAGCATGATAGCAATGATATTATTGCCTTCCTCGATCAGATTATTGACAGAGAATCCTGAAGGCCTTACAACGCGTTAATGATGGCGTAGGGAACGCTTGGGCTTTTAGCTAGGGGTGCTCGAGCGTATCTTCCCAGACTGGCTATCTGCCACTTCGGAACAAGGCATAAAAAAACCCCGAGCGGGGTGCTCAGGGTCAAGGGGGTTTCAGACGAATACAAACAATACTTATATCCATAATAATGTTACCTAGGCTGCAACAGGTTCAGAGGGACGGTTGCTTCTAGCTACAAACGCCCGTTGCACTTCCGGTGGACGGTTGAGAAACGCTTCAGCGGCACTGGTTAACTGGCTTTCGATGACCTCGAGGTTGCGCGGGCTAGCCTTAATCTTGTCGTTATCCTGACTGCCAAAGGCGCTGCGCTTGAGCCAGTCGGGGAGTTCCTCGAGGTACATGTCGATGGCATTTTGTGAGGTTGCTTCAGCAAAGACATGCTGTGCGATGGCTTGTGTACCAGTTAGCAGGTCGTCGGCCTGAAAACCATCGTCTCTGACTGCTGCTTGTGTCTTATCAACACCACGCTTCAGTGCTGTCACCAAGGTGCGGGCGGCAAATTCGCCCAGTTTGCTGCTACCCGTAATCCTCACGGCCATATCGACACCGTATTTTGCAAGCGCAACACCCAACAAACCCAGCACCGCAATAATCACTTCAATGAGAAAATCCATAGTCTTCCTTTCATTTGTTCAAGTATTTGGAGATTCTAGGGGTGAGATTGCGTGACTGACACCAAGAGCATCAGCCACGCAGATAAAGACAAGCCTTAAATCCGCACCGTGCCGCCGTCATAGAGGGGCACTGTCATGGAGAAGTTTTCGCCGTAGGTGAGTTTTTGTTCTTCAAGAATGCCAATGGCAATCTCTTCACCCATGCGGATGGACTCGAGGTAATCCGAGAAAAAGTGCACCCCAGCCCAATCGCGTCCGATGGCGATGTTCGAAGCCAGCTTGTTCAGTTCGCCTTCAACAGTAAGAGGCTGATTACCAACAGAGACACGCTCCAAACTCACACCGTTATCGGAAGGTACAAATGCTTGATAAATTTTGACGTTTTCGTTATCTTCATCTTCTTTGTACCCTGCTAGTGTGAGTGGGTGTGCATGGTCAAAAAAGGCTTTGAGAATGGTCACGCAAGCACCAGCAACCGTGGCATGTCCAGCACCGTATGAAGGGTGCATGGGTGAACCTTCGCAGAAGGCCATCGGCAACAAGTAGTTAGGCCCTCCAATATCAGCATCTGCACCATTTTTAGTGTCAATCCAAGTGAGAATAGGTTGTAATTCACCCACCATGGCAGTTAGCTCAGGTACACCCAACATGTGCGCTTTCGCTAGGCGTCCAGCCAATCCCTCGGGGCGGAAGCGACGGTGAACATTGAACTTCTGGTAGCGCACAGCTTTGAGTGCTCGAGTTGCTACTTCTGTCACCAATGAGAGGATGTGTGGACCACCGAAGTGGGCAAAACCTTGCTGACCGTCCATGCCATCAGGAGCTTGGAAGGGAATACCTGGGTCAAAAGGAATTTCTGCAGAGAGCATCAGCAAACAAGCGTTTAAGTAGGCTTCGTAGAGAGCATCGTAGTGAACGTACGTAGCAAGGTCTCGAGGGGTGGTAATGAAACGACGCGAAGGGCTATCTTGATAGCGTTCTAACCCACCTAGGTTTGCACCTTGCTGTACATCAAGCCATTCATTCCACGTTGTCATGTAGTCTTCTTCAGCGGCAACACGCACACGCTGGTCAATGTTGATAGCACCATAGGTAATCAAGCCGTCAGCTGTTGTTCGAGGCCGTGTTGAGCCACCATCCTCGATGGGCTCTGGATCAACACCGTTAATACTGGTATTGCCAGCTAGCAAAAACTGTGAGATGTATGGCCCAATATCATCACCTGGCGTGACGCCACGAAAAGCATTTTCAAGACTTAATGGCACACGCCCACGCTTACGACCTATTTCTTCAGGCGTTAAACCAAGCGTGCTAGTGTCTGTAAACCAATTAAGCTTTTTCAACTCATCTATGACTTCCATAACACTGATGCCCAAACCGTCTACAGTACCGCTACCATTTTCGATGTTGGTAAACGGCACATCACGCAGTAATGCTTGGGCGTATACCTCAGCCATTTCCGCCGTGAGTTCATCGCTGCCAATCGCAGGCGCTGGTGGCATGGTGACGGCTTGTGCATCAGGACCTTGCAAATCAAAGGTTAGACCTGCGCTTTGACTTTCCCAAGCGCGCACTTTGTTAGCACTTTGCCCTTTTTGCGATTTCCAAATGGGAGTCTCTCCAGTCTGCGACTCTGTAGGCATTGAGTCTGATTCCTCAAGCTTTTCAGGGCCCAAGTTTAGCGCAGCAAAGTCTCGAGCATCACCACTATCAATCGCACGGACAAACTGCTCGTAGTCAGCAGGTGAAGCAACCAAACCCGTATCAGGGTCATGAGGCAAGCCTTTGGTGAAGTTTGCAAGGTAACTAGGCTTTTGAGCATTGTCAGACCCATCGTCTGGATGACGGAACTTTTGCTCGTCGCCATTTTCAACGTGGCGGGGGTGAGGGCGGTTGGCGGCTAAGTTAGCAGCGGAGTTACGGACTTTCAACGCTTCTTCTCTGCGGTAGTTGTTCATAAGTGATTCCTTCCGTGAATCTTGGTGTGCTGGCGTTCGCAGCGTGGTTTTGCCAGCGGGCGGTGTGTGTTCCTTTCTGCTGCGATGTACTCAGCTTGCGAATGACCCGTAAACTGACCGTTAACCAACCGTCCTAAAAAAATGCTTTGTGCCGTTCTGCACGGAAATTCTCACTTCACGCTCATAAAGAGCAGAAACTATTGATTCACAAAATCAACCACAATAGTGGCAACTAAGGTAATCGTTGCTGGTCTTCGGATACCCTTTGTGTCTAATTGTGTCTAAGATTCACTCGATACGTTCAGCCAACAAAAAATCCCCAGCGATAACTGGGGACGTTGCAGCAAAATAATTTTGGGCGTGCTAGCCGACGCTAAACATACCCATATCTGAATAGAGCATCACATCACTGACATCGGATAGAACCAGTACGAGCGCGGTATATTTCTCGTCAAGTCGTGTTTGGTCATTCCTATCAAGGTGTTTGCTTAAGGTGATTTCCTGCCCGTCTTCAATATCTTTGGGTTTGAGCATGATGCTGTCAAACCAGGCAACGAGGCTCTCAGCAGCTTGTTGATTTTTGTGGCTGATTGTCGGACGCCTAGTACCGTTACGTTGAATAACAAGTTGGTCTAACGTCTCGCTCTGCTCAAAAATAGCGCTGTGAACGCGGTAAGGAATATCGAGGCGGCGATCTGAGAGGGAAAAATATACCCGGAATTTCACCGTGAAAATTTCTTGTTTATGGTGATTGCTAGCTTCAAGTCTGACGTTTTCTACCCATGCCATTGGTACACTCCATTGGTAAATCCACGACACAAAGTCGCGGGTGGGGTTGGCGTGTGCAGCGGGTGTCGGTTTTGCCAACGCGTATTGGTTTGCTCCTTTCTGCTGCAGTGACGTCAGCTTGCGCGTGCGCCATAAATTCACCATCAACCCATGAGGCCGTCTTCTTGTGTTTTTGACAATTAAGACATTGTTTGCTTAACTTCAAACGAAAGTGCTTGAATTAAGTTACAATGAGAGCACGATGAGTAACCTCGAGCTAACCCTGCTCGGTACCCCCAAGGTGTGCTTTGATCGTGACGTGCTAGAACTGCAAAACCGTCACATCGCCCTACTCAGCTTCATCTTCATACAAAAGCGCTCCTGCTCTCGCGACGAACTCATCACCACACTGTGGGGTACGGGCAAAAAGAGCAGTCTGCGCACAGCGCTTTATAAGTTGCGTCAATATCCTGGAGCTGAGGTGTGGTTGCAGGGTGACGATCCTATTGAACTGGTTGCCACTAGCGACGTGACCTTGCTAGAGACCATGCAAGAAACAGGGGTGCTGACTGATGCAGCCTTGGCTGTGCTCGAGCGCCTCACCAGCGACGACGCCAGTACTCTTTTGCACGGCATTCCCGCACCAACGCCAGCTTATGAAAGTTGGCTCGAGGAACAACAGCACCACATCACCACGCTTATTGACGAACTTTTGCTCACTGCAGCCGACGAACTGCACATCAGCGGAAGGTTTACCAAAGCGATAGGCTTGTTAGACCAACTCATCGCCCGCGATCCCCTCAACGAAGCTGCTTACCGCCTGTTGATGCAAGTGCAAGCCGACAGCGGCAAACCCGGTGACGCCCAACAGACGTTTGAGCGCTTACGCGACACCTTACGCGAGCAACTCGGCAGTGAACCCAGCCAAGAAACCCTCAGCCTGAGGCGCAACTTGCTCGGTTCTGGTAGTGGCGTGCGGGCGCAGCGTTTGCAGATGGGTGAGCGCATTCCGGCGCAAGCAACGCAACTTTTTGGCCGTGATGGTTTGCTCGAGCACATCCACGAACACTTGCAAGAAAACGCCGTCCTGCTGCACGGTTTCGGTGGCGTCGGCAAGACCGCCCTCGCTGCTGAAGTGGGTAGCCACTACTTGCAACAAGGCAACATCCTCTGGCTCAGTGCGGGGTTTGGTAATGCCACTGATGTCCTCAACGCTTTCGGGCAGACGCTGCAAGTGTCGGGGCTACTTACCGTCCAAAAAGGTCACGAGGCCATTGCTCGAGAAAACATCAGTTTGGTCGTCCTAGACGATGTGTGGAGCGAAGACACCCTCAACCGCTTGCGAGAACATCTACCAGAAAACACCCCCCTGCTAGTCACAGCACGGCAGCGTTTTCGGGGGCTTTCGCGCATTGACGTGAGTGTGCTAGCTCGAGAAGACGCCAACGCCCTCCTTGCGTTTGCAGCGGCGTGTGACCCGGACGAACTGCCAAACAGCGACACCTTGTGCGCTATCGTCGGTGACCATCCGTTTGCGTTGCGCATTGCCGGTGCCAAGCTAAAAAACGACGCCCTCACTCCCAACCAACTCATTGCCCAACTCGCTGACACGCCGCATCAACTCAAGACGCCCAAAGGCTGGCGTGAAGTGGGTAAAGAGAGCATCAGCGCCCTGTTGCAAGCCAGCCTCGACACCCTTTCGGACGATGCCTATGAAGCGTTTATGGCAATTGGGGCGCTCGAGTCTGGCAGTGTCAGCAGTGCCTTACTGACGCGCCTACTGCGCCGAGACGTTGACACCATTGACAGCGCCCTGATTGAACTGCACACCCGCGCCCTTGCTGAGCGCCGTGCCAGAGCGGGCAGTGATGTCAGTGAATATCATCTGCACGACCTAGCGCACAGTTTTGCCAAAGCAAACAATATTTTGCGCCCGCGGACGGTGGTGGGAGCGTGTTGTGCGCTTGTTAAAGATGACCCCAAAGCGTTTGATGTGTTTGATGTGGAGATAGCTAATATTGTTGCGGCGCTCGAGCATGTGGCTGAGCAAGGTGATAAAGAAACCCTCACCACCATAATGACTGACTTAGCAATTGATGAAGCGTATTTTGATTTGCGAGGGCACACGCCACGCTCGCTGACACTACTCGAAACAGCGCTAAATTGGGCAAAGGATTTAGGATGGCTTAAAGAAGCACACTATTTAGCAGGTAGAATCGGTGATGTCTACCAAGTGCAGTATCATGATTTCCAACGTGCTCTTACGGCTTATGAGGAAAGTACTAGACTTGCCAGGTTACTTAATAACACTGCCAGAGAGGCCGTCTTAATCTGTTTCTGTGCTGTTTGTAAATATCACCTAGGTTTTGATACCAACGCTGATTTCGAAAGAGCACGGTCGCTAGCTGAAGTATTAGAAGACAACAATATAATCGGACGCGTCTTGCAAAATAGTGGCTATATTGCCAGCCTTCAACAGGACTGGTTCACTGTCGTTCGAAATTATAAAGATGCTGTCGCTTTAGCTAGAAAAATGATTAAACATAAGAGCCATAGAGAGTTCTATGCTTACGATTTACTTTTCTGGGGCTTATTGAATCTTGGAGAGGGCTTGTTTCAATTGAACAAGTTTGATGACGCCGTACAAGTACGCAACGAAGCTCTTGAAATCGCTGAAAAGTTTGACAATGTGCTGTGGCAAGCGTTTTCTCACCAAGATATAGGCATAATGTATCTCCATTATGATAAAGTTCTTGCCGTGAAACACTTGGAGCGAGCAGTTGAGTTGCACCAAAGCATCAACACAGTCGCAGAGATTGAGGCAATCAGAAAAGTGCTCACAGACATTAATTCACGTCGAGTTGACGCCTGACTTATATATTCTCATAAAGCTAAGCAAAAGCTACATTAATCTTAGCTTTGGGAGGATATAACAATGACATCTTTAACTACTAACCAAAGTAGCATCGAGCTATGCATCCAAAAGCTTAAATATCTTGAGGAAAAGCGTGGTGCACCTTTCCAACCACCAATGATGCCCGAAACATACACACTCCGAGATTTTCTTGAAGACACGGAAATTTATACCGCGAACACTTTTATTATTCCGGGCGAAGGTTGTAGACGAGGGACAACTTGCGCTAGTAGTTTTGGCTTCGAGCTAGCAGCTAATCAACTAACTGTCTCCGAAGCGCTTCAAGGTATTCGTGGAATGATTACGTTAGGAAATGAGAAATCTACAATTATCATCGTTGACGATTTCCGATTTGACCAATTCAAGCATGATAATGGTCATGCACAACAAGCAAAGTCAGGGTTGCGTTCTTGGATTGACTGGGTTTTTGATCCAGCTGAAGCGGAATTTAGACTCTCACTTGCCACACGCATTGCCAACGCAACGCAACTTACAAACTTCCACAAAGAACAGGCGCTCTATAACCTAGGCATCACCCACGGTTCACTCGTGTTGTTGCATACGATTAACTTGCTCAAAGAGTTTGCCGTGATGCCCATACCCAGTGCATTGAGCCGCGAACCACACTTCCCACACCACGCTTCTGAGCCTATCTCATACACGATTCCGTTTACGACTCCCCAAGAAGGCGCTATTGACATCATTGCGGTAGATACTAACGAGTTTAATACCAATCAAATCGCCGACGGTATGCGTCACGCAATTGACCTTGCCAAGCAACGGGAAAGCAACCGAATCGTTGTGAACATGAGTTTTGGTCTTGTACCGCGTAAGTTGCTAGAAAACTTCAAAGCCTGCCAAGCAGATAGCAACAACCCCATTGACTCGTTTGAAGATTACGTGAACTTCTTTGCTAACAATGGCGAAACCATCGATGAAGAGTTTCAAGCAGAACTCACCTCAATCATCCTCAATGCCGCTAGCCGACAAACAGACGCGATGTACCAACTAGCTGAAGAATGCATGCAAGCATGCATGTGCGCACCTAACAAACCAGAAACCTTCTTCGCGTTTGTGGCATCAGCAGGCAATTACGGTCAAGATTTTCCCATCTATCCGGCAGCTTGGAAAGACTTTATCAGCGTCAGCACACCCGCAAGCTACAGCAACACAGGCGAAATTTCCGCTCCGGGTGATGTCATCATCTCACCTAGCGCTAGCGTCAGTGGCACATCGTTTGCCGCACCCCTCGTCAGTGTCTTTTCTGCCCTCGACATGACCCAAACTACACCGCGTTGCGGTTACGCCATTCCGTCACGTTTAATCGAGGCGCAACTCGACCACCGTGATTGGCCATTGGGACACAACATCACAACACCCATGCACCGTGTGAATCTTCCGCTTGAAGAAGCTATCAAAACTATTTGCGATCAAGACGAATAACGTCACCCATATCATCTAAACTTCCTGCGAGGCAAGCCCTACTGTTAAGCGGCTTGCCTCGCTATACTTATGCCATGTCAAAACCGTTTTTGAGACGCTGGATTGGGCTGGGCTGCTTGCTGCTGACTTTGTGGGTAAGTGGTTTTGCGCTAGCCCAAGCAGATAGCGTCTGGCTCATTCCGATTGATACTGAAATTACGCCTGCAACAGCACAGTTTGTGCGTACGCGTGTTGAGCGTGCCAACGATGAACAACCGCTCGCGTTGGTGTTTTTGATTGACACCCCCGGTGGCCGCATAGACGCCATGAGCGAGATAGTAGATAGCATCTTGCAACGGGCGCAAGTGCCGACCATTGCCATTGTGGAAGACGCCTTTAGTGCCGGGGCGCTCATTGCCATGAGTGCCGAGCAACTGGCGATGTTGCCGGGGTCGTCGATTGGGGCGGCGCTCACCGTCACGTTGGATCCCACCTCACCCACGGGCATGACAGCAGCCGATGAAAAAATCAACTCGGCAACCCGCAGTCAGTTTCGCTCTGTAGCAGAAGCGCGGGGGCGCAATGTACGCGTAGCAGAAGCCATGGTCGACGAACGCATTGAAATTCCGGGGTTGTCTACGAGTGAAGAACTGGTTACCCTCACGCCTTCGCAGGCAGTTGAATTTGATATTGCCGACCTTGAAGCCAATAGCGTGAATGATGCTTTGGAGAAATTGGGCTACGCAGGGGTGGATATTGAGCGCCTCGAGATGACCACCTTGGAGCGCACCGCCACCTTTTTAACCTCGCCTTTGATTGCCGCCGCGTTACTCGCCATCGGCGTCATTGGCATCGTGGTGGAGTTTTTTACCCCCGGTCTGGGTTTACCTGGTGGCCTCGGGGTGATTGCGCTACTGCTCTTTTTTAGTGGGGCGTTTGTGGCTACCCCTGCCAGTAACTTGGATGTGGCGTTAGCCGCTTTGGGGGTGCTGCTAATTGCAGCAGAGTTGTTTGTGATACCGGGGTTTGGCATCGCGGGGATTTTGGGCATTGGGGCGCTCGGGTTTTCGCTGTTTCGGATTTTTGAAGGCAACGCTGTGAATGTAATTGCTTACACGACTATCTTTGCAGCAGGTTTGCTGGTGCTCGCCCTGTGGCTACTACCCAACGCTCGGTTAGTGGGGTTTTTGACGTTGTCAACGCGCTTGGGTGATGCTCCACTCACGCCTGATGGGGCGGTAGTGCCGCCGCCGAGCAAGTCACGCTTTTTGGAGCAGCGGGGGCGGGCACTTACCGACCTGCGTCCGGCAGGGGTGGCCATCATCGGGGAGGAGCGGGTTGATGTGGTGAGCGAAGGAGATTACATTTCGGCAGATAGCCCCATTACGGTGTACAAGGTGATCGGCAACCGCGTGGTGGTCAGGCTCGAGCACCCCAGTCCTACCGATGCTGAAAGCGTCTAAAAGCGTGCCCGAAACACGGTGCTGACATGGGTAAGCTATCCTCAACGAAATCTGCTTATGTGCCGTATAATTGGCGTAATGCCTAAACAAATCACCGTTGGTCTATACGCGCTCGAGGATCCTTCTCGAGCTAGCCATCTTTGCCATACGCTCGAGAGGACACAATCATGAACGTTATTTTTTGGGCCGTCGCCATCATTATCTTTTTGTTTATCTTTTTCACCTTTATCCCGGTAGGTTTGTGGATTTCGGCCATTTCCGCTGGTGTCAAAGTTGCCTTGCCTAGTTTGATTGGCATGCGCTTGCGGCGCGTACCTCCTGCTAGAATCATCTTGCCGCTCATCAAAGCTGATAAAGCCGGTATTGATGTAAAACGTGATCAGCTCGAAGCGCACTTTTTGGCAGGTGGCAATGTCGATAGGGTCGTGGATGCGCTCGTGGCTGCCGACAAAGCCGGTATCGAGTTACCCTTCGATAGAGCCGCCGCCATTGACCTTGCCGGACGTGACGTGCTCGACGCGGTGAAGGTGTCGGTGAATCCCAAAGTCATCGAAACACCACGCATTGCTGCGGTGGCCAAAGACGGCATTCAGCTCATCAGCATCGCCCGCGTCACAGTGCGTGCCAACCTCGATAGGCTCGTTGGGGGTGCTGGCGAAGAAACAATCATTGCGAGAGTTGGCGAAGGTATCGTCAGTTCCATTGGTTCTTCAGAAACGCACGCAGCCGTGCTCGAGAATCCCGATGTCATCTCCAAAACAGTGCTCAAAAAAGGCCTAGACGCCGGCACTGCCTATGAAATTTTGTCGATTGATATTGCTGATGTGGACGTCGGTAAAAACATCGGTGCCATTTTGCAAACCGACCAAGCCGAAGCCGACAAAAACGTCGCTCAGGCCAAAGCCGAAGAACGCCGCGCCATGGCAGTGGCCGTGGAACAAGAAAACCGCGCCGAAGTCGAAGCCATGCGCGCCCGCGTGGTCGAAGCCGAAGCCGAAGTGCCTCGAGCCATATCGGAAGCTTTGCGAACTGGCAGGTTAGGCGTGATGGACTACTACAACCTCGAGAACATCCAATCGGATACCCGCATGCGCGGTAATATTGCCGGTGCTACCCAAGGCGCTGACGACGATGATTCGTGATGATTCATAAGGTTATGTCATGAATTATTGTCATGTGCGCTAAAGGATTGTAACCTCATGAGCCGCGAACAAATAACCCGCGAACAAATAACCCGCGAACAAATAACCCGCGAACTCACCCCTGTGTGCGCTGCTTTGGCGCACAACATACCCTGCTGTAGCGTCCGGAGTACGCTATCAGTGAAATGTGCGTGCCATGTTTTTTGAATTACTGCTTTTCGTTTTATTTATTGTCGTGCCAGTCGTCAATCGCCTTCGGCGCGGCAGCCAGAATCAGAGCCAACGCCCGGGGCAGGGACAAGCTACCCAAGGACAAACTGGGCAGGGACAAGCTGGCCAAGGTCAGGGGCAGAATCGTCAGGGGCAAGCTACTAGTAATCGGTCACAATCTAGCCCCAATGAGGCGTTTCGCAAACGCTTAGAAGAAGCTCGGCAACGGGTGCTCGAGGCAGAACGAGCCAATCAACAAGGCAGCCAGTCTCAGCAAGGACAATCCCGCCAGCAGGGTCAACCGCGCCAATCTACCCAAGCGAACGCGCCGACTCGCCCCCCTTTGATACCCGTCGAAACAGCCAAGTCAGATAGACAACCTGTCGACAGACCTGTGCTCGCCCAAAAAGATGATAAGCGCATTGAGGGTTATGGGGTGAGCTTGGAAAAGAGCACCAACGCGCCACGCAAAACCAACCGGCCTCCCAAAGTCGCCCAACCGCGTGCTGCGAAGAAGTTGGATAAAACCTTGCTGGTAAAACGCAAACGCCATAAGCGCGTATTTCTCAATACGGACAAACCGTCGCTTATTCAGGGCATTATCTGGCGCGAAGTCTTTAATGATCCCGTCAGTAAACGCCCCAAACGCAACACCCCCAGGAGGACAACATCGCCGCAACGACCACGACCGTAACCCTTAAGTTACGCAGCCCGCAAGAAGCCATGTCGTTGTATGGTCACAACGATCAAACCTTAAAACTGCTTAAACGCACCCTGTCGGCGTCTATTTTGGCGCGGGGTGATGAACTGCGCTTATCGGGCGAAACCCACGCGGTTGCCGAGGCTGAACGCACCTTTAAGCACCTGCTAGACACCATCCGCAAAGGAGAAGACATCAACGTGACCGACATCGAACGGGGCACGCTGTTTGAATCCCCCTTACCTCAAGAGGGAAGTGATCTTGCCAACCGCTTGCCACGCCGCGCCAAACCCAAAACCCCCGGCCAACGGCGTTACATCAGCGCCATTGCCAGCAGCGAAATCACCTTCGGGATTGGCCCTGCCGGTACAGGTAAAACCTATTTGGCCATCGCCATGGCCGTGCAAGCCCTTAAAGACAAACAGGTAAAACGCATTATCTTGACGCGGCCAGCCGTAGAAGCAGGCGAAAAGTTGGGCTTTTTGCCCGGGGATTTGCAAGCCAAGATTGACCCCTATTTGCGGCCACTTTATGACGCCCTGTATGACATGCTCGACAGTGAACGCATCGATCAGTATCTCGAGAGTGGCGTGATCGAAGTCGCTCCTTTGGCGTTCATGCGCGGACGCACTTTGAATGATGCTTTTATTATTCTTGACGAAGCCCAAAACACCACGGGCGAACAAATGAAGATGTTTCTGACCCGCATGGGCTTTAATGGCCGCGTGGTGGTAACAGGCGATATTACTCAGACCGACCTTCCGCGTAGTGTCAAAAGTGGTTTGAGCGTGTCTGAGAAGATTTTGCGCAATATTGAGGGCATTAGTTTTGTGTATTTTAACGAAGGCGATGTCGTGCGTCATCCGTTGGTGGCTCAGATCATCAAAGCCTACGACCAACACGCTGACAAGCCTACTGATAAGCCTAGAGATGCAGCTGATGACAATACCGATGCCAAAGATTGAACCCCCCTTCGTCGTTAACAAACTCGCGGATAAAGGGTGTGTTTTATGGTCACAAGTAAAGTTATTGGCTGTACATCTGTGATGGTAGCAGTGGACACCAATAAAGCAAACAACGAAGCTGATGGCACGACCAATAGCGTGGAAGTCATTGATGAGACGGGGTATGCTGAGGCTGCTGACCTGGGGGACGTGCTCGAGCACTTCATGGCTGAACTCGGCTTAGAGGCACGCGAACTGACGTTGGTGTTTTGCGATGATGCCCGCATCCGCGAGCTAAACGCTGCTCACAGAGACGTTGATGCTGCTACTGATGTACTGTCTTACCCAACGTCCGAACCTGATGACGACTGGCATGTCACCGTACCGCACTTGGGTGATATCATCATCAGCATAGACACCGCCCGCACGCAAGCTGAAGCCGCTGGGCATAGCCTCGAGCAAGAAATCCTCATCTTGGCTGCCCACGGTTTAACGCACTTGCTCGGTTTTGATCATCCCACGGAGGACGCGTGGAACGTTTTCAACGATCATCAAAAACGCATTCTGGCACACTGGCACCCGCCCGTTTAAGGCGTTCGTTTCACTTTGCCCTGTCTGGCATTGCTCAAGCTTGGCAAAGTGAAGCCAATTTGCGCATCGAAACTAGCATCGGCGTCATTGCCATAGTGTTGGCGGCTATCTTGCGCGCCAATGTCATCGTGGTACTGCTTACCACGCTTTTGGTGCTATCGTGCGAACTCTTCAACAGCGCCTTAGAAGCGTTAATTGACATGGTGATGCCCGAATATCACCCACTCGCCAAACGTGCCAAAGACATTGCCGCGGGTGCGGTGTTGTTGGTGTCGCTAGGGGCAGTGGTGATTGGCGTGCTGGTATTCGTGCCGCCTTTGTGGCGTTTGTTCGTAAGCTAGGGGTGTTTGTGAGTAAGATGACTTTATGAATGACCAAGAACGTGATCAAGGACGTGAACAACTTCCTCAAGACCTGTTAGCTGCAGCAACCGAAGCGCGGGCTCGAGCGTACGTACCCTATTCGCACTTTGCCGTGGGCGCGGCGTTGCGCACCGAAGACGGGCGTATCTTTGCAGGTGCCAACATCGAAAACGCGTCTTATGGCTTGTCGCGTTGTGCCGAACAGTCTGCGGTGCTAGCGATGGTCAACGCCGGCACGCAAGCAAGCGAGCGGGTCATCCGTGAAGTGTTAGTCATTGCTGATGGTTCGACGGCTGTCTCCCCTTGTGGGGCATGTCGGCAGATTATTTGGGAATTTGGTCAAAACGCCACGGTGCATATGACCAATTTGCAAGGTGACGTTTTGACGCTTGCTATGAAAGAACTACTGCCAGCAGGGTTTGTGCTCGAGCCTTAAGCCGTTCACACATCATCATCAGCATCATTGTGAGCATCATCATCAAATATTGCTTGCGACGTTTGCCAGTCAAACCAACCATCATCAAAAAAATCCTCTTCCCAACTTTGCGACTTGCGGGCTAACCGTTCACGGCGAATGCGTTCGGCGGGGAGGATGGCTTTTGCCTCTTCTGGGGTCTCTGAGGTGTCAGCAGCGGCCTGTTGGGAGTTGGCAGGGGGGTTGGCAGATGCTTCGGCAGGGGGTTTGGCAGATGCAGGGGGTTTGGCAGATGCTTTGGCAGGTGATTGAGCAGGTGTCTTGGTTGGCTTCTTGGTTGGCTTCTTGGTTGGATGGGCAGGTTGCGCAGGGGACGTTTGAGACGTGTCCGCTTGAGGCACGTTGGCAGGTTTGGCTCGAGCTGAAGCAGGTACACGCCGTGACATCATGGAACTTGCTTGCGCAGGTTGCAATGTGGGCGTCTGGCGTGACGTTTGCACAGACGGTGCAGTATCAATCGCCATCCCTGTATCCATCCCTGTATCCATCCCTGTATCCATCCCTGTATCCATCACGGGCGTATCGACCTGAGGCACGTCAACAGGGGGCATTTCTGGCGTTGCTTCTGGTGGTGAAACCTGTCGCGGCGCAACCTGTTGGGATGACGCTTGCTGGCTTGGTGTGGTTGCTGATGCTTGCTGACGGGAGGTTTTACGTTCAGCGTGCGCGGCAGCCATTGTGTCTGTTTCGTTAGCCGTATCAGTTGTCGCGTCAGTCGCTATATCGTTAGCTGTTTTCTCAGCCGTATCAGTTGTTGTGTCAGTCGCAGTATCCGTTACCAAGGCAACATCAAGTATGTCGGGGGTATCGGTTTGGGGAGCAGGTTGGGTGCTGCGTGCTGGGGTCATTTGCGGCGTCAGTCTTGGCTCGAGGGCATCGCGTGGCGGCGGACGCAAGGTTTTGGCTTGTGCTGCTGGGGTAGCCACAGATGCGGTGGGTGCTAGCACCCACTTGTCACCGAGGCTGACAGGTTGATTGGGTGCTGGAGCGGGTGTTTGGCTAGCTGATGTGGGACGCTGACTGGCTCTTCCTCGAGTGGTGTTGTTAGCACCGCTATGGGTGACAGAATTCGCCCTAGCAACAGGGTTAGCACTGCGACTGCGTCTACTTGCGACGGCTTGCTCGGGTGTTTTGGCGGTAAGCCGCTGGGCTTTTATGTAGGCATCGGTCGCGAGTGCGACGGCGGCTATGGCGTGGCCCAGGGCTGGTCGACCAGTGACGATGAGGAGATCAGCCACGTCGCCGAGGCCGAGCG
>CAZKAZ010000001.1:0-86779 GCA_964550765.1 uncultured bacterium | reverse complement strand
TTTTTGGGCTGCGCAGGGGCTTGCTTGGCTGCTTGCGTCGACTGTTTAGTAGGTCGCCGGGCAGGTCGCTGGGCAGATTTGTAGGCGGGTTGGCTCGAGGATTTAGTCGCTGCTGGCTTACTGGCTTTGATGGCTTGATTGGCCGCTACCAAACTGCGCTTAGGCGAGCGCTTGGGCAGCAGTAACTGTCCAAAAGCAGCCACCACCATAAACGCAAACCCCACCGCTGCCACAATCAACCACGCATCTTGACGCACCGCCGAGCGAATTTCTGGCAGTACTCCTTGGGCTAACGCTGCCCGTTGCATGCTGAAACTATCAGCAATCACATCAATGACGGGTACGCTCGGTTCACGGCTCGAGAACGCCCACGGGTTCGGCGTATCAGTCACGACCCGCCAGCCTGTTTCGGTGAAAGGGTCGTAACTGCCCACCATACCGAAGATGCTGTAACGTTCGGGCAGAGGTAAGTTAGTACGCACGTGCAAGGTGTTACCCGTAACCTCGAGCTGCGCGCCAATCATATCGGTGACCGGCACAGGCATCCCCTGTTCAGTCGCCCGATAGACATCAAAGCTGTCTCCCGTCAGACGAAACGCGTAGTGCCAACCTTGTCCTTCGGGCAGGCGCATATTCGACCCCGGCAGTAAGGTGTTTTGTCCGCCGCTTTTGGTGCTCAAATAGACTTCGATAATGGGAAACGAAAATCCATTCGCCAAACGCCACGGGTTGGATAGTTGCCCCATGATCAGTTCAAAACCAAAGGTTTCTGCCTCCGGGACGGTAATTTGCTGGGCATCAAAAATACCCGGCGCACGAAACACTACCGCTGTAGGCGGCGTTAAGTTGCCTTGGCCGATGGCGTCACCTTGTGGGTCAGCCACCGACAGCAGTGCAGCGAGAAACAATACCGGGCTCACGCGTTTAATTCCACCACTTTGGGGGGCTTGTAGCTGTAACCCTTGGATACTTGAATGAGCCAGCGAGCGAGTAATTCCGAATCGTGTTGGGCGTGTGGCCCTGAACTGAGCACATCGAGTTCATCAATGCCTACCCCCCGCGTGCGCAGAGGCGTCGGGTCAAAGGTCACCAAATCTGCCCCTTCGGCGCGGTAGCGTGCCAAGCGGCTAGCATCTACTGGGGTGCTATTGATAACCACCCGATCGGGGAAACGTCCCGCGTGTTTAGCTAGCGCTTCCACGTGATCCCAGACGCTAAATCCGTTGGTTTCGCCTGCTTCAGTCATGACGTTACAAACGTACACGACAAGTGCCCCTGTACGCGCTAGGGCGTCGCGGGTTTCAGGCACCAGTAAGGGTGGCACGGTGCTAGTAAAAAGACTACCTGGACCAAGCACCACTAAATCTGCCTCGAGAATCGCTTGGGCAACTTCAGGGACAGCTCGAGGTTTTTCTGGCTTGAGGCGCACTTGCGACACGGCACCAGAGACATCACGCACGTTACTTTCACCCATGACCACTTCACCGGAGGTTTTGGTGGTTTCAAGTACCGCCGCTTCGGCGCTCATCGGATACACCACCCCGCAGATGTTCAAAATGGAATTAAGCACCCGCACCGCTTGGGCAAAGTCGCCTTCGACTTCCATCAGGGTGGTAATGAACAAATTACCAAACGTGTGCCCCTTGAGTTCACCACCGCGAGAAAAGCGGTACTCGAGCAACTTACCCACTTCTAGTTCGTTATCTGAAAGTGCCGCCAAACAGTCCACCAAGTCCCCCGGGGCGGGCATATCAAACGCATCACGCAAACGACCCGACGAGCCACCGTCGTCACTGACGGCCACCACCGCCGTAATGTTGGAAGTGTGATTGCGCAAGCCCCGCAGCAGGTTCGATAGCCCCGTGCCGCCCCCAAGGGCTACAATGCGCGGCCCTTTGGAAAGCGACAACTGCCGATGAATCACCACTGCCATGTCACTAGGACGCGCCACCCAGTTAGACAGCAGTGAACGGTTCAAACCACTCACCGCCCGAATGGCCAAAAACAAACCCACCAAACTCACCACTACCGCCAGCCAACCGCCAAAACGCAACCAACCGCCACTCACAAGCACTTGTTCAATGGGATCAGATAGCACCGCCCGGTTGCCCTGCAACCCCCACAGCACCCCTGCGACTACACCTGTCATCAGCAGTAGCGTGCCGAGCACCGCCATAGCCACATGTCGTTTGACGCCCATACCGGGTACTAACCACAGTCGCCAACGGTTCCAACGCGTGAGGGGTGGCTCGCCTATGTCTCGAGGTACATCTCGAGAAGCATCACGCGTGACATCTTGCGAATGCGGCAACTTAGCCATGGGTGTCTCCTGTTGACGCCGGCAGATGTTCAGCCAACGCCCGCGCCACATCACGATGTTCAACGCTCACATCAAGGTCGTGTTTGAGGTGCAACGCCAACCGTTCGGCTACGGCTACCGAACGATGTTGCCCGCCCGTACACCCCACAGCAATCGCATAATGCTGCCGTCCACCCTGTTTGGCTTTGGCCAGCAGGCTGCTCACATAAGCCAGCAAATCTTGAAAAAAGGCTTCACCATCGCCAGAAAATGCATACGCTTGCACGCGAGGGTCGCGCCCATCAATAACGCGCAGTTCAGGGTCATAATAAGGATTGGGCATCACCCGCACGTCAAACACGTTGTCACTGTCACTAGGAACACCCCGCTTAAAACCAAACGACATCACCCGCACCTGAAAAGCGGCTTCGCTCAAAAACTGCCGTTGTAAGCTCTTACGCAGGTCACTCGCTGATAAGTCAGACGTATCGAGCACCCTATCTGCTAACGAGCGAAGTTCAGCCAGTGCATTGCGCTCAGCGGCAATATCACTGGTCAGTGACGCCCGCTGCAAAGGGTGATGGCGGCGGGTGAAGTTGTAACGGTTGACGAGCACGTCATCTGCAGCATCTAAAAACACCACCGTAACGTGCACCCCGAGGGTAGTTAGCGCCGTCACATGACGTTGTACATCTGCTAAGTAATCCCTGGTACGCACATCAACCACCACCGCCACGTTGAGTTCAGCAGCAGGTGCAGCGGCCAGTTGTATCACCAGTTCAGACCACAACGGCGGCGGCAAATTATCGACGCAAAAAAAGCCACTGTCTTCAAAAGCATTGAGCGCCGTGCTCTTGCCTGCGCCACTTAAGCCCGTCACGATGACCAGCCGCATATCCGTTGCTAGGGTTGCTGGTTGCGATTGCTTGGCGTCAGTCATGGGCAGTCTCCCATGCAGTCCTTAATGACGACACAGGCACGACCCGCAACGATACCAACCGCCCCTGTTGCTGCCCGCCCTGTTGTTGCCCGCCCTGCTGATAGACAACAACATTATGGTCGTTTTGCCAGAGGATATCACCGCTGCTGACGATGGTGGCATGGTTGACATGTTGGGATGCCGAGGTCGCGTCCACCATCACCGCTATTGTCGCCTCTGTCGTCGCTTCTGTCGTCGCTTCTGTCGTCGCTTCTGTCGTCGCTTCTGTCGTCACTTCTGTCATCGCGTTGGCTGCGGTAACGGTATCGTCTGCGGTGTGTTCTGCGGTGTGTTCTGCGGTGTGCAAGGATACTCGAGGACGCTTCGGCAACCGCGCCAACGCTGCTGCTAAGTTGTTTTCAGTATCACGATTCCCAGTGCCCATATTCCCAGCAGCAGTGTTCTCAGTAGCAGTGTTCTCAGTGCCAATATTCTCAGCAGCGACATCAACGCTAGCATCAGTACCCTCGAGCATTGCAAGTTCAGCATCACGCGCAGCTTCGGTGTTTTTTGCTGCTGCATCTGCCAGCTGATAGCGCACCACCGCTACGCTCGGTAACGACGCGTCGGCAGCCACTAGCGAAGTCATGGCAAACGCCGCTTGACTGGCTGATGATTCTGCTAGTGACTGCTCGAGCAAACGCGGTTCATCTTGGCTCACATGCCACCCCTCATGGTAAACAACATAGCCTGTTTGGCCAGCGAGTTGAATCCAAAACACCACACCTTGGGGGCTAACTTGCTGAATACCCCACGCGGCTGGCGTGATAAAACCCGTTTGCTGCTCGGTACACACCTGCACGTTGGCTTCAACACTCAGAGAGACATTCAGGGGGGTCAACACCATCACCGCATCAACGCGGCCTTGTAACAGTGACACCATGGTGCGCGCCGTTTCTGGACTGAGAAAACATCCCACACGCACCCGAAGAAGGCCAGCCAAACTTGGCTCGAGGTACGCATCAAAACCTAGTTGCCGCAAACGCGTCACTTGGGTGCGGGCACGCCGTTCGTCGTGGTACTGCCCTACCTGCAACGTCCACGCGTCAATACGTTGTTCTTGCTGTTCTTGCTGAGCTCGTGCTTGATGACCCGCTTGATGACGAGCGTGACTGCTGCGGCGTTGCAGGTCATTGGCATGCATGTCGTTGGCGTACATATCATTGGCGTGCGTGTCGTTAGCATGCATATCATTAGCTTGATGATTTGTAGGTTGACTGCCTGTAGGTTGATAGCGCGTAAGCGGGTCAACTTGCGCTTTTGCCCACACGCCAAGCACACATGTGCTCAACAAAAAACGCAGCAAAGTATAGCGCCAAGGAAAGTGGTGCATCCCTGCTAGCCTAGCACGCCTCTCTGAGGATTGGCGTAGCCATTTTGTTCATAACCCAACTCCCACACTAGCCACACCGCAACAGCTCGAGGTTAGCTCGAGGTTGATGACTCGAGGGCAGTAAGCAATCCATCGTCGCGTTTAGAATGTTTTTTATTAATTATTAATATATTTTATTATCAGTATACCACATCAGCAAGCAGATTTTTATTAAGTCCGCTATTGTGCTTTGCATCTCAGGCAACATCATTACCTCGAGTGAACAACGCTTTTGTTCGATACCCACTATGATACTAGTAATACTTAAGCAACAGCAATACTTAGTATTTTAACAATTGGTATCTACCCAGTTGAACGCGTTTTATGTCGCTGTGGCGGTGGTAAACATCAGCAACTGTAGAAACAATAACTGTAGAAACAATAACTGTAGAAACAATAACTGTAGAAACAATACAGGACATTGACAACTGCATAATACCCATTTCAATTGATTCCTCAAAGCAGCAATTGGACTGAGGGTATTACCATGTTTCCGAAGGTATTGGTAAAATCTCTTGTTGATGGCGCACGTCCCTAGCTCTGGCGTAGGGTTGGTTTTCGTCGCGTTCACCGCGTAATTCAAAAAAGACGTCGTCACCTTCTTCTAGGTCTTCAAACGGCAAACTGGTGTGCAAGTCCCGCAGATGAAAAAACACTTTTTTGCCATCGTCAGTGCGAATGAAACCAAAACCGCGATCGGCTTTTTTTTCTTCGATGATACCCGGTAAGGTTTGCCCTGCTAACTCGGCGAGTTCTTCTTCGTTCAAGCGGTCGTTACGCTCGATGCGGGCACGGATTTTTTCAATGGGGACGTATTCATCAGCAGCGTCGATGAGCAAGTCAGACCCCCGGTAGCCATTGGCTTGGGCGCGGCGGTTTTGGGTGGTGACCACCGTAATGCGTACGCCCTTAGCCGACACCGCATCGACGAGGGGCGCAAAGTCACCATCACCAGACACCAAAATCATTCGGTCAACGTGTTCAGCCATAGTAAGCATGTCAATAGCAATTTCAATATCGACGTTGGCTTTCATAGACACTTCGCCGTTGGCATCTTTAAACACCCGCACGCCTTTGGTGACGACTTTGTAACCATTGCGGTTGAGCCAGCGGTGGAAACCACGGTCTTTGCGCAAACGTCTGTGCATGTCCTCACGGAGCATCTCACTGGTGTGACCATGGCCATTTTCACGCAGGTTGACGTAATGGTTAATGGAATCGCTGTCAAATTCACCCGTGTAGTAATAAGCGCGCACCAAAAAGGCTTCTTCAGCGAGTACTTCGAGCAACCCCCGAAAGTTAATTTCCATACCCATGGCTTCAAAGGTAGCTTTTTGAAAGTTCGCACCGTCAATAAAAATAGCAATTTTTTGCTTGCTCGATTTACTTGATTTAAGTTGCAACGTCAACCTCTCTTTATAGTGTATTCGTCTTTGGCATACGAGTTTTGGCATACTGGCATAGCATGCTGGGTCAATTTTGGTTACACAATGGTTACACTTGATTACGCAGTGTGATCAGGTAATTTTGAAAGGAATTTTCTGTAGGGCGACCTGCACCGTCACCCTAGCAATTTTGGGTATCGTACCGCATTTTTGCTGACACTTGAACAGCAACATATGATGGTCTAATGACGCTTTTCCAACTTATGACTTATTACCCTTGACGTTAGCGTCTGCCCTTTTGTCTTAGCATGATGCTTGTCTGTGACGCAGCACAAATCAAGATATTCAAGCCCATCAAGAAGGGTATTTCTCCTTCACAGACGGGGTAAGTGGTGCATTTAACCCCGTGAACGCACCACTCACATTACCCCTAGTACCTGCTTAGCATGGGCATAAAAATTGCCAAGCATCTGCAAACCGACATGTTGACTTTTTTCAGGGTGGAACTGGGTGGCATGAATCGCCCCGACGGATACAGCGCTCCTAAACGTCGTGCGGCCGTAGTGGGTAAGCGCACTGGTGATGTGACGGCTGCGAGTGTCTTTTTTGGCCAGTTCGGCTTCGTCAAAATCTACATAGTAGGAATTGGCAAAGTAAACAAACGCCCCATCGGGCACGCCTGCAAACAAGGGACTTTGACCTTCAAAGAAAATTTGATTCCAGCCCATCTGTGGCACGCTAACGTGATGTTTGGGATCAACCTCGTGGTGGCTTTCTGGAAAACGCTTGACCAACCCCGGTAACAACCCCAAACCGGGCACGTCGGGGGCTTCTTCGGAAGCATCCATCAAAATTTGCAAGCCCACGCAGATACCCAAAAAAGGCTTGCCAGAAGCAAGGTGCGCCCGCACGACAGGTTCAAAGCCAGACGCCAAAAACTGCGCCATTACCTGCCCAAAGTGACCTTGTCCGGGGGAAATAAGCACATCCGCTGCTGCTGCCCTTTGTGGAGAATCGGTCAAGACGACACTGAAACCTGCTTTCTCGAGCGCCTTGTGGACACTGTGCAAGTTGCTTGCCCCATAATCAATCAACACCGCTTCCATCACAGCACCCCTTTGGTAGAAGGCAGGGCGTCACTGGTCACTCGAGTCGCCTGATAGAGCGCCCGCGCAAAGGCTTTGGTGACCGCCTCACACACGTGATGCGTTTCTTGACCCGAAAGCACCCGCACGTGCATGTTCATCCCCAAGTGACTGCAAAAACCCCTGAGCATCTCCCGCAAATGATGAGCATTAAACCCGTTGCAATCACCTTCATAGCCACTGGGTTCAAACTGCAAGTACGGCCTACCGGAAATATCGAGCACCACATGCGCCAAAGTTTCTTCCATCGGCACCCACGCGTCGGCGTAGCGTTCGATGCCGCGTTTGTCCCCCAACGCTTTGGCAAAGGCTTGCCCCAAGGTGATGCCGCTGTCTTCAGCAAGGTGGTGCACGTCAACATGTAAATCGCCAGTGGCGTGAATATCTAACTTAAAACGCCCGTGGCGGATGATTTGCTCGAGCATATGATCTACAAACCCATGCCCGGTGTTCACCTCTCCCCCACTAGCGGCATCCAAATCCAGCAAAATGCGCACCGACGTCTCGCGGGTTTCACGCAATACTTCGGCGCTGCGGGTCATCTCACTCATGAGGTCACCTCGTCTGCCGATATCTTGCTGACATCACGCCCGTGAGCGTCCGGATAAATTTCAGCATGCACCCCCCGAATGGCCTCAATAAAGGCCGTATTCTCCTCTGGTGTTCCCAAAGACACTCGCAAATGACCCGGAATCAGATGGTCTTGGCGGCGAATGAGCACGCTGCGCACCATCAACCCTCGGTAATACCGCTCAGGATCACTAACCTGAAAAATCATAAAGTTGGTCGTAGAAGGTTGCACCTGTAGATGGTCTAACGCGTCTAGTGCTGCAAAAACCCGCTGGCGTTCAGTCTTTACCTCATTGATGTACTGCTGAACGTAGTCAGGGTTTTCTAGTACTGCTGTCCCTGCCGCTACTTGCAACGCAGACAGGGCAAAAGGCATTCTGGCTTTCTCGAGCTGTTCTGCTAACCCTGGCGAGGTGAGCACATACCCCAAGCGCAACCCCGCTAGGGCGAAAGCTTTACTGAATGTGCGTAGCGACGCCACATGGTCGTAACGTTTGGCGAGGTCGCTAAAGTCAGTATCCGAAAACTGGCAATAGGCTTCATCAATCACCACCGTCCAGTTGGGAGCAGCCGCTTCGACTAAGCGTTCAATATCTTCACGCGCAAATAAGTTGCCCGTAGGCGCGGCAGGATTGGCTAAGAAGAACACACCCCGGCCTTGCTCGAGGGCTTCTAGCAAAGCATCAACAGGTAACGCAAAGTCATCTTCTAAGGGAATTTCTAATAGCCGCGCTGCCAAGATGGGCGCTTGCAAAGCATAAATCGAAAACGTCGGTGTGACTGTCAAAATGGTTTCTCCGACGGCACACACCTCCACAAAGGTGCGAATGAGTTTGTTCGAACCACCTTCGACCACCACGCCTGCTGCGTCCCAACCGTGATAGTCAGCAATTTTTTGCCGCAACGACTGGCCGATGATTTCCGGGTAGCGGTTAAAGGTCAGCGCCGCTACGCGCTCGGCAATCGTTTGCTTGAGGGCGTCGGGGAGGTCGTAGGGGGATTCGTTTTGGTCAAGTTTGATAGCCGCGTTGTGCGCTTTGAAGTTGTAAGGCGCGAGAGCGCGGATTTCTGGGCGAACCGTCATGGCTGGTATCTTAGCAGGTATCGCCAAAAGGCTGAGGGCGGCAGGCGTATCAGGTAGGCGCATCGATGGACATATCAGCAATTTCACGTGCGAAAGACGCATAATGAGAGCAATGCTCGAGCTCATCGTCTACGCTTGCCCCACGGGCGAACTAGCAGCCGCCTTAGATAACTACTTCCGCCTTGCCAAAGCCAACTTCGGTGCTAACCCCGCTCACAACTACATGCCTCACATCACCTTGACCAGCTTTTTTCAGATTCCACCAGAGCAGCTCGAGGACTACAAAGGGTACCTTACAGACGCCCTCGCCGCTCATCAGCCTACCCCCACACCCATTTTGCAAATCATGGGGTTAGTGTTGCGGCCAGAGTTTCACGGGTTCGATGTGCGTGCGCCTCACTTAAAGATTATCGCAGCAGATTTTGCCACAAGAGCCCACACTCACGCCCCAGATGAACCTGATATCAACATCAAAGACTGGTTGCACCTCAGTTTGGCGTATGACTTTCCCGCCAAGCACGACCCCGGGTTGCGGCAGTTGGCACGGTTTACAGTAGACCCCAAGATACCCGCTAGCTGGTCGTTGCGGCTCTATCAACGCCACGAACGCGGCTGGACGCAGCATGTGGACTTGCCGTTGTGAAAACTTGTAGCTCGAAAGGATAGAAAATGGATTATGTGTCATTTATATCGAATGAAGATTTTTACAACTCCGTCAAGAAGGTTACCGTAAGCGCAGAAAGCAAAGTTAATAGCTTTTATATTTATAAAAATACGATTGATCCCTTTTCAATGGTATTTGACACGATGATACAAGGCATTTCCTTTGAGGACTGGCTTTCGCAAGAGAGAGCTCGGCAGCTTCAGAAAAGTCTACAAAATAACGTAGGCATATTTCATCAAAACCTTATTGGAAATTTACCGGGCTGCGAATCTATGAAAAGGGGCAAAGTACTTGATATTGTGAGCGAGGGAAAATGCATAGTAGCCGAAGTAAAAAATAAATTTAATACAATAAAAGGGGTCGATAAAATACATACGTATGATCGGCTTAAAAATAAAATAGAGCAGCCGAAATATAAAGGATTTACTGGCTATCTCGTTGAAATTATCCCTGAAAAGGGGAGTCGTTATGATGAGTTATTCACCCCTCCAGACAACGAAAAGAAGGAAAAACGCCCCAAAAACGAGTACATCCGCCGCATTGATGGTTATAGTTTTTATGCTTTGGTAACGGATGTGCCTGATGCGCTCGAGCAGGTGTACCAAGCGTTACCTCGAGTCATCAGCGACGTGCTCGACTTGCCCCCAGAATTCACCCAACGCATTTACGATGATGAACGCGTTAGCGATTTGTTTGCCAAAGCCTACCACACTGACAAATAAAGTAACCTTTGCCCCATGCAGGGGTTACTATATCTTCAACGTTGACGTGATAAAGTGTTTATATGGCAAACACGTGGTTGACCGTCACTGAAGTCGCGCACACACTCGACATTTCAACCGACACAGTGCGCCGCTGGAACAAAAAAGGCCTGATTAAAGCCCAACGCAACCAATACAACCACCGTGTTTTCAACATAGACGAAGTGCGCCGCATCAAAAACAAAGACCGTTCTGGGCAAGGGTTTCGGGTGCTCAGGGCTGAACCTACCGACATTCGCGTGGTGGAACTTTTCGCAGGCGCAGGCGGCATGGCGTTGGGTCTAGAAAACGCAGGCCTCAAAAGCAGTTTACTGGTAGAAATCGACAAACACGCCGTGGCCACCTTGCGCACCAATCGCCCAGCATGGAACGTCATTCACGATGATGTTGCCAATCTCAATTACACAGACCTTGCGCAGGATCAGACTATCAGCGAGTGTGATGTGGTGGTAGGTGGCTTTCCCTGTCAAGCGTTTAGCTATGCGGGTAACAAACAAGGTTTTGCTGATACTAGAGGCACACTTTTTTTTGAGTTTGCTCGCTGCATTGAAGCCTTGCGCCCCAAAATTGCCATCGGCGAAAACGTGCGTGGCCTGTTGCGACATGACCACGGCAGAACCCTCAAAACGATGGTCAAGGTGTTGCAAGACTTGGGTTACAACGTGGCATATCACGTGTTGCGTGCGCAATATCTTGATGTTGCCCAAAAACGCGAACGCCTCATCATTGTGGCGGTGCGCGCAGATTGTGACATACCCGCGTTATTTCCTAAAGAAAAAGACTACGTTATCACCTTGGGTGAAGCCCTAGACGGCGTGCCTGAATCACCCGGGCAAACCTACTCAGCAGCCAAACGTGACGTGCTTGCATTAGTGCCACCGGGTGGCTACTGGCGTGACTTACCAGATGAGGTGCAAAGAGCGTACATGAAAAAAAGCTATCACCTCAGCGGCGGAAAAACGGGCATGGCGCGGCGTTTGTCTTTCGATGAACCATCACTGACGCTTACTTGCTCACCTGCTCAAAAACAAACCGAACGCTGTCACCCCAGCGAAACCCGCCCCTTGACAGTGCGTGAATATGCCCGCGTTCAATCATTTCCGGATGATTGGGTATTTTCTGGGTCAATCTCGGCGCAGTACAAGCAAATTGGCAACGCTGTTCCGGTAAATTTAGCATTTCATGTGGGTAGAGCCATCACTGCCATGCTTACAGGTCACACCGCTGACGCGATGATTCACAAGCCCTTTGTGCATCAAACAGCGCACCAGATAGATAACGTTCTGCAAAAAAGCGAAGCAATCCCCTTGTTTTAACTGAACATACACAACTTCGTTGTACTGTTTGATTGCTGCTGCTGACAGGCTAGACAGCACGCTTCACCCACGAACAACACCCCTAAAAGCACACGTGAGGCAATGGCTCAATGGCAATCCGACAACACGCTGACCTACGGTGCAATGTGCCCTCGAGGCTTACAATAGCCAAACTCGTTGAGCAGATGCGTTTCATGTAAGCCACCTTCCAGCAACCTCGCCGCAAATCTTTAAACTTGATAGTACATGACTAAGATTTTTGATTTTAGGCTACTCAAGCTTATGCAAACGGATCCACACATGCCAACTGCGACCCCATCCGAAGGAGGGTGCTAATGGCCGATAATAATGCCACTAACCTTTATGATCATCCCGTTCCCGTATGCCCGGTGCGCGGGTCAGTGCTTTATCCAACGATGGTCATGCCCATCGACGCCGGACGCGGTATTTCCATTCGGGCAATTAACGCCGCCTTAGACCGCGACCGCACCATCGTCATCGTCAGCCAAAAAGACCAAGACGTGCAAGAACCTACGGGTGACGATTTGTTTAAGGTCGGCACCGCGTGCAACATCTTGCGCATGAAGAAAAACCCCGACGGCAGCATCCAAATGTTGGTGCAAGCTTTTGCTAGGGTGCGCGTCGACACCTACTACAGTGACGCCATCATCGAAGCAGACGTATCACCGTTTGAACCAGAACAGGGCGATGATGTCACCTTAGCGGCGCTTTTCCGCGAGCTTAAAGGCAAATTTGCCGAGATGCTAGAAAACAGCCGCAACATTCAACCCGAAGTCGCTCAGTTTGTCATGAACTTAGAAGACGCCGGGCAATTTGCGGATTATGTCGCTTATCACCTAGACTTCAGCCTCGAGGACAAACAGGGCGTCTTGGAAGCCGACAGCATCGAAGATCGCGTGCGTCGGGTGTTGGTGCTCATTGACACTGAGATTGAACTGTCGGAAACCCAAAAACGAGTACAACGCGAAGTCAAAGAAGAAATTGACCGCAACCAACGCGAGTACTTTTTGCGCGAGCAAATCAAAGCCTTGCAGCGGGAACTTTCTGGCAGTAGCGATGACGACGACGAGATTGAGATGTTTCGCGAAAAGCTCGAGTCAATGGACTTGCCCGAAGAAGCCCTCGAGGAAGCCGAACGCGAACTCAACCGCTTGGCCAGAATGCACCCCGACTCGGCTGAAGCGTCGGTGATTCGCACGTATCTCACGACTATGACCGAACTGCCTTGGAACGAACGCAGCGATGACAGTTTGGACATCGACAAAGCCAGCAAGATTTTGGATAGCGACCACTACGGCTTAGAAAAAATCAAAGACCGGGTGCTCGAGTACTTAGCGGTGCGCAAACTCAAAATGGAACGCGCCGAAGCAGGCGACTTAAACGCCGAAGACGTCAACAAAGGCCCCATTTTGTTGTTCGCAGGGCCTCCGGGCGTCGGTAAAACCAGCATCGCCAAGTCGATTGCCAAATCGCTCGGACGCGAGTATGTACGTATTTCACTAGGTGGCGCACGCGATGAATCCGACATTCGCGGCCACCGCCGCACCTACATCGGCTCAATGCCAGGGCGCATCATTCAAGGTATTCGCCGTGCAGGCACCAAAAACCCTGTGTTTTTGCTCGACGAGATTGATAAACTTGGCTCGAGCTACCAAGGTGACCCCTCTTCTGCTCTGCTTGAAGTGCTCGACCCCGCCCAAAACAACAGCTTTGTTGACCACTACTTGGGCGTGCCCTTTGACCTGTCAGAAGTGTTATTTGTGGCTACTGCTAACTACGTGCAAGCCATCCCTGAACCGCTCATGGACCGCATGGAGATGCTGGAATTTTCCAGTTACATTGAACAAGAAAAACTAGAAATCGCCAAACGCTACTTGTTGCCGCGTCAGGTACGTGAAAACGGCCTTAAAGAAAAACAGATTTCCATTAGCGACGGGGCGATTTCCAAACTCATTACCTCGTATACCCGCGAAGCTGGCGTGCGTAACTTGGAGCGGACGCTGGGTACACTTGCCAGAAAAGGCGCACGGCGCATCGCCGAAGGAGACGCCAAACGGGTGCGCTTGACCGAACGTAGCCTCGAGCAATACCTCGGTTCGGAACGCTTCACACCCGAATCCGAAAACGAAGAAGACGACGTCGGCGTGGCAACAGGCATGTACTACACCCCCGTCGGTGGTGACATTCTGTTTGTAGAAACGACCATCACCCCCGGTAAAGGTGGCTTAGTGTTAACGGGTCAACTTGGTGACGTCATGAAAGAATCCGCTCGGGCGGCGCTTACCTACGCCAAAAGTAACGCTGAACGTTTCGGCATCGACCAAGACAAACTCGACAACTCCGAAATTCACATCCACGTGCCAGCAGGGGCGACGCCCAAAGAAGGGCCTAGTGCTGGAATTGCCATTGCCAGCGCGTTGATTAGCGCCCTAACTGAAGTTCCCGTGCGCAAAGACGTCGCTATGACCGGGGAAATCACCTTGCGCGGACGGGTACTGGCCATTGGCGGCCTAAAAGAAAAAATGCTCGGTGCCAAGCGGGCAGGTATCAAGCACATTATGTTCCCCGAGAAAAACAACTCGGACCTTAATGACATTCCTTCGCACTTGCGCCGCAGCCTTGACTTTCACCCGGTGAGTAACCTCGATGAGGTGCTCGAGGTCGCCTTGGTAGGTGGTCTACAAGCCCTCGAAGCCCAGGGTAAACCTAAAAAGAGCAGTAAACGCCGTAAGACGTCAGGCACACCAGCGCAAGCGTAATAACCACTTAATACCCATTCCCATTGATCCCGCGAATCAATGCACGCAGAGCGCGTCGGAAAAGCTGCGGATGCAGGTGGGAAGGGAAGAAAGTCTGTAGGACATTTTGAAGTGTTTCGTTGGGGTTCGTATAATTCCAGCGAAACACTTCAAATTTTTTGACACGATGTCCTTTCTTAGGCGTGCTGTAGCCATCACTTTCTAGGGGAATTTCATGGAATTGGTACAACACCTTCAATAATCACGCAGTACCTTGATGACGACTTCAGGTACACAAAAAAAGGCATCCTGATTGCGTTGGCAACTGCCCTACCATCAACAACCGCCGTGTTCTCTTTCCTCGTATGATTGGATTTCTTTCACATTGTTCAACTTTAACAATGTTCAACAATGTGTCCAAGGGGTTATCAAAACCCCTCGAGCACCCCTAGCCCCCCGCGTGCGCCCACATACGCTACTGACTGCGTGGCCGCATGAATCGCCTTGGGAACAGCTTGTTCAAGGCTACCAAACTTGCTAAACGCGTGCAAAAACACGCCTGCGAAGGTATCGCCTGCACCTGTTGTATCCACCACGTTGGGCTGTTCGGGTACGGCGAATGCTTGGACGTCTTCCCCTTGAAAAAGCAACACATCAGCGGCTGCTTGGGTGAGGATGACGGCTCGAGCATCCCCTGCGAGCATCCGACTGGCATCTTGCGGTGAATAGTTGGGAAACAGCACCCGACTCACCTGCGGATTCCACAAGATAATGTCAAAATTAGGCAGCCGCTGGATAATGAGGTCGCGTTGATAGGTGTTCACAGCACCGTCTACATCGACGAAACAGGTCACGCCTGCTGCTTTGGCGGTCAGTAGCTCAGCGTCGATCATGCCAAGGTGGTAACCATCTACGTAGAGTAACGGGGGGGTGGTGTGCTCGAGAAACCCTGCCAAACCTGCAAGATGATGCACGTTTTCTTCGGCGATGATGGTGCGCTCACCGCTCGCTGGTGTGGTGATAAGGTTCACCGTGGTGTGTTCCGCGTCGCGGCTCAACCCTCGCGTATCGACCCCATAACGGACAAAGTCCGCCATTAACACGTTAGACAGGGCATCGTTGCCAGTACGCCCAAAAAACACCACCTTGCCCCCTACGGCTGCCGCTGCACACGCACAGTTGGCGGCCATACCGCCCGCTTGGGTGGTAAACGCTTTGGCCGTGATCCGTTCGCCTTCTTTGGGGATGGTGTCTACTGCCGCCAAAATATCCACATTCGCTGACCCAACCACTACGATGGGTGTCACAGCCACTAAATCACCTCACCGCGAAGCCTACGTACCACGGTCATGAACGCTTTGGTTTTGGCTTCGGAAACAGGCGTCCACCACACACCTTCTTCTTTGAGCGAACTGGCGATGATAACCCCGTCTGCTACTGAGAAAATTTCGCCTACGTTATCTTTTGTGACGCCACTACCTACTAGCAGAGGCAGTTGGGTGGCAACGCGGATGGCTTGTAGTTCGTCACGTTGGGCGCTATCACCGGTGCGTTGACCCGTGGCAATGGCAGCATCAGCATCGAAAAATTCCACATCCCTCGTTAGCTCGGCCAAACTTCTATCTGCCGTAATAGCGTGCGCTCCGTGTTTAACGTGTACATCAGTAAAAAAGCGGATGTTTTTGGCGTGCAACATAGCGCGGTAGCGGGTGGCTTTGGCCGCAGGGCCTTCGATGAACCCCTCGTTGGCAACATAGGCGTTGGCCCACTGATTGACCCGCACGAACTGCGCACCGGAGGCTTGGGCGACGGCGACTGCGGGAATAGCAGCGTTGGCTAGCACGTTGATACCGATGGGTACGCCTACCTGCTTGCGAATGTCTGCAGTAATCACCGACATGGTAGCGACTGTTTCAAAACCAATATCTTCAGGTTTAGCAAAGGGAATATCGCCATGATTTTCGATAATGAGGCCGTCGATACCACCGCGTACATAGCGTTTGGCGTCCTCGAGCGCTTGTGCATACACGCTTTCCACATCGCCCTCAAACCCCGGCGAACCCGGCAACGCAGGCAAGTGCACCACCCCAATCGCCACGCGGCGTTTACCAAAAAGGGCGTCTAGGGCATGTTCTTTGCTGGCTGAAATCATGATGACCTCATTTCGTTTTTGTAGGTTTCGTTTTTGTAGGTTTCGTTTTTGCGATGCTTTGTTGTTGCGTATTTTGTAAAGCTAGCATTGCCAATCGCGCTGGGCAGCCAGCGTTAACAAGACGAGTACCCTTGCTAATTGGGCGACGTCGTAACTAGACACCACATCCGCCCCCTCGGCATAATGCCGCCCCACCGCTGGTACACCGCACAACATCACGTTGGCCGTTGCGTGCATCAAACTGACGTCATCGCTGCGGCTGACATTGCTGGTTTGCTCGATAAAAGAAAGTTCAGGTGTTGTGTTTGCGACATCGCGCAAGGTTTCATACAACCACGGCGGGGTAACTGCGCCTTTGGTTTGGCTAGCATACTCGCGGAAGCTTGCTCCCTGACCCAAGTCGGCTTGGTCGAAGACAGTGTGCAAGTCGCTGACAATGGCGTTTTCTGGTGGAGGTACTCGAGCCAATAACCGCTGTATCCCCCGACTAAACGACGAGTTCCCTGTGGCCAACACCCCTTCTTCTTCATCCGTCAGCGCAACTAATAGCGAGACATCAAAACGCAATAAAAACACCGCCGCAAGGAGCACCGCTGCACACCCCGCCGCGTTATCAAACTGCCCGCTGTAAAGGTCATCACCAAGAGACTGAACAGGCGTATCAAACACCACCCGCTGCCCAGCTCGCAGGGTAATACTGGCATCATCAGGCACAAACATCGCCACCTCACCACCGTGTAACGTGCCTTTCACAACCACTTCATACGTGCGTTTGTCCGGGTTATATCCCACCACCAGCGCCCGTTCTTGACCGTGTTTTTTGGTGTGCAAGCAAAACGGCACTAACGCGTAGGCTTCACCCTGTTTATCACCAATACCCTGTTGGTCACCAATCAAGTAGCTGATGGTGTCCCAGTGCGCTACCAACCAGACTTTACTGGGATTTTTGCCGACCTGCAAAATGCCATTACCCGTACCTTGAAAGTTCATGTCCCAAGCGGCGTCGTGATGGCTGTTGTGATGAGTACTAGCCACGTCAGCCCACCAGTGAGAGATGACCTCACCGCGTGTCCATGCGGGCGTTTGGCTTGGGGCGTGCG
Organism: uncultured bacterium; assembly: GCA_964550765.1. GTDB lineage: Bacteria > Deinococcota > Deinococci > Deinococcales > Trueperaceae > JBCCBI01. Next base: position 69,193 of record CAZKAZ010000001.1, on the reverse strand, counting down.
TGTTAGCTAAACGGGCTAATACATCGGCGGCGTTGTCTGGTGTGGCCCACTGCAGCAGGGCTGCTTTATCTTTGGAAGAAAGGAGCGACCACCAGTTCATATGTGCTGAATGCTAACGCCCCCGCAACCAGCGCCCGCTGAGGCTGAGATTAAACCAGATAGCCAGTAAAATAATCATGCCTTCGATGATTTGCTGATAGAACGGCGAAATGCGCAACAAAATAAGCCCATTGCCAATCATGGCTAGCAGTAACGTCCCGAGCACCGTACCTAGGATGCGCCCTTCACCACCAAATAAGTTGGTGCCGCCCACAATGACCGCCGCAATCACCTGCAGTTCAAACGCCACCCCCGTGTAAGACGAGCCAGATGCCAACCGTGCCGCCGTCACCATGCCACCGAGTGCCACCACAAAACCACTGAGCATGTACACCAGCAACTTCACCCGCCGCACGTTCACGCCGCTGCGCCGCACGGCTTCTTCGTTGCTACCAAGACCCGTGATATACGTGCCAAAGGTGGTGTGGTTGAGTATTACGTAACCAAGTATCACCACGATGAGGGCAATGATGGCAGGCACGGGCACGACGCCAATGCGCCCTCGTCCAAACCACAAAAAGGCACTGTCTGGGTCAATGGGAACAGAATAGCCTTGGGTAAGCAGTTGGGCTGTCCCGCGCAACATCGACAACATCGCTAGCGTGACAATAAACGCCGGAATACCCTGAAAAGCCACAAAATAACCGTTGATGGCACCAATCACTAAACCCAAGACAATCATGGCGGCAAGGGCTAAGGGGACGCTCCAACCTGCTTGCAAGGCCATAGCACAAAGTACAGCAACTACCGCCGTACCAGAACCCACCGATAAGTCGATGCCGCCTGTCGTAATCACTAAGGTCATACCGACAGCAACAATGAGCGTGGGCGCAGCTTGACGGACGATATTGAGCAGGTTAGTGAGCGTCAAAAAGTTGCGAGCACTCACAGACAAAACAATAAATACAGCAATAAAAATAAACAGCAACGTCACCTGAAAGACGACATCGGGGTTGCGCCACACCGAGATTTTACGGCGCGGCCTACTGATATTGGCAGAAGATTGAGAGGACAAACGCACTCCTAGAACGTAATACCCCAGTGACTGGGGTCAAGCTTGCACGATAAGTTCGATGACTTCTTGTAGGTTGGTTTCGTGGCTTTGACGTTCGGCCACCTTGCGACCTTCGTACATCACCATGATGCGGTCACTTACCGCCATGACATCTTGGAGGCGGTGGCTGATGAGAATCACGCCCACACCTTCATCACGCAACTTGCGGATGAGATCTAAGACTTCGCCCACTTCTTTGACAGCAAGCGCAGCGGTAGGTTCGTCGAGAATGAGCACTTTAGGCGCAAACGTGAGCGCCCGCCCGATAGCGATGGCTTGGCGCTGACCACCGGAGAGGTGTTTGACTTTGACCCTTGTAGAAGGCACGTTGATGTGGAGGCGCTCGAGCACTCGTTCTGCTTCCTCGTGCAGGGTGTGGTGATCAATAAACGACAAACCCGCTAACGTCTTTTTAGGTTCGCGCCCCAAAAAAATATTCTGAGCCACATCCAAGGTATCGCACAACGCCAAGTCTTGGTACACCATCTCGAGCTGCCTGCTTCTGGCATCTTGTGGTGAACGAAACGACACGCGTTCACCGTCGAGCCAATATTCACCCTTATCAGGCCGATACGCCCCGCTGACGACTTTCATGAGCGTGGACTTACCCGCGCCATTATCGCCCAACAGACCGAGCACTTCACCCGCTTCTAGCCGTAAGTCTACCCCTTGGAGGGCGGAAATGGCACCGAAACGTTTTTCGATGCCACGCAGCTCGAGCAAACTACTCAAACAAACCCCGGAACTGGTCTAGGTTGTCAGTGGTCACGATGTCAATAGGAATCAAAATCTCTTCAGGAATCATCTCACCATCAAGCAAAGCAAGTAATGCCACCACGGCTTCATACCCTTCTTGATAGGGGTTTTGCTGCACAACAGCTTCTACGAAACCCTCATCGATGCCGCGCACCGCTTGGGCGGTTAAGTCCCAACCAATCACCGTCACACTGTCGCTGAGACCTTGGGCTTCCACAGCGGCAATCACACCAATCAAGGCAGGTTCACCGGTGGCATAGATAATATCTAACCCAGGATTGGCCGTTACCAAGTTTTCAGCAGCTGTTAGCGCCACTTCTTGCACGTTTTGGCCGTCCACTGTACCAACGATAGTGATACCTTCAGCGTCTTCTAGAGCGTCTACGAAACCATCACGACGTTGGTTTTGGATAAACGAGTTAAGCGCCCCCACAATGCCAATTTCTGCTTCGCCCAGTTCAGCTTCAATGAACGCTTGGGTATATTCACCCGCTTGCACGCCTGCGCCGTAGTTGTCCACACCAATAAAACCACTAGCTGGCGGCACGGCCACTTTAGCGTCAATGGCAATCACCGGAATACCCGCGTCAATGGCAGACTGCACCGCAGGCACGATGCCTTCTACGTCAATCGCCACCACAATAATGGCATCGACTTGTTGGGTGATAAACGACTCAATGGCTTCAACTTGCCTAGCCGGGTCGTTGTTGCCGTCCACGATTTGCAAGTCCACACCAAATTCACTGGCGGCTTGTTGTGCACCGTCATTGATTTGATTAAAAAACAGCGCTTGCAAGTTGATGGTCACCAGTCCCATGCTGACGTCCTCTTGAGCAAACGCCGTCATGAGCGGTGACAAAGCAAAGACAACTGTTAACAGTAATGCAACAGATTTTTTCATGCTACCTCCTTTGAGATGGCATAGCATAACACGCTTCATGGTGAGGTTACAGGCTGTTTGGCACGCAATTGACACAGTTCTTTAAAAATCATCTGCGTAATAGCGCCATCAAGCACCCTCAGATAGTGGTACATCAAGCAGTAGTATGTCAATAATCAATAAGTAGTATGTCAACACCGCTAGCACTTGGTCTTCTCACTTGGTCTTCTAAGGCTAAGTTGCTTTTGCATCTACCAACGACTGCCTGTTGTTACCGACTGCCTGTTGTTTATGTGCTGAGTTGGCTGTTTTAGCCTCGGCTTGTGCTTGTTGAACCGCTGTGCGTAATACGGATTCCAACTAAACACTGCTTAAAGTCCTGCGGACTTTCTTTCGTTCCTGCCTGCATCCGTAGCTTGTCCTACGCGCTCTGCGCGAATTGATTCCGCGAATCAATTGGAATGGGTATAAGCGCTCAAATTGTGCCACAGTCAAGCCTGTAAAATTGCATGGCCATCGTCACGTGAACCTGTACACCTCGATAATCATCACATATACCTTGATAACAACCCAAGGTAAAAAACAAACTATCTCATAGGTGTCCTGATTGAGTTGGCGACTGCTATACATGTGCTGGGGCTTTCGCTTTAGGACGCTTGTCATGCCTTGGGTTACTTTCGCAGGGAAGCTGTTGTACGCAACCCATCAGCCACAGCGTACACACAGCGTACAATATCAGCCATGTCACACGCTCCTCACGTCCCTTCTCATGCGCCTTCTCACGCTGCCGTCGCCAGCGGCCACCCCGAAGTCACCAACGCCGCCATGATGATGTTAGATGCTGGCGGCAACGCATTTGATGCCATTATTGCTGCGGGGTTTGCCAGTAACGTTGCCGAACCCGCGTTGACCAGCTTGGCAGGGGGTGGCTTTTTACTGTCTCACCAAGCAGGCGGCGACAACCGTCTGTTTGATTTTTTTGTTGATACGCCCACGCTGCCCACACCGCTGCCCGAGCTGGACTTTGCTGCTGTTACGGTGCAGTTTCCGGGGTCAACGCAGGTGTTTCACGCAGGGCTTGGGTCGGTAGCCGTACCGGGGACACTTAAGGGCTTACTGCACGTACACGAAACACTTGGGCGCATGCCCTTAGCTGAGGTGATTGCGCCCGCTGTCAAACTCGCCAAAGACGGCCTTGTTGTCAATGCCGCCCAAGAACAGGTGCTCGGCATCATCACGCCGATTATGACCTTGACCGAACCTGCCCGTAAGTTGTATGCCCCCCAAGGACAGGCCCTGAAAACAGGTGATTACTTTACAAATGAGCAACTAGCGCGGTTTTTGGCAGGCTTACCGGATAGTGCTGAGGATTTTTATCACGGCGACCTCGCGGCACACATAGCCAGTGAGATGCGTGAACGGGGCGGCCTTCTCACCCGTGAGGACTTAGCACGGTATCAGGTGATTGAACGGCAACCGCTGCGCTATGCTTACCGCGATGTGACCCTGGTAACCAACCCAGCACCCTCACTAGGTGGGGGGTTGATTGCCCTCGAGCTAGACCTCCTCAGCCGCGAACCCCACGACCTCGGTGGGCACGTCACCGACAACCCCGAACACGCCGCCGCTCTGGTGCGGTGTCTGCTGGAAACAGAGAACTTGCGCCGTCAGGGCATCGTGCGCCCGAACAACGTAGCAGGGGATGATATGACCCGCCCTCAAGCACCTCGAGGAACCACCCACATGAGCGTCTGTGACAGTTCGGGAAATGCTGCTAGCTTAACCTTAACCGCAGGCGAAGGCGCCGGGCATTTGGCGGCGGATACCGGCATTATGTACAACAACATGCTGGGCGAAGATGACTTGTTTCCCGAGGGCTTTCATCAGTTTGCTAGCAATGTACGGGTGGCTTCGATGATGGCACCGAGCATGTTACAAGACGCCAGCGGGCAGGTGCGTTTGGTGCTAGGAACAGGCGGCAGCAAACGCATTCGTACAGCGCTGTGGCAAGTCATCAGCCACATGGTTGATAGCAAATTATCGCTAGCCGACGCGGTGGCCATGCCCCGTATGCACTGGGACGGTGAGACGCTTCAGCTCGAGCCAGGCTTTTCCCCTAACGTGCTAGACGCACTCACTGAACTTGCACCTATCAATGTGTGGCAAGCGCAAAACCTATATTTTGGTGGCGTGCATGCGGTGCAACCAACAGGCGTTGCCGCCGGAGACAGCAGGCGGGGTGGCTCGAGCGCGGTGCGCTAACCTGCTTTCAGCCACATGCCCCTTCATGCTCACGACAACGATGCGCTAGACTGTGTAAAATGACGCAATAGCATGGCTACTTGAGTGAGCACTTACCATCACTGTGCTGTGGCCATCGGGTAGGTACACAGATTGAGTAGGTACACAGATTGAGTAGGTATACAGATTGGTAAGTGGCTTAATGTTGTGTCAAGATGTTGTGTCAAGATGTTGTCAGCTCAATGTTGTCAGCTCACAACTTGCCAATCATCGACACAGCAGCAGCCTCGGGCGACTGAGACTGACTAATACTGCATAAGACGGATTGATAAGACGGATTGACCGCCAACGTTATGGTGCAGCATGTCCTTTTGGGCTGGCGTTGACGTGAAAAATTAACCTGTTCTGGGCAAGTTGCTTTGCTAGCGTGATGAAAGGATGATGGTCGTGGACAGCGATGCCCTCGTGCCGCAAAGTTACTTAATTGTGACCGAAGCGGACAGCGAAACACAAGCTGAACTTGTGGCGCTGTTAGAAGCGTATCGCTCGAGTCTCAAAGCCCACGGGCTACTCATCCAATACAACTTCACCCCACCGCAAGACGGCAGCTACGTAGGCCGTTTCGTGGTGCTCGTCGAACCTAGTCCCACCCTGAACCACACCCTCAAAGCCACCGTCGATGCCGAAGTACGCGCCCTCAGCGATGCGCTTAGTGTGATTGCATCTTATGAAGTCAATACTTTTTTCAAAACGTGATTTTTATAGCAATTCTACGTGTCATTGCTACAGTGGCTGATGTCTACCAAGGTTACATCAACATCAATCGCGTTCAAATGTGTAGATGTTACACCCATTCCAACTGATTCGGCGCATCAATTCGCGCAGAGTGCGTAGGAAAAGCTACAGATGCAGATGCAACTGAATATGCTACAAACTTGTTGATACTATGTTCTCTTCTAGTCGTGCTGTAACTATTACTTTCCAGGGAAATTTCATGGAATTGGTATTAATCATTGTGTAGCCGTCAATCATGGAGATACTGAAAGATGCGACAGCACTGACATACAGCATTGCTAGCTTTCTTGAGTATTTTTAGATAATCGTTTTGTTGGAAGAGGGGTCATCCAAAAAAGACTTGAGCGATTCTTTGAATTCGTCAAGGGCTACCGCCGCATCGAGAATGACGCGGTTGAGGTCGATAGATAGGTCGTCGCGCATCTCATCAGGTTCAGCAGGAATGAATTCAAAACGGCCTTGCTTGACATTTAAGAGCATAGCGATTTCATCAAACGCTTTGCTGCTTTCTTTGAGTGGCTTGTGATCCACAAACAAAGCATGCAAGATCATCTTATCGACATGCAGTTCATAGAGCTTCGCATGCGGCAAGTTCCAAATCATCAACTTACCGCTAAATTTTCCCGTCAGGGTAATGATTTCATCGAAGCCAAACTCGTCAAATGAACCCGTCAGCATGCCGTAACCTTGCACCAATCGGTATCACGCTTGTTTGGGAGGCTATCCACTAAACGCCATCATAGCACAGCTCTTTCAGACATTTAGAGAGGCTTGCTGAAATTGATGTAACCAAGGTGAGAAAGGGATACGCACCCTGTGTGCTGTCACCGTGTTGTCTTGTTGTTTTGCTGCTACATCGACGTTATGTTTTCTCATCCATATCGTCTCATTAGCAGCCATCTTCGCGCTTGCGTATCCCATTTTGTCGCCCTGTTAGCTGCTTAGGCTGTCAACACTGTCAGCCTGTACACCGTCAGCCCACACACCGTCGTCAGCCTACACACCGTCAGCCTATACACCGTTAGCCTACACAGATTTACTATCTCAAAAGATGCGCTTTTTTAATAGATGTATCACTTCAACAGATGCACCACCTCAGTCACGTACCTGCACGGGCAAAGCACTTTGGGGAAAGCCTTGGTAACAGATAGGACGCAAAAAACGTTCGATGGCCGCCGTACCAACTGATGTTGTGCGCACATCAGTCGTGGCCGGGTAAGGGCCGCCGTGATTCATAGCTGAACAGACCTCGACGCCCGTGGGAAAGCCATTGAAGATGAGCCTGCCAACTTTGGTCTCGAGCACCTCAATCAAGTCTTGATACTGCGGCAATTCTGCTTCTGTACCGTGAATCGTAGCCGTTAAGTGACCCGTTAAAGATTTGGCTAGCTCGAGCATCTGCTGGCGGTCACTTTCGACCACCAACGTGGCCGGTCCAAACATTTCTTCACTGAGGTGGGCGTGGGCGGTAAAAGTATTGGCATCTGTGCGCATGATGGCAGCGGGTGCTTGTAGACCCGTCGCGGTGCTGCTCTCACCTGCTACCTCTACGCCTGCTGTCTGGCGTGCTCGAGCCAACGCGTCTTGGTAAGCACTGTGTACGCCGCTGTAGAGCATCGTGCCCGCTTGACTGGCTTGAAACTGCGCGGCGGCTTTAGCCATAAATGCCTCGAGGGCGTCACTTTTTTGCCCAATCACCAACCCCGGGTTAGTGCAAAACTGCCCCACACCCAACGTGACAGACTGCGCCAAACCTTCTGCGATGGCGTCTGCGCGTTCGTCTAGTGCCCCTGGCAGTACAAACACCGGGTTGATGCTGCCCATCTCGGCATAGACGGGAATAGGCGTGAGGCGCGCACTAGCAGCATCGAACAACGCCCGACCTGCGCGCAGTGAACCTGTGAAGCCCACAGCTTTCGTGTGCGGGTGACGCACCAACGCCAAACCTACCTCGTGGTTACGGCCATGCACGAGGCTAAACACCCCAGCGGGCATGCCTGTTTTTTGGGCGGCCTCGAGAATCACCTCAGCCACCAAGGCTGACGTACCTGGGTGGGCAGGATGGGCTTTCACCACCACCGGACACCCTGCTGCTAGTGCTGAGGCGGTGTCGCCACCAGCCACTGAAAACGCTAGCGGAAAGTTACTCGCCCCAAACACCACCACAGGCCCTATGGCAATGAGCATGCGCCGCAAATCGGGGCGGGATGGTTGGCGTTCAGGTAGCGCAGCATCGATGCGAATGTGGCGGTACTCAGGCGAGGTAATAAGCTCAGCAAACATGCGCAGTTGGTTGCTGGTGCGCCCCATCTCGCCCTGTAAGCGGGCAGGCGGTAAAGCGGTCTCGAGCTGCGCTCTGGCAGCAATATCAGCCACCTGGCTATCGAGGCCGTCGGCAATGGCGTGCAAAAACGCCGCTCTGGCACTATCATCGACCTTACGGTAATGCCAAAACGCCCGTTCTGCTAAGGTCATGGCGTTATCGACTTCGCTGCTGGTCGCTTCAACAAACGCAGGGTCTAAAGGGGTTTGGGTGCTGGGGTCAACCGCGTAGAAGGTGTCGCTGCCTTGGCTCGAGCGCTTACCTGCTAACAAGTTATGTCCGTGTACGTCATTCATGGGGCTCCTTATGACATGAAATCTGGCACAAGCCTCGAAAAAATGCCTGCTTGTCGTGTTAATTGCGTATATGTGGGTTAGATTATCACGCTTGACTCAACAAACGATGAAGCCCATGTCGCCGTTAACTTGCCAACTTCAGACGCTATCGTCTACATTGAGACTTAGATACGTTGAGGCTTTGGAAGAAGTATGGTGAGCAACGTTAGCATGCTATAAAAGCGTTAAAAACATTAGTTTATGATACACTACATTGCTTAACATCATATCTTTACACTTTGCATCCAGATAGGCTTCACGCAAGCCGCAGACGCCCCAGACATTGACACTTCATTATTGACACTTCATTGACGTCTTGTACATCAAAATCGTACACAGTGAAGCTGACACAGTGAAGCTGACGCAGTGAAGCTGACATAGTGATTCGATAAGGTGATTCAATCAAGTGATTCAATCAAGTGATTCGACATAATGACCCAATCAAGTGATTCAACATAGTGACCCTGTGTACAAGAAGCTGTTCACACCCTAAGGAGGCATCATGATTCGTATTTTGTCACTCGCTACCCTACTTGCTGTACTCAGCGCCGCCAGCGCCCAGACCGTCACCATCGGTGGCAGCGTCACCATCGGCGAACCCCAGCGCGTCGTTCGCTATGAATACAGCCCTACGCGTTACGTGGTTGAAACCCGTCCTGCACGCTACTATCCCAGCCACTACACCACCCGCTACGACTACCGTTATAACGATTATCGCTACACCACCCGCTACGACTACCGTTATGACACTTACCGTAACGATGGCGTCATTCGTGACACCGGTCGCGACTATGCTTATGACCGCGTGCGCAACGTTCGCTACACTGACCCCTACTACGAACGCGTTTACTACAACAACAGCTATCGTGCCCCAGACGGTGCGGTCATCCGCATCCAAATTCATCCCTAAACAAACACATCACCCTGTTCAGGCTGGCTTCGTGCCAGCTTTTTTTTGGCGTCATAGTGCTAGACCAAGGTAGACAGCAGACAAAGGTGTTGAGTACTCGAGCCGATGATGTTGCCTGAAACACACCTGAAACACGATACGCAATGAGTTGGCGAATCAGTTTGGTGATGCAATACAGATGCCAACTAAACACTTCAGTCCTACAGACTTTCTGCTGTTTTCGCCTGCATCCGTAGCTGTTCCTACGCGCTCTGTGCGAATTGATTCGCGGAATCAATTGGAATGGATATTAGGTGTGCTCACGTATTGGCTGTTTATCGCGAGTGATCGCTAGGGTCAAGTGAATATGTACGCCCCAACGACCATGCTGTAGCGCCTCAAATAACCATCACGTAACACTTTGATGATCCAAGATATGCAAAAAAGGGTGTCCTGATTGCGTTGGCGACTGCTATACTTGCGAGCCTTGACTGACAGTAGTCAATCATCGAACAGCATCTAACAACACGACGCCCACACGACAACACCCACACGCGGGGATTTTCTGAGCTATGCTGAAGAAATATGCGCAAACTTCGCAACAGCTTGGGGCACGCGTTAATTGTGCTTGGGACGTTACTAGGGGCGCTGGCCATCGGTGGTTACAGCCTTTTGCGCACCGAAGGTTACGTGGCGGCAATCATCATGCTGCTGGCCAACCTGCAACTAGCGTGCGGCATTTTGTTGTTGATATTGTCTGAAGATTACGAAGCCCATATCACCTGGGCGGCACTGGGCTTGTCGGCGTTTGGGTTTGTGGGTTTGCTGCTCTACAGCGCCCTGCGTTTAGCAGATGCCTCGAGCACCGTTGCTGCGTTGCAACTTTTGGCGTGTTTTATGTGCGGCCTGAGTACGTTTGTGGTATTGCGCGACATGATGTACGGCGACTGGTAAAAGCTGGCCCAGTCAACCTGCTAGTCAGGTCAGCTTATGGTCAGTTTCTCGTCAACCTGCTCTGCAAACACTTGTCAACCTTCTTGTTAACCTCCATTCAACCCCTACTCAACAGGGAATTGGGCTGGCTCGAGGTATACCTCGGCTGTGGAAGACAAACACATTCACCTCACCATCACCCGCAACGACCAGCAAGAAATTGAGCGCATCACCTGGCACGCGAGCGACGCTGAAGCCAACGACCCCCAAGAAATTCACGCGTTTATGCTGTCGCTGTTTGATGCCAAAGAAGCCCAAACCCTGCGCCTTGATTTATGGTCACAGATGACCATTGACGACATGAACCAACTGTTTTATCAGACATTTTTGTACATGGCCGAAACCTACCGTAACGCCACGGGCAACGAAGACTTAATGGTTGATATCAGCAACTTTGCCCAAGAATTTGGCGAAAAAGCGCGGGAGTTTGCCGAAAAAATGCTCCGTGAAGGTAGTTAATCACATTCAAAACAACAATTAAAACAATAATGTCGATGATTAGCGCATCTCGAGCCAACAAGATGCGCTATCTTCATAGCGTTCTGTCGTGACGTTTTATCTTAGGCCACTTGTTATCGTAGACTGCTTGCAAAAATCCCTTTGTTGCTGATAATAAAGGGCTGTTCCATAGTGATGCTTTCGCAAGAAGTCTCATAGTGTTTGAGGGTGTTTGAGGGTGTTTGAAGGGGGCGTTCTGTGTCACTTGGCATGGTGTTGTGGCGGCAAGCTCTCTACTATCAAGCATGAAACAGTTTTTTTGGTTACTCACTTGCTTGCTGCTTGGTATGGCGTCAAGTGTGGCGTTAGCCCAGGGTCGTTTGGCGTTTATTGACAGTGACGGCCAACTAGCGACGATTGCTGCTGATGGCAGTGACCTGCGCACGCTGACAGCACGCGAAGACGAAATTTTTCAGTTTCCCGCTTGGTCACCCATTGATGACCGCATTGCGGTGATTGGGGCAAGTCGCGACGGGGGCACGTTGTACGTTGCCGAAGATAGTGACGCGGGGGTGCTCGAGCCACTCTACACCGACGCCCAACAAGCGCCTTTTTACCTCTACTGGTCACCAGACGCTAATACCATCAGCTTTTTGGCCAATCACCCCGAAGCCAGTATTGCCTTGCACCTAGCAGACGTGACCGCTGGCGAAAGCCGCCTGCATGCGTTTGGCAGTCCCTTTTATTGGCAGTGGTCAGCCGATGCCCAAGACATGTTTGTGCACACAGGTCTGACGGGTGACGGTGCCAAGTTGACGTTTTTGGGCACTGAACCCGCTGGTGATGACGCTCTAGCCAACAGCGAAAACGTGGACGCCCCCGGTTTGTTCCGTGCCCCCGGTTTGTCAGCTAGTGGCGACTATCTGGCCTATGCCAAACGCAACCCTGTGGGCATCAGCCAAGTGATCATCCAAAACCACCCTGACAACGACAGCGCCGTAAACCGCGAGCTTAACCACGAAGGTTTGAGTGCGTTTGCTTGGAGTCCCACTCGAGACTTGCTCGCCATCACCAGCCCAGAAATCGCCTCCCCACACAGTTTTGGGCCTTTGCGCTTCATTGACGCCGCAACAGGCGACCTTGAAACGGTCACAGACGACACGGTACTGGCTTTCTTCTGGTCACCTGATGGGCAATATCTGGCCTATTTCACGCCCGTGCGAGCGCGGGGCGATGGCGTTGCCAGAGCTGGTGACGAATTTTACGCCCAAACGGGCAACATTTTGTTTGATGTGTTGGTGGTGGACGTGGCTACACTCGAGAGCCGTTATCTGTACAGTTTCACGCCCACGCAGGTGTTTGTGGGGCAGTTTTTACCATTTTTTGATCAGTATGCCCTCAGTCACCGGGTGTGGTCACCTGATAGCGACGCGTTGGCGTTGTCTGTAGTAGAAGATGGTCGGGCGCAGGTTGCCGTGGTGCCGCTTGATGGCAGTCCGCGACTCATTGCCGAGGGGACGATGCCTTTTTGGCGGCATGACTGATTGGGATTGTTGCGTTAGGGTTATTGCGAAAGCTGGGTTGGCTCGAGCCACGCCTGTTTCAGCTCAGCAAAAGTGTCGTTTTCTAGCGCCTCACGAATATCTGCACACAACTGCGCCATGAAGTGCAAATTGTGAATGCTAGCTAGCCGCTGCGCCAAAATCTCGTGTGCCTTAAAAAGGTGCCGCACGTAGGCTCGCGAATAGTGTTGGCAGGTGTAGCAAGTGCAATCTGGGTCTAAGGGGCGTTCATCTCTCGCAAAGCGCGCATTGCGAATGTTGACGCGAAACTTGGCTAGGGGCGTGCCATCATCATCAAAGCGCCGCAAAATACCGGCATTGCGGGCGTTGCGCGTGGGGCTAACACAATCAAACGTGTCACAACCGCGTTCTACGGCTTCAAAAATATCCACCACATCGCCAATGCCCAATAAGTGACGGGGTGGTGCTGCTGGCATTTCGTCTACGCTCCAGTCAATCACCCGGTGCATATCACGCTTGGTCTTACCCAAGTTGCCGCCAATCGCTAACGCTGAGAAGCCCATCTCAGCAATGGTGCGGGCACTTTCGCGGCGCACCTGTTCAAATGCTCCCCCTTGAATGATGCCGTAGAGCATTTGCGGATGACCGTGTTGTGACTGGCTACCGTGAAACGCCTCCAAACAACGCAGCGCCCAACGGTGCGTGCGCGCTGCACTTTGCGCGGTGTAGGTTTCGTCATGCAAGGGCGAGGTGCACTCATCAAACGCCAAAATCATATCCGCACCGAGTTGCCGCTGAATGCCAATAGAAATTTCCGGCGTAAACACATGCATTGAGCCGTCAATGTGCGACTTAAAACGCACTTGGTCTTCGCTCACGTGCACCAGCGACGAACCGCCGCCCGCTCGCTGGCTCACCTGCTGCCGCGAAGAAGTATTAGCTGAGGAAGTATTAGCTGAGGTAGCGGGCGCTTCTCCGGGGAAGATGTTGGCAATTTTGCCGACGCCATGCTCGATGCTTGCCCCCAGCGAAAACACCTGAAAACCACCCGAATCGGTCATGATGGGTTTATCAAAGTGCATAAAACGATGTAAGCCACCCAAATCCGCCACGATATCTGCGCCAGGACGCAAGTACAAGTGGTAGGTATTGGCAAAAATCACCTGCGTGCCAATGGCAGTTAGGTCTTCGGGGGTGAGGCTTTTGACGGTAGCTTGCGTACCGACAGCGACAAAACTCGGCGTCTCAATCGCCCCATGAGGCGTATGAAGCCGCCCGCGCCGTGCCTTACCTCGCGTTTGCAAAATATCAAACTGAAAACCCTCACCCGTGCTCATAGCTACCCTTCAGTAGAACTGCCCAACCCTTAAAACCCCAACCTTCAAATCACGTGTCATCTAAAACAAAACGTCTAGCACCAACCACGCAACGTGACGTGATGGGCGCTTACTTATCCTTGCTCGACGTAGTTGGCGTAGCGGTTGATGATTTCTTGTTCTTCGCTCGATAGGTGGTTTTCACGAAAGTCGCGTTCGCGCAAGGCCAGACTTTGCGCCACAATGTCGATGGGGTCAGCGGCTAAATGTTCGCTCATGGCTTGGCGGGCTTTGTCGGTGTGCTCGAGCAATGCATGCAAGTCTTTGAGCGTGGTGTAGCCACTATTGGTTAACGCTGTCAGTAACGTGCGCATGTGATCGGCATAAAACACCGAATCCTCAATATCTGTAATCGCCTGATTGGGAAAACGCCAACCCAAAAACGCCACGAAGGTGTCTAAATTAAGTTCGTTACTTAAAAAGGCCTGAGCGTCATTGCTATCTTCAGCACGTTCGGCGGCAATATCATCTTTGTACTGCCCGCGTTCGCGGCGAATTTGGTCGAGTTGGTCGTCGGCGTTTTCAAACAGCGCCGCAAAGGTGTTGAGCTTGCGTCTAAGTGCTTTGGGAATGGCGGCGTCGTGTTTGTAGACCAAGTGATTATCAACCGTTGCCCAAGCGTCTTGTAAGACAGTGCGCACGCACACTTCGCACTCGAGCTCGCGGGTGTCGATGTAGTGCGCACCCGCAGCAGCCTCAGGTAATTTCACCACGTAGTGCAAGGCGTTGTAACCAAAGGCGTCTTCGTCTTGTTGCTCGAGCTTATCAACTCGGCTCACTACTTCAAAGTTATCTTCGATGATGTCAGTAATGGCGGTTTTGTCGCTGCGATACACAAACACCACACCCACACTGGCGCGGCTCGTTGGGGTGTCTTGGGGGCGGTAGCGGTCTTTGGCTAAATTATCAACAAAGGCCTCAAGCGACTGCACCTGACTGGTCACTCGAGCGGTTTCAATGGCGGCGTCATCAAGGCGGTTTTTTAAGACATAGGCGACATCGTGACTCAACTGTTGATAGGCGCTTACGTGCGCCAAAAAGTCGCGAATGGCATCTTGGTGCTCGAGCCACACGCGGTCAATATGGTCAGCCTTGGAAAATTCTCGAGGCATGAAAACTCCTTCTCAGCAAGGGCAAGTTCACACGGTTCAAGGTGATGCTTGTGTGTTAGTGCTCGTGATGACTTGCCTACAAACGTGTGCATTCTAACAAGCATGACCCAATACAGGCAGCCCTAAGCACACCAAGTTGGTTGTAAGTTAGTTGTAGATTGGTTGTAAGTTAGTTGTAAGTCATAAGTTGGTTGTAAGTTGGTTGTAGATTTTTCGTAATCAATCTCGACTTACATCAGGGTTCTAACAAGAAACGCCCCAACACAAAACTCCCTAGTAGAGAACACCATGATATGAAGCCACCCCAGAAAAAGACGTGAGAAAAAGACAGGGTGACATACTAATAGAGTATCGCGATAATACACAGCACACAAGCCAATAACCTCATGAAAATACGAGAAATATCACGTCTTGCATCGTCAGTCTGATAGGCCGCCTGAGTTTTACATATTGTGCCATTGGCAGTGTAAGACGCATATTCTGCCTATATATTCTGACTGTCGTGTGAGGGGATTGAGCAGCCCTCGAGCACAAGCCACTACCCTTGTGCCTCATGAAGATAAAGACATACTGAAGGTGGCATGACAAAAATCGCGTCAACCATACAGAGAAAAAACACGTTCACTCGGTACACTACCTTATGTGTATCTGTCCCAGTTGCAGCAGTTTATCAGGCGGCGTGCCTAGCGGCGTCACAACGCATGTGTCAAACGCATATGCCATGAGAGGTTAAGTATGGATAGCGATAACAACAGTCCTTCGGTATTAGCGCGGGTCAACGCGTCTGCAGATGTTAGCGCCCTCTCGAGAGACGAACTTCATCAACTCGCCGATGAACTGCGCAGTGAAATCATCCGGGTGTGTTCACTAGGCGGGGGGCATTTGGCCTCGAGCCTTGGGGCTGTCGAACTGACCGTGGCGCTACACAAACTTTATGAAAGCAGCCGCGACCGCTTGGTGTGGGACGTAGGCCATCAGACCTACGGTCACAAAATCATTACCGGACGCAAAGACCGCATCGACAGCATCCGCAAACCAGGTGGCCTTGCAGGGTTTACCGCTACTAGCGAATCACCTGATGATGCCCTCACGGTGGGGCATGCTAGCACCAGTTTGGCAGCCGCGTTTGGTATGGCGCTCGCTAGAGACGCTCGCGGCGATGATTACGACGTGGTAGCGGTCATTGGCGATGGGGCGCTCACAGGCGGCTTGGCGCTAGCAGCCCTCAACCAAATTGGTCACGTCAAACCCAACATGACCATTGTGCTTAATGACAACGAAATGTCTATTAGTGAAAACGTAGGAGCGCTCAATCATTACTTGAACACCCTCCAGGTGCAACCGTGGTATTTGGACGCCGAAGCCAAGGGTAAAGCCTTGTTGGAACGCATCTGGCACCCGCTTGTCGGGCTTACTAGCCGCGCCAAACAAGCCACCCGGCGTTTTTTAGACCCTGCTAGCGCCAATCCGTTTCATGCGATGGGGGTGCGCTACGTGGGGCCTATTGACGGGCACGATATTGACCAGTTGCTTTATTACTTGGGGCACGCTAAAGCGCTCGAGGGACCTACTATGCTCCACATCGTCACAACTAAGGGCAAAGGCTACAAAATCGCCGAGTCCGATCCCATCTATTGGCACGGCCCTCCCAAGTTTGACGCTGACAAACCCGTCAAAACCGGTAAAGGTTACACGTGGTCACACGCGTTTGGCGACAGCGTCAGCCAACTAGCCAGCCACGATGACCGCATTTGGGTGATCACCCCAGCCATGCGTGAAGGCAGCGGTTTGGTCGAATACAGTAAACGCCACCCCAAGCGCTACTTAGACGTTGGCATCGCCGAAGATGTGTCAGTAACGACGGCAGCAGGTTTGGCACTGCGCGGCGAGAAACCTGTGGTTGCCATCTACAGCACCTTTTTGCAGCGGGCGTATGACCAAGTGATTCACGATGTTTGCTTAGAAAACCTCGATGTACTTTTTGCCGTCGATAGAGCCGGGCTTGTAGGTGGCGATGGGGCGACTCACCAAGGTATTTTTGATATGGGATATTTGCGCATTTTGCCGAATATGTCGGTGGCCATGCCCAAAGACACCCGCGAACTGCAAGGGCTACTCAAAGCTGCTCTCAACCGCCCTGGCCCCAAAGCCATTCGCTGGCCACGCGGTAAAACCACCCCCGTTGGTGACACCCCCGTAGAGGCGTGGGATGAGATTACCTGGGGCAGTTGGGAACAACTCACAACTGGCAAAGATGCTGTTGTGCTCGCTGTTGGCCCTACCGTAAACTACGCCCTCGCCGCTACTCAAGACCTCGAGAATGTCGCTGTGGTCAACGCCCGTTTTATTCGCCCCCTCGACGACGCCATGCTCACCGATTTGGCGCGTTCGGTAGGGGTTATCGTCACAGTAGAAGACCACGTGCGCGAAGGCGGTTTAGGTTCAGCGGTAGCCGAGTTTCTTAAAGACAACCGCCTCGAGGTACCCCTGGTGCGGCTTGGTTTACCCTCAGAAGCCATCCCCCACGGCAACCCCGCCGAGCAACACCAAATGTTTGGCATCGACGCCGAAGGCATCCGCCGCGCTTTAATAGACGCAGGCGTGGTGCAGACAGCTCGAGCCATCCCCAGCCAACAAGTCACTTAGTCCCTTCACTTACCCATATCCCCTCAGAGGTCGTGCTCATACGTTCTAGCGGTTGCCACAACACAAAACGTCTGGCCTCTGAGGCGGCTGCCTTTTGTCGCACGTGCCTGTAACGGCCATGTTGCCCACGCTGCCTATGTAGCACGACCCACACCACCCGCAACACCCCCGCAATACAGGCCCCGCAATACAGGCCCCGCAATACGCGCCCACAATACGGGGTAAGCTAGGTCTGTGAATCCCGTGTTTGTGTTTGCAGCCAGTTTTTTAGGCGTCGCGGCGCTGTTTGTGGGCTATCCCCTGTTGCGCGTAAGTTTGGTAGCCGCAGCGGGCGTCTTGGGGTATCAGTGGGGTTTAGCCCTGTACAGTCAGGTGCTATCCAACTGGTGGTTAGGTGCACCGCAAAACGCTGCCCTGCTGTCAGCAAGCGCAGGGGTGCTCTTGTTTATGCTCGCAAGTTGGTGGCTTTTTGGCATCACCGTGTTCACTGTCGGTACGACCTTGGGGTTTTGGTTGGGCAACCTGTTGTTTGGCACGGCTTGGTTGTCGGTAGGCTTGTTGTCATTGGCGTGTGGCATTGCTTTTACTGCCTTGGCTACGCCCTTGCTCATCTTGGTGAGCACCCTCGCTGGCGCACTCGCTGCTGTATCATTGCCAGCGTTTTGGTGGGGATATTTAAGCAGTCCGTTTGACTTGTTGCTCTTTGAAGCGCCCATTTCATTGCCCTTGCGGGGTGTGCTGAGCGCGCTCACGGTGCTACTTGCAACCGGTGGCGCAATCTATCAGATGCAACGCTTTGAAACGTTAGCTGATACTGACAAAACTGACACGCAGCAAAGCACTGCCCTCACGCTGGACACACCGTGATACAGCGTAATACGGATTTCAACTGCATACGCCGCAAACGTGTTAACGCTATGCCCTTGCTATGCCCTTTCCTAGGCACGCTGTAGCTAGCAACTTCTAGGAGAATTATACTGCATGATTAAGCTGATTTTTCAACTAACTCGTAGCAGTATCTAGGTTGACAACTTCGTCCTCGAGACAAACACGTTTGTTCTATGTTCAATGTGGTTTAGCTATACCCATTCCAATTGATTTCTGAAGGAATCAAGTCGCGCAGAGCACGTAGGAAAAGCTACGAATAACCGTACGAATAACCGCTACGAATGCAGGTGGGAACGGAAGAACGTCTGTAGGACTTTTTGAAGTGTTTAGTTGGAATTCGTATTGTACGGAATCGGTATGATATTGCACATATCAACAGCCGCGCAACAGCCACTTTCAGCATCAAAGTTCAGAGGGAGGGGTAGCTTGACGGGTCGTCATGCTGCTCAACACCGACGAACCGATAAAGGGCCCCACCACAAAGTACAGGTAGTAATCCACCAAACGCCACAAAATGACCGTAGCTGCAAGGCGTTCGGGGTCGGCGAGGCTGGCTAACAACCAACCGAAGGCGGCTTCTACATAACCACTTGCCCCTGGGGTGGGCATTACGAACGCCAACGCGTGAATGATGTCGTGCGCAGCGAGTAGCTCGAGCTGCCCCGCAGCTAACCCCACAGCCGTCGCTGCTGCATTAAACACTGCAAACCGCACCATCCAAAACAGCGCACTAAGGGCATACAACTGCAGATGCACCCGCCGGGGTGTGCGGGCAAACAGCGCCGAGGCTTGCTCGAGCTGTTCCAAAAACGCCAGCGCCCCTTTGCGCCACCGCGCTACCCTGCGCCACCGCAGTAACCCTCGCCAACACACGACACGGCGCACAACTGCCGTCAACCAGTGCAACCGAAACGACAACAGCAAACTGGCCAAAAACGCCCCAATGGCAAACCCCGCCACCCACCACGAGGAGTTCTCGATAGGCAACTGCACGCCGCGCTTAGCCAACCACAACACGGCTAGCGGCACACTCCAAGCAAAAAAGCTCATGTCAGTGACGGTCACAAGTACGTTAACAAGCACCGCTCGAGGTAGTGCCACCCCATAGTGATGCAGTAACCACGTCATCCCCAACGCATTGCCGCCGCCCGCTGGCGTAATCACCGAACTGAACGTCCCCATCATGTGACAGCGCACCCCTTGACGCACCGACAACTGCCCCCCCGTTAAGCGGGCAAGTACCGCTGTGCGCCAACCACCACAAAACCAGCGTGCGCCTAGTGCCGTCAGTAACAAAGCGATACCCCAAACGGGCACTTGCGCCAGACGCTGCCAACTTTCAGCAGTAAACGCACTCGGCAACAACCACGCCAACGCCCCACCACTCAACAGCAAGGAGAGGCTAAGAATTTGCCAAAAACGTTTTGATGAAATCATAACTATCCTCGAGTAATTTACCAGACAGACGAACAAACCATTGACAAAACAACGATTAACTCACCAATGAGCCCCCCAAAACGGGCTAGGTGCAACCTCAGTGAAACTCAGCGCCCCCACATGAAACCTCGAGTAACCCCACAACTCCGCGCAGACATCAATACAACTTAATGCAATACAACTCAATGCAATACAACTTAGTGCAATACAACTTAAAGATGTACGGAATGTTGACAGCATGCGCTACAAGGTCAGACCAGCCCCACACAAACGGGGTGCGGGTGCGCCCGTGCGAGCGTAATGCACCAAATAATCTGTCAACCGGCGGGTGAGGCCAGCAAAGTCGATGGCGCGGGTGCGTTCATAGACCGCTTGTAACTGGCTGGGGTCGTTATAGTAAGCACGCACCTGGGCTTGCAACCCCTCAGGCAGGGGCGCACTGCCGCCGAGGTGATGTTGCGTCAATACCTCAATCATAAACGTTTCGATGCCGCCCGAACGGTGCGGGGCGAGTACCGGACGCCCTACCGCCAAGGCTTCAAACACTGCCGTTGCCCCTGTTTTGCCAATCACCACGTCACTAGCTGCTAAGTAATCTGCCATGCGCTCGGTGAACCCTATTAGATGAAGATGGTCGGCTGCTCGAGCTTCGAGCTTCTCTTTGAGCGACTCATTACGACCACAAATCACCACGATGTCAAGGGGCAATTCAAGGCCTTCAAGTGCCGCAATGATACCCTCAGGATCTCCTCCAACGCCTTCACCACCGAGCACCAACAAGCAGGTAAAACGGTCAGGCAACGCCAGAGAAGCCCTAGCCTCCTGCTTGCTTTTGGCATTTAACACGGCTTGCCTGAGTGGATACCCCACTAGATCAATTTTGTCTTGTGGCACGCCCATCGCCACCAACTTGTCACGCGCCCGTTGGCCACCCAAAACGATGCGTTCACAATTGGGTTCTGCCCACAGGGCACTGGTATCAAAGGTCGACGTTTGAAATGTCACCACTGGCACAGGCAAACCATAACGCCGCTGGCTCATGGTGAGCGCCACACACAACCACGGATGATTCACCACCACGAGTGCAGGCGGGTCTTGGTTAAGGCGTTCGGCGGCCACTTTGGCAAACTTGCGCAACATCACTTTGTGCACTTGGTTAGTCGTCCACGGGTATTGGTCGAGCACCTGCTGCCCCAAACGCGCCCGCCACGGCTGCTCGAGCGCCCAGCGCCAGAAGTCTTTATGACGGTCATCGTCTGCTGCAAAACCATAATCACGCATGATTTCACGCACCTCACAAGCAAACTCGCCCGGATAATACGCGTCAATGGCTTCCGCCATGGCGTTGGCCGTGCTGACATGCGCACCGCCCGCTGCAACAGTAGCAAACAAAATTCGTGGTTGACTCATAGGCTTCTCCATCATTGATTGTTAAGGGGCACGTTTGAGGTAATGTTCAACTTTAAGATACTTTATACTGATATTTTTTTAATACATTTTTGAGTAAAACGTCAAGAAAATACGTTTTCTGATACCTCTGCTGCTACCTCGAACCAGCATGTCTTCACATCATCTACCTGCGACACCCGCATGTGACTGACTTTATTGTGATATGCCCACCATACGCACAACGACCACCACAGGCACGCCCCTACCGCACCGTTTACTGTCACACAAACATGTCAACATTTGATGGAAGCCCCTGCAATCACCCATATCACCCCTGTAGCAACCATCATGACGAAATTAGCAGCAATGTTAGCGGTAGCTTAGGGATAATTTTTGAGCGTTCCCTACTCTCCTGCCTGCCTGCGCACCAACTGCACAAACGACCACAGACGGGGAATGCGGTGCCAACGTTTGGGGTCGCCACCTACCCGCCACGCCCATTCCACCCCAAGCTGGCGCGTCCATTGTGGGGCACGGTACACCTCACCCGCCAAGACATCGAGCGCCCCACCGACACCCATCATCACGGGTACGGCGAGTTGCTCACGGTGTTGGTGCAAAAACACCTCTTGGCCTTCACCCAGTCCTGCAAAGAGAATGTTAGCGCCGCTGCTAGCAATGTGCTCGAGCACCTCAACAGGATTGTCCTTGTCAAAGTAGCCATGCTGCACGCCGACAATCTCAGCGTTGTAACGCGCTTTAGCAACTTCGGCAGCTCGAGCGGCTACCCCCGGTTGACTGCCCAGCAAAAACACTTTGAGAGGCGCATCAGCAGCAAGCAGAGAAAACATCAAATCCACCCCAGATACCCGTTCGGGCAAGGGCGCACCCGCTTGTTTGGCCGCCCACAAAATACCCACACCATCAGCGGTAATCAATTCTGCTTGATGGATGGCTTGTGCCAAAGCGTCATCGTCACGGGCACGCACCACAATTTCGGGGTTGAGGGTCACGACCAATTTGGCGGCTGGTTCGCGGGCGGTGGGTTGGTGGGCGGCGTGTACGCACCAGGTCACGGCTTGCTCGAGGCGACACGCGGCCACCTCATACCCCAGCACCTTATGGGTCGGCAAAGTATAGGTCGGTAGCGTATGGGTCGGTACGTTATGAGTCATAAACGCCCCTAGCGCAGCACCTCAAAGTGATAAAGATCCGCAGGTTGTTCGGAAATGACCTGACGCAAACGCGGCACGGCGTCAGATTGCGACATGTGACTAGCAAAGGCAATGTCGCTGGCCAAATCAGCACGCCTGAGCACTTGACCAGCTCGAGCATGCCACAGGGCTTCAAGGGGGTCGTGAAAGGCTTTGAGCAAGGTCATGGCCATAGCAGCCGTCCCCCCCAAGGTCAGCGTATCAGTAGCGCCGATATTAGGATAAACCACCCGCTCGAGCAGCGCCGCCAAATAACCCGCTGCCAAGGTATCATCAAGGTCTTCGTCACCTCGAAAACCACTGCACACCAAATGAATGCGCCCTCGAGCCAGCGCCGCTGCGTGCCGCATGACCGCTTCGGCGTTATACAGCGACCCCAACAAAACATGCGCCGCCCCACGCACACTACTAAGAGCAGAGGGCATGTTTTCGGCGAGCAACAAGGCTGCTTTGCCTTGCACGTCGACATTGAGCAGTTCTGTCAAGGTATTGCCGTAATTAAACCCTTCTGGCGGGATGCCGTCGCGTTCACCCAACAAGAGCGAAGGTTGCTGCTGTGCTGCTCGAGCTTTGGCGAACTTGCGCAAACTGCGCACACTTTTTGACACATACAACTGATTCAACCCATGTTCAAACAACAACGCCGCCAGCGTACAACTGCGCAACACGTCAATCACTACCACCACATCATCACGGTATATATCATCACGATACACCGCAAGCGGTTGGCTAGAAGATGAATCGTGCCTATTGGCGCTCGGAGGCGCTTTGGGTAGGAGGTCAACAACTAACTGCACACAGAAGCTCCCAACAGCAAATATCTAAGGGTGATTGGTCTCGAGGTGATGGTTAGTGAATCGCACCTTAACCAGCGCAGCATCGGGGCGAGACATAGGTTGGCACATGCACTTTGCTTGACGAAACCCTCACTTGACAAACAAGGGCTTTACGAACAGAGGCTTGACAAACAAGGGCTTTACGAACAGAGGCTTGGCAAACGTTTGCTTAATAAGCATGAACCTTAATGAGCATGAACCTTACAAACAGGGGCGCAACAGCAATGCCTCACAACATAACCAACGCATTATTTTATCACAGCCTGCAGTTAGCGGCGGTTGAACGCAAACCATCAGCACACTGACGTTATGAAACTGGCATGGACCAGAGACCACGGGTAAGGATGAGGACTACCAACAAACATTGGGTTATCAAAGTTGGGCTATCAAAGTTGGGCTGTCAGAACTGTCACACATTGTGGCAAGCCACGAAGCCCCACCGCACATCCCCATTACGCCACATTACGAAAATGTAAACCTACAACAATACGAATCTACAACATAACGCAAGCCACCCACTAAGGTGCGTTCAGCAAGTTTGGTCGATAGGCAAAAATCCCAAAAACCACGCCAGACGGCGGCGGTTGGTTTCCGAGAAAAAGGTTAGCAAGGTAAGACCTTCAAAACACGGATAGACACGCTCGAGCACCTCCGGTTTAACCTGTCGCGCTGGGCGCTCAGCCAGCATTGCTTTGGCTTCTCGATGGGCGCGCACCACCGCCAAGGGTTCACCTGCGGCTGCGAGGTGAATAAAACCCGTAAAATAGCGCCCCAACAGCATCTCCGTGCGCCGCCAACCCTGATAGTAACGGCTGATGGTCACAATGTCATTGCGAAAGGGCAGATAAGCAGCGTTAGTGCTCACTTTTTTGCCACCTTGCGCGGCGCGACTGTCCCACATATGATAGATGGGCGCACTCGGCAAATAGTCAGCTTCCCAACCCTGATCGAGATATTCGATGATGGCGGGGATTTCGGTTTCGTACATAAAATATCCCTGCGGACTCGGCGGGCTTTGCACAGCCGCACAGCGGCGAATGGCCACTGCCCCCGCGTGATACGCCCGCGTCGGCACATAGTCCACACCCACAGGTACTGCCGGAAAGTACGGCGTGTAACTGAGCCGCTGACTGCCCGGTTGGGTGAACGGCAAAGCAATCACCCCGAGCGCTTCACCGCGCTTGCGAATGTGCTGCACGATGTGCGCCAAACTGCCCGCTGCCGGATAAGCGTCGTCATCGAGAAACAATAACCAGTCACTCTGGGCGCGGGCGATGGCCTCGGGTAGGGCGTCAAAACCTTTGGGTTCGTCGTTGCGAATGACGGTGACTGTCGGGAATGTGCTGAGCATGGCTTGCGTGCCGTCGCTCGAGGCATCATCGACCACAATCAGCTCGAGCGCCACCTCACGAACCGCCAACAAACGCCCTAGCAACTGCCGCAACATCTCACAGCGTCTATGCGTCGGAATAATTACAGAAAGCTCAAACACAGTTGCCTCCACCAATTGCCTTCACCCGTTGCCTTCACAGCAACCACACAAGAGCGCCCACACAAGGCGTAACTATCAGGTTGTAACACGTCCCTCAGAAGGTGTACTGTCAATGCCAAACATAACGGCATATATGTCCAGTACTTACATGTCTAGTACATAAAAACATAACCAACTCGTGGCTGTGTCACGTGGCTGTGTCAGATGACACACTCAGCCACCACACTCAGCCACCACACCAATACATCACTAACGCACCACTAACGAATCACTAACGAATGACGGTGTTGCGCATGCGCCTCACAGCAAAAAAGGTTAACGCACTGCCGAGCGCCAGCAAATACAACGCGTGCCACCCTAACCCTGCCCAGTCGCCATCGACCAGACCCCGCACCAGTTGCACAGAGCGGTACAGGGGCGTCCAAGCGGCCACAGCCACCAGCCCATCAGGAAAACGATCAGCGACAGGGAAAAAGATATCAGAAAACAAAAATAACGGTGTAACGAACATGGTGAAAAAGTAACTGTAGAGTTCGATACTCGGCAAAATAGCCGTAAACGCCATGCCAATAGACGCAAAGCAAAACCCAGTCAAAAAGACGGCGACAAGCACCAACAACATTCGCCACGAAGGATTGACGCCAAAAAAGAGGGTAACGAACAAAAACACCCCCCCATAGAGCAGTGAGCGGGTGCTCGCCCAGAGGGTTTCGCCCAAAACGACGTCTTCCATATTGACTCGAGTCGCCACCATGGCGTCGTATGTCTTGCCAAAGTGCAACTTGACAAACACGTTGTAGGTCGTTTCAAACACAGCCCCGTTCATAGCAGCAGACGCCACCAAACCGGTAGCCACAAAGTGCAAGTAGCCATTTTCAAACGTGCCACCCGTGGCCACATACGCCCCCAACCCCACCCCGAGACCGAGCAAGTAAAACACGGGTTCAAAAAAGTTCGGTACTAACGCGTAGTGCCAGCGTTTGCGGTACACCCAAAAATTGCGCTCCCAGACTCGCCCCACACTGCGCAAGTTGATAGCTTGACGGCTGCCGTAACGTCCGACCATAGTTCTCCTTTTGTTGCATAGTTATATATTTACATAGTTGTATGGTTAAATCATTGCAAAAACGCGTTCCTATGACGTGCTGCAAATGATGTGCGGTTTATTCGCGCAGTGAGCGGCCAGTGAGGTTCAAAAATACGTCTTCCAAGTTGCCCGGACGCACAAAAGGCCGCACCAAGCGAACACCTGCTTGTTCTAACTCGCTGAGAATCTGCCGCCCGTCGCTAGCAAAGATGCTGACCCGCTCACTGGTGCGCACCGCAGCAAGGTCGTGCTGTTTGACAAAAGCAGTAAACGCAGGTTCGTCAGGTGCTTCTAGCCGCCCCTCGAGCACATCCCGTGACGCGTGTTGTGCCACCATGTCCCTAGGGCCGCCCCGGCTGACGATATGTCCTTCGTCCATAATCACCAAATGATCACACAAGCGTTCGGCTTCGTCCATGTAGTGCGTGGACATCACCAAGGTGACACCGCGAGAACGCAGTTCCTCGAGCTTATCCCACAGTGTCACCCGCACTTGTGGGTCAAGACCGGTGGTTGGTTCGTCCAAAATGACGATTTCTGGGTCGTTCATTAACCCCCGCGCTAACGTCAAGCGGCGTTTCATGCCGCCAGAAAGGGAACGCACATCAGCGTGTTTTTTGCCGCTCAATTCTAAGAAGTCTAGTAGTTCTAACGCCCGCTGCTTGGCCGTTTCTCCGGTGATGTTGTGATAGCGGGCATAGATGAGCAGGTTTTCTAGTACGTTGAGTTCTTCATCGAGGTTGTCAATTTGTGGTACTACCCCAAGGCGGGCTTTGATGGCGCGATCATCTTGTCCTGCTTCGAGGCCCAAGATGGTCAAGTGACCTGCGGTGATGGGCGTCACTCGGTAGACCATGCGCATGGTGGGGGCTTTGCCTGCACCATTGGGGCCGAGCATGCCAAAAAATGACCCCCGCGCTACGGAAAAGTCGATATCGGACACCGCTGTGAAGTCGCCGTATTGCTTGCGCAAGCCTCGAGCATCAATCACCGTATCTACAATCACTGTATCTACGTCAGTATCTGTGGGTGTTTCATCAGTGCGGTGGCTGCTCGAGGGGGCGTGTTTTGTGTTGGCAGTATTTGTCGTATCTGCTGTGGATTGTTTTGTGGATTGTTTTGTGGGTTGTTTTGTTGCGGGTGTCACGTCAACCTCCTGTATCGCTAAACCAGCGTGAACCTTTGCCACTATAGCCCAAGACGACAACACCCAAAATGCCCAACACACCAAAAGCCAACTTACTAAAACAATGCTCATCAGCGAGGTAACCATTAACCATAAGCCAAGAAACACGCAGAAGCCTTCACAGGGGTTTGGTAGACTGACTGCAGCTTATGGCGATTATCAGCGTCATTGAAGACGATCCCATGTTTGTCAAGCTCATCGGCAGCGCGCTAGAAAAGCTCGAGCACAGCGCCCGTTTTTACGCCGATGGTGCTACGGGTCTCACAGGTATCTACGACCATCCGCCAGATTTACTCATTTTGGATCTCAACTTGCCTGATGCTGACGGTATCGACATCGCCCAAAATATCCGCGAACATGCTGAACTGAACACCATGCCCATCTTGATGCTGACGGCGAGAACCGACTTAGATAGCCGCGTGCGGGGTTTGCAGTTTGCCGATGATTACTTGGGTAAACCCTTTGAACTCGAAGAATTGTCTGCGCGCATCCTCGCCTTACTGCGGCGCAGCCAAGCTGCTCGCGAACGTGATAACGCCCCCTTAAACGCCCGCGAACTCGCAGGCAAAACCATCAAACACTATGAGCTCGAGGGCACTTTGGGTGAAGGCAGCATGTCGATTGTCTACAAAGCCTTTGACACCCGCCTCAAACGCCCTATTGCCATGAAGTTTATTACCAATGCCTTTAGTGATGACACCATTCGCGAAAGGTTTTTGCGGGAGGCCAAAGCGGCGTCTCGGCTCGAGCACGTCAACATCTGCCCGGTGTTCACCATTGACGAATTAGCTTCGGGAGAAATGTTTTTGGTAATGCCTTTTTTTGAGGGGGAAACGCTCGAGGACATGCTCGCCAGAGAACGCCTCAGTTGCCAACAAGCCTGCGACTACGCCATGCAAATCGCCAAAGGCCTCGCCCAAGCCCACGCCCACAACATCATCCACCGCGACATCAAACCGGGCAACGCCTTTATTACCAAAGACGGCACGGTGAAGTTGCTCGACTTTGGCATCGCCAAGTGGCAAGGGCAAGCCATCGATACCAACCTGACCCAACCCGGCACACTTCTTGGTACTGTCAACTACATGGCGCCCGAACAGGTGCGCGGGCAAACGGTAGGGGCTGCTGCCGACTGTTGGTCACTTGGAGTGGTGCTCTACGAAATGCTCAGCGGACGTTTGCCCTTTGAAGGCGAACGGCACGACTTGGTGCGCACCGTGAGCAGCATCGTGCGCGGGCATTACACACCCCTGCTCGAGGTCAACCCCGACGTGCCGGAGATGCTAGTAGAGATTGTCTCGAGGACGCTACAAAAAGACCCCGACGCCCGCTACAAGACCATGACTGCGTTCGCCCACGATCTGCGCCGCGCCCGCTACGCCCTCAGTCAAGGTGGCGGATAAAGCACGTCAGCAAGGCAATGTCAGCAAAACTCAGCAAAATAACGTCAGCAAGGCAATGTCAGCAAAACTCAGCAAAACAACGTCAGCAAGGCAATGTCAACAAAGCAATGTTCTTTCGGGCTTGGTTCATTCACAGGCGTCACTGACCAGCCTCACTGAGGGGTGCGTCTTGAAATTGCCACAACTGCACCCCGCTGCTGCGCCCCGCTGCCGCCATGACCCGCCCTTCGGCATCAAAACTAACCGCTTGCACGCTGCCCGCAAACGGCAACGTCAGCAGCACGACCCCGGTGGCCAAGTCCACCATCTTGAGGCTTTCATCACTGCTAGCTGTGACCAAAAAATCATCACTAGGATGAATGGCCACGTCGTTAATGGTTTGCCCGTGCACGTCAATTAACCGCGTCAACTCAGCAACCCCAAAGGTAAAACGCCACACGAGCACTTGTCCACTGTTGTTGCCTGCCACAATCAGGTCGCCTGCGTCATTGACGGCGACGGTGCGCAGGGTGCTGTCACTGTCTTCATAGATTTGCAGCAGATTGCCTTGGGTTACATTCCACAGGCGCATGGTGGTGTCGCCACCGCCCCTATCACCACCAGACACACTCACCAAGGTGCTGCCGTCGGGCGTAAAGGCAAGGTCGCGCACGGTGTCACTGTGTCCTTCTAGCACATGCACCATGCCGCCGCTATCGACGTGCCACACCACAATGGACCCGTCGCGCCTGCCTACGGCCAGCAGCGATTCGTCAGGGCTAAACGCTACCGCTTCAAAGCGCTGCGTGCCTTCACCAAGGGTCTGTTGTAATTCAGTGCCAATGATTCGCCACAAACGCAAACCGCCATCGTGTCCAGCCGTTGCCAGTAGCGAACGGGTAGGGCTGTAAGCAAGGGAATACGTGCGGTGTTCGTCAAACTGCGCCAGTAACCGTCCTGTCGCCAAATTCCACGCTTCCACTGCCACACCTTGGCGTACCTGCCCAGCCGTAACAAGCAGGGGCGGGTTTTCTATGAACAAGATAGTGGCAATATCGTTGAGGTCACCCTCGAGCCTTTCGCGTTGTTGCAGCGGCGGCAGGGTCAAACCTTGAGCTAACGTGCTTGTTAACGCCATATTGCTTGTTAACACCATAAGGATGAGGGTGAGGAGGGGTGCTCGAGTTCCAAAACTTGCCATCATGTGCCTCCTTGGTAGGGGTCATACTTAGTTGGGTCATATAGTATTTCCACGATTGACGTCTACATACTTGAACGCGTTGTATACCGATGTCATGCCAGTAAACATCAGCAACTATAGAAACAACACGGGGAATTGCTATTTGAGTAACCCCTTGACGAGCCTTACACACAGCACAGCTCGAGGCAACAGCGCACACAAGATTGATACGCACTACTTGTTTTGCCGCCTAAATCAAGCACAATCACCCGTCGGCTCAATCATCTCCAGAGGTTGCACCGTCTATAGCACCGTCTATAGCAGGGTCTGGGGTGGAGTCTGTCACAGAGTCTGTGGTGGGGGTAGCATCATCGGCCACTTTGTTTGCTGTCGGTACTTGTTTCGCCGGACGTTTGCCGGCACCACCAAGCGAAAACAAGCCCATCAAACCGCGCCACGCCATTGACACCAACCACACAATCGGCTTGAGCGCCAACCGCAACACGCGCCAAACAGGGCGAAACACCGTCATGACGATACCCAAGAGCACCAAAGCAACCACGGCCAACACCCATTGAATGTTGGGATACTTGAGCAAGACGAGTTGCCACGAAATGCGCCCTTGCAAAAAGGCAATCAGGTCTTGACCAGCCTGGAAAACACCCGCAGGTTCAACCACCATGTTGATAGCGCGGCTTTGGTCGCGGCTGGTCGTAATCAGAGTACGCGTGACACGTGGGTCGTAGCGGTCAACCATGTTGGGGTTTTCTGTCCAAATGAAAAGGAGGCTGTCTAGGGCGTTTGGCTCGAGCCGCGTTGCATACCACGCCAACAGCGCCAACGCTTCTACCCTCACTGCTCGAACAACCCCATTCAACATGGCTGCTGGCACATGCGTGAGTAAAGCAGCTATATCATCAGCCGACTGTGCCAGCAGACTGCGGGCAATGCCTGTCTCAGTACCCAAAAGGGTGACTAACTGCCTGTCGGTGAGGTCATTGGGTTGTAAGCGGTTGTAAAGGTCGAGGTCAACCACGCGGTCAATCTCACCCTCGGCGACATCTGCCCACGCCAGCACCATATCGAGCGATTGACCGTCTTCAATCATAGTGATGGCACTGTCGGGTAACGTCAGCGCCTGCTGCAACCGACCATCACTCACTGCTAACATCACTTGCCGCTGCGAAAGCGGGGCGGTAAACCCTGCTAACTTGTAGAGATCTGCTTCGTTGGTAGCTTCCAAAAAGGTAGCAAACTGGGCGTTTCGGACTGCCAAAGTCAGTAGTGTATCGTAGTTTTCGACAAATGTCTGCCAGTCGTTAAACACCTCAAACGCAATATCCGCCGAAATCTCATCGACCAAGCTGGGCAAGTCTTCTACCACGATGCTGGAAACTTCATCACGAATGCGGGCTTTGGTGCGTTCATCACTGAGCGCCCGTTCAATCTGCGGCAGCGCCCCACGCCGTGAACCGTCAATGACGTCCCACGTAATGAGACCAAGACCAACAGCCCAACCCACAATGGGCACCACGGTTGTGGCAGCACCCGCTACGGATGTACCTGCTCGCCCCAACACTCGCCCGACGATGTTACCCGTGATGCGACGCGTGACTTGCACGCTGACCCGCTGAATGACTGCTCTGGCAATATAGCCCGCGATGATGGCGCTGACGCCCCCAACGGTGCGCCCACGAAAATTCATGCCCACACCGCCACCAGACATATCTGCCGCTTCCATGTCTACGGTTTGGGTGGCGATTTCGGTACCAAAAATATCTGCTACGGCGTCACCATAGGCACCGCTAATGAACGTTTGCATGCAACTTAGTGCGCCAGATGTGGACAACGTGGCGGCGTCTTCAAAGTTGCTGGTGATGTCAGTAGCCACGGCTGCTGATAAGTCCTCGAGCGCCCCCTGAAACCTATCTGACGTAAACGCATAGGCAGCAACTTGCTGCGCTAGTTCTTCGGCTTTGCCCGGATTCCACGCTGAAATGAGTTTGTCGATACCACCTGCTTCGTTTTGCACCCGCTGGGCAGCAGAGGCGACTTCTTGGTTGATGATGGCGTCGAGGTTGAGGTCTTGCCAGTGCACTAAGACAATGCTAGGGACGTTTAAGGTGCGCACGTCTTCAAAGAAAAGTTGTTGGGTAAACGCGCCCAATTCGCCCTCGAGCTGATCTTGTTCGATGGTGCGACAGGCTTCTAGGTTTTGCGCGTTTTGGGGGTCTTGCTCGAGCGTCTGCGCGGCGCTCATGCTCAAAAATAACGCCATGAGTACAACACTTGCGCTATACCCACTTGCGCTATACCCACGCCTAGCCAACGAACCGCCAACGAACAAACGTTTTGTCAACAGCCCAACGTAAAAAAGTAGAACTCGAAGCATAATGCGTAGTGTAGCACACACTTTTTGTGACATTTTGCTGGGTTGTGCCTCAATTCGTACAAATACCGTCCGTCACACATCTTTCTCACATACAACATACTGCATCACCAAACTGATTCGCCAACTCATTGCGTCTTGTGTTTAAGGCCACATCATCAACTCGAGTACGCAACAGGTTTGTTTGATGTCCACCCTGGTCTAGCAACACCTTGGTCTAGCAACACCTTGGTCTAGCAACACCTTGGTCTAGCAACATCTTGGTCTAGCAACATCTTGGTCTAGCAATACGTGTGTGTGTAACGCGTTCATACATTGAGCTAGCACATGGACTTCTCATGCGTTGGATTGTTTTCACTTGCTATACTTTTGTTGTCGTCATCATCCCGTCATCACCACACGTTGTCACCCCGTCATCACCATGCACTGGAAGGCGCTGTCAGACATGTCTATGACCGAAGTAAGCCACAACCTAACTGATCTGCTCGCTACGCTTCCCGAGCCTTGGCAGGCGTCGTTACTCGCTGATATCCGCAAGCAGGTAGCCCGTGATGGGCGAAAAATTGTGGTGCTCGACGACGACCCTACTGGCACGCAAACCGTCTATGACTTGCCTGTACTGACCCGCTGGGACGTGCCGACGCTGACCCAAGAACTGCACGCTGATAACCCGGCGTGTTTTATTCTCACCAACAGCCGCAGCCTGAACCGAGCAGACGCCAAAGCGTTACTTGCCGAGTTAACGACTAACTTGCAACAGGCTAGCCAAAAAGCCAATCGCCCTACAACGATAATCAGCCGCAGCGATTCGACCTTGCGGGGGCATTTTCCGTTAGAGACAGATATTTTAAGCGCGTATCTTGAAACATCTAGCGGACACCCGCCTGATGGAGTGTTGTTAGTACCGTACTTTCTCGAGGGTGGTAGGTTCACCATCCACAACACCCACTACATTGCCGACGGTGACACCCTCACACCAGCATCCGCCAGCCCTTTTGCCCAAGATGCCACCTTTGGTTACAGCACGTCCTACTTGCCTGACTGGGTAGCAGAAAAAACCGCTGGACACATCCCCGCTCGTGAGGTGATGACGCTATCACTCGAGACCATTCGCCAAGGTGGACCAAAAGCGGTGTGTGCCCAGC
Organism: uncultured bacterium; assembly: GCA_964550765.1. Lineage (GTDB taxonomy): Bacteria > Deinococcota > Deinococci > Deinococcales > Trueperaceae > JBCCBI01. The sequence goes on along the minus strand of CAZKAZ010000001.1, from coordinate 36,108 downwards.
TTCAACAGTGTCAAAACGGGCAGGTGTGCGTGGTCAACGCGGTAACCTTGCGTGACCTGGAAGTGATGGTGATGGGGCAACTTTTAGCAGAAGCCATTGGCAAACAGTTTTTGCTGCGCAGTGCGGCGTCTTATGTGCAGGTGCGTTTGGGACTAGAGACGCGCCCGCTACTTGCAAAAGACACCCTTAAAACGACGAATATCACAACGAACACCACGACTACTACAACGAACACCAAGACGAACATCAACGCGGGTGGTTTGCTCGAGCACAGTAACATCTGCCCGGTAGAACTTGACGTGCCTGCTTTCCTTGACTGCGGCGAGCCAGAACACATGCTCAGCCAACTTGCCAAAGACGTTGACCATCACTTAGCCCAAGGCTTGGACGTGGTGCTTTTTACCAGCCGTGACCTGATAACGGGTGAAGGTGCCGAAGCCAGCCTCGAGCTAGGGCGGCGGGTGTCACGAAGTTTGGTCAGTATCGTGCGGCAGCTCACTGCAACTCCGCGTTTTGTCATTGCCAAAGGTGGCATCACCTCGAGCGACATCGCCACGCAAGCTTTGCATGTCACCAAAGCCACCGTCCAAGGGCAACTCTTGCCGGGTGTTCCGGTGTGGCAACTCGGGCGAGAAAGCCGCTTTCCAGGGCTTTCGTATGTGGTGTTTCCGGGTAATGTCGGTGACAGCAGAGCTTTGCACGAAGCCATTAACCGCTTGGCGTAATGTTTTCGTTATTTTAATGTTATCGTTATTTTGTAGCAATGTGCAACAATGCAATCATACTCACTGCCACGGATGTTTTGCTGCGTGATGCTCAAGTGGGCGGCTATGCCGTTGGGGCGTGTAGATCAGCTCAAACATGCCATTCACTTAGGCGTGGGCAAGTTCAACGTCAACATCGACGTGCGGCAAGCGTTTACGAATAGTTTGGACGATTCTTCGGCGTCAGTTGGCAAGATTTTTGCCAGTTGGTAAGCGCGTCTTATCGGGTTGGGCTGGCTTGGTTTGGGTAGATAGGTGCTCGAGCATATCTTGATACACCTCGTCAAAACGCTTGGCCGCCCACACTGACGCGGGCATCACATCAGCTTGAGCATCTTTATCTGTAAGGTTGAGGGTCGTGCCTTCAGGCAGGGCAATATCACCAAAGTGCTCGCATAACTTACCCTGCAAACGGGGGCTGGCTGCCGGATGATAGTACAACACAGGCAAATGATGACGAAGCGCCGGACGCTGCTGCACGATGACCGACAGTGCATACAAAATCATCGGCAGAAACGGCGTCCCTTGGGCAATGCGCAGAGCGCGCACAAAGTGGTCATTGGCTTGCTCGAGTTCACCTACTGCGTCACACACGCTCGCTAGGTCGCTGAGGGTCTCGAGCAACTCAATGACCGAACCACTGCGTTCGGCGTAGCCTAGGGCTTGTTCGAGGTGACGTCGTGCCGTGGCGTAATCAGGGCGCTCGCCAATGCAACCAAAGCCGCGTGCTCGAGTGGCACAACGCGCCAACCCAACATGACAAAGCGCCACAAAGCGCACAAAACTGAGGATTTCAGAGCGCCAAAGCCCCACGCGCAACACCCGCTGCGCTTCACGCCAGTTACCTATTTCAATATACAAAAAACCTGCTTGATGCAGCGACCGACAGATTTCTACCCGAAATTTCCGGCGGCGACTGTGCCATTCAGCCAAGCGCACGTCGTGTAATGCCGAGGCGACATTGCCTTGTTGATAGTGCCAGATGGCCCTGGTAACCAAATTCGACACCCACCCTCGAGCAATCTGCAAACGGTCAAAAATCGCCAAACCATTGTTGATTTCGATGCTGGCATCTTGCAAGCGCCCCGTCAACAGGCCATTAAGCGATTCCACTTGGCAAAACCAGCCCAATTCTTTTGAATCTTGCCCCGGGGCATCAGCTCGAGCCAGCAAGCGCCGCCCCAACATAATAGCGTTGTGGCTTTGGTCGTTGTAACCCGCCCGCGATAGAAGCCGCGCTGCCGCATAAGCATGAAACGCCGCAAAACGTGGTTGGGAAGCCGCAAACACCTCAGTCAGCTCCGCGAACAACGTCGCCCCCCGCTGGGCATGACCGCGCATTTCGTAGTAGTTGCGCAACATCATGATGGCTTTGCCTTCGGGGTCAAGATCAACAGCACGTTGCCAATTGTCTGCTGCCAACTGCGGCCAAGCACGCCAGGCTTCGTCGATGGCGTCAATATCAACACGAATGCGGACAAAGGTATCGCGTTGCCGTTCGTCCCACAAGGTTGGCTCTGAATCCCGCAACCAACCCACGTAATAACGCACCAAAGCACGTTTAGCACGGCGTTGCCATGAGGGTCTATCAGCCAATTTGGCACTGGCAAACTGCCGCAAGAGCAGCGGCATGCTGTAGCGCCCGTCATCTTGGCGTCTGCCGGGGTGTTGTTGCAAAAAGGCTTTATGCCACAAGCTGGTGAGAAAAAACGGCGACGCTCCGGCGATTTCAGCGGCGGCACTTTCTGAAAAGTGACTGGGAAAGACCGTCAAACTGGCCAAGGTGCGCTGTTCATACGGAGCGAGCAAGTGCCAAAAAGTGGCAAACATGACCTGCAAGGGGCTGGTGGCGTGTCCTAACAACAGGGCGTCGTGGCTGAGCTTATCGGCAATGGTTGGTACGTCATAAGTTTCACACCACGCGGCTGCCAATTCCAGCCCCAAAGGCATGCCAGCCACAATCTCGTGAATGCGCTTAAGGGCGCTTAGCAAGGCACTTGCGGCGTCATCAGCGGCGTCATCAGCGTCGGGATAGGCGTCGGGATAGGGGTCGTGGTGCTTGGTGGTAGTGAAATGACTCGCCCGATTGGCTGCCCCTGATGACGACCACTCTTGTTCGGGCGTGACCTGACGGACATGCGCCATAAACAGTTGATAACTACTGCTCGTGAGCGACGCGGTAGGAACAGGTAAACCCTCGAGCATAAGCCGCTGTTCACCTGCTAACGACAAAGGTTCTTGGCTCGTAGCCAGTAAACGGGTCGCAGGGGCGTTTTGCCGCACGGCCTCAAGGAGCGCCAATACATGCGGCGACGGGCTAGCGTCATCACACACGAGTAACGCAGGCAGTTGCTGCAGGGCATGAAACACGGGCGCTTGCGGGTCTTGGCGGTTACCTACGGGCGCGTCCAACTTTTCTGCTAGGGCAAACAAACACTGTTCGTAGTTGTGTAGTCCTTGCAGTGACAACCACACCACCCCGCCCAACACCTTGGGGGCATATTCTTTGGCCACTTGTGATGCCAGACGGCTTTTGCCCATGCCGTGTGCCGCCACGATGGTCACGAGGGTAGCCGGTTGCAAAGCACGGGTGATGGTTTTGATTTCTTGTTCGCGCCCAAAAAACAGATTGCGATAAAGGGGCACATGGCTGCGGCGGACACGTGCATCCAAAAAGTGGCTCAGTTGCTCGAGCACCGCCTCGGCACTGCTATATGGGGCAATCAAGCCTGCGTCTACAACGTCAAACACCTGTTGAATACGAGCAGGCAACCCCCGCGTCAAGGCAAATATCGCTTGCCACAAGCTGTTACTTTGTGCTGACGACAGTTGTGCTGACGACAGTTGCGCTGACGACAGTTGTGATGCCAAACGGCTCGATAACCAACGCATCCCATCGGCTTCGGTGAGGGGGGTGAGGGTGATGGCTGGCTCGAGCACGACATGTTCGTGAATATCTTCAGCCACCGCATGCACTGCCCCGTAGATGAGCTGCACCCCATGACCTGCATCGCCCCCATGACTTGCCGCCAGTAAACGCCGCAACGACAGCAGCGACCCCACATCGAGTAAGTCCAAGCGGTCAACGATGAACAGCAAACGGCGGCCATGTTCCGCGCAGCGCGTAAGTACCGTCTCGGGTTCGGTCAAATCACACCACGACAACCACGGCACTGAAAACACCGCTTCACTGAGTGCACCCAAATGACGGTTGCTGCGGGCGCTCGTCGCAGGCACGTATACCACCGCTTCGGCCAGCATTTCGGCAAAGGTGTGCGCGTACGCCAAAAACTGTGACAACCCCACCCCTGCTTGGCCATAAATGGGTAACGCCCTTGGTGTATCACCGGGGGCGCGCACAAAAGCCCGCAGTTGCTCGAGGGCATCGTCTCTACCTAGTAAGCGCGTGTTGGCTTCTTGGGCGACGACGGGGACATCACTATCAGTCACCCGCCCCCGTCCGGCACGTTTGGACAGATACGCCCGCTGATCGGCTTGTTCAAAAAGCTGACTGGCAAATGTGTCTAGCAAGTCAAGGTCATCCGTTGCGTTGTTGGTGCTATCACGCATGACATCAGCCGCATCGTCAGTAGCGTTAACAGCAGGCGTGGTGAGGCTGGCCACACCGATACTAAGCGATAACGTCAGTGACGGGCTAGATGAAGTCGCTGGTGAGGTGTTGGGGTTATCTACCTCTGCTGGAAAAAACGGACTGGCTTGCAGTTGTGCCAACGTGGCTCGAGCCCATTCACTAGCAGCCTCGAGCGGCATACCGGGCAGCACCACCACAAACTCATCGCCGCCATAGCGAAACACCTGCCCCCTATCGGCAAGTTGCTCACGCACCACTTCTGCCACGGTCAACAGGGCTTTATCGCCTGTTTTGTGACCGAAAGCATCGTTGAGAAGTTTCAGGTAATCAACGTCAATGACTAACAGGGAAATGGACTGTTGCTCGGCCTGACTGCGCTGCAAGCTCGCCCGCAAATAAGCCGCCAAGCCATCGCGCAAACCCGCCCCTGTTAGCGCGTCTACTAAAACTACTTGCATGACGAAACTTTCCCCCTCATGTGTCGGCTGCAGCAGGTCTAATGTGCCCTTATGTTGTTATTTTGCCAAACTGAACATTGCCACACTAAACGCTGCCAAGCTGATTGCGGCGCACCTGCAGTCGCTCGAGCCACCTACCTCGCACCCGACACCTATCATTCTCACACTTGTTATTCTCACACTTGCAGCCCTCATTCGCAAAATCACCCGCAAAATCACCCAGCAGCCAAGCCAGACCCAAACGTATCAGCCTAGCCGCCCTACACGGTCAAAGCTGGGCTTCGTAGTACTTGCGCAAAATTTGGATATGTCCGGTGTGCAGGGCAGTGTGTTCTAACGCATGCAACAGTGCCCAACGCACCGTGCAACCGTCGGGGTCTCGAGGGGTGATGCGTATATCATCAAGTTGGCTGGCGTCTAAACTGGCAAAGGCTTCTGCTAAGAAAACATGCTGTTCTTCTAAGCGGGCGCGTAACGCTGCTACATTTAAGCCAGAACTGTTAAATTCCGCTTCACGGTCGCGGGTATAGTCCCGTTCGCAGGCAACACCAGCGACCCAGTACCGCTCGGCTTCGGTGAGGTGCATGACCAATATGCCGATACTGTTCATACCTGGGTGTTTGGCGTCAATTATTTCCAAAGACAAGCCGTCTAACGTGTTGGCGATGCGCTTGTGATGGGCAGACAAACGTTCCAAGTAATCTTCTGCCCAACGGGCGGGGGTAACCGTCTCGCTCATGTTTTGCTCCTTGGTGATAGCTTATTGTTGTAATAGCTTAGTGTGGTGATAGCTTAGTGTTGTGCTGGCTTATCGCATTGTGTGGTGATAATGTGCTTTTGCAGTAACAATGCCCAATCGTGTCATACATCACCGCCCAACACATGGCTGCACCTGACGATTGGCCGATGTTGAGCAGCTTCAATCAGATGACCCCTGATTAATATGCAAGCGCCAGTGAGTTGCCATCACACTCGAGTGACGCTATCACCACAGGACTATCACAGCCAGGACTATCACGGCCAGGACTATCACGGCAATGCCACATGTCGTTGCTAGGGTTATCGAGTTTTAGCCAAGTCTCGTTTTACCAGCGCCTCATCGACAACAATCGCCTGCAAATTTATAGACGTCAATCATGAAAGTGTTGTCAATAGCAACAAAGAACAGTAACGAAGTAATAATGTAAGCAGTAACGCGTATCAGCATCAATCTCATTGGCGCGTCCGCAATATAGACGAGGTGGTTAGCTAGCTCGAGCCATGCCAGGATGCTGCAAATAATCTAAAGCCGCCTCCTGTAAGGCACTGAGGTGGCGTTTGCCGTCGCTGGCGCTGAGGCGGTCTGCTGGCCACGTGGTGACATCTGTGAACTGTTGGCGCAACTTGTGGCGCAGGTGATTGCTGGCAGCGGGGTGGCAGTAGATGACGGGCAGGATATGGGTGCGCATATCTGGATAATGCCACGCTCTCACCGCCAACAGCAGCAGGCTACTCGGGGCAAAAGGAGTGTTGCTGGCAATGATAAGGGCGCGTCTTAAGTCTTCGTTGGCAGCAGCAAGGTTGCCAGTAGCGTGCATCAAGCTGGCACGTTCGCGCAGGGCTTGTAACAACTCGTTAATGCTGCCGCTGTGTTCGACATGCAACAGGGCTTGCTCGAGATACCTTTTGATGTCTTGCAGGGCGTGCGGTGGCAGTGGGCGATTGACGATAGCAAGGGCGTTGCTACGGCTGACACAACGCGCAAGCCCCAAACAACACAACGCTTGCGAACGGTTAAAGGTGATTAAGCTGGCGCGCTCGAGGCCAATCTTAAAAGCCCGTTTGGCTTGTTGCCACAGGCCTTGTTCAACATACAGTGCCCCTTGATAATGCAACGAGCGACATAACTCCACCCTAGCTCCCGAGCGTCGCGCCATCACTTCAGCCCGCCGTAAAATCTGCTGAGCGCGCGCTAGGTCATCTTGTTGTTGATACCACAGTGCCAAGGTAATGTAGCCTGATAACCACGGGCGCTGTGACCCAAAGCGGGCGGCTTCAGCCAAACCAACATCTAGCACCACAGGCACCACATCGACATCGCCAGCAAACAGGGCGTTGGTGGCCTCGAGAAAAAACAACCACGGCAACTCAGCAAAACCTTCTAAGGGTTCGATGCAGCGCTCGAGCAAGCCCCTAGCTTGCCGAACGGCCTGACCACTTGCAATAATATCTCCCGCTCTAGACCACAAACGTGCTGCTGCGTAGGCATGAAACGAGGCAAAACGTGCCTGATCTGCTGCAAAATACGCACTAAGTTCACTAAACAGTTCCGCCCCCTGGCGAGCGTGACCTTTCAACTCAAAGTAATTGCGCAACAACATCGTGGCTTTGCCCTCAGGATCAAGGCTGACAGCACGCTTGTCACCCGTGCCAGCAACACCCGTGCCAGCAACACCCGTGCCAGCAACACGCGGCAACCAACGCCACGCTTGGACGATGTTGTCGATATCGTTGTGCAACAACTCAAAGGTGCGCCGTTGGCGGTTGTCCCACAGGGTTGGCTCGAGCGCACGCAACCAGCCCACGTAATATCCCACAAACGCTTGCTGTGCTTGTTGTTGCCAAAGCGCTTGGGCGGCCAATTTTGCCCCCACAAACTGCCGCAACAACAAAGACAAACCATAACGCCCATCATCGCTGCGGTTGCCAGCCGCACGGTGGCTAAGAAACGACTTGTGCCACAAACTGGTCAAAAAAAACGGTGACGCCCCAGCTATCTCGCGGGCGGCTTCTTCGGAAAAGTCGCTGGCAAACACCGCTAGACTAGCGAGCACCCGTTGTTCGTATGCTGATAAGAGCGACCAAAACGCCTCGAGCATCACCCGCACACTAGCACCCACCACATCGGCTTCAGGGGCGTCTTCTAAACGCAACGCGTCAGCTTGCAAACGTTCGGCAATCGCCGGCACGTCGTATACCCCACACCATGCCGCAGCAAGTTCTAACCCCAAGGGCGTGGCCGACACCCGTTCACAAATTGCCTGCAACGCCTGCAAAAAACGTTCGCCACTTGCGTCAAAGTGCCGATTGGGCGCAGCTTGGCGAGCATATTCCAAAAACACCCCCACACTGCTATTCAACGCCGGATGCCCTACTGTTGGCACGGGCAAAGCACGTAGGTGTAGCACCCGCTCGGACGCCAGTTTGAGGCTCACTTGACTGGTAACGCACAGGGCGGTTGAAGGGGCATATTGCTGAATGTTGCCAATGAGCTCGAGCACAGGCGGCAACACGGTCACGTCATCTAATACCAACAACGTCGGCGCTTGCCGCAACAGCGCAAACACAGGCGCATCGGGGTCGTGGCTGTTGCCAAAGGGCACATACATGGCTTCTGCCAAGTTGTAAACGAGTTGGTTGTAATTCGTCAGCGCCGTCATCGACAACCAGTACACACCCCCCAAAAACGTCGCTGCACGCTCTCGAGCCACCTGCAGCGTCAAACGACTTTTGCCCATGCCATCTGCACCCACTACGCTTATGAGCGCCCCCGGACGCAACCAACGTTTGAGGGTAGCCACTTCGTCATAACGCCCCACGAAGCGCCCTCGGCTCATGGGCAAGCTCGAGCGTTGCGTTTTGCCATCAAGCAAGCCTGCGAGCGTGGCCAGTTGCTTGTCTAACGCATCGGTGCGTGCAACTAAACCCATCTCCAAAGCGGTGAGTACCGTACTCACTCGAGCAGGTACACCGCGGGTCATGTCGTAGATAGCGCGCACAAACACCTGTTGTTGGGCGCGTTCTTGGGCGTGTTGTTGGGCTTGCTGTTGCACATTCTGTAACGGGTGTCGCGGGGTGGGCATAGTGTGGGCAGCAGGCGAAAGTTGTTCACCTACACGCCCTTGCAACCAGTGCAGCACCTCCTCAAACGACAACGCTGACAGGGTGATGGTGTCTTCGATTTCTACAAATTTGTTTAAGTCGTGCGTATCATCATCTGCGTACCCCGCCAACACGCTATAGATGAGGCGGGTGGGCATGGTGAGTGCTAACAGACTGTGCAGATAGTCGCGTGAGGCTTCATCGAGCAGGTCGACGCGGTCAACGATGACCAGCAAGTGACCTTCAGGCACATGTTCAGACAACTTGTGGCGCACCGTGAGCGGGTCAATCAAATCAGACCACTCGAGCCACGACACCGACAGCTTGGCTTCACTAAGTGCACCCAATTTGCGTTCGCGCAGGGCGGTTGTACCTTTGAGCGTCACCACCACAGCACCGAGTAACTGTGCCAAGGTCTCAGCGTAGTGCAATAAGCGCGACACCCCCATACCGACGTGACCGCGCACCCGCAAAGCCGGCGTCACCGTTGCTAACATGGGTGTGTGCAAAAAAGCACGCAGTTGCTCGAGGGCATCTTCGCGCCCCAACAAACGCACCTCACTGGCTTCGTCGTCGCCAGGTGGCGGCTCAGCACCATCACACACCCGACCCCGGCCAGCACGCTTGGCCACATACACCCGCTGATCGGCTTCTTCAAACAACGTTTGCGCCGCTGTTTCCACATCATGTTCTGAAGCAAGCGCATCAGCCGCAACCACCATGTGCGCTACCCCAATGCTCAGCGATAACGTCACCTGCGGGCGGTGCACATCAGCATCTTTTGGGGTATCCGCTACTTGGGTATCTGCTGCTTGGGTAGCACCCGTTTTGCTGCCAACTGTTTTCGTATCAACTGTTTTTGTATCAACTGTTTTTGTATCAACGGCTAGGACGTCACGACCCTTGACGCTGCCTGTGATGTCATCATTGTTAGACGCGCCCTTGTTAGACGCGCCCTTGTTAGACACGTCCTTGTTAGACGCGCCCTTGTTGTGGCTCTCACATGTCTGCTGCCCCGCATTGGAGGATGTGGTGTCAGAGGATGTACTTGACGCTAATACTGAGTTGTCTAATACTGAGTTGTTTAATACTGAGTTGTTTAATACGGGGGATGTCGGCACAAAGGGTATAGCTTTGACATCCTCGAGCATGGCTGATGCTCGAGCAGATGCTTCTTCCAATGATGTTTGCGGCAACAACACCACAAATTCATCACCACCATAACGAAACAATTGATCGCCATCATTGTTAAAGTATTTACGCAGCACGTTGGCAATAGTGACAAGGGCAGCATCACCCGCCCGGTGTCCAAAAGCGTCATTGATTAACTTGAGGTAGTCAACATCAACCAACAGTAGCGCCACGGGCAACTGCACTATGCGGCTTTGCTCGAGGGCTGCATGCAAACGTGCCATCAAAGTATCTCGCATCAACGCCCCTGTGAGGGCATCTTTGGGTGCATCTCTCACGTTTTGCTCACTATCTGTCTCACCATCGACCACACCACAAAGCCCGTCGGAAGCGCCTCAAAAGCACCATCGTCAGCGTCGGCTGCAATGTCATACGTACTATTGTAACGCTTAGGCATTTTACAACCGCAAGATGTCACGCGGTTACGTGCGTCTCTGACGGATGGCTCGAGACCCATCATCAACCGTCAGAGAGGGCAGTATCAACCAATCCATCTCAATTTTTTACACGTATCAACCAACAGCCAGCCAATGCACATCAAAGGGCGTGCGAGCAGCATCACAAACACATGACAAGGTAGTAAAACCTACACAGCGCCAGCAAAAACATCCACAAAACAACACGCCAATAACATCGTGATGGCCTCGTGATGGTTTGGCATCAAGATGCAGTCATGACAGGTATGACGATGCAGTCATGACAGGTATGACGATGCAGTCATGACAGGTATGACGCTTGCATTTAACCCAAGCTAACCTTCAACCCAACCCAAAACTGACCACTTCACGTGATAGGTTAAATGTCAACTGCTTGGTGATTTTTGCTCACCACCTTCACCACCCGTCACCAAACATGTCGCCAAACATGTCACTGAACATGTCGCCAAACACCCTGCCACACGTTTTGCCCGCTACGCCCAGACAGCATCCCCGTACGATTCACTGTATCAGTCACCACATCAGGTGCGCACTTAGGAGGTACTATGCGCCGATTTTTTCGTCACAAATTGATTATTGCTGGTTCTTTTATTATTATTTTACTGGCCATTATCGCCCTATTCGGACCTTATCTTGCCCCTTACGACCCAGAAGCCATGAACTTTGCGGCGGTGTTTGCCGCGCCGAGCTTAGCCCATCCTTTTGGCACTGATGAATTTGGACGGGATGTGTTTTCACGCGTGCTCTATGGGGCGGCGGTGTCGTTTCGGGTGGCCATTGTAGCGGTGGGTATTTCTGGCATAGTTGGCGTCTTTTTGGGCGCACTAGCCGGGTTTTATGGCCGCTGGCTCGACGAGATTATCATGCGCATTATGGATATTTTGTTTGCCTTTCCAGCTGTCTTACTTGCCATTACTGTGATGGCTATTTTGGGGCGCGGGGTAACAAACGCCATGATTGCCATTGCCGTGGTGTACACGCCCATTTTTGCAAGGGTTACACGCGGGGCGGTCATCTCGGTGCGGGGGCGCGAGTTTGTCAGTGCTGCAAGGGCGCTCGGTCAATCCAACGGGCAAATCATCATCAAACACATCCTGCCCAATGCCTTAGCGCCTATCATCGTGCAAACCTCACTCAGTTTGGCGTTTGCCATTCTCGCAGAAGCCGCGCTCAGTTTTTTTGGCCTTGGCACGCAGCCGCCTGACCCAAGCTGGGGACGGATGCTTTCTGAGGGGCGGTCTTTTCTCAACCAAGCACCGTGGATGGGTATTTTTCCCGGGCTTGCCATCATGCTGTCGGTCATGGGGTTTAACTTTTTGGGTGACGGTCTGCGCGATCTGCTCGATCCTCGTTTGAAAACCGTCTTAAACTGAGTAAAACGATGCCGTCTCTTTCAAAACCCTATTGCAACACCACCAGAACGCCATCGAAACACTATCGAAGCACCCTCAATCATCTTGAATCGTAAGCAGCCACTTTGACGACACCTGTGACGAAACATCTGACGACAAATACGCCTAAAACCAGCAACAACCTTTGGCTCACCCTGTCAGCGACATTTTGGCTGGCAGCGGGGGGTTTGTGGTTGGAGTTTGCCCTCTTGCGCACGTTGTCATTTTGGTATGCCAACAATCAGGTACAAGTCGCCATCACCATCGCCCTGCTTGGCGTTGGCATTGGGGCGGCGCTCTCGAGCCATTTTGCCTCTCTAAGACGGCGCGACGTTGCCGCTATCATTGGCTGGTTAACGAGTGTGAGCGTACTGATAGCGGTGTTGGGGGTGGCTCGAGCTGCCTACCTCCGCCCGCTCATCTTATTGCTTGCTTGTCTACCCTTCGTGGGTTCAGGCATGCTCTTTAGCAACCTCTTCAGCCGTGCCAATAAGCAGCAGCGTTTTTGGCTCTACGGCGCTGACCTCGTAGGCGCTGGCGTTGCCTGTCTCAGTGCCGTCACCCTGCTCAATATCACAGGTGGTGTAGGGGGCATGGCGGTCAGTGCCCTCAGCATGGCGCTAGCGGCAAGTTGCCTTTGGCTCGAGCAACCAACGCACCGTAACCTCCGTAACATCATCAGCACAGCCCTCGGTTTGGGGATAATAATTGCCAGCATCTTCGGACTCAATAGCATCCCCCTCAACCTGTCGGCGCTGAGTGACGTCAAAACCCTCAAAGACGCTTTAACCACAGGCAGCATAGAAACCACCCGCTGGGACAGCCTTGCCCGTACCGACCTCGTAAGTGATGGTGGGCGATGGTTACTTTATGTAGACGGGGCTGCCGCGTCACTGATTCCCACTGGCAATGTGTCAGAAGATGTGGGCAATATGGCGTTTGTGCCGTCATTAACGACGCCTGAAGCTACCGTCTTGTTGATTGGTTCGGGGGGTGGGTTGGATGTGGCATTGGCTGACACTGCGGGGCTGACGAACCTGACGGCGGTGGAGTTGAATAGCTCGAGCCTCACTCTCACTGCCCAAGTCAGTGACATCTACCAAAACAGCACCGTATATAACCGTGAAGGACGCAGTTTCATCCGCTACACAGACCAACAATTTGACGTCATCTTCTTATCACACGTGATTGCTAGCGCCGCCGAACGGGGGGCGTTTGCCCTCAGTGAAGCCTATTTGTACACGCAAGACGCGTTTGCCGATTATTGGGATGCCCTGTCAGAGACGGGACATGTGGCCATTAAACTCTACGACGAGGCCACCTTAACCAGAGCACTTATCACCGCCCTTGCCCACTTGCAAAGTACGGGTGTGTCTGCCAATGATGCCCTTTTGCACACGGCGGCATTTTTGGACAGCCGCGCTGGCATACCAATACTGATTGTGCAAAAACAACCTTTTGACCGCGATGAGGCCGTTACCCTAGCCAGGGAAGCAGAAGCGCGGGGGTTTTCACTGTTGCTTGTGCCGCAGCTACTGACGCCGCCTTCGCTGGAAAGTTTGGCAGATAACGAGGGGTCGCTCGAGGAGGTCATTGCCGCCTCAAGCCTCGACATTCGCCCTACCCGTGACGTGCGCCCTTACTTTTTTTACTTTCAAGCGGGTTTACCGCCAAGTTTAAGGCCGCTGCTATGGTTGGCGTTGGCGTGTTTGTTGGTCGTTGTTGGGATAATCCTCGCCTCGCCAAGACGCAATGTACAAACCAGTGTGGCGCTAACGAGTGCGGGTTTTATCAGCCTCGAGCTAACCATTCTGCAAATCTCACGGTGGTTTATTGGCCATCCGGTCATTGGTTTGAGTGCCGTATTGGGTACGCTCTTGCTGATGGGCGGCGTAGGTAGTGCCATGGCATCACGCTTGGGCAACATGCCAAAACGTCTTTTGGGGTTGCTTATCACAGGCTTACTTTGGTTTGTGGGCGTGGCGTGGGTGGCTCAAACTGATATTACGCTTAGTCCTGCGTGGCGGGTGGTGCTTTTTTGTGTCAGCGTGTGTCCACTAGGGCTGCTGATGGGCGGCATCTTTCCGAGTTTGTTGGGGCGGCTCGAGCCACAAAGCGTCACTAGCGCGTGGGCCATCAGCGGCCTCATGAGCGTGGCAGGCAGCATCGCCGTGACCGTCTTATCCTTCCAAACAGGGACATGGGGCGTGGCAGTATTTGCCTTGTTGATGTACGCAGGGGTCTTTGTGAATGACATGATGCGTCGCTAGTCCCTGAACGTGACCCTATCTAGCAGGTGACGGGTCTACCGCACCTCAGCAGCGTTTCGGCTTATAGTGCCAAGAGTTTAGAGAGGACGCTTGTGAACCAACAACTACTTATCTTTTTTAGTATGTTCAGCGCCTACATGGGGTTTTCGCTGATTGACCCGGTGTTCCCGCAACTCGCCCGCCAACTAGGGATGAACGAAACCCAAACTGGCCTGGTCATCACTGGAGCAGCCATCATGTTTGTGAGTACCAGCACGTTCTGGAGTCGCCGCAGCGAACGGGTCGGGCGCAAAAACACCATCATGGTGGGTCTCACGGGCATGTCTGCGGGGTTTTTGCTATTTGCGAGCGTGCTGCGCTTAGGTTTAGCTGGTGTCATCACCATGCCGTGGACGTTTCCGGCGCTTGTGGCTGCCCGTATTTTTGTAGGCGGTACATTCTCAGCGGTTGCGGTATCTTCCCAAGCCTATATTGCTGATACTACGACGGGCAAAAACCGCACCTCGGGCTTGGCGCTGTTGGGTGCTGCTAACGGTATGGGCTTGATTATCGGCCCGGGGATGAGTGGTTTACTGGCTAACTTTGGTTTGCTCGTGCCCATCTACTTCGGCGGCATCTTTCCGCTCGTCGTCTTGGCACTCGTCACGCTATATCTCGATAAAGTCGAAAACATTCACGCCAAGCGGGTGCGCACACAGTTGTCACTTTTTGATAACCGCTTGTGGCCATTTTTGATTATCGGTTTTACTCAGGTGATTATGATTACTGGTTTGCGGGTCACCTCAGCGTTTTATTTTCAAGACAAGCTGTTTTTAAGTGACACCCAAACAGCATCGTGGGTAGGTATTGCCTTGATGTGTGCAGGCGCAGCCACGCTCGCGATGCAATTTGGAGTGGTGCGGCGCTTAAAGTTGCCACCACTGCGGCTGTTGCGCTTGGGGTTGCCCTTATCGTGTAGTGGTTTGATTTTGTTGCTCTTTGTGCAGTCGTTTTGGATGATAGGCTTAGCGTTTTTGCTCGTTGGCGCTGGTTTTGGTTTGGCGACGCCGGGGTTTGTGGCTGCTGTGACGCTCTCTGTGCGCCCCAGTGAACAAGACGCGGTTGCTGGGTTAACCACCATGTCACAAGGCAGCGGCGGCATCTTCGGGCCGATTATTGCGGGCGTGCTCTATCAGCAAGACATGCTGTTTCCTTATGGTTTTAGCGCCCTGGCCATCGGTAGTTTGGCGCTCTTTGTGTGGCTCAGCCCGAGGGTGCGGCATGTGGCAACCACATAAACCAACTACATAAACCAATCACAAAAAAAGCCCACCAGTGAGGTGGGCATTCATTTTAGGTGTAGACGTTTAGAAGCAGTCGATAACGTCGATGGGGCGGCTGCGGAAGGTTTGGGTATCACCAAAAGAACCGCGCACGGTTAGCTCGAGCACACTTTGCCCAATCACCACCGGTTCAACAATAATGGCTTGCCCGTCTATTGACAAAGGTGCAGACGCCGCCGGAATAATCGTGTCAACGGTGTAGGTCGTGCCTGCAAAACTCACTTGGTCATCACCGGGGCGGAACGTACGCTCAAAACCCGTCCGACCTGTGTTTTGACCCACAAGACGCTGTGTCCAGCTTTCAAGCTCACCCAACAAATTGGGGGTGTAGGTGAATGAATACTCGAGATCCGTCGTATCATCATCGCAAATGACACTGCGGCCATCGGCAGTGTGATTAGTCCTAAAGGTCACATCGCTCACTTCACCGCTCTCGCTACAGGCCGCCAAAAACAGCGCCAACGCCAACAATACCCCTATATAACTACGTTTCATAACACTCCTCCCTCAGCGAGTGGGTTTTGCCCCTCGCTTGGCTGATGTCAACCAACTGTAAGCTGACACGCTAAGTATAGTCTAGCACGCCACCACGTTAGCATCTCAAAAACACGCCAGCATTTTTGCCCCCAAAAGGCTTGTCGCTCATCAAGTGCTTAAGGTATGCTGAAACCATTCTCACATAGGAGGAAAGTTATGCGTATTATCAGTCTTTTGACCGCGCTCATGCTGTTTGTTAGCGCTCACGCTCAAACGCTCGACATGTGGTCGTGGCGTACCGAGGACGTCGAAGCCTACGAACGCATTTTAGAAAGCTATCAAGGTTCTGTTAACTTTGAAGCTTTTCTCAACACCGAGTACAACACCTTGGTGTCTACCTCACTGCAAGCCGACGAAGCCGCTGACGTGGTGCAAACTCGTTCTTACGGTGGGGTGATGGATTGGATTGACGGCGGTTACTTGTTGCCCCTTGACGTGGATGCCCTTGCCAACTACAGCCCTACTGCCCTTGACGCTGTACGCAGCCGCGAAAACGGCCAAGTATATGGGGTACCGTTTGCCATTCAGGTGCTGCAAATGTATTACAACAAAGCCATTTTTGCCGAACTTGACCTTGAAGTCCCAACGACGTGGGATGAATTTATTGCCGTCAACGAAGCCATCGCCGCAGCGGGTTATATTCCCATGGCGCTGACTGGCAGAGACGCGTGGATGTTACCCATTTTTCACAGCGTGATTGGGGCAGGCACTTACGGCGGTAACGCCTTTGTTGAAGGTATCCTTTCTGGTGAAACGACCTTCGAAGACCCGGCGTTTGTCGAAAGTTTACAAGCCATCAAAGACTTGCAGCCATTTTTACCCCCCGATGTCACAGCGGTGTCTTATACCGACACACAAAACCTCTTTATCAACGAACTAGCCGCCATGTTCCCCGGCGGGTCTTGGGAAGGGGCGTTCTTTTTAGACCAAAACCCTGATTTGGACTTGGGCGTGTTTGCTGTGCCTGCTAAGGGTACCGACGAGCAATTAGTTTCGTGGTTTGTGGACGGTGCGTGGGCAGTAACGACGAGTGCCGACGATGAAGAAAGTGCGCTCGAGTTCGTCAACTGGCTTGGCTCACCCGAATTCGGCCAGATGTTCACCGACGAACTGGCACAAATCTCCCCCATTGCTGGTGTTACCCCTACTGACCCACTCTTAAATGACATCGTGACCCTCTGGAATGAAGCCTCCACGCCGTACATGCTGCTGGTGCACTTCCGCTACGGGTCACCTTCTGGCACCACGGTCATCGGTGAGAGCATCCAAAACCTCTTTTTGGACAACATGACCCCCGCCGAGGTCGCTAGCGACTTACAAGCGCAGATGGCCACTTGGTTTACCCCTGGCCAATAATGGCACAATCATCTAGTAATGGCACACATCTAGTAATGGCACAACCATGACACAACACACCACTCCACGGAGAGGGCGCAAGCTCTCTCCTTTTTGGCGCTATGCGCCTTTTTGGTTGCCGGCGTTTGTGCTGTATAGCATCTTCATCGTCTACCCGCTAGCGACAGCAGTGGGTTATAGCTTGTTTGCTTGGGATGGCCTTCAGCGCGGCGCATTTGTGGGACTTGACAACTTCGTCACCTTACTGACCGAAGACCCTTGGCGACGCAACTTGTGGCGGGCATTTCGGCACAACGTGGCATTTTTTGCCGGCACCATGCTATTTCAAAACACCATTGCGTTGTTTTTTGCGGTGGTGCTCCACAGCCTAAAACGCGGGCGGCAATTTTGGCAAAACCTCTTTTTCATTCCCCATTTGCTCTCGACTGTGTTGGTGGGCATCTTGTGGGATTTGATTTTGAACCCCCTGTTTGGGCCTTTGAATCAAGCGCTGAAGGGGCTCGAGCAAGGCATTGGCAACCTGCTCGGTGTCATTGGCATCGAGGCTAGCATCAGACTGGCCTACCCTTGGTTGGGTCTGCCTGAAACCGCCCTTGGTACCATCGTGGTGGTGAATGCCTGGGCGTGGTTGAGTTTTCCGATGATGATTTTTCTTGCCAACCTCGGCAGTATTCCCAAAGGCTACCTCGAAGCCGCCACGTTAGATGGTGCCAATCACTGGCAGGTCTTTCGTTATATTCAGTTGCCGCTGTTGCGTCCTGCTTTGACCATTGTTGCGGTGCTGACGTTCATTGGCAACTTCAACGCGTTTGAGTTGATTTTCGTTATGGCAGGTTCAGACGGCAGTCCAGGCGGATCCACAGACGTCCTCGGCACGTTTTTTTACCGCACGGCGTTTGGTACAGGCCCAGAACGCATCGCTATCGGCTCGGCGCTAGCGGTGGTGATGTTTAGTTTTATCGCTTTGACGTCGTTTATTGCCCTACGTATCTTCCGCCGGGAGCAGGTGGTTTATGACTGACGCCCTCACCCAGACATCATCAAGCACCAGACACCAATCAAGCAACCAATCAAGCACCAGACACCAATCAAGCACAGGCATGCACAGGCTTACAAAAGAGGCATACAGAGGCTTACAGAGGCATACACAGCCATGAACAAGCGTAACCCCGTCAACCTCACGCTGATCTATCTCGCGCTCATCGGCTACGGTTTCAGCGTCCTCTACCCGATGTTTTTGATGGTGATTTCGTCGTTTAAGAGCACCAGGGAAATCTTTCGTTCGCCCTTCACCTTACCTGAAAATTGGCAATTTGAGAACTACATTACCGCTTGGAATCAAGGCAACTTTTCCACCTACTTTGGCAACAGCGTGTTTGTGACCGTTACTTCGGTGGTGTTGGTATTGCTGCTTGGCAGTTTGGCAGCATATCCGTTAGGGCGTTATAAATTTCGGGGCAAGCAAGCCTTGATGATGTATTTTTTGGCAGGCTTAATGTTACCGATTCGCTTGGGGATTTTGCCGCTGTTTTTTTT
Organism: uncultured bacterium; assembly: GCA_964550765.1. Lineage (GTDB taxonomy): Bacteria > Deinococcota > Deinococci > Deinococcales > Trueperaceae > JBCCBI01. The sequence continues at coordinate 17,393 of CAZKAZ010000001.1, read as the reverse complement.
GATGCGCACCCTGAACTTGCTCAACACGCCGTGGTCGCTGATTTTTTTGTACACCGCGAGTGGGATGCCGTTTACGATTTTTATCTTGTCGAACTTTTTTGAAACCCTCCCTCGAGAACTCGAAGAAGCCGCCCGTATTGATGGTGCTAGCGAGCTGCGCATTTACTGGCAAGTCATGCTTCCCTTGGTGCGCCCAGCCCTGGCAACGGTAGCCATTTTTAACTTTATCCCTTGGTGGAACGACTTTTTCTTTCCGCTGATTTTCATCCGCGCTGAACGTTACCGCACCTTACCCTTGGGGCTTTTCAGCTTTTTTGGCGAACGGCAAAACGACTGGGCGCTGCTCTTTTCAGGCCTCACCATCACGGCTTTGCCACTCTTGGTGTTGTATCTGTTTGCTAGCAAGCAGATTATCAGCGGGCTTACCTCAGGGGCACTCAAGTGAAGCAGGACAGCCGTACGTTACAGGGTGTTTGGGGTGTTTGGGTAACGCCCGTTTTGTTTAAGCGCCCTATCACCATCCCCCATACATGCACCCCCTGCTGGCCCTTTACTGTCAACACCCCCACTGTCAACCACCTTACTGTCAGTCACCCTACAATCAAAAAGATGTCAATATAACCTTTTGCACAGCGGTAACATTGACACACAATGACACGTGCATCGCCACCGCCCTATACCTGTCACGGCTAACGTACATGTTCGCGGTTCACGTTTTGGCATGTCGGTGGGCACGGAAACCTGAACATATGTTCAACACGCGTGCACAAGAAGCGCGCACACACATCACGCTAGTATTTCTATGGTTGGGTATTATGGGTAAGCTTGCAGCGTTGCCAAGGTATACGTTGTGTTTATAGGCTGCTGTTTGGGTACTGCAACTTGGGTGATGTAACTTGGGTACTGCAACTTGGGTACTGCAACTTGGGTGATGTAATTCGGGCGGTGTAACTTGGGTGATGTGATTTCTGTAAGCTGACAGCCTGAGTAGGGTAATCGTTGACCTGAGTAACTGTCTGATGTAACTGCCTCAGCACGTGTAGGATGCACAAAATACCAAATAGCACGTATCAACATTAACCAGCAACATCGCCCGCAGCGGTCACAAGATAAAAAATACCCAGAAAGTAACGGGGCGTTCCGACTAAACTTAATGCAACCATGCCGTGCAGGGACGTTCGTTATGCTGTGAACGCGGTGAGGTGCACCCGGTGAGGTGCAAAGTGCACGTCACACTCAACACCACGTCAACCCCACGTCTCACCACCTACCCGTTGGCGTGTCTGTACATTTTAACATTGCGTGCTTTGCGTTGCTCGAGCTTTGACATCGTTCAATCACCAAAACGTCGATGTCACAACGTTAATACCGTGTCAATACTGTGTAGACACCGTGATGGGCGTCATCACTTGACAACTATGAGAAAACGGCAACGCGTGATGAGATTGATGAGAAGATTACCCATATGAGCTTAACGAACGGTCATGCTCATAGAAACCGTGATACATTAACGCGTTGCCACAGATGTCACCACCGACGTCACGTCACGTGGAGGATCCTTTGTCAAACTTTGTGGAGAAGATAGTGTCAGAATCGCTTACCAGCCAAACAACCGTTGCCAAAAAACCCGACGAACAAGCCGTCCCACAACCGACGGACGTGTTTGCTAAGGCGTTTAACTTTTCGCGGGCAGACGAAGCCGAAGCCATCGGCATGCACCCATATTTTAAGCCGATTGCGTCGCAACACGGCGGCACGGTCACCGTGAACAATCGCGACATGATTATCACGGGTTCGAACGACTACCTAGGCCTCACCCAAGATGTTCGCCTCAAGGAAGCTGCTCGAGCTGCCCTCAACGACTTCGGTACTAGTTGCACGGGGTCGCGCTTTCTAACGGGCACACTCACGCTCCACGAAGCGCTCGAGGCTCGCTTAGCATCGTTTTTCAACCAAGAATCTGCTTTGACATTCAGTGCGGGCTTTTTGGGGTGTTTGTCCGTGGTGAGCGCTTTGGCTGGCCGCCATGACATCATGTACTTTGACCGCGAAAACCACGCTTGTTTGTATGACGGGGCGCGTCTCTCGTTTGGCAAACTGCGCAAGTACGAACACGGCGACCTCGACGACCTAGAACGCCTCTTGAAAAAAGACATCGGCAAACCCGGTGGCCGCATGATTGTCACCGACGGTGTGTTTTCGATGAGCGGTCACGTAGCACCCCTTGATGGCATTGTAGAACTTGCCCGCAAGTATGGCGCGAGGGTCATCGTCGATGATGCCCACGCCACGGGGGTATTGGGTGCTAATGGGCGCGGTACGGCGGAGCACTTCGGCTTAGAAGACGAAATTGATTTGATTGTTGGCACATTTTCCAAGTCGTTTGCGTCTGTGGGCGGGTTCATGGCTGGGGCGCGGCCTGTGGTGAATTGGGTTAAACACAAAGCCCGTCCGTTCATCTTCACAGCAGCACTACCTGCCATGCAAATGGCTGCTGCGCTCAAAGCCCTAGAAATCATCGAAGCAGAACCATGGCATCGCCGTCAGTTGTGGCGCAACGTGACGCGTTTCAAAGACGGCCTCGAGCAACTTGGTTTTGACACCCTTGGCACGCAGACGCAAATTATTCCGGTGCTCGTTGGTTCTGACGAACTGACGATGATTTTCTGGAAAGCCCTGTGGGAAGAAGGCATCTTCACCACACCCGCTTTGCCGCCTGCTGTGCCACCGAGCAAAAGCATCATTCGCACCAGTATCAACGCCAATCACACCGAAGAACAGATTGATCAACTGCTCGAGACATTTGCTGCTGTTGGCAAAAACCTAGGGGTCATCGTTTAAGTTAACGTTTCGTTTAAGAAAAAATATCAACGTCGACATCAACGTCAAACGTCAGCATCAACCTGCTGCACTTAGAGCGTGATGGTGTGATGGTGAAATAGCCTCCGTCTGTTAAGAACATGTCAGTGGCTCGAGGGTGTAAGTTGCTCAGTGACCTGCCTTAGTGACCTGCCCTAGTGACCTGCTCGAGGCGTTCTTTGCCCATACCAACATCAACGCCCCTTTCATCGTGCTGTCGTCAATGTCCCTCTACGTGTCGATATACACGTGTCGATATACATGTTGATATATCTATCAGTTGTAACGTCCTGTAAGTGTTCAGAAGAGATGTTTGCTGGGCACGACGCTTTGATGTGATAATGTCAATTCAGCGATAATTACGCGTCCCCTGCTGGTTCATGTTGCAACACAAGCCAGATAATCGTGACCCACGATAATCGCCTACACAATACACGGGCACAATACACGGGAAACGCACTTGAGACATCATTCGCGCTGGAGGTAGTCGTGGCACAGCTCGCTGTTGAAAAGGTTGAAAGTCAAGCGGCGCTCGAGCAATTTGTCGACTTGCCCTACCGCTTGCACCAGGGGGAAAGCTATTTTGTACCGCCCCTACGCATGGGCGAACTGGACATGTTCAACCCGCAAAAAAACCCCTTTTTTGAACACGCCCGCGTAGACCTTTTTTTGGCGCGGCGCGATGGCGCGTTGGTTGGACGCATCGCCGCCATTGACGACGACCATCACAACCATACCCACGGTGATAATATCGCCTTTTTTGGTTTTTTTGATGCCATCGATGAAAGTGTGGCTGACGCGCTCTTGCATACGGTTGAAGAACAGGCGCGTCAATGGGGACGCAGTGCCGTGCGCGGGCCTGCTAACCCAACCATGAACGACGGTTCGGGCTTTCAAATTGATGCTTTTGACAGCAAACCCTTCGTGATGATGCCCGCCAATCCTGCCCGTTATCCGCAGTATGTGGAAGCCTTGGGTTATCACAAAGTCAAAGACTTATATGCGTGGTTTTTCGACGTGCAAAAGCACCAACTCAGCGAGCGCCTCACCCGCATCGCCGAACGCGCCCGCAAACGCTACAACATCACGGTGCGCCCCGTTAACTTGCGCCACTTTGATATTGAGCTTGCCCACCTCAAACATATCTACAGTGAAGCTTGGGAAGACAACTGGGGTTTTGTTAAGTACACCGACGCTGAGTTTGAGCATTTAGCGGCAGATATGAAACTCATTCTCGATCCACAGATGGCGCTTTTTGCCGAAAGTGACGGTGAGGTGGTAGCGGTGTGTATTTGTTTGCCCAACCTCAACGATATTCTCGAGCACCTCCCTAATGGCCGCTTGATTCCTAAGGGTATCCCCTTGCTACTAGGCATGAAGTTAATGCCCCGCCGCTTTGTGAACAGTTTGCGTTTGCCTATTCTTGGCGTCATGCCCAAGTACCGCAATCGCGGCATCGAAGCCCTGCTCATCGCTGAAATTTTACGCGTCGGCAAACCACGCGGTTACGTGCGCGGCGAACTGTCTTGGGTACTTGAAGACAACCAAAGCATGAACCGCGCCATTGAAGAAGCAGGCGCAGAACACTACAAAACCTATCGTTTGTATCAAAAAGACCTGTGAGCGCTCCATTTGAGAGGTAGATAATGACGTCGATGCGTGGGTTTGTTGCGGGGTTGCTCGAGCCACTGCGTGCCAAAAACGCCCGTTACTTACTGCTGGCGCTCGTCTTGCAAGGCTTGTACTGGTACACTGTCGCCCCTGCGCCCGGAGCGGTCAACAACACCATCAACAGCGCCATTGGGCGCATCGCCATCACTATCGTGTTGTTTTTGCTCGTGCCCCTCATCGCCATGATGTGGTTTGATAAACGTAGCCTCTCACAACTGCGCCGCCACTGGCTCACGTGGGGCGATGTTCCTGCGGGTTTACTGCCGACCGTCGTATGCAGCGCAGTGGCAGTTGTAGCGTTGTGGTTTGGCACTCGAGACACCCAACTGCAAGCAACATACCCGTGGGCAGGCGCATGGGCAGGGGCGAGCCTCATCAATTTGCTCCTCTGGTCGCTACTGCGGCTGGCGTATTACAGCGCGTTTGAGTTTTTTTATCGTGGTTTTTTGTTAGAAACCATCCGCGAACACCACGGGTTGGTGATGGCTGTGTGGTTGCAAGCGGGTTTTAGCTTTCTCATTCACTTGGGTACACCCACCGCAGAAGTCATCGCCGCGTTGCCAGCGGGGTTTTTGTTTGCCACTTTGGGTTTGCGGGGTCGTTCGCTGGCTTATCCGATTCTCTTTCACTGGGTGATTGGCATGAGCACAGATATTTTTTGCTTGTATCGTTTAGGGCTTCTCTAGCATAGTAGTCTCGGCACATCGACATGCCCTGACGGTAGCTGAGGGGTAGTCTGTGATGAATGTCTTGATAGTTGTCTTTGTTGATGGTGTATTCGCGCTTAAAACACCATTAGCCGCCACCAGACACGTTCACTGCGGTTGTATCAGACCTTCCATCTGTGAGAATATGAAGACCATGCGGGCTATCAGGTTTATCTTTGCAAGCAATGAGACAAACAGTGAGAGACAAGCAGTGGCACTAATATTGGAGGTGCGATGAGTCGGGTGCTCATTACTGGCGCGCATGGGTTTTTGGGCAGTCATCTGTGCGAAGCCTTTGTCAACGCTGGCGATGAGGTAACGGCGCTAGTGAGTCCTTGGGGGAAATTAGATAACCTCGAGCACCTCAACCTCCCCATTTTGCGTGCCGACATCCGCGATCCAGACGCTTTGGTTGGCCGCTGCGAAGGCGTGGACGTGGTGGTGCATGCAGCCGCCAAAGTGGCCGATTGGGGGCGCTGGCAGGACTTTATGCAGGTGAATGCCAGCGGCACTGCCAACCTTTTGCGAGAAGCCAAACGTGCCAAGGTAAAACGTTTTGTACTTATTTCCAGCATTGCTGTTCACCCTTACAGCGGTTATGTGCAAGCCGACAGCCGCACCCTACCCAGAGACAGCACCATCAACGCCTACGCCGTCAGTAAACGCCTCGCCGAAGACTATGTGATGATGAATGATGTGCCATGGACGATTGTGCGCCCGGGGTTATGGGTTTTTGGCGAACGTGACCCGCAGTTTGCTCGAGTGGCTCGAGCTATTTCGCGCCGTCAGTTACCGCTGATTGCAGGAGGCAAAACGGTACTCAATACGGCGTATGCCCCCAACTTAGCCAGGGCGGTGCGCACAGCTAGCTTTCACCCTGCTGCTGTGGGCAAAAGTTACGTACTCGCCGATGACGGGCAACCCAGTTGGCGCGAGGTATTTGGCCATGTAGCAAGCAGCTTGGGCGTGAGTAGCCCACGTATGTCTTTGCCTGCAGCTCCTGTTCGGGGGGTGGCTCGAGCCATTGAACGCCTCTGGAACGAAACCCTCGAGCCACCCTTAACCCCTTACCGGGTTCAGTTATTTAGCCAAGACATCCACTTCAACACCCAAACCGCCCGCGACGAGTTGGGGTATTATCCGGCAATTACTTGGCGTGAAGGCATCGAACGCACCTGTGCGGCGCTCGAGGAAGCCCAAGACATCTAAACGCAACACCACCCAAAACCACCCAAACCCACATTGCACGTTTGCCCTGACTTAACTGCCCTGACTATCAGGGCTGAACCAAGTTACGCTTATCGCTTGTGTGGTCACCGTCGGCAAAAATATGTGTCGGCGATTTCCGTTTGTGATGATGCCGCTGCCTGCTGAGAAAAGCCTTGTGTCTCGAGCCAACACGTCCAACCCTGTCCAGCGCAGCGATGCTTCGCCCCTTGCTTCTAACCTACTCAACCACTACGATGGAAAACCACCCAATGAGGCATTACCACGCTCATTAACCTCAGGCAATGGCCTATCGATGCGCTGCATCAACTCATCGAACGACTGAGCTTGGCACATGGTGTCGCCGTAACGGTGCAAAAAGTTGGCGAGTGTCGCAAGTTGTTCGTGGTGATACTCAGGTGGGTCATCTAAAGAACTCAACAGGACACCAGCGACGCGGCGGGTTTGTTCGTGATGATGCAAAGCGATGGGGCTAGTGACCATAAACATCATCGTTTGCGGAATATCAACGCGGGCGTGCGCCACAAACGCTTCCGGTAACACTTCAACGGAAAACCCGCTAGGGTCATTGAACAAACACACCATGGCTTCGTCGTAGAGTTCTGGGGTTTGCGCCAAAGCGGTTTGGATGAGGGGCGTGACCACCTCGCGCAAGTCGCTTTCGTTTACCCCGCACAAGACGCGTTCGGGCGTTAATGCTTTAGGAATATCAGACGCATGCGGTTGTTCGCTGGGTTCGCTAGCGTAGTGTAAAAGCAAACTCAGTCGGTTTTCGGTGAGCAAGCGGTGCTCGAGCCGCCCCAATGCCGACGACCACGTGAGACTACCGCGCCTCACCCCCAACAACACCACCAAATCGGTTTCGGTGAGAGCGGCAACGTGCGCTGGCACTTCCCCCCAGGTCAAGCTGCTAAAACGGGCATCCAAACTGGGGCGCACCGCTGCAAAGTCCGCTTGAATGCGCGGGGCACTGCCTTGAATGACCACCCCGTGCAAGGGACGTGCCAAGCGGCTTGCTAACAAGGTGATGGCACGCAAGGAGCGCTGATAGCCCGGGTGATGGTCAACAAGGGGCGGCAGCAACACCGTGATGCGTTCAAAGGTGTTGGGGGGAACGTGCAAACGGGCTGCCCACACGCTCGCCGTGCTACCCGCTAACAGTTGTTGCAAAGGGCTTTCAAACAACCACGATTCACGTTCTGGCTCGAGCGCTAACAACACGTCACTGATGCGCTGTTCATGGACAGCACGCAGCGTACCTATCACGCTATTTGTGGCAATACGCACCAAAGGTGTCGTTGGCAAGTCTGCCCCAGCGGCATACATAACTGTATGCGCTAAGCGTTTTTCGGCGCTCACTACCCGCGTTGCCGTACTGCCAGAACCATCCACCACCGCAAGTGGAAACAGGGCTTCTTTAGTACTGGGGTCACGCAATAACCCCGCTAGGTCAATAAGTCTTTCCGAAGACGCTTGCTGAGTAATGGGTAACAGCAAACGCTGGGGAGTGTCCTCGAGGGTTGCTAGTTGTTCGTTCTCGAGACCCACGTGCCGCCCAAAACGCTCGACTAACCAAGGGCCAATCAAGCAACTGACCATAATCAACACCACCACCGCGTTGACCATGTTTTCATCGAACAAGCCAATATCAAACCCCACAAAGGTAACCGCGAGGGTAGCCGCCGCTTGCGGCAAACTCAAACCCAACATGAGGAGCATCTGCGCTCGAGTATAGTGAAACAACCGCTGATGCACGAGCGCTGCTAGTAATTTGCCCACGAGCAAAATGGCGGTCAACATCCCCGCTAACAACCACACCTCAGGACTAGCCAGCACCTGCACGTTGACGAGCATGCCCACCGACAGCAAAAAGAAGGGGATAAACAAACTGTTGCCGATAAACTGCATCCGGTTCATGAGCGCCCCGGTGTCTGGCACCAAAGGATTGAGGGCAAGACCTGCCAAAAACGCCCCGATTAAGTCTTTGGAACGCACTTGTTCAGCTAAAAAGGCACTGGCAAACAGGGCTACTAGTAAAAATAAGTACTGCGCAGTGGCTTGGCTACCCACATAGCGAAAAAACCACCGTCCCAAACGCGGCAAGCCCTGCATGACGACGAACACAAACGCAGCCAGCAAAGCAAACTTTTCAATCCAAAACAGCCAGCTAGACGCCCCTTCGACATAACTGGCAATAATGGCGAGTACCACCAGCGACAGCGTGTCAGTGACGAGTGTCCCACCCATCGCAGCCGTCACTGCTGGGTTTTTAGCAACCCCTAAACGGCTAGCAATTGGGTAGGCAATGGGCGTGTGTGAGGCAACAATCGCCCCCACTAGCAAGATACCTGCCACGCTAAACGGCAGCACACCCACAAACGCCAATGGCAAGAGCATAGGAAACGCAAACGTCAGAAGTCCAAAGGTGAGGCTGCTGCGGCGATGTTTGATAAAGTCCGGCACGTCGATTTCTAGGCCGGCGACAAACATCAAATACAACAAACCCACCGTACCGAGTAGTTGGATAGTTTCACTGCGCTCGAGTAACCCCAACCCAAAAGGCCCCACCGCAGCACCTGCCAAAATCAAGCCGACGATGCTGGGTAAGCGCAAGCGTTCAAAAATAAGCGGCACCAACAAAAAGATGACCGCTGCTAGCGCCATAATCAGCACCGGACTGTCAATAGTTGGCAGCATCTAGCGCATCACTCCGTTACAGCCACACCCGCAGTTGTCAGGTGTCGAGGTACTGCTCGAGATATACGTTACAGGTTTTGTCATCAACGTTGTCATGAACGGCGTCTCCTTATGGGTGTTTAGGTGTTTACGTATGAACGCAGTGCCACACATACAAAACGTAACCGCAAAACGTAGCAGCACCACAGAGGAAAGGGTACTGCCACTTATCAGTGTACGTAGCTTGTCATCACAGCACATCACTACGACTTACAGCGCCCCCTGCAAATAAGTGTCTTGTTTGATGAGCCTTGCGATGATTGGTAATCGTACTATTTATTTAGCTGCACGTTAGTATGGCGTTGATACACAGTTGATACACATGGGCAAATATCGGTGACGGTAGTAACAACCCATGACGTTGCCATTCCTCTCCCTGTGTGCCCTGTGTATAGCGAGGCAGTGTGTATAGCAAAGCAGTTACCAAGCCCATGCTCGAGCCTCATCAATTCAGTCATCTGTCGCATGCTCAGTCATTAGTGTCGATAGCTGCTTAGGCATGAGCGTCCGAAACCACATGGCCACACTAATAGCCGCAAGACCCGCTCCTAAAAAAGCACCCTCGAGCCGCCACACATCCGCTACTACCCCAAACACCAGCGGACTCGTCACCTGTGCCAAGCGGTTGCCCATCAACCTAAGCCCCAAGGCAAACCCGCGTTCACTATCAGCGACGGCGTTGGCCATCATGAGCACGCTCACCGGTTGGGAAATACCGCCGCAAGCGCCCATGAGCAGGGTAAATAACATCAACCACGGAATTGTGTAACTAAAACCAGCCCCAATAATCGCCAAACCAATGGCAGTCATCACGAAAAACAGTGTATGTGCCCTGGTTTTGAACAGACTAACGACATGGGGAATAAACGGACGAATGAGCGTAGAACTGAGCGCCCGCAGACTGAGCAGCAAACCAATGGCGCTGACGCTGTAACCAAGGTTGTCTAAAAGCACCGGAAAAAATGTGCTATAAGCACGTTGCGCAAGGAGAATACTGCAGCTCGAGAGGATAGCTAGCTGCGCCCCACGAATACCTAAGACACTGCGTACATTGCCGATATTGGGTCGCACATGCGTGGCGGATGTCCTAACCAGCGCTTTTGTAAGGAACTTCGAGAGACCTAAAGGAATCATCGGCAGCACACACGCCAAAACAAACACCGCCCGAAAGCTCAACGCGTCTGCCACACTGCCACCCACCAAAGGGCCTAACATCTGCGCGCTCGAGATCATCATGGCATACCAACCCATATAACGTTCTTGCTGTCTACCAGACGCCAAACTGGTAATGAGCGTTTGGGAAGCGACAATCAAACTCAAGTGCGATACCCCTAGTAGCACTTGCGTCAGAGCCAAGCCGGCTAATGTTTCGCTGAGTAGCACCATCAAGGGCGAGATGGCAAACCCAGCTGCGCCCAAGCTGATGAGCGTCCGCGGTCCGAAGCGATCGACTAAACTGCCAAAGGGAATAGCCAAAAAAAAGGGTAGCGCAAACGCTGCTGCGTCCAAAAGCCCCACCACCCCAAGGGAAGCCCCTAACGACGTGGCGTACACCGGCACAAGCGGCATCACAAACAAACCCGCCAACGTGGCTAAAAAGACAATGACATAAAGCAGCTTGGCCTGCTGACGTTGATCGTGCGTCGGAGGGGACGTTGTAGGGTCTTGGGACATGTGATGATTCCTCACTCGTTGAACCGTTGATAGCTCGAGTTGCAGACGTATGACCGCTACCGCAAGGGACGCAAGAATACAGAGAAACAGGGATATAGGCTGAGCATCGAAAAAAAACACCCTCACGGGCAACTGCAACGGCGTTGGCACGAAGCTCGAGCACCACCATCCACAAGATTACCGCTAGTAGCATCACGCTCAGCAACATCACAGCAACCCTGTCAACCACCCGGTCAATCACTAGGTCAACGGCTAGGATTAGGTCAATAACTAAGTCAACAGCTGGCTCAACATCACACAAGCCTATCCTATACGCCACCACAAAGGCAATTTACCAAGGCATGTAGACTTTTGGGCACTTGCGGCAATATATGACCTCGCCAACCAGTTACGGTCACGCGTTTAACCCTGAAAGTTAAGGCGTAGAAATATCAGTTTTGTAAGGCTGACACCACCAAAAAGCGCCTTGATACAATCCGCAACACCGAGGGTGAAGGCTTTAATCAAACCTTATTGCAGCAGGACATGTTGAGCGTAAGCGATAAGATGACTCGAGACAATATATCACCACGCCAAACGCGTATTCAGCGTGGTGTGTCTACTATGTCATTACCACTGCGATGTTGGCTGCTGCACGGGATGAAAGTGCTGCTGATAAGACTGCTCGAGGTGATATTGCAGGTATTGATTGAGGCACTCGAGCTTGGCTGCAAATTTTCTTTCGATGTAGGGGTCTTTTTGAATGAATGCAGCCGGATGTTGCAAGTAATTTTCTACGTCAACAAGGAAGCAGTCAGCACTTTTGTGAATGTCTAGGACAACATCGCACGTCACTCGGTTGGTTTCCTCGAGCACGAACAAATCAAAAAACAGGCTTTGGATTATTTTGGCTTTGCTATACGTTACATGTGAAGTGGTGGCTTTAAGTTTCGTCGTTTGCCGGCTAATTTTGTAACGCAGACGAAACAAATCTTCACGGCGCTGCCTTATGAAGAGCAGCCGTAAAATGTAGGCTTGCACCACGGATAGAAGCTGAAAAACAGCAAAAAGGTCGGCAAATTTAACGGAAAGGATGCTCGTTAGTATCAGGCTGAGCGTGAAAAAAATCTTGATGTCTTTTTTGGAAGATAACCTTAGCGAGTCGATTCGAAGGTCTGCGAGGTAAAACAAAACAAGCACCGACAGCACGAAATAGAAGACTCTGAGTTTGTCGTCGAGTATGTAGGAGAACACCATTAGGATAACCACTAACGCGGCTAATATCCCCATTACACCTCCTTTTCACATACTTACTACTCATCTAACATAGCAAAACGTTCATCTATCTCATGTGACACAAATTCCATTTGTACACTACGTACAAAGTGAGCAGTTGATATGACTCACAGATACACCACGCAATATCATCACATAAATAAAAGAGATTTTTTACTTACACTGTTATTTTTCGAAAAACATTCATACTTTCAGCACCGTACAAGACATGCCTGTCAAGCAAGCATAACTGACAGCACTACCAGCGTCATTTATCGTCGAAAAGCTGCCAGTTGGTGATTCACTTCGCGCACGCTGGCGTACATCTGCTGATAAATGGTCTGCAAGTCCTGATAACGTGCTTGTGCAGTAGCATCTGGCGTGAACACCTCACCCAACGCGGTCATGGCGCGTGCTGCCGTACGGGTGTCGTCGTACCAACCTGCGGCCACAGCAGCAGCGATAGCGGCACCCAAGTTGCTAGCTTCGGTAGTGCGGCTGAGGTAGATGGGTTTGGCAAGCACATCAGCGAGAATCTGACACCATAAGCGGTTGTTGGCACCGCCCCCTGTGAGCACAATTTCTGAGAGGGGCACGCCACTGAGTTGCTCTACGTCGGCGGTCATGGTGGCTTGTTCTAGGGCAATGCCCTCGAGCACCGCCCGATAAATCTGCGGTTTTTTGTGGGCGCTACTAAGCCCCACCATCGCACCTTTGGCTAGCACGTCCCAGTGCGGCGTCATACTCCCTGACCAGTGCGGTAACAATAGCAAACCTTCACTGCCGATGGGGACAGCTCGAGCGGCTTGTTCCAACCCTTGCCAGTCAACAGGTTTCCCTGCCTCCAAAAACGTCTCTGTAAACCAGCTCACCAAATACGTCCCTGAACGCAAGCAGGTCTCCAAGATATAACCTTCTTCACCGCACGCAACCAACGTACGACAAGCTTGACTAATGGCAGCAGTAGGGCTGTAAATCCCCGACACCACTGCCGTTCCCAAGTTGAGATAGGCACGCTCAGCAAAAGTCGCGTTGAGTCCCAAACCAGCGGCTTGCCCGTCACCGCCCCCTGCAGCCACCAAAGTACCTGCTGGTAAACCCGTAGCCGCAGCAGCTTCTGCCGTGACTATTCCTAGGGGTGAGGTGGTAGCTTCTGCCGGAAAAAAGTGCTCAGGGGTGAGGTTAAGAAACTCGAGAATCTTCGCGTCATAAACATGCTCGCGAATATCAAACACGCCCAGCGGATCGGCACTAGCCCAACTGGTCTTAGCATTTCCAGTCAGTTTTTCGACCAAGTAGCCATGCACTTCTACGAAACGCGCCGTTTTTTTGTACAGTTCAGGTTCGTTGCGCATCATCCACGCGATGCTGTACACCGCTGTGGTCATGTCCGGCGGACGACCCGTTGACTGGTGCAAATGCTCGCCAAGTTGCTCATGCATCCAGCCCACTTCATCAAAACAGCGTCCATCAAGCCAAAGAATCGCCGGACGGACGGGATTACCTGCAGCATCTAGGGGAGCAACCGTCTCACGTTGATTAGCAATGGCAATAGCCGCCACCCTGCTTGCGTCTACTTTGTCCCACAGTTGATTTAATGCCTCACACGTGGACGTCCACCAGTCGGCAGGGTTTTGCTCGAGCCAATCCGGACGGGGGTTTTGCAAGCCCAAAGGACTACGGCCTTCAGCGAGCGGCGTCCCGGTATTGTCCCAGGCGATGGCTTTGGTGGCGGTGGTGCTCGAGTCGATGCCAATGACGATGTCTTTTGCTTTGTCTGTCGTGGAATCGTGCACAGTCGTCTTCCAATCCTTAGGCGGCGTGTTGCATGAGGCGTTCTTGGCTGGCGTCTGCTCGAGCAATATCCGCAGTAATCTGCCCGTTTTTCATTACCAAAATGCGGTCACTCATGCCCAGCACTTCGGGCAGTTCCGAAGATACCAAGATGACCCCTTTGCCGCTACTGACAAACGACGACATAAAACGGTAGATTTCGCTCTTAGCACCAATGTCTACGCCCCGTGTGGGTTCATCGAGTAGCAAAATACGCGGTTCGGTCAGTAGCCAACGGGCGAGGATGACTTTTTGTTGGTTGCCGCCGCTCAAATAGCGTACTTCTTGCCCTGCTGAAGCCATGCGCACGTCTAAATCTCGAGTCACCGTAGCCACTTTTTCTTTGACCGCTTGCCCTTGCACGATGCCACCCCGATTTAGGTTAGGTAGTGACGCAATGGTGACGTTATCGCGCACCGATAGGGGCAACATCAACCCGCTTTGCTTGCGGTCTTCGGTAACGAGGGCAAACCCTTTGTCCATAGCTTCGGCGGGGCTGCGGTAGTGAATCTGACTGCCCTCGAGCCACACTTCTCCTGAAACCCGCACCCGTCCAAACAGGGCAGCTAGCAACTCCGACTTGCCTGCCCCCATTAACCCAAACACCCCCAAAATCTCACCTTTGTGTAAGGTCAAGTTGAGGTCTTGAATGTAGGGTTTGTAGGTAAGGTTGCGTACCTCGAGCAACACCTCTTCTTGAGGAATGTTGTCTTTGGGATAGGCTTGCACAGCTTTCCCGGTCATAAGCTGCACTAGTTCGTCTTGGCTGGTATCACTCACGGCTCGCGTACCAATTAACTTGCCATCGCGCAAGACGGTGGCTTCGTCGGCGATGTCAAAAATTTCCCCAAATTTGTGCGAGATGTAGATGATCCCCTTGCCTTCACGTTTAAGCACGCGAATCACATCTAGCAAAATCTCGATTTCTTTGTCGCCAATCGCCGAGGTAGGTTCGTCCATGATGATGATGTCAGAATTGTAAGAAATGGCTTTGGCTACTTCGACCAGTTGAATTTCGGCTAGGCTCAAAGTTTTCATTTGCCGTTTGGGGTCAAGGTTGAGATTGAGACGCTTTAATACTGCGCCCGCTTGCTTATTAAGCGTCTGATAATCAACCAAAAAACCCGCTTTGGTGGGTTCGCGTCCCAAAAAGATATTTTCTGCTACCGTCATGTCCGGCACATGGCTCAGTTCTTGTTGGATGATGGAAATGCCTGCAGCAAGGGCTTGTTCGGGGCGGGTAAAGTTGACAGGTTGCCCCCGCAAAAAAATCTCGCCGCCATCGCGGCTGTGGATACCCACCAAGATGTTCATCAAGGTCGACTTGCCTGCGCCGTTTTCTCCCAACAACGCGTGCACGGTACCGGGGTGGATGGTCACGGAGACGTTCTCGAGCGCGGGCACGCCAAAAAAGCGCTTGCTGACGTTGTGCATTTCAAGCAGCGAGTCTGCCACGGGGTCGTCCTTTCAACTTGCAAGAATGGTAAAGGTGTTTCTCGAGTATTTTGACAAAGTATTTTTTGATGTTTGTGCTATCAGGTTTACTGAGAGTATTGTTTATCGACAAATTAAAATATGCAGATTTGCTTTAGAAACAGTTTTTTTGGCAACTAATGAGCGTCGTATCGTCAAAACCTAACGGGGTGTTTCGTGTTGGTTGAGTGCGTCTTCTACCGAGATTATAGCCATCGTCAAGTGAACTCATACACCTTGACGCAAATCTAACCGACTGAAGGGGTATTTTTGCCATGTCGGCGTATTGATTACCTTGAGCACTGCCATACAAGACAATAAAACCCAACAAAATACGTGTGCAGTACCTTTCAGCACTGCACACGGTGATGACCCCAGTCCCCTAACGGCGGGTGAGTGCTTCGCGTTCCTCGAGCAAAGCTTCTACGTTTTCAGTAGTAATAAACGTCCACGGCACGTTATAAACGTCTTCTTGACCGTCAGCCCAGTCAAGTTCTTCGTATTGCGTCCACAGTTGCCCCATCGGTTCGTAGTCTTCACCGATGATTTCACGTAAGAGCACGTCTAGTGAGCCTTCCGCTTGACCGCGGGCGTCTTGCAAGAGGCTGAAGTTCAAGGTGCCGTCTTGCACGGCGAGCAAAGCGTCGCTGATGCCGTCAATACCAGATACGGGCATGTTGCTAGGATCCATGCCGCGTGCTTGCAACGCTTGGATGGCACCGAGCGCCATTTCATCGTTTTGACCGATGACGCCGTCGATTTCACCACCGTGGGCAACCAACCAGTTTTCCATGCGCGACAGGGATTCGGCGCGTGACCAGTTGGCGGTTTGCATCTCCAAGATGTTGATGCCTTCAGCGGCTTCGATGGCGGCTAAGTTACCTTCGCGGCGCTCGATTTGAGCAGATTGACCCAGTGGGCCTTCCAAAATGACCACGTTGCCAGAACCACCCATCAGTTCGATGACACCTTCGGCTTGCAACTGGCCTGCGAGCACGTCATTTGAACCCACATATGAAGCCAACGCATCACTGTTCACGCGGGTGTTTGAGCCAACCACGGGAATGCCTGCGGCCACGGCCACATCCACGGCGGCAGCACCTGCTTCAATGTCGATGGGCACGAAGATGATGCCATCAAACCCTTGGGAGACCATGGTTTCAAACTGACCGAACTGCACCGAGGCGTCGTAGCGGCCATCGAACACGGTCAAGTCCACCATGCCACTTTCAACCGCAGGGTGACGCTCGAGCGCTGTCGTCCACAGTTGCATATATTCCGCTTGCAAGCCGTACACGGCTGCCCCAATGCGGATGGGTTCATCTTGGGCGCTCGCAAAGAGGCCAAAAACGAGTAGGCAAACCATTAATAAACGTTTCATGTCAATCCTTTCTAGATTGCTTCTTCAAGCGTATTGAGTGAGCGAAAAACCGACAAACCAACAACGATAAACCAACAATGTATAACGTTACGAATAGGCGGCACCGTGCCACCTCGAGCTACCACCTCCTCAGCACTCCTTGGTGCTCAGTTGACATCACGCACACGAAGCACGTGTAGCAGTTGAACTTTAACTAGACACCCTATTCTAACGTGCTTGCGAACCCATTGCCAGCGCTTTCAACACCAGCGCAGCCGTAGCTCGAGCGCAAAAACGTATAAGACCTCTGGCAAAAATCAACTTGTTGACGATGACAAAGGGCTGTTCCATGGTTCGATTGACACTTTGGCAAGAAGTCTATAGATGTAACACCCGCTCTGACGCCTCGTTCGGTAAGGTTGAGGCAAATGTTGTCTGCCCTAACGCCGCCGCAACGAATCAAGCAGCACCGCCGCGATGATGATGCCACCTTTGAACACCAACTGGTAATAGGGCGACACACCCAACAAATCAAGGCCGTTGTTGACCACGCCAATAATGAGTGCGCCAATGAGCGAACCAAAGAGCGTCCCTTGACC